>JAISJN010000004.1 GCA_031261505.1 Clostridioides sp. | reverse complement strand
ACACCTTGTGCTATACCTATTCTATGTTCATCGGCCCAAACTTTTTCGCCTTCCATTTCAACGAATTTGTCAGCTCCTACTTTACATACTGGACATACTTCTGGTGGGAATTCTCCTTCGTGGATATATCCGCATACTGTACAAACAAATTTTTTCATTTTTTACTTCCTCCTGATTTTATCTTGTATTTTTATTGTAAATTTATTTTTTGCATTACTTATCTTCGCAAGTATATATATACCCTTGAAGACTAGTCTCAAACAAAATTTTAAATTTATTTAACTTTTTTACATAATAGCAATTTAGATTTAACTCATCTCTGGATTGCTATCACAGTCTATGTCTACAGAACATTTACTATCTGATCTGCGCCCAAACTTAAGAAACGACAACTTTGTCTCAGCAATTATAATAGCTATAAATATCAGTGAACTTCCAATCAATAATCTTGACGTAATGCTTTCTCCAAGCAATAGCACTGAAAATATCGTTCCAAACACAGCCTCCATCGATAATATCACCGCGGCTCTATTTCCTTCTACACGCTTTTGGCATACAGTCTGAAGGAAAAAGCAAATGCACGTGCTAAATACACCTAGGTATAAGACTCCAACTACGCCCATAGATGTGGTTGTTATAACTAGTTGACCTGTGCAGATCTGGGCTATAAACGATAATACAAATGCTGTAGCAAATTGCACGACAGTAAGCACTATAGCGTTGCTCACCTTTACAAATTCACCTGTAAACACTATATGGCAGGCAAAACCTATTGCGCACATAAATGTAAGTATATCGCCTAAATTAAGCGTGAAGTCGCTCTCAAGAGACAGTATACCTATTCCTATTAACGCCATAAAACTACTTATGATTCCTAACTTATCTAGCTTTTTCTTAAATAAGAGTAAGCCTATAATAGGAACTATAATAACGCTTGACGATGTAATAAACGCATTCTTTGATGGCGTTGTGAGCATCTGTCCAGCCGTCTGGAGTGAAAATGCAGTAAATTGTGCTATTCCTAATATTATTCCAGATATCAATGCCCTTTTATTCATAGATTTTTTTATTTTTTTATAGAATACAACCCCCATGATAACTGCCGCTATCAAAAACCTAATCGTAACTATTTGAAGTACAGTCAGGCCTCCATCTATAGCGAGCTGTGTTCCGACAAATCCCATCCCCCAAATCATAGTGACGAGGATTAGTCCAAATTCACCATAGTACTTTTTCAATTCAGATTCTTCCCCTCTTTAATGTTGTCAAAATCAGCTCCATATTCAATATAACCTGAGATAGATGTTCCCACCTAAAGAGGCAGGGAACATATTTCTCAAGTTATAGATTTTATGAATGTCTATTTCAATATCAACTTGATAAACTTCTTCTTACCTACTTGAACTACCAATTCAGTCTCAGCTGGTACTTCATTTAAGTTATTTAACTTTTCTCCATTTACCTTAACTCCGTTTTGTGAAGCCATTCTCCTTATCTCGCTCTTGCTTGGAGCCAATCCATTTTCCACTAACACTCCTGCTAAATCCAGACCTTCGCGAGCTACTTCTACAACTTCTATATCCTCTGGTATCTGTCCTTTTTGGAATACAGACTTAAATCTATCTTCGGCAAGTTGAGCTGCCTCTGCTCCATGGTATAGAGTCACTATTTCCTTAGCCAAGCTCATTTTTATATCCCTTGGGTTTACTGTGTCGTTTTCAAGTGCCTGTTTAATCTTGGCTACTTCATCAGGATGAACGTCTGTCACTAGGTTGTAGTATTTTATTATTAGTTCGTCTGGTATTTCCATTGATTTTTGGTACATAAGTCCTGGTTCTTCATCTACTCCGATGTAGTTTCCAAGACTCTTACTCATCTTGTTTACCCCGTCAAGTCCTTCTAGAAGTGGCATCATTATTACTATCTGTTGATCCATTCCGAAGTCTTTTTGTATCTGTCTTCCCATTAGAAGGTTGAACCTCTGGTCTGTACCACCTAATTCTATATCAGCCTTTAGTTCTACAGAGTCGTACGCCTGCATCAATGGGTAGAAGAATTCATGCACTGAAATAGGAGTTTGGCTTTCGTATCTCTTCTTGAAGTCCTCTCTCTCTAACATTCTAGCCACAGTTATACTGGCAGCCAACTTGATGACATCGTCAAAACGAAGTTCTGACAGCCATTCGCTATTGAATTTAACTATAGTTTTATCCTTGTCTAGTACCTTGAATATCTGTTCTTCGTATGTCCTTGCATTTTCCATAACTTTTTCTGTTGTAAGCGCAACCCTCGCCTTAGACTTACCTGTAGGGTCACCTATCTTTCCAGTGAAGTCACCTATGAGAAGCACGACTTGATGACCTAGGTCTTGAAGTTGTCTCATCTTTCTAAGTACAACAGTATGACCTATGTGTATGTCTGGTGCACTTGGGTCAAGACCTAATTTAACTATTAATGGTCTTCCCTCTTTTTCAGACTTAATCAGCTTTTCCCTTAAATCTTTCTCATCGATCAGGTCGTCTACACCCTTCATTATAATTTTCATCTGCTCTTCTACATTCATTTAAATTACCTCCCTTATATATTCATTGCAAATTTTATGCGTTTAGTCTTTTGAATAGTTTGCATTAAAAAACTCCCGCTCCTATAAAAGGACGAGAGTGTACTCACGTGTTACCACCTAATTTCGCCAATGCCTTGCGACACCGACCTCAACAGGCAATCATGAAGACTTACCTAAGTACTATAACGTGTACTATTCGTCATCCCCTACTCGAAACCTTTCAAGGATGCAGCTCTGAGATGTATTCAAATCAATCGACCACTCCGTTTCACCACACCGAAGCTCTCTACATGTATCGAAATAATTCTACTCTTCTCTTCATCGCATTAAATATATTGTTTGAATACTCATATTATATTACATTATTTTTTAAAAGTAAACGATTTTAATTTTATTTTTTTATTATCTCCTTCTTCTGAATATATATACATATTTGAGATTTTAATTTTGACAATTGAATTAATTTAAATCAGGACCTTTCCATTAATCCAGATCAAAAGCAGTGACCTTCCTGTGATATTTTTGTAATTTTTATTGTAATATAAATAGATCTTTTACATAAGTTGATAAGAGGGATATTTATAGAATTTAAAACAAAAAACTGGAGGCAAACATGCATAAATTATGTGACATCAATGAGAATAATAGGGTCAAGGTCGAAGATTTACTCTCAGACGGAAATCTTCGCGAGAGAATGCTCGCACTAGGGCTCACAAAGGGAACTTACGTCGACGTTATAAGGAAGGGACCTAGAAATAATTTGACCGTCTACAAAATCAGGGGATCTAAAATAGCCCTCAGGCGAGAAGAGGGAGAGTTGATTTTGGTTTCAACTATGTAATATTAATTAGGAGGTCGTGAAATTGGGATTATCATATAGTTCAACTAAACTGAATTCTCTAAAAGACATGTTCAATGTCAACAGGAAAGAATGTGAAACCATGGTCGCACTTGCTGGCAATCCAAACACTGGCAAGAGTACGGTCTTCAACTATTTAACTGGCTTGAAGCAACATACTGGAAATTGGCCAGGAAAAACAGTTGCCACCGCAAGAGGCAATTTCACACATATGAAAAGGGATTATATCCTCGTGGATTTACCAGGTACCTATTCGTTATTCGCCCTTTCACAGGAGGAGATTGTTGCTAGGGATTTCATCTGTTTTGGTGCACCTGATGTAACCGTAGTAATATGTGACGCAACCTCACTCGAAAGGAATTTAAATCTTTTGTTTCAAGTAATGGAACTCACAGATAAGATAGTCCTCTGCGTAAACCTAATAGATGAGGCGCTTAAGAAAGGAATTGTAATCGACAAGGCAGTCCTTGAAAATGAACTTAATATTCCTGTCGTTCTAACATCCGCAAGAGATGGAAAGGGAATGTCTTGCCTAAAAGACGAAATCTCAAAAATCACATCTGACAAACACAATAAAAAACCAAATATCATCCAATACGACGAAAAAACCGAAGAACTTGTAGACTCTCTCTTGCCTAAGATTGAAAAAATCGTTCCAGAAGTCAATCCACGGTGGGTTGCACTCAGACTTATCGACAAGGATGAGAGTATATTTGAATCCATGAAAGATTACTACGACGATGAGACACTTAAAGAACTAAATAATATAAAAGAATCGGTAGATACCGATGTGGATAAACAGAGTATACGAGATTACTATACAAAAATAAACTACGACTACGCTCTAGCTCTCAGCGCTAAGGCTAATATAAATAAGTCTACTGGACTTGAAGACAGGGATGAGAAGATAGACAAGATTCTAACCTCTAAAAAATTTGGTCTACCTATAATGTTGGCCTTACTCGGATTTGTACTTTGGCTTACCATCACTGGATCAAACTATCCCTCAACACTTCTATCCAAATTGTTATTCAGCTTTGAGCCTTATCTTTCAAACACCTTGAATGCTTTAAACAGCCCATCTTGGCTGACTGGGCTCTTGATAGATGGAATTTTTAAAACTCTAGCCTGGGTCATCTCCGTCATGCTTCCACCTATGGCGATATTTTTTCCGATTTTTACCTTGCTAGAGGACTTAGGATATCTTCCGCGCATTGCCTTTAACCTTGACCATATGTTTAAAAAAGCCTGTGCCCACGGTAAGCAATGTCTCACCATGTGCATGGGATTTGGGTGTAACGCTGCAGGTGTGATTGGATGCAGGATAATAGATTCTCCAAGAGAGCGTTTGATAGCTATACTAACAAACAATTTCGTTCCCTGCAATGGTCGTTTTCCAACTCTAATTGCAGTATCGACCATATTTTTCAGTTCTGTGGTGAGCAACTCTGTAGCTTCCAGTCTGGTTACTGCACTCGTAGTCACAGGTATAATCCTAATAGGTATAATCACTACACTGATTATGTCCTACGCTCTTTCTAAGACCTTGCTCAAGGGAATTCCATCTACCTTCACACTTGAACTTCCACCATACAGGACCCCTAAGGTCGGTAGGATCATATACTCTTCTATCATAGACAGGACTATATTTGTGTTGAGACGTGCTCTGGTGGTTGCTATACCCGCTGGTTTAATCACTTGGATACTAGCTAATACGACAGTTGGAGACGTAAGCGTGTTAGAGCATCTAGCTCAGTTTCTAGATCCATTCGCAGTATACCTCGGACTTGACGGCTTTATTTTACTCGCATTTATTCTAGGATTTCCAGCAAATGAAATAGTAATACCTATACTCCTCATGTCCTATCTATCCACTGGCTCTATGATGGAGATGGATTCATTTCAGGAGCTAGGTAAGGTTTTGATATCTCACGGCTGGACTTACCTGACCGCCTTAAATGTCATGTTGTTTAGCTTGCTACACTGGCCATGTGCTACCACTCTTTTGACTATTAGAAAAGAAACGGGCAGTAGAAAATGGACTGCTGTCGGCTTCCTACTACCCACTGTGATAGCCGTAGCCGTATGTTTTTTGACGACTACTATCTATAGATTGTTTATTTAATCTTCCAACAAAACGCTGGAGCCTATTCTTTGGGCTCCGGCTTTCATTAATTCTAGCGCTTGAGCACCTGTCCTTATACCTCCAGATGCTTTCACCCTTATCTTACCTTCTGAATGCCTGTATAATAGCTCTACATCATGTACAGTAGCTCCTGCATCTCCGAATCCAGTAGAGGTCTTTACAAAGTCAGCTCCGGCCTTTATAATTAGATCACACATAATGATCTTTTCTTCATCATTTAGATAGCAGGTCTCTATTATAACTTTTAATATCCTCTCTCCCGCAACTTTCTTTAGGGAGCGTATTTCGTTTTCTATCACATCATAGCGCTTGTCCTTCAAATCGCCGATATTTACTACCATATCCAACTCACTTACCCCATCGCTTACAGCTAACTCGGCTTCTTTTATCTTTAGATCCGTCTTTTGGTATCCAAGTGGAAATCCAATCACCGTGCATACAGGTACTGCTCCGTCTAAATAGTCCACCGCCCTTTTTACATAAGTCGGCGGAATGCATACAGATGCTACATTTGCCGATTTCGCCGAATCACACAGCGATTTGATGTCTTCCCATCTTGCAAATGGCTTTAAATAAGTATAATCAATAATTTCTGTAATTTTTTTCATATCTTCCTTCCATTTTCCGTCTAAATCAACCTTACCATATATGTCTTCCTTCTATTCAACATATACAATCACGTATAAATTTAGACTGTCGTCAATAATAGTTTTCTAGATAGCTTGCCTTGCTCGTCGCCCTCAACTTCTTGATAGCCTTCGATTCAATTTGGCGAATCCTCTCCCTCGTCACACCGTATACTTTTCCTATCTCCTCCAAGGTTCTAGGCCTTTGATCGTGAAGTCCAAACCTCATCTTCAATACTTCCTGTTCTTGCTCTGATAGAACTAACAGTATCTCATCTATATTTTCCCTCAAATTCTTTTTTTCAACCGCCTCGCTAACTAAATCTACCGAACCGTCTGATGGTATTATCTCAACAAGACAGGCATCTTCATTTTCTCTGATCGGGTTGTCTAGGGATATTATGTTTTTGTAGTTCATATTTAACTCTATTAGTCTTTCTTCTTCTAAATCGCAGTACTCAGCGAGTTCCTTGACGCTAGGTTCCCGTCCAAACTCAGTTATGTATTCCCTTTTTTTTCGGCTTATCGTATTCAGTTTCTGCTGTAC
Source organism: Clostridioides sp. (assembly GCA_031261505.1). GTDB lineage: Bacteria > Bacillota > Clostridia > Peptostreptococcales > Peptostreptococcaceae > Metaclostridioides. Next base: position 217,420 of record JAISJN010000004.1, on the reverse strand, counting down.
GTGTACTGGAATCCTTATCGTACTCTCACAGTCGTCTATATGTCTGATGATGCTCTGCTTAATCCACCAAGTTGCGTATGTACTGAACTTAAAGCCCTTTCTGTAATCGTATCTATCGACTGCCTTTATAAGTCCCATATTGCCTGCTTGAATCAAGTCCAATAGATCTATACTTTCCCTTTTATATCTTTTTGCTATGCTGACAACCAATCTGTAATTAGCATTTATAAATTTTTCCTTAGCAGTTATTGATGAATTCATAATCTGCTTTGCTAGTTCTACCTCCTCCTCAGGTGTCAACATCTCGAAGCTCTCTATGTCATTTAGGTACATTCTCATTGCATTTGAAACGGCGTCGTATGAACTGTTGTTTCCATTTGATCCCTCTCCTAATGCACACACAGATATCACCCCTTTATCGACTAGTACACTGCTTTTTCCCTCTGCAATCATACCTATATAATATTTATATTTAATTCCCTCAATAAATATGTGTGTGAAAAACAGATAAATTTTTAAAAAGGATGTCTAAAATAGAAATTCAACTTTCTTAGTTTAGACATCCTCTGTCATCGCTCAATTATGGAATTTTTAGTTGTGTTTATGTCCACATCCGCAGTCTTCTTCATGATGGTGATCGTGTCCGCATCCGCAATCTTCTTCGTGGTGGTGATCATGTCCGCATCCACAGTCTTCTTCGTGTTCAAGCAACTCAGCTAGTCTTTCTGATTCTTTGAACTCCTCTACCATAGTCTCATAAGATGGAAGTGCTGATTCTGTGTCGTAATCTTCACCCTTCCAATCTGCATACATCATCTGGTCTCCGTTTGTTAAAACCAATCTTCCTGAAGAGGTTATGTTGTCAACTTCTTCCAAGAACTCTATTTGTTTTTCTAGAATTTCGCCTTCCAATGGGATATCATCGTCCATACATTTGATTATCATAACTGGTATGAAATAGTTGTCTTCGTCCTCTACATTTACAACTATATCGAGTATGCCTTCCGCACCTTCTTGGAATTCAGCTAATTCAACATTTGTATCTATCATATCTTGTGGAACTAATAAATCTTCTATTAGATACCTTATTACTCTATCTACTACTAATTCTTTTGACATTTGTCTACTTATCTCCTATCGTTTTATCATCTTTCTCAAGTATATATTATACTAAACGCTGGGTTTTTTCAATTGTTAATGTATTTGATCTCCAAATTTTTATACAGGCTTGTAGAGATTAAATTATACAATGTTGTTCTCATTTATTTAAAATATCCCCTTTAAGTCATTCCAATTATTTTACTCGATTTTGTTCACATATTTTCAATTTATGATATAATACATGGATGAGTTGTAAACGACTTAAAATTTGATTCAATTAAAGTTTAAATTGCCCTAAATTGGCAATTATACATGGAGGTTGAGAAAGTAATGAAACTAAAAAAAATAGCAAGTTCGCTGATTATATGTATGACGGTAATTGCAGGAAGCTTCAATCTAGCTTTTGCAGACGGCGCTAACGTCGTAACCCTAGGTGTAAATCTATCTGCTGCACAAAAACAACAGATGTTAGATTACTTCGGGGTTAAAAAGGATGAGGTCTTGCTCCTAGACGTTACCAACAAGGAAGAGAGACAGTATCTACAGGGGGTTGCAACTGAAGCTCAACTCGGCAAGGCTACTATTTCTTGCTCGTATGTCGAACCTACTACAAAGGGCGGTATAAATGTAAAGACTGCAAACTTGACATGGGTAACGAGTTCCATGATAGCTTCTACGCTATCTACTGCAGGCCTAGAGCATGCAAATGTGCTAGCAGCAGCTCCTTATAAGGTAAGTGGTACAGGAGCCCTTACAGGTATAATGAAGGCCTTTGAAGATGCTTCCGGGGAAAAGCTTGACACAGAGAAGAAAGAGCTTGCATCTGAAGAGCTAGTTACCACTGGTAATCTAGGTGATGAAATAGGACAAGAAAAAGCTGCTGGAGTTATAAACGACATTAAAAAAGAAGTCATCAAAGACGGCGTATCTGGAAATACCCAGATAGCAGATGTTATAAACAACGTCACAAACAACTACAACATAACACTTACCCAAGAGCAAATCGATCAGATTATAGCTCTTATGGAAAAGATTGCAAAACAGAACTACGATTACAACTCGGTAAAGTCTACTCTGAATAACGTTACCGATAACGTTAGTGCTGAACTTAAAAACCTCGGTGAAACCGTGGACGGAGAGGGATTTTTCTCTTCTGTTAAAAACTGGTTCAGTGGATTATTCTCAGGAGGTAGCTCTGGAGAAGAGGGCATTCTAGCTAAGACTAACGATTCTGCACTTGGAGAAGGTGCTATTATAGACTCTACAGACAAGGATATAATGAGGACAGTAGACGATATGGCTAAGAAGGCTGGAGACGGATTGGATAAGGCTGCAGATACTGCAAAGGACCTAAAGAAAAAAACCGAGGACGCGGTAGACAGTCCAGAAGCTAAGGGATTCTTCGCTTCGATAGTGGATTGGTTCAAAAATTTATTCAATTAATCGCAGTTTAACATATGAACCATAATATATAGCTTGAGATAAATGTCCCCCACCTGTACAGGTGGGGGACATTTATCTCATTTCAGTACAAGCACTTTACAGCACAAGCACTTTACAACACAAGCACTTTACAGCACAAGCAATTACTATTTAAATATTTTATTCTGAGTCCATGACCGAGAAAGTTATCGTTATCTCAGTTCCCTCATTTATTTCGCTCTCTATATCTATCTTCCCTTTTTGAGCGTCGACGAGCGACTTTGTTAAAAACAACCCTATTCCGCTACCAAATTCATTTGAAACCCCACTGTCCTCAATCTGATTGAACCTACCGAAGATTTCCTTGAGCTTCTCTCCTTTTATTCCAACACCAGTATCCTTTACCATGAGCTCCACGTTTTTTCCATTCTTATACACCCCTACGGTTATCTTCCCACCAGGCTGTGTGAATTTTATGGAGTTTGATAGTAGATTTAACACTATCCTCTCGATAGACTCTGGGTCGAGTTCTACCATAATTACCTCTTCATTTGTATCAAACACTAGATCTATATTATTTGATTTGTAGTAGGCATCTGTGGATGCTACTATATCCTCTACCGCCTCCACTACATTAAATTTCTCTATATTTACCATATATATTTCAGACTTAATCTGGGATATATTTATTATATTGTCTATAAGCTTCATCAACCTAAACATATTCTGTTTTGTGATTCTCAAATGGTTGTCTAAAACATCTGTGCTCTCCTTTATCTTTCCTCCTTCAAACAGCTTTTCTATCAGCTGAGATGAGCTGTATATATTGTTCAAAGGCGTTTTCAATTCATGAGAAATATTTGCATAGAATTCCATCTTCATCTGGTCGTACGCCCTCTGTTTGAAAAGCGATTTTTGCATCTTTTCAGATTTCCTCTGGACACTCAAATCCCTTATTATCCTCACCTTACACTCTCTCTGACCAAAGTATATCTTCCTTGAAACGAGTTCTACCTCTTTGATTGTATTTTTCTCGTTCACTATGTTAATGTACTTGCCTTGATTTCCTATCTTAAGATTATTGATGTATTTTTTAACCAGTATATTTCTGTACTTTTGAGTCACCTCGCCACTCGTATCGTCTTCAATTCCAAATAGGTCTACAAACGCCTTGTTTGTGTATATTACCCTTGAAGTCGATATATTTTCGAGGAATATAGCCTCTGGTATGGCATCTAGTATTTTTTCATAGGTTATACTTCTATTGTTTATTTCACTCAATATATCTATCTCTTCTGATATATCTTTAAACGTCAACAGTTCAAAGATATTGTTTTCTATATAGTAGTCCGCAAGTCTTACCTCTTCTATTCTCCTGTTCCCATAGCTGTCTACTATGCTGTAGTCTATTATCCCCCTCTTCTCCTTGCTGTCTTCTATAAATTTTCTAGCCTCTATGTCATGTATATCTACCACGTCGAATTTATTGCTGTCAAATATCCTAAGTTCGAATTTATCTATATACTCTTTTATTGTGTATTTCAACAGCTCTTCTTCGCTTATCCCAAAACTTTTTATAAAACTATCATTTACCTGCATCAATACGTTCTTCTCATCGTCTTCTCCAGTTGTCCTTATCGCTATTGGACAGGGTATGTTCATAACTATCTTTTCGTAATCCTCATTTATTTCCTTTAATTTTTTGTCCATTATCGACTCTGCGGTGATGTCGTTTAAGCTTATTAGATAGTTATCGTGGTGCTTATCGTGATTTACATTTAGAAGGAATTTTTTATCGTATATATCTACTTTTTTATCCGATATAGATATCTTTGCCCCCAGTTTATCAAATACCTTTTTGCTCTCCCTTATTACGTCTAGAAATACCTTGTCCTTGCCTGACTCGTCAACAAATTCTGCCTCGTATTTCTTGTTGTAGTAGCTTATGGACAGGTCTCGCTCCATTATCGCCCACGCATCAGGCATGGTATCGAGTGCCTTTTCCAAAAGTTCTTTTCTCTGTAATATGTACTCGTTTAATTTTTCTTGTATTACCAGATCCTGTTTTATAGCCATATTTAACTTGTCTAGCTTCTGTCTGTTTTTGTTAAGTCTTACATTGCTTTCATATAAGGTAGAGTGTGACATCACTACCTTGTCTTTTATCCTAGTTGCGTAGATGTAGTAAATGTACATAGTTAGTAGATATAGTTCTACATGTGTGTTTTTTACCTTGTTTATTACACTGGGACTTGCAAATAGAAATGCGAACAGAATATTTGCCAAAAACACGAATGAACAATCGTGAACCAGGGTATTTATCTCATCTGTATGATTGTCGACTTTATATGCTATTATGCTGAAATTATATATACACAATACAACATTTGCAAGTAGCGTGATTTTACCTGCGACGACTGAACCAAAAGTTACCTTACACATATACAAGGCTGTAAACGATACAAAGTAGATCGAATAAGTTAGAAACTTATTAAATTTATTGCGTTGGATCGACCTATAGTACATAGGTCCTGATATATTCATAATTGTAAGTACCGTGATGATATGGTTGTTCGTATGCAAGGTCATTCCGTATATACACGGCAGTACTACTAGCACGCTGCAGCTGATAAATGCATCTGCCAGTATATCTTCACCCTCTATTATATAGGAGCGAGTGTATATGAAAATACAGAGCACCGATATTGCAAAAATGCTTATCAGAAATATGAACGCATTTGGATTTATGAACATTACTACTCCTAGTCCTGCCATATACAAAGACATCCATCTGTTATCTCTAAACAACTTCTTTAATTCCATTAAATATCCCCTCTTTGTTTTGATCTCGATACTTTATTTTAACATGTTTAGATAAGATATTTTGTCAATTCTTGAAGCAAATAAAAAAAGTAAGTAAAAATTTACTTACCTTTCCTATTTAGGTCTATTCTATGTTTATCCTGTACTACCATAACTCTGCCTAGATTTACACTAGAATGAAGGAATTATACAACCTTCATATTTTTCTTCTATGAATTTTTTAATCTGATCACTCTGTATTGCTTCTACAAGCGCTTTTATCTTTTCGCTGTCCTTATTATCTTCCCTTGTAGCTATTACATTTGAATATGGAGAATCTTTTGCCTCTAGTATCAACGCGTCTTTTGTAGGATTTAACTTGGCAGTCAATGCGTAGTTAGTATTTATAACCGCTGCGTCTACATCTTGAAGCACTGTAGCCAGCTGCTCGGCGTTCAATTCTTTTATAACTATTTTCTTAGGGTTTTCTGTAATATCGTTCTTAGTTATGAGTTCAGCGTCTTTTACCTTCAGTACTCCGTTGTCAGCAAGTAATTTTAGAGCTCTTGCCATGTTTGTAGCGTCATTTGGTATAGCTATCGTAGCTCCGTCTTTTAGATTTTTTACATCCTTTAATTCCTTAGAGTAAAGCCCTAATGGCTCTAGATGTATTTTTGCAACTGAAGTTAATTTATATCCCTTTTCCTTTACTGTTTCCTCTAAGTACGGAATGTGTTGGAAATAATTTGCGTCTAGCGATCCTTCAGATAAGGCTGTATTCGGTATTACGTAGTCGTTGAATACTTTGACCTGTAGTTCGTATCCTTTTTCCTTTAAAACTGGTTTCAACTGCTCGAGTATTTCAGCGTGCGGATTTGGAGTCGCACCTACGACGATTACCTTGTCGTCTCCTGATTTTGCTGCCTCTTTTTCAGCTGGTTTCGATGAGCAGCCAGCCGCCCCTAGTGTCAGTAACACAGATAAGCTTATTCCCAATAATTTTTTTGCTTTCATAATCGTTCCTCCATTAATTTTATTTTTAATAATTTCTATATCCACTAAATAGTTATTGCCTGTGCTGGTGAGTGCCTGTGCTGGTAATCACGTGGTGGAGGATTTAACCACCACTGAGATTTATGCCCGCTTACTAATTTCTGAGTTTTTTGTATAAAAGGTTGCCTGCACCCTGTATTAGCTGTACCAATATGATAAGTGCCACAACTGTGTATATCATTATATTTGTGTCAAACTGCTGATATCCATACACAATAGCGACATTTCCAAAACCTCCAGCTCCAACTGCACCTGCCATCGCTGTGTATCCGATTATAGATATTGACGACAATGTCACGCCTGTTGCTATAGAAGGCATTGCCTCTTTAATCATTACCTTAAATATTATCTGAGTCTTAGTCGCTCCAAACGATTTAGCTGCTTCTATAAGTCCTGGTTCTACTTCGTTTAACGCACTTTCTATTACCCTAGCTATAAATGGTGCAGCTCCTATCGTAATCGGTACTAAGGCGGCTGTCTCCCCTATAGAGGTTCCCGTTATCAACCTCGTAATCGGGAAAAGCGCTATTATAAGTATAATAAACGGGAAACTTCTTAGTACATTTACTATAACTCCGAGTACCTTGTTTACCATGTAGTTCGGCTTCAACCCCTTAGGCGCGGTCACTACCAAGATTATTGCCAACATAAATCCCAAGACTGTCGCCACCACCGTCGGTACTATTGTCATATACAGCGTCTGAAACAAGGCATCGACAAACATGGTTTTTAAGAATTCATTTAACGCCATTTTCTATCTCCTCCCATCCTATTCCCTTCTCATCTAAAAATTTCTTTACGCCGTCTCCATCCTTTTCTTCGATGTTTATGATAAGCGATCCAAGTATATCTTCTTTAAATTGCTCTAACTTTCCAAATATTATAGATATATCTATGTCTAATTCCTTAGCCATTGTAGTTATTATCGGCTTATTCGAATCCTCCTTTGGAAACATTAGCTTTATATTAGTTCCTTCTGGCAGGATTATATTGTCCTCTCCTATTAACTTTCTGAGATTTTTACTGTTTTTTAGGAATATATCTTCGGTTGGTCCTACCTCTAGCACCCTTCCTTCTTCCATTATTGCGACCTTGCTACATATCTGCTTGATAACCTCCATTTGGTGGGTAACCATTATTATAGTTATTCCAAATTTCTTATTTATATCATCTAAGAGCGCAAGTATCGACTTTGTAGTGTTTGGATCCAAGGCACTCGTCGCCTCGTCACAGAGCATTACCTTTGGATTTAGCGCCAATGCCCTGGCAATCGCTACCCTCTGCTTCTGACCACCGCTGAGGTTCTTGGGTTTTACACCACTCTTATCGGCTATGCCAACTATCTCTAATAGTTCGTCAACCCTCTTTTTGATGTCTGACTTTTGGTATCCAAAACATTCAAGTGGAAGTGATACATTTTCAAACACAGTTCTTCTCTCTAAGAGCGAAAAATGCTGAAATATCATTCCAAGATCCTTTCTCAAATTTCTTATTTCCTCTTCGTTTAGATCTCGTACCTCCTTTCCAGATACCTTGATACTTCCTCCTTGATAGTCCTCAAGTCCATTTATGCATCTGAGCAGTGTAGATTTTCCCGCACCACTGTGACCTACTATCCCATATATCTCACCGGAATCTATATCCAAATTTATGTCTTCTAGAACTTTAGTCGCTCCGAAGTATTTTTCTACACCTCTAATTTCAATCAATATATTTCCTCCAATCATCTGATAACACTCAAATCTTAAAAAAGGCCCGAGCATAAACTCGGGCCTTTATAGGCTTAATTTACACTCATCTATCAACTAATATAGTTGCAGGATTTAGCACCATTGTATATAAAATATACTGGTTGCCGGGTTTCATAGGGCCAGCCCCTCCACCGCTCTTGATAAGACGTTATCTTAATTTTTTATTTTTCTTTTGCTATGATTTATTATATTAGATCATCTGAAAAAAAATGTCAATACTATATTTGAAATTTATTTCTCATAGATTAATATTTATTTTCGAATATTTTATAACTTACGAATTATTTCTAATTTCTTGGTTTGGCAAATAATTCTTATTTAAGTGAGGGATATGCCAATCACTTAAATCCTCGAGCCCAGTTTAATCTAGGCTTAGGTGCAGCAGCATTTAGCATATTTATTTGAATTAAACACAATTTTCATTTGACAAACAATTTTCACCAATGTATACTGTACTTAACCAATTGTTATTTTGGGCTAATTGAGACTACTCTTAAATTAGTGTCAGTTGACTCATATATCAGTTGTTTAGCTAGAATCATATTAAATTAAAAATGGTTAAGATATTATAGGAGAGACCCTTGGGTCACCGAAGAAGTAAAACTTTCAGGTGCATTTATGCAGGACTGTAATATCAATGGAACTCTGGAGAGTCCCGTAATGGGCGCCGAAGGGGCAAGGCAGATATGCTCAATCTCTCAGGCAAAAGGACAGTGAATTCTACCAATATAGAAAAACATGACATGAACTTTTATACGCAATACTTAATTATTATCGATTGTCATAGTTTTGATATCGCTGACATGGGTTTAGACTAATCCACATGATTTTTCTACTTTCCTCATGCTTTTGGCTGGTATATTGAAAATCTGTTTCTATAACTTCCTAAGTTCCATTTCCATATTATGATATGGCTGATATAATTTATCATAATCAGGAGGATATAGTATGGATTTTATCACAGTTTTAGACAAAATTGATAGTTTTGTGTGGGGACCTCCACTGCTCGTTCTACTAATGGGTACTGGTTTTTACCTCACGATACGCCTTGGAGTTCTTCAGGTATTCAAACTACCTAAAGCGCTTAAACTTATATTCAAGGCGGAAAACGCTGGCAGCGGCGATGTTACAAGTTTTGCAGCATTATGTACTGCATTAGCAGCTACGATCGGTACTGGTAATATAGTCGGAGTTGCTACAGCGATAAAAGCCGGTGGTCCAGGAGCACTCTTTTGGATGTGTCTCGCAGGATTCTTCGGGATGGCTACTAAGTACTCAGAAGGAGTTCTAGCCATTAAATACAGGAAGACGGACGACAACGGTGAAATAGCTGGTGGTCCAATGCATTATATCACTATGGGGATGGGAGAAAAGTTCAAACCTCTAGCAATATTCTTTGCAGCCAGTGGTGTTTTAGTCGCTACTATGGGGATGGGTACATTCACACAGGTTAACTCTATTACATCTTCAATAAATAGTTCTTTTGGAGTTGATCCTAGGGTTACATCAGTTGTTTTAGCAATATTTGTTGCCGTTATAATCTTCAATGGACTTGAGAGTATTTCAAACGTTTCTACCAAGGTAGTACCTTTTATGGCAATAATTTATATTATTATCTGCTCAATAGTGCTAATCGCAAATGCAGATAAGATACCAGCAACATTCGCACTTATACTTAAAGATGCATTTAGCCCAACAGCGGCTACAGGAGGTTTCTTAGGAGCTACGATATCTATGGCAATTAGAAACGGGGTTGCCCGTGGTATGTTTTCAAATGAATCGGGTCTAGGTAGTGCTCCAATAGCAGCTGCTGCAGCCAAGACTCATTGGCCAGCTGAACAAGGTCTTATATCTATGACAGGTACTTTTATAGATACGATAATCATCTGTAACTTAACAGGGTTATCACTGATAATCACAGGGGTTTGGAGTTCTGATACTGCAGGTGCAGTGATGACGCAACAGGCTTTTGGAAGTGTATTTTCTCTAGGTCCGGTACTGCTTACTATAAGTTTAGCATTGTTCGCATTTACCACTATCCTAGGATGGAATTACTACGGCGAGAGATGCTTTGAATACCTATTTGGTGTTAAGCAGATCAAGTCTTACAGAGTATTTTACGTACTGATGGTTTTACTCGGTGGTTTCTTGAAGTTAGATGTGGTTTGGTTGTTAGCCGATATATTTAACGCTTTGATGGCTATTCCAAACTTGATAGCACTTCTCGTTCTGTCTCCGATTATTATTTCTGAGACAAACAAATACTTCGAACATATAAACGCACCAGAGCGTAAAATAGGAAATAATTAATAAGCTTTTCCCAGACATATTATTGTCGATTTTATAAACACTGGTCTAACTAGAATTTTTTACTTCCCTCTCTATTCTAGTTAGGCCTTTTGTTGTTTTTGTAATCAATATCAAAGGAATTTGCCTTTATACGCTTTTATTTACTACATTAAATGCTTATTCAACTAAGGCGTCAAATTACATACCGATTAAATGGTGATTCAACGCTTTCAGTGTGGGATTTACCCCCACTGAAATGATATTTATGCCCGCACCTGTAGAGGTGGGGGACATTTATCTCAAGTTATAACTTGAGAATGGGCTGTTGCAAAATGCACCAGCCCATTCTCGAGTCTATTATCTATTGCCGTACATCTGTATAATCAATTCCTGCACCCTTACTATATCTTCGCTCTTTACTAGGTTTACCTCGTCTATACTCACATCTGTGTCAAATATTCTTAGGCTCTGTCTCCTAACCAACATATTTATAAATACATCGACCAGTTTCTTGCTGTTGAGACCTATCCTCTCATCTGCATCCAAAGTCTTTATAGTATCTTCCAAAAGCGCTTCAGTACCGTTTATCAGATAAAGTCCGTAGTCCTTTATCTGATATATAGCAGATTTGAACAGCTGCCTCTGAGTCTGATGTTTGAAGTCCAGGATTATCGGGAACACGTGTGATTCTTCCCTGTACCTCATCATCCGTTCTTCTGTGATATCTCTCTCGTCCACCAAGGCTATTATTACCCTCCTTTGGTTTTCAATCATGAATTTGTACACGTACTTGAGCATATCCGTAGCTCTTTCGTTTTCTATAAGCAGTTCTGCCCTGTTTACTATAACCATCTTGCCTAGTTTTCTATACAGCATAGTGTAAATACTCGTACCTGAATCATACGACTTTAAAATATCCGCCGCGTCTATCATCTCTGTTTTTTTGTATTCTATCAAACCTAGAGAGTAGTACATCTGTGCAAGTAGGTTCAATGCCTCGTTCTTACTCCCTCCATTCTCACCTACTAGGACCATATTCTGAAGTATTTTCTTTTCAGAACTTAGCCCGTACTTTTTCTTTTTATTTTGAACCCTTAGGAACTTGTACTGCCTATTTACGAAACTTTTTATATCCTCTTCAAAGTTGAGTTCGTACAATCTCTCCTCTAAGTTAAACTCGTTGTCGATATTTATCACTCCGCTGTTTTCTACATCTTCTCCAAGTATTAGATTCATCTCGTAAAGGCTGATATCCCGGTCTGCTATCCTTATACTCTGTTGTCTTATTATATCTTCAACGTACATATTTACAAACCTTCCGTTTTTAAAATGCTCTCCAATGCTTTCTACTACAAATGAAAAACTTTCTTGGAGTACTTCTTTAGCAGAATCTGAAAGCTTAAATCCTTTCTTCTTGATAGTCGTCAGCGACATTTCGAAGAGCTCCTCTGATTCATAGTCGTCAAATACCTGCCAATGTGTAAATATGTCGCCCAACGGTTCTATTTTTTCAAACATTTCCATCATTTTATTCTCTACACCAGAGAATATAACAACTATATCACCCAAATGCGTCCTAATTAAATCGGTCAGTATGTTAAATGCAATTTTTCCTCTCTCGCTTCTGAAAAATGCGTATGCCTCATCTATAAACAGAACTCCACCAATTGCCTCATTGAATTTTGCACTTGTTTTGACCAAGGTTTCTCGCTCAGTTCCTCCTGTAAACGAAGAAATGTTCGCCTCCACCATATTGCCTGTTTTAAGTAGACCACTATTGTTCAACATCTCCGCCACTATATTTCCAACTGTAGACTTCCCAGTCCCTGGATTTCCGACAAAGACCATATTCAAGTTCTTGTCCACCTTTGTAATTATGCCTGCGGATCGCCTTTTCTCCTGGGCTACTATGAGTTTGTACTCTGTTCTCAAGAAGTCCTTTACCGTTTCAAGTCCAGTCAACTCGCTGAGTTTACTCTCTAAGTTGAATTTCGTATTTACCTTAAAGTTGAAATTATCCTTCTCGAGTAAATCTATTTCTTTATTACTATCGCTTAAGTATTTTTTTGAGGCATCCATTATTGCATTCTCTATAATATTTCTTACAAACCTAGCATTTCCCAAGTCGTTTTTTCCTGAGTAGTTATTTCTCTCAAATAGATTCATAAGCCCTGGTTTTACATCATCACTTATCCTGTATCCTTTGGAATCAGCTATATTTATTGCTATTTTATACATTTCCTTAGGTGTGTAGTCTTCGAATCGAATCCAGTTTGGAAACCTCGACTCAAGCCCCTGATTGTAACTTAGGAACCTTCTTATATCCTTTTCATATCCTGCTAGTATTACTACTATATTGCCTCTATTGTCCTCAATTCCCTTCAATAGGGCGTCGACGATTTCTTTTCCCATCTTGTCGTCTTCGCTTTCGCAGAGTGAATACGCCTCATCTATAAATAAGACCCCTCCTATTGCAGAGGTTATTATATCATCGGTCCTCTTTGAGACCTCGTTTAAATTCTTAGTTACAAAGTCCGCCTTGCTGACTTCCTTGAAAATACCCTTTGACAAAACTCCGAGGGCATTTAAGTATTCAAATGTTATCCTGGCGACATTTGTCTTTCCTGTTCCCGCATTTCCAGCGAATATCATGTTTAACGATATATCGAATGTAGGAAGTGACAACCTCTCCCTTATCCTCTGTACCTTTAAGTTTGTCTTGACCTTTTCCATCAAATCCTTGAGATCTTGTATTCCTATGACTGAATTCAGATTGTACTCTGCCTCACTAAGCGTTGGGTATGAATAATCTTTGAAATTATACACAATCCCACATACTCTGGCGTATATATATTCACCTTCGACAAATACACTCACCTCTCTACACGCCGAGTCTAATCGCTCATCTAGTATGTTTGTAAGTGGCTTCTCAAATATATACGATACAAAGTCAGATACACCAAAATTATTATCTTTTCTATAGTATTTCATAATATAACTGTATAGTTTTGAATACTCCTCTACATCAGCATTCTCCGCCATAATTTCTATCCTAAATTTCGATTCAACCACCTTTATAGCTTCTAATACCTCTTTCTCTAGAAGTTGGTCCTTTTCTTCGTCTGTAAGTGGTTTTGAATGGAACACCTTGTCCAAACTAAGGTAAAATTCCTCAGATATATTTTTTGAAATATCACAATTTGAATTATTCGATGTGAAAATCAAGAACTTCTCACCTATATAAAAACACGATATTTCCTCGACTTCGCTACTCTCTAATCCCTCTTCTGCCTGTATTAAGGCTCCATTTTTGACCTGGTATCTTCCGTTTAAACATATTTTTCTGTCACTGCCTAACTTCGATAAGATGTCGATTATCTCCTTGCTTGCCTTATCAGTGTTTTTAAATAGTATCGCCCTTGAGTTGCCCTTTGACAAGTCGAATATATCATTTAAAAATGCTAGGTCTCCAAAGTTGAAATTGTAGGATGATAAATCTACCTCAGATATGCTCGCTTCCTCACGATTTTGATCTTTCAGGGCGTCAAATATCCTTCTTATTATTGTCTTTTTACCTGTCTCACCATCTCCTATAAGAAATATATTACCATACTTCTCTGTTTCCATATTTTCCTTAAAATAATTACATACTTCTTTTATCAAGAGATCTTGACCAAATAATTTGTCTACTAGTTCCGAGTAAATCATATCGAATTTCTCAGTTAAATTTTTTTTGTTTCCCAATAAAATCACCTCTGTCTGCTTTACCCCCGTAAATACGAGCTGGCATGAATATTATGTATTCTTACCTATAGTTTACCTATAACGAAGACTTTTTATACAAGTTGCTCTATTTTCAATGTTGATTCAGTGATTCCGGTGAGGTAAATTTTGCCTCGCTGAAATAATAAATGCTACACCCACCTACTTGTCTAGGTGCGAGATTTTGTATAAATATTAGTATACAGCACATTGTATACTAAATAAAGTCGTAAATTTCCAAAAATCAAAGTTTTTTATTTGACTTGTTATACTGCTCTCTAATCTCAAAAATACAAGTAGTCACTTAGATATACTGAATTTATGTCACCACCTGTAGAGGTTGGGACATTTATCTCAAGTTATGATTTAACGAGGAGTATGGCAACGTTTGTTATCTCACTCGTCTGCCATACTCCTCACTGTCAATTACACTCTCAATTATTTAATATCGTCTTTGGACTCGTCTTTATGTCCGTTGTTGAATTCATTTGCACTTCCTATTTTATGGTTTTCGTTGAATTTATCTACCTTTGATTTTAAAACGGCGTAGTCTTCACTGCTGTGTTCGGTCTTCATATTGTTTAATCCGCCATTTGATCCACCCTGCCTATCGCCTTTGTGAAAACCGGCGAACTTATCCTTGTCACATCCGCAAGCTTCGTAACCCATATAACAATCTGAATGATCGTAACTAGAGTATGAGTTGGTATTTCTACCATCGTCAGCAGAGTCTTCAAAGTCTGAATAATGACCTAAACCTTTTTTGTCGACCCCGTGATGTCCATGTCCATGGTGGTGATGTCCTCCGTGACCACATCCGCAGTTGTCTTCACCATACTCAAAATGCATGTTTTCAAAGTCTCTTTTTATGTTGTGATTTTTAACCGCTTTATAGGATGCATACGCTCCCACACCTGCTAGAGTCGCACCTGTGAGCATTGCTGATGCCTTTATCACCGGATGTCCTTTTTTACGTACTATTCTTTCTGGAATCGCCTCGTGTCTCGTCATGTGTAACATTAAAATCTCTCCTTTCTAATTTGAATTCACTATTATTATCTGCTTTATATATAAAAAAATTAGGCTTTCGCTGAAATACATTATTTGCTTTTAAACCCAAGTAAATAATTACTTCAAGTAGAATTTTTTTATTTATTTTAATTTTTTTAAATCCTAGACGCCCTCTTCAAGGACATATTTATTATCTTAAACAGGAATAAACCAGCGACTAGATTAAGTGCTGTCGCAGGCACTACAGCAGCCATGAAAAGTGCTGTAAACGAGCCTGGAAGACCGACGATTATACTAGCTGAGTATAAAAACACCGATCCACTTAAAAGCGTTCCAACCGGAAGCATGATTCCTGTAACTACAGTATCCTTCTTAACATTTTCTAAATTTTTTACGAACGGTAGTTTATAGGATATCATCATAAATGCGTACATAAGATTTACTGTCACTACCTTATCCAAAACATTTGGCAGCTGTCCACCCGGGAATTTTGTAGTGAGAGCTGTAAATACTCCAGTTATTATTCCCGAAATAAGACAAGTCTTGTAATCGCCTTTATTTAAAATCATCACTACAAACAACATCGCAAGTGCCATATCTGGTTCGATAGGCAATCCCAGTGCGGGCATTAGCTGATGTAAAAGCAATCCAATCGCCAATAATATTGAATTTAAAACCATTTTTTTTGTATTCGCCTTCATAGTAGTACCTCCATAATTTTAGTTTTTACAAATATTGATTGCCTGTGATGGTGATCACGTGGTGGATTTGACATCGATTAAATTAGAATTATTACAGCCACCTGTATAGGTGTTGGCATCCTTCTAAAGTTGTTTTTTTGAAATTAAAAAACTCCGCCCTATACAATAGGGCGAAGTCGAATTCGCGTTGCCACCTAAATTATACAGCTATACCACGCTGTACATCTCTACCGGGTACAATCATACCCTGTCCGCTATAACGTGCGTCACCCCGACTTGACCTACTTACAACTGTGTTCAGCCAATTCCTCCAAGGCCCATTCACCGAAATTCTTCTTATCGAGATTCCACCATCCCCAACTCTCTATACTGAAGCTAAATCGATTACTCTTCCTCTTCAACGGATTTAATATTTTGTTGTTACTATCATAAACAATTTTCTGAAATATGTCAATCTTTTTTTAAATTTTATTCTCAATTCATATTACCTTGAATGGATTTAACTCCACTTCACTCTCAATTACCTCGAGTTCAAAGTTTTGTGCAACAAACTCCTTCATCTTGTCCTTGAATATGTATTCTAATTCAAAATGTCCACAGTCTAGAATATTTACTCCCATATCCACCGCATCCTGTGCCTCGTGGTACTTCAAGTCACCAGTAATAAACACATCCGCCCTTTTTTCCTTGGCTTCCCCAATGAATTCACTTCCAGCTCCAGTTACTACTGCAACTCTTTTCACTATTTTTTCTCCGTCACCTACCAGCCTTATATAGTCTGAAGAAAGTTTCTCCTTGATTAATGCCGCTAGCTCAGTCAACTTCATCTCGCAGTCTAGTTCGCCTATCCTTCCGACCCCATTTTTCTCGCCCTCATTTTCTAATCTGTATACGTCATAGGCAACCTCCTCGTAAGGATGTGCTTTTATCATTTCATCTATGACCTTTTTTAGAATTTTTTGAGTCACTACGGACTCAATCTTTACCTCATCTGCAAATTCTAGCTCACCTGTTGTTCCTAAAAACGGATTTGTACCTTCCTCTGGGTAAAAAGTACCCTTGCCTCGTATGTTAAATGTACAACTACTGTAGTTGCCTATAAACCCTGCTCCTGAGCGACACATCACCTCTCTTACACTTTCTGTGTAGTTTTCTGGTACAAATACAGCCACCTTGTACAATTGTTCTACGCTGCTCACTCCGAAACTCTTTGCCCCATCTATACCAATTAAACTCATAAAGTAATCGTTCATCCCGTCCTTAGCCATATCGAAGTTAGTGTGCATACTGTAGAGAGCCATATCGTTTCGAATCAACTTATATATCTCCCTGCCCTTAAGGTCGTCGGTATTGACCCTCGTGAGTTTTTTGAATATAAGAGGGTGGTGTGTAATTATTAGATCGACGTTTTTTTCTATAGCCTCGTCTATCAACTTTTCATTCGCTTCTATGCTCACCATAACCTTTTTTACATCTTTTTTTCTATATCCAACCATGAGACCCGTGTTGTCCCATGGCTCTGCCATACTTGTTGGGTATATCTCTTCTAACTTCTCAATCAATTTTCCAAGTTCCATAATATACCTCCTAATTTTTACATGAGAATTTGTTACATGAGAATCTCGCTAAATCTCAATACGTAACATTTGTGTGGGCTTCATACCTATTTTTCGATATATACATCTAGTATTTCCTGTAATTTAGATATTTTTTCATTGCTCTCCCACCTTCTCTTTTCTACAGACTCGCCTTCGACACCTTCTGTATTTTTCAAAATCTCAGAATGAGTGTGGATTTTTTTATTTACAAAATCTTTGAGAAGTGGATCTTTATTTTCAATTAGTTTTTTTCCAACCTCAAAATATATTTCATCTATATCTTTCGAGACTTTTCCAGTATACTTAGCCACTATTATCTCATACATCCTAAAATCTTCATTCACGAGGAACTCTTCGGTTATTTCGTATCCATTTCCATATAAATATTCCCTCAAAATGTCTTGAGCCTGCATTGGTTGTAGGATAAGCCTTGAAGTATTGTGAGCAACTTC
Organism: Clostridioides sp.; assembly: GCA_031261505.1. GTDB lineage: Bacteria > Bacillota > Clostridia > Peptostreptococcales > Peptostreptococcaceae > Metaclostridioides. The sequence continues at coordinate 199,478 of JAISJN010000004.1, read as the reverse complement.
CTCGTTTGCACCCAGTATGTCTGATATCAGAATTCCCCCCATGCCCGCTATTATAATTTCATCTACCTCGCCGACCTCTAGCACCTCAATACCTGAGCCTAGTCTAAAATCCACCTTTGACGCAAGTTTATTTTTGACTACCAGCCCTCTCGCGTTGTCTAGTGGGCCTTTGTTTACATCACCCAAGACCGCATATGGCACTACACCAGCCATGAGGAGTTGCACTGGTATATAACCATGGTCGGTCCCAATATCCGCTATTTTACTGCCAGGAGTCACTATCTCCGATATTTTTTTCAATCTATTTGTAAGTTTCAATTCTCATCCTCCAGTTAAAAATTAAAGTCTATTCTATATATACATATAAAGCCATCTCAAAAATATTCCCTTGAGATGGCTTCTATTTTAATCTAAGTAATCTCTGAGTTTCTTAGATCTACTTGGATGTCTTAACTTTCTAAGAGCCTTAGCTTCTATTTGTCTTATTCTTTCTCTAGTTACCTCGAACTCTTTTCCCACTTCCTCAAGGGTTCTAGCTCTTCCGTCCTTAAGCCCGAATCTAAGTCTGAGAACCTCTTGTTCTCTGTCATTTAGAGTCGTAAGAACTTCGTCTATCTGTTCTTTTAGCAACGAATATGCCGCTGCCTCAGCTGGTGCTAGCGCATCGTCATCTGGAATAAAATCCCCAAGATGCGAGTCTTCTTCCTCACCTATTGGAGTCTCAAGAGAAACAGGGTCTTGAGCTATCTTCATGATTTCCCTTACCTTTTCCTCTGTCATTTCCATCTCTTTGGCAATCTCTTCTGGCTTCGGATCCCTTCCTAGCTCTTGAAGTAACTGTCTCGATACCCTGATGAGCTTGTTTATAGTCTCAACCATGTGAACTGGTATTCTTATTGTTCTTGCTTGGTCTGCGATTGCGCGTGTGATAGCTTGTCTTATCCACCAAGTAGCATAGGTACTGAACTTATATCCCTTTGTGTAGTCAAACTTTTCTACTGCTTTTATAAGCCCAAGATTTCCTTCTTGTATAAGGTCTAGGAACAACATCCCCCTACCCACATACCTCTTAGCTATACTTACAACAAGTCTTAAGTTTGCCTCTACTAGTCTCTGTTTTGCTATTTCGTCGCCCTCGTTCATCCTCTTGGCGTAGTCGACTTCTTCATGTGGTTTAAGCAATGGTATCTTACCTATTTCTTTTAAGTACATTCTTACTGGGTCGTCTATGTTGACTCCTTTTGGAACCGATAAATCAACAGTTTCCTTATGGGCTGCGTGACTTTCAGTTGCAGTATCATCAGCCTTTACAGGATTATCTATATTATGGTCGATACTATCGACATCGAAATCGTCGTCCTTTGAAGAAAAATCTACTCCGACTTTTCCGTCTTTATCATCTGTTATCTCAATTCCGAAATTGCCAAAAGTCTCGTATAGGTTTTCTATCTTGTCCTTGTCAAAATCTTCTTCAGAAAATGCTTCTACCACTTCTTGTAGTGTAAGAGATCCTTGTTTTTTGCCTTTTTCTATAAGTTTCTTTGCTGTATTTTTATGTGTATCCTTGCCATCTGCCTTCTTACTTGCTTTTTCAACTTTTTTGCTCATACTTAAACCTCCCTCCACTACAGATTATTTAAATTCTTATTTATATCAATAATTTCCAAAGCTATCTCCATAATTTCTTGATCTACCTCTTTCGTGTCTCGACTCTGTTCTAATTCTTGTTGCCTATCCAAAAGTCTGGATATTTCAGCCTCGAGAGTATTTTTCTTTACTGTATTTACTATCTCGTCCAACTCTCGTCTATTGTTTATATCGACGTTCTCAAGTGACACAGTATTAACATTTGCATAATTAATCTCGTTTATACCATTTTTTTCAATTTTGTCAATATCTATTTTAACCATTTCTCTATTTTTAATAATTAAATCTAATATTTTTTTATTATCTTCGAGTAAAAAGTCCTCTTTTCCTACTTTTAACAAGATAATATCCCTTGAATCCTTGTCCTCGAGCATTATCTTGAGTAGAAGTCTTTCTGAGTACAATTTACCATCTGTCCTCACTTCGACCTTCTCCATAGGTTTTACTTCTACGTGTTTTTTCTTATTATAAATGCTATTTCCATATTGTTTGTTGAAGTTTTTGCCATAGACTTCCCTCTGTATCGACTCGATGTTGATATTCATATCCTGACTTATATACTTGATGTAATAGTCGATATCTATTGAACTTTTTAATGCCTTTACGATATTGCACGCTTCTTTTATATATTTAACCCTATCTGCGTCTATATCCAAATTAAACCTTGTTTTTAGGTTCTCTATTTTATATTTTATATAATGGATAGAGTTCTCTATTGCATACTTATACTTTTCAAATCCGTACTTCCTTATGAATTCATCAGGATCCTTTAAATCGCCTAAATCTAAAACGCTCACGTCCAGTCCAGACTTAATTAAAATATCTACAGCCCTAAGTGTAGCCTTTACTCCTGCAGAATCTGCATCATATGAGGTTATCACCCTGTCCGCGTACCTTTTAATTAGATGGCTTTGTCCATCTGTCAAGGCTGTCCCAAGTGTCGCTACCACGTTTTCAACGCCGTACTGGTACAATGAAATTAAATCCATATAACCCTCAACCAGAATTATAGTTCTATCCTTTATGTTTTTTCTGGTGAAATTCATGCCATATAGATTTTCTCTTTTGTTGAATATTAACGTTTCTGGTGAATTCAAATACTTTGGTATAGAATCATCTAGTGTACGTCCGCCAAATGCTATAACATTTCCTCTGTAATCAAAAATAGGAAACATGACCCTGTTTCTGAATCTATCATAACTATTGCTTCCGTCTTTATTTTTAAGTATCAAACCTGATTCGATCAGCAGCTCTTCTGTGTAACCGCTACTTATCAAATGATCCTTTAAATCACTCCATGAATCCTTTGAATAGCCGAGCCCAAATTTTTTTATTATTTTATCACTCAATCCTCTCATCCTCAGGTAGTCGTATCCTTTATTTTTTCCTGCTGTTAGATTCGCGAAATAAAATCTTGCAGCCTCAATATATACGTCCTGAATCTTTTTGGACTTTTCTATATTCGCCCTAGCTTCATCACTTATATTGGTATTTATTTCTATACCACATTTGCTAGCTAGCAATTTGAGTGCCTCCATGAAATCCAAGTTTTCCATTCTCATCACAAAGTTAATCACATCTCCACCTTCTCCACAACCAAAACATTTATACATCTGTTTAGTCGTATTTACGTGAAATGAAGGTGTTTTCTCCCCATGGAATGGACACAATCCTTTATAGTTCGATCCGGTCTGAGTAAGTCTTATATACTCAGAAATTACCCCAGATATTTCACATCTAGACTTTACCTCTTCGATAATGTCCTTAATATCATTCATCCTATCACCTTCATGTGATTTTTTTTATTAACATTATAATTCTACACGATTTTGAAGAATTGTCAATCTTTATAATACATAATTCGACTTTTTTATTTGCAAGTCCTTTTTTTATTAAACTTTTTTTGAAATTTTATATCTTTTTTAATCGACATTTGACCTGGCTGTATTTCCTCTTAAAATTTTATTGATTTCATGAGCTTTGAGTACTCTTCGAAATTCAAAGACTGCTCTCCATCTGATAGAGCCATATCTGGATTTGGATGAACTTCTATCATAAGTCCATCTGCTCCACAAGCTAATGCCGCCTTTGACATAGGCTCGATTAGATATCTTATTCCAGTTGAATGACTAGGGTCGACTATTACAGGCAGACCAGTTTCCTTGTGTATAATAGGAACTGCTGCTAGGTCCAATGTGTTTCTAGTGTAGTCGTTGTAGGTTCTAATTCCCCTCTCGCACATAATCACCTTTTCATTTGACTCGTCCATTATGTACTCGGCCGCACCTATCCACTCATTTATAGTAGACGCCAATCCCCTTTTCAGGAGAACTGGTTTGTCCTGTTTCCCAACTTCGCTTAGCAGAGAGAAGTTTTGCATATTCCTAGATCCTATCTGTATGATATCTGCTATATCATAGACATCTTTTAAATCTCTCACGTCTAATATTTCTGTGATAACCGGCATACCTACCTCTTTTTTTACCGCTTTCAATATTTCAAGACCCTCGTTACCTAGCCCTTGAAACGAATTTGGATGTGTCCTTGGTTTATATGCTCCACCTCTCAGTATATTAGCCCCAACGCTTTTTACGAATTTCGCAGTCGCTAACAGTTGATCGTAGCTTTCTATTGCACATGGACCAGCTATCATGAGTTTTTCTCTGCCTACCTCTATAGTTTTTCCCTGTGCATCTATATTAATTTTTTCATTTTTTATTTTTTTATACTCGCTCATCTGCAAACTCCTTTACTTGCCCTATTTCATTTTTATCTAAAAGACCTAGATAATACTCCATATCTTTTCCCTCTATAAAAAATTTCGATTTGAGATCCAAGAGCGGAACTAAGACAAATGCCCTGTCTGCAATTCGTGGATGAGGAATTGTCAGCATCTCGTCTTTTGACAACACATCGCCGAAAAACAATATGTCTACATCTATCGTCCTAGGTCCCCATCTCACAAGTCTTTCCCTAAGTAACCTTTTTTCAATATCCTGACATCTTCCAAGCAAACTGTACTCGTCGACATCAGTTTCTACTTCTACGCATAGGTTTAAAAAATCAGCTTGGTCCGTGTATCCCCATGCCTTGGTTTCGTATATCTTAGATCTGTCAACTACCCTTATGTCGCCACACTCTTCGATGTATTCAACGGCTTTTTGTAAATTTTCAAGTCTATTTCCGATATTCGAGCCAAGACCTAGTACTATCCTATCCATGCTATCTTCCCCTTTTTATCTCAACTCCGAAATAATCGTAAATCCCTTTGACTGGAGCTTCTGGTTTCTTTATCCTCACCATAACTCCTTTAACTCTATTGAATTCTTTGAGTATTTCCGAAGCAATATTTTCAGCCACTGCTTCTATTAAATCATATACCTCGTTCTCTACCACGGACTTGACTATTTCATATACTTCAGCATAGTTTACAGACGATTTTATATCGTCATTTCTACCAGCTTCTCTAGTGTCCGTGTACAGCTCTACATCTACGAAGAATTTCTGTCCTATCTTCTTTTCCTCGGTCAAAACTCCGTGATATCCATAAAAACCGAGATTGCTCAATATTATCTTGTCCACCTTTACCACACCATTCATTATTGAAGTTAAATGAGATTTTTGTCGCCACATTCAAAAATGAATGACTTTTATCTCAAGTTAAATGTTGATTCAATGATTTCAGTGCTGATATGTACCTCACACTGAAATTAGATTTCTGCCACCTTTAGAGGCGGCAGAAATCTTAAGTTATATTCTTCTGTATATAGCGTCAGCCATCTTTGCCGCTCTGGCGTTTTCTAATACATCGTGTACTCTGACGATATCTACGCCCTTATCTATTCCTAAAACAGTAGTAGCTACCGTTCCTTCCATCCTATCCTTTGGTTCTGTAGTTTCTAATATTGTTCCTATAAACCTCTTTCTAGAAGTTCCTAAAAGCACTGGGTATCCTAATTCTTGAAGTTCTTCAAGCCTAGATAGCACCTCTATATTTTGCTCTAAATCCTTACCAAAGCCAATTCCCGGGTCAAGCACTATTTGTTTTTTGTCTATTCCAGCCTTTGTAGCTATTTCGATGCTTTTTTCAAAGAATTTCTTCATCTCATCCATTATATCGCCTTCGTACTCAGTTCCATCCTGATTGTGCATAATACATATATCTGCTCCGTACTTCGCAACTACACCTGCCATCTCTTCGTATCTTTGAAGCCCCCATATGTCGTTTATCATATCTGCGCCAAGCTTGAGTGCAGCCTCAGCGACATCTGGTTTGTACGTGTCAACTGATACGTATACGCCTAATTCACGCTTTATCCTCTCAATCACTGGTGTGAGTCTATCTATTTCTTCCTGTGAAGATATAACATTATGACCAGGTCTAGTGGATTCTCCCCCGATATCTATGATATCGCCACCCTGGCTTATTATTTCTCTTGCGTGTTCTAAAGCTCTTTCTATATCGTAAAAATCTCCTCCATCCGAGAAACTGTCTGGAGTCACATTTAGTATTCCCATTATATAAGTTTTTTTGCCATATTGAAACATAATATCCCCCTCGTCTATCTATAGATTAATTTTTCATAGTAAGCAAACTCATCGCCTCTGCTCGAATTGCGCTGTCTTTGTCAAATACTCCTCTTATAGCTGATGTAATCGTCTTTGATCCCGGTTTTTTTACACCTCTCATAGTCATGCACATATGTTCTGCTTCTATTATAACTATTACACCATAAGGACTTAATTCCTTCATTATTGTGTCAGCTACATCTTTTGTAATCCTCTCCTGCAGCTGTGGTCTCTTAGCGAATGTCTCAACAACCCTCGCTAATTTAGACAGACCTGTAAGCCTTCCTCCCTTGGGTACGTAGCATATATGTGCCTTTCCAAAGAATGGAACGAGATGATGCTCACAACATGAATAAAATGGTATGTCTTTTACTATTACTAATTCTTCGTGATCTTCGTTTTTAAATATTACCTTGAGATGCTCGCTTGGATCTTGGTCTAGTCCTGAGAATATTTCCTCGTACATCCTAGCAACTCTAGCAGGGGTATCTATAAGTCCTTCTCTGTTCGGATTCTCACCTATCGCTTCCAATATCTCCCTCACTGCTCGCTCTATTTTCGATTTATTTTCCTCTGTCAACATACCCACCCCTTCTCGTATTAATTATTTCGTCGTTTAGTTTATACTCTTTTTCTGTAACATTTAATCATATTTTAGCTCTATGTACTTTATTTTATCTAATTTCCCAAACACGTACTCATACACTTCCCTGACGCCCTCTACATCACAGGAATTATACGCCCTCTCGTACATATTGTAAAGCGAGATGTCGGCTTCCCTAAGACTACTTAACATTTTTTTATCTTTTGGCAACCAACGTCCAGATAATTTAAAGTATGCCATAATTATATCTTTTAATATCAATTTCGTCAAAAAATCATACTCGAATTTCTCGTATTTTTCAATGTATTCCAATTTTTTCAAACTCGAATAAATTTCATGATTTAAGAAATTAATTTCTATCTCGGATAACTTGCCTGGTCCCATCTTATATTTTTCTCTGCAGTTTACTATTATTTCATCAGATATACCTTCTCTATCGTAGACGACCCTAGGCGAGCTCATCTGTTTTATAAAGAACAGCTCTCCATCTTTTATTAATTTTTCGCATAATTCTACTGGGCAGTAGTTTATATCGAATTCAATGCCTTCAACTTCCTTTAAAATCCTCGTCTGAGCTCCTCCACACTCGGTTATCACAAATATGTCAATATCGCTTGTGATTTCAGTTGTTGACCTCATGTCTAAATTCTTTGCCGATCCAACTAAAAAAATAGCGTAAACTTCGCTATTTGATTTTATTTTTTCTATTTCTTTCGCGTATATATCATAAAGATTTTCCACCATAATTTCACCCCAATACCATAATCATTATCGTTTACTCGCTCAACAACTGGGATACCGTGACAAATTTATATCCCTGACTCTGTAGCTGTGGAATCAATATTTCCAATGCCTCGACCGTGTTCGTCGTAGCGTAGTCGTGAAGCAGTATTATCTCACCATTTTCAACACTTGAAGTTATATTTTTTGCAATGCTTTCTGCGGATGGATTTTTCCAATCTAGAGCATCCACTCCACCCCATAAAACTATTTTGTACCCGTTTTTATCAGCTATTTCAGGCAGGCCGTTTTTTGAGTAGCTTCCATATGGAGGTCTGAAAAGCGTCGGCGTCTTGCCCGTCTTTTCTTTGATTACATCCTCGCACATCTTTATTTCATCCTCTAATTGAGCATTGCTCAAATTAGCTATATCATAGTGGTTAAATGTGTGGTTACCTATCTCATGGCCTTCCTTGCTAGCTCTTATAACAGGATCTGGATACCATTTAACATGCTTGCCAGCCACGAAAAACGTAGCCTTGATATTGTATTTTTTTAATACGTCTAGTACCTTGTCGGTCTCCGTTGGATGAGGTCCGTCGTCAAAGGTCAAAGATATCAGTTTTTCATCTTTTGAACCATGGCTAAACACAATTGAATTGATCTCCTTGCTTTGTGTTGATTGATTTTCGTTTACCTCTACCTTGCTTTCAGATCGTTTCACTTGATTGTAGCTGACCGTCTTCCAATCAGTCTTATCCTCTGGTAAACTCATGGCATAACCTAGTGTCAAAACCAGTGTCAGCGCAAATATACCGACGAGTACATTTTTTTTCTTCATGCGAACATATTCCTTTCAATAAATATTTTGCCTATCTATAGAAGTTTTGACCGTAGTACATGCTGTAAGATCCACCAAATACTGTACCCACTCCTATGTACTTATAGTCCCCCAAAATATTTTTTCTATGTCCTTCAGAATCCATCCATCCTTCGTGTGCATAAATTGCAGAAAACTGACCAGCAGCTATGTTTTCTCCAGCTAAATAATATACTATGCCTTCTTCCTTCATCCTGTCAGCTGGTCCTCTTCCGTCCCTGTCCACATGGTCGAAATAATTTTTATCCCTCATATCCTCGCAGTGTCTTCTAGAACTCAAAGTAGCTTTTTCACTGTATTGTAGAGATTTAAGCCCTCTTTTCATCCTCACGCTATTCGTCAAATCCATTATCTCAAGTTCGTAAGATTTTCTAAGTACATCGCTCTCAGCGTGGTATATCGGAGTTTTATCCTCTACTTCCTTCTCTACTATTTGGTAGGAGCATATTATATCTCCCTCGTATATATCGTAAAATACTGTGATATACTTGCCGTCGACCTCTATCACATCGTATTGGTCTTTTGAAGCAATAGTGTAGTTTGTATATCCCTTTGGAAGATATTTAAGCGGAGAGTATATATTTCTCGCTATATGTCTCTGTTCTCCTAGCTTTAATTTAGGAAACTCAACTGAATTGATGGAGTTGCTGTACATAGCCACAACCTTGTTATCTTCAATTCCAACCATACAAAATTTCTGCCCATATTGGTTGTATACGTACCAATCGAAACTATATCCGCTTTTATCTACCCTAGCTGGCTCTCCCACGCTGTTTATAAGAGTCTCTTCGCTATCTCCAATTTGTATTTTTGAAAAATTATCTACACTTTTTCCCTCTATCTTGTTTTTCTCTATATTCTGTTTTACGACTTGCTCTTCACTATTATGGTCTAGATATTGATATGCCCTTTCTACAAGAGATGGACTGTAGCAAATAAATATTACTACGACCAAAATCAAAGTAATCAATTTTTTAAAAAACTTCATGCGTCCACCCCTTTACTTATGTGTAGTTTTCTCTTGATTCAAGGCTTGAGCTTGCAATAGAAATTCCCACTTTCTCAAGTTAAACGCCTGGTTCAGGTATTTTAAACCTTATTTGTCACCCAGTGCCGAGAATATTTCATCCAGTGTTTTCCCAAATATGTACGGTTTATCACAATCCCAATCTCCGTCAAATACTACCTCTCCATTTAGATAGAACATTCCTTTGCCATGTTTCTTTCCATGCAAAAATTCGCCCTCGTACATTTTTCCATTTCCCCAGTCGTACTTACCCATTCCATGGATTTGATCATCCTTCCATCCACCTTCATAGACAATAGTACCAGCTGAATTGTAGCAAACTCCGAAGCCGTCCTTCTTTCCACCCTTAAATTCACCTATATACTTGTATCCATCACTCCATGAGTATACGCCTTCTCCGTTTTTTTTGCCACCTTCCCAGTTTCCGACGTACTCACCGTTAGTATATATCATTTTTCCAATGCCATTCACCTGGTCGTCTTTGAATTCTCCAATATATACATTCCCGTTTTCAAATTTAAACTCTCCATGTCCGTCTTTCCTATTATCCTTGAATTCTCCGATATAATACGACATTACTCCGTCTTCAATATCTGAGGCGAACTCGTAGTAACCTCTTCCAGATAGTTTATTATCCTTTATCTCTCCTGTATATACATCTCCACATGAGAGTCTATATATCTTTGGATCTATCTTTTTTGTAGACTCTGTCTCCTCAAATTCCTTTTTCCCCTCCACTTCGAAGATTTCTTCTGCTGTAGCAAACATTTCTTTCTTGATTGCATTTTTTCTCATCCTATCAATATTTTTAACTATTTTTTCTATATTATGTATATTCTTATTATAACTTCTCACTAGCTCCGCATGTTCTTTTATCATTCATTCTACGCCCCCTTTTTACTAAAGATCTCAATAGATTAATTATATATCAAAGCGAGTAATTTTTGCACATTTATCTCCATTTATACAATATTTCATCCAATTCGACTGTGTTTTTAAATTGTTAAATGTTAATTGCGTGGTGTGAGATTTGACTCACACTGAAATAAGATTTATGCCCGCCACCTGTAGATGTTGGGGACATTTATCTCAGTTATATGTTAAAAGACCGCCACATTATTCAATCCTGTGACGGTCTAGCTTATTTTCTATAAGTCCTTTGCCTTAAATCCTCTTCCCTTTACCTCAGCTACATCATTCACTGATATAAAGGCCTTGCTATCATGTTTAAAGGCGATTTTTTTAATTTTTGGTATTTCACTCGATGATACTACTGTGTAGATCATCTTTTTATTCTCTCTGGTGTAAGCGCCCTCTGCATTTAAGAATGTAACACCTCTCACAATAGTATCCATTATTTCTTCAGCTATCTTTTCGTTTTCCTGAGATATAATCATAACAGATTTTTGGCTGTTCATCATGTCTTTTACTATATCCATCATCGTAGCATTAAAATAAAGTCCTATCAAAGTATACAATGCTATTTGGAGCCCAAATATAAGACTACTTACCAAAACTACTACTGCGTTTATTACGAGGCCGGTATCTTTCATCTCTATATTTTTCTTTATCTTTAAGATTGCGGCAATTATATCCGTACCACCTTGAGATGACTTTGATTTTATACACATACCTACACCTATTCCAGAAAGTATACCTCCGAACACACTTTGAAGAAGTACGTCGTCAAGCGGTATTATATTCCCGATCTCTTGAGTGAAACCGAGCATAAGTGATAAGATTACCATATTGAGTAAACTCAGAATACAAAACTCTCTTTCAAGATACATAAATCCCAATACGAATATCGGAATATTGAGTATAAACGTCAAAAGACCTACGTTTACATTTGTCAAAAAGTTGATTGATGTTGCAATTCCGGTTACTCCTCCACTCAGTAGATGTGCTGGTCTCAAAAATCCATTTACCCCTATAGACGAGATAAACATGCCCAACAACATAAAAGAATATCTTAACCATTGACGCTCTTGGAGAACGTCCTTAACTTCGCTCATTTTACTCTCCCTTCAGGATAAGTCTATCCTAAATACATTTAACTACAATCGACGTGAGCGCATAGACAGATTTTCCCATCTATTTTGCACATCTGTCAGTCGTAATTTTTTCTACTGTATTTATTATAGCCTCTTTTCTGAAATTGTCTAGTTTTTTTTTACTTTATTTTTCTCTGAGTATTTCCTTCACCCTTTTATCGTTGTAAATGCTGTCTGAAACCTCGCTTATCATGCTGACTAAGGTGTCCTGTGCCTTCTTTAAATTTCCTTTTTTGTAGTATAACATTCCCAGTTCGTAGTAGCTATCGTCGTAGTACTCATCAGATTTATTGTAGGTGTCGATGTATTTTTCGTAGTACTTGACCGCATCGTCGTATCTGTCTATCTTCGCACTTAACATAGCGACTTGATAGGTTGATTCCGCCTTGTATTTTTTTACATTTCCATTTTCGACGATTTCTTTAAAATTACGTATCGCACATTCATTGTCTTGAGCAGCTTTTAATCTAAGTGCTTCTTCGTATAATTCAGCCTCTTTAGCTGTAGTTAATTCCTTTTTCTGAATTCCTTCAGTTTTCTCTTCTTTATTTATTTCTGCTGTGGATCCATCCTCGCTATCGCTATATACATTCGAGTTTGAATCCTTTTTAGCCTTATCTGCTCTGTTGATTTCTCCATTGTTTTCTAGATTATCATTGCCATTTTCAATAAGGCTGTTTTTCACAGAATCCGAATTAATTTTCTGTAGATTCGTGTACTGAGATATATGTCTAGCCGGCAATTTCGGCTTTATATTTATATAATACGTAGCTCCTATAGCAAGTATGGCAACTATGGAAGCAAGACCTGCCTTCCAAGAAGGATATATATTAGTTTTTTTAAGCGGACCACGTGCTTTTATATTCGATTCTTCTCCGTCTAATTTTTCGGAAAACTCAGGTTTTTGAATAACCAAGTTATCCTTATCTAAGTTTCTCAAATTTTCGAGCATTGCTATAAGTTTTTCTGATTTTCCAAGTTTTTTGTACATATACGCTAGCGTTACATGTGGTTTTGTCAGATCAGGATTTTCAGCTAATATATTTTCAAATATTGATACCGCTTCGTAGTCTAGACCCTCGCTTATAAATCTCATTGCATGGTTAAACCTTCCAAGCAGTATCTCAAACTTCTCTGAATTAAATAGATCGATATATTTTTTAGATAGCTTATGCTGTTCTTCAAAAGTGTACTTCTCGTCTTCGGATATATAAGATTGACTCAGGGCAAAACTTTTATACGACTCTGAAAATTCGCAGTCTAAGAGCTTTAACATCCCCCTTAGGTTCAATATATCCATATCTCTCTTATACATCTCGTATGCACTATCTATGAGCTTAGTAGCTCCGGATATATAATTAGACCTAGCAAAACTCAATGCATTGTTGTAGAGTTCAAATGCGTTTAATATCTTATCTCTTTCTATATCCCTTACTTCCTGTTCTCCAGCCTCTTCTAAATTCAAAATCGTTTCATTGTTGTAATCCTCAGTCACCATACTTTCCCTTATAACTTTGGAAATTTTATCTGACTGTTCATCCATAATCTTGAAAAAAGTCAAATGTTCCTCTTGCTCTATTAATTCTTCGTCTATTACCTTTGTCTTCATCTTATTGATATCCGCTAATACGTCTATTCCTAAAATAGTTATCACTCCTTAAATGCTAAATCTTAAATCGCCTTTGAACGCAATAGGAACAGACCCGAAATTTTCGATCTGCCCCCTATACTTCTCATCCTTTTATATTAAATGGTGATTCAATTATTTCAGTGGTGGATTTAACTCCACCTGAAATAAGATTTATGCCCTACACCTGTGCTGTGTGTGAACATTTATCTCAAGTTAAATGTTGATTCAACGATTTCAGTGGGGGATTTTACCTCCACTGAAATGAGATTTATGCCCGCCACCTGTGCGGTGGGGGACATTTATCTCAAGTTATATTTTTTTACTTTTCTATAAAGCGTCGCAATACCTATACTTAGTGCTTCTGCGACCTTCTTCATTCCCTCGGTGTTGTTTCCATACTTCTTTATCGCCTTTTCAATTGTTTCTTTCTCCACACTGGACATCGTCTTTATCTCTTGGTCGTACATATCGTACAATTTGAAAGATATAAGGTCGGACATACTCTTTACAAACTGCGTAAGTTCCTTATCCTTCGTGAGCAGGTTATTCTTTTGCTCTTCACTAAAAGCCGCTATTCCCAGCACTCCTAAAATTTCACCTTCAAGGCTTACAGGAGTGCATATATCTGCTAATTCCTTGCAAAACGCACGAGAGGTACAGTTACTGCATTTCTCGTCTAATTCCTTGACTATTAGATATGATTCTCCTGTTTTCAGTACCTCTGAGTATGCTGAGTCTTCATTTATAGACTCGCCTATCTTAGACTTAAAAACTCCTGTACCTGCTATTCTAGTTAAATCATTTGTCACCAAGGTAACATCTACATCTAATACATTAGAAATATTCTCACATATACTCTGAATATAATTAGTTATATTATTGAGATTCATAGTACCACCTCCTAATGCCTACATTTACTGCGTCTTCATACTTTATTATTCTGCTGTATATCTATATACGACATCAATTACTTAATTACTCACTTTCTCCTCCACCTTCTGAACTTGGTGGAGTTGACGCTCCTGAATCTCCTCCAGAACCTGAGCCTCCTCCAGAATTAGATCCCCCTCCATCGTTTGAAGGTTTAGATGGTGTCTGTGGTTTAGGCTGTACCTGCATAGTACCAACTAGTATTACCCCTTCTTTCTTAGGATAGTAAGATGACGCCACTTTTTCTTTCTTTACAACATTTCCCTTTTCGTCTTTAAATATTCTATAAGTCAAAACTGAATACGAACTTCTTGGATTCTTGTCTACCTTTGTTGTTCCAACTGGTAGTGTTGGATCATTCACCTTCTTAGATCCCGCTGATGAAGACCCTACTAGACTTGTTGTTATATCTACATTCTTTTTATCCGCGTCATTTCCATATATAGATGTATGGATTGCACCACCGCTTACATACGCCTTTATCACTATTGGCGTTTTATAACTGTTTTTGAACAGGAAGTCTATTCCACTGTCTGCCACTGTAGCATCTCTTCCCTTTGGTACATAGTGAGATGGTATGGTGTGGTTTTTGACATTTACTATATCTACACCTGAGTAAAGTACTGAGTTATAAAGAGTGGATGACACCTGGCATACTCCACCGCCGTAATCCTGTTTCATTTCTCCATTTTCGATTACTGGAGCGCTCTTATACCCATTTGCCTTTGACCTCTTGCCTGTCGTATTGTTAAATGAGAATGTTTCCCCAGGCTTAATTATTACATTGTTTAACGAATTCGCTGCTATCTCTATGTTTTTACTTCTACTTACCTGTCCTGTTGAGAACGTAGTAGTATATCCACCAAGCTTAGTGTTTATAGTTTTTAAGTCTTCTTTTGTAATATCCGCCTTTACGACATCAACAACCAATTTACTCTCGAATTTTGCCTTTTCCATGTTCTTCTTCATGATATCTTCGCTACCTAGTAGATTGAGTTTTTGACCACTTACCTCATCTACAATAGTAATTTTTTCGTCTTTTATGTCTACATATGCATCCTTTTTATCTCTGTCTATTTCCTTTGCCATCTTCTCTAGCTCAGCTGTAAGCTTTGCTTGATCGTAGTTTAAGGCTGGTACTACCTTGTTTTTTCTTCCAAAATCAGATGCGATAGTCTTCTTTAAATTAGAGAAAAATCCAGCGCTACGGTTGACTTGGAATGCATTTTCCACAGTCTTATTAGGATCGTACGATAAATCTATTTGTTCTGGTGTAAGATTCCACGTCTTCCCATCATAGCTGCATTTCATATCTTTCAACTTGTATTTTGCACCAAGTTCCTTCTTTGCTTCTTCTTTGGTCATTCCCCCTAAATTCACACCGTCTACAGAGGTATTTTTTACAATTTTACTTCCCTTTACCTGTACTGTCATGACGCCGACAAATACAATCGCGATCGCAACCACGATAGCTCCGGCCAGCATCAGTATCTTCTTAGTTTTCTCTTCCATAACATACTCCTTTACCTTTTGTAAATTGCGATTCTTCACTCTTATATTCAATTTTTCTTACAAACTTCTAAATTTCTGTAGTTCTTACATTTTTGCATTTCTTTATTTTGTATTTCTGCATCTAATTTCAATCTTCTGTCAACTTGCTAACTACATTAATATTCTGTTTCTTCCCCATTACTTATATTGTAAATCATTTTCGTATAAATATTAACCACCAAAATGTCTTTTTCTTTAAAAAATCCCTTATTTACCCTTATATAGTAGTAAATATTTTTTTCATCCTTTAAAATGTCCTCTACTTTCTTCGTAGATCCAATTCTCTTATCTGCCTCTTCTTCATCTACAAAATCCAGTTTTTTATACTTCACATTTTTTTCGACAAGTCTCTTTTCAACTAATTTTTTTGCGTTATCCTCTGAAATACTAAATTTATAGCTTCCATTTTCATCTATCATAAAATATCCGCTTCCATAGTCTACATCGTAGTCTTTCTTTTCATATTTATAAGAATATATTTTTTTTGTTTCTGCCTGTATAAGTACTTCGTTTATAAGTTTCTTATCTCTGTAAACCTCTGCATAGTAGTATTTATCGTCACCTATCATTTGAGAAAGAGATTCCACAGACAATTCATCTGCCGGTATATTGCTTTCTTTAGAAACCCTATTTATTATATCCTCATTTGACATTGTGTATAATTTCATATTTCCCTGACATTCTTTTTCAAGATTTTGAAGCTTTGCATCATCCGTATAGTATGGTTTTAAATAACCTACATACATCAGTGAAGATTCATATTCTCCGTCTTTATTATTGGCTTCTGCCAATTTTATATAATGGTCGTACATCTTATCAATACATTCTTTTTTCTCTTTTTGTGCTAAATCGTAGTACGCTTTGTCCGATTTTACTACCTTGTTGTAGTTTTCTATCGCTTCAAAATACTTCTTTGCCTCTTGATTTGCCTGACCGAGTTTAAATATTTCCCTCGACTCCTTAAATGTCTCTATATCTTTTTTACATTTATCTAGCTTTCCATTCACATCAGTGAGAATAGACACAGAATTTATATACGAAATAGCGACATCATAGTCTATTTTGTCGTTTTCGTACACATCTGCAACCCTCTTTGCTTGATTTATTATGTCTGTTTTATTTATGTCCAATCCATTGAGAGCGTTTATTGTATTAATTAGATTTATGAACTGCTCTTTAGATAATTCTCCCGATATGTATTTGTCTCCATTTGCGATCAGAAACTTGTTTATCTTAGTCGAAATAGTCCTATTGAACTTTTCTCTCTTCGCTCCCGATAACTTTTTTTCTATGTTTTCGTAATAGTCTATAGCAACTGAATATTGCTTGTTTTCAATATTATCCAACAGCAGCTTTGACTCTGCCCTTACCCCTGTGTTTTTATTCAATAGTATAACCATAACTAGGACTATCACACCCAAGGCTGATAGAGAAAACTTCACTATTATCTTACTGTACCTTTCAACGTAGCCCATACATTCATCGATTATTTTTTTGATTTCCATATAAATCTCTCCAATTCAATGATTCAACGTTTTCAATAAAGGATTTGTCCTCATCGAAACTAGAAATATGAAACCGACATATCACTGTAGTTAAATATCTCGCATTTGCAATATTATCTATACTATAATATATGTTCAACATAAATTATTATACTCCTACTGCATCCTAGTTTTTATTATAACATAAAAAAAGCCCCCAAAATCTATATTTATTTGAAGGTCAGCTTTTTTATTAAATATTGTATTCCAATTCGCTAAAGTGCGACTAAATGATGATTCAACTCTTTCTGTGGTGGATTTTACTCCACTGAAATGAGAACTATTCCACCACCTATAGGGGTTTCGGGTATATTTCTCAATATAATGCCTGTTGATCCCATCGTACTTCCTAAGATATCTTTCTTCTAACCATAGTTGATGACGACGCACTTCTTTGAGGAACACTTCTGCGTACGGGTCTTTTAATAGCTTTATGTCCAGCAAATATCTTTTGTGCATTACAAATTGTAAGGCAAAATGTCAATCCAATCTGAGCCAAAAGTCCTATTGAGAAATAGTAATTAAGCCCGATTGATACACCCATAATCGAGTTCGCAATTGCTAACACGAGTGTAATCGGAAAACATATTAGTGCTGACTTAATAAAAATTTTCAATACCCTTTTCAACGTAATCCCCCCAAACATCGTAAGTTTCTACATGTATTATTACTCTTTATGATACCAAATTTGTTGAAAAATAGCAATTCTTATTGAAAAATATCTTAAACTTTTTTCAAATTTCAATCAAAATCGAATTTTTTTAGTAACATAAAAGCCTCTTTTGTAATAGTATATTGTAAATTCAAAATAAAAAGGAGGAATTCACATGCCTAATTTGCCTAATTTGGGTTCAAAAGCTCCCGATTTTACGGCTAATTCAACTAATGGAAATTTAAGACTATCTGACTACTATGGAAGGTGGGTTGTGCTATTCTCACACCCTGGAGATTTTTCGCCAGTATGTACAACAGAATTTCTAGAATTCACTAAATTCCACGATGAATTTACAGATAGAAATACTGAGTTGATAGCCATAAATAACAACAGCAACGATTCTCATTTAGCATGGCTATACAATATATATCAGAACACGAATGTCGAAATACCATTTCCAATAATAGAGGACAGGGACCTTAGGATTTCTAGGTCTTACGGTATGTTGTCAAAACCGAGTGAAGATTGCGCAGTCAGATCTGTATTTATAATAGACGACAATCAAATACTCAGGACAATTCTATACTACCCTATCTCAACTGGAAGAAACATACCTGAGATCCTTAGAATAGTAGACGCACTCCAAGCTACCGATAGAAGTGGGCTGTACACTCCTGCAAATTGGACTCAAGGACGCCAAATGGTACTTCCTCAACCTAAGAGATACGCCGAATTAAAACAAAGCATAGAGGACTATAGTGACAACTATACTTCGATGGACTGGTACCTATGTTTTGTTCCAGACGATGCAGTCGAACTTATAAATAATGTAACATCTAATCTTTCTGAAGATGCGTATTTGATAAATGAAAGTGAGGTAATAAACGAAGTAGACTCTCCTTTATTTGAAACTTCACCTTGGAGCTCTGAAGACGAGGATGAAGAGGATAGGGCTGGATTCTCAATGAAGAGCAAGGGCAAAAAGAAGAAGAATAAGAAGAAAAGGGAATCTAATGAAGTAGCTCAGGAATCTACGCCTAGGCCATCGACTCCTAAACCTACTACTCCAAGACCACCAGTTCCACCACATCCACCATATCCACCTAAACCACCATTCCCACCAAAACCTAAGCCACCAAAACCTAGACCACCACATCCACCTTATCCACCGCATCCACCACATCCACCTAAACCACCGTTCCCTCCAAAACCTAAGCCACCAAAACCTAGACCACCGCATCCACCTTATCCACCGCATCCACCTTATCCACCACATCCACCTTATCCACCACATCCACCACATCCACCGCATCCACCTTATCCACCGCATCCTCCAGTTCCGCCACATCCACCACATCCTCCAGTTCCTCCGCATCCACCGCATCCTCCTAAACCGATGCCAAATCCAGGCAGTCCTGGTCCTAAAAAGAGTAACTCGAGTATACCGGTTGACAACACGAAGCTGTATAACGAGAGCAATCTAGACTACGACTTTAATGCGAAGAAGGATGTAAAGGAGATTGCCAATAAGCAACTGGCTCAACACAAGAATAAAAAGAAGAAAAAATCGAAGAGGCCTGCTATTGACGACCTTTACAATGTGATGAACGAAGATTTGGAATGTCCAATTCAGGATAGGATAGTACTCGAGTATGTTATGGGTAATCCTACTAATGTAGACCCTCAGTTAAATGATGTTTTGATATACGCATTTGTTGAGATTAATTCAAATGGTACCTTGTCTGTTCCTGCTCCTAGCTATTTGAGGCAGATGGTCAATTTGAAGGCTGAGAACCCTGATTTGAAGGTTGTTGCCGCTATTGGTGGATGGGGCGCGGACGGTTTTTCAAATGCTGCTCTTACACCAAGTTCTAGATACAACTTTGCACGGGAAGTAAATCAATTCATCAAAAATTACAATATCGACGGTATAGACATCGACTGGGAATATCCAGGTAGCGGCGCTGCTGGAATAGTTGCCAGACCTACAGATAAAGAAAACTTCACCCTACTTCTAAAAGCACTTAGAGATGTGTTAGGCCCTAATAAATGGATAAGTGTCGCTGGAACTGGCGACAATGCCTACATTAAAAACAGTGCCGACATAGCAAAAATTGCTCCCCTAATTAATTATTTCAACCTCATGAGCTACGACTTCACCGCTGGTGAATCTGGTGCTAACGGCAGAAAACACCAAGCAAATCTATATCCATCAGCTCTATCCCTCGGTGGCTACAGCGTAGATGGAATGGTCAATAACCTAATAAAGGCTGGTATGCCAGCTGAGAAGATTCTTCTCGGTGTTCCTTTCTACGGACGACTTGGAATGAGTACTACCAGATCTTACGATCAACTTAGGGAAAATTATATCAATAAGAACAATTACCAATATAGATTTGATCAAGAGGCTTTGGTTCCTTATTTGACTTTGAACGGAGATTATGCGATGTCATTTGATGACGCCTTGTCTTTATTCTTGAAGAGCCAGTATGTTCTTAGCAGATGTCTAGGTGGGATATTCGCTTGGACCAGCACATACGACCAAGCCAATATACTCGCTGATATTATTTACAGAGGTATGTACGATCCTGAGTCGTTGAGAGATGAACTCCAGGGCGTCTACGGAGTATTTTCTAATTAAAAGAATCACCCACTATATATGTAGTGGGTGATTTTTTTAATAACATTTTTCTACTCTGTGTAATCCTCGCCTGTTAAATGGTGATTCAACGCTTTCAGTGGTAGATTTGACTCCCACTGAAATGAGATAAATACCCGCCACCTATAGAGGTGGGGAACATTTATCTCAAGTTATATAACTATACTGTTCTGCTGTTAACTAATTTGTTTTCGCTCATTGTTCAATCCTCCAGTTTATAGTCTGAGTCGACTATTATTCCTGGCTGCTTTTAATGCCGAACAGCATGTTTGGTGCATAATGAAAGTACCTATAATTGTAAGTGCTTTCTATTGGTTTAATTCTTTCATTGCTGTTTCATAAAACTTTGTTCCTTTACTAAACCCCAAATTAATAAATGCTTCTACAGCTTCTTCTTCACTATCATAATATGAAATGTCATAAGGTATATATCGTTCTTCTGTTAAAACGATATATCTATTATCTTCTTTTCTTATCCCTATTCCTGACTCATAATAACAATGCTTTTCTGGTGGTAAAAAATAATCCTTTATTCCGTGTTCATCTAATAATTCTTTCAATCTTGCAATTCTCATTTAAACTCCTCCTCAATAAATCCATTATCTTTCAACTATATAATATCATTTTCAAGCTTATATTGTATCCCTAGTCCATCTTGACCAAGCCACGTAGCAACTTTTCCACTATCTTCATCTATATCCTTTAAAACTCTATACTTATGATATTCATTTAGATCTGTAATTCTCGGCAAGGCTCCTTCGCTAAACTTAGTATCAACTTGGCTTGCAAATTTTCCAACTTCGCTCCCATATCTATCATTTTGCCAATTCTTAAAGTCTTTCTCTCTGGTTTACCAATAGCTCCTCCATTATCTGGATAAATTGGTCTTCCATCATCAGCATAAAATCGTTCATCACATTTCTTGCCTGCAGTATATTCGAAATTACATTTATTTGCAATACTTTTAATGCATTAGCATGTACTCAACTTGAAGTCTAATGCCGTTAATTTTTTATCTTCATTGCCTTTTACATGTTCCTTATGCGTTTTGTAGTCGATATCGCTAGGAATGCTATATATTTCTCATCCTTTAGGACACACTCTGGACTTTAACACTTTAGATTACGCCCATGCTAGGCACACCCTAAAAAAGCACTCATGACAAGTGCTTTAAATCTCTCTTTTTATCATATCTCTAAAATAGGCTGAAACTGATTTTATGTTAGTTCTTGACTTGCGTTCTTCAAGTTTTTTTATACTTCAAGTTCAGATAATCTACACGCTCAACAATACCAAAAGTAGAACCAAACTTCTTATCTAGCATGTCATTAATTATCATCAAAGTAGCAAAAGGTATATCTCTAAAATTGGAATCTAAAGTAGCGTACAAATCAAATATTTGCTCGATATAATAATTGTATTTAATTTGTTCTTTAGTAACCGTAAGTTATGTTTAAACAGTATGGGGATTTCTGAGTGAAATAGACTAGAAAGAAATTGCTATAATCATTTGATAAAAATTTTGTGCGTATTTTTATGCATCGAATATCACCTAACTCTACAAGACTTTCTATTTATTTAATATTTTTTCTAATAATTCTATTGCTGCTTCAGATTTACTACTAATACACCCACCATCATCTATATCATATACGAGTTCAAAATCTATACCATCTATTTTACATTTATATATATCCTCTGATGGTCCTATTGTTTTTTGTCCTATTAATATCCTAGCATCTTCAGACAGTTCATTTTTGATATTTTCAAATAAAATATCTTCTGGTATCCGTTGTGAATTTTTAAAATATAAATTAGTATCTCCTTTAATTCTGAATGTTCTCATATACTTATCCTCCAAACCTAGTTTGATATCAAGATATCTACTTGTTTTCTTGCTACTTATAACGATATTTTTTATTATACACACTATGACATCATAGCCTAATTAAATTCGTATTTTATTTTCGATTGCTCTTTAATTAATTGCCAAACACTCTAAATTACATCAAGCAACTTATATTTTCGCTATATTCTGCATACTGTACATTAGAAAATTAAAATTTTTTCTTCAATATGTTTTCCTTCTCTGTTCATTACTGCCTAGTTAGAACTACAGCTACAAATGTTTTCTAGTCATTTTGATCGTATATTTGGTCATATGCTATCTGTAACTTACGACCTAATTCATTTAGTGAATAATTCTTATTAAACCCTATCATTAGTATTAAATTATCTAAGTCATCTAGAAGGTCATTTACATCATCCGACATAAATAATGTTTCTGCATTTGGTAGATGTTCTAATAACAGTTCTCTCTGTTCGTCATTTACGTTTAACATTTTCATTCCCCCAATCACTATCAAATCTCTTATATCGTTCATTTCCTATCTTGATTTCATCAACTTACTCAACAAGCTTTTCTATTGTCAACCTATTTTTTTCTTGTAGTATTGCTATAGTTGTTTTTAACACCAAGCTGACATTCCTGTTTGTTTATATTCATGTTCTTCTCTGTAACTTTCTAAGTATCCCATTGCATGACATGCATATTTTCTTAAATGACGATCTGCCAGTTTTATCGTTTATTGATATCATGCCCTCATTTCCTTCACCTTTTTTGCCTTCTGCAAAATACGTGTAGTAGTATACATCCCTTCTTTTTTTAAGAATCCCATTGTACCACTATATCCACCTCCTTGACTTTTGAATTTTCTCTTATGTACTTTGCCTGTTTCCTCTGATTCTTCCTCTACCTCACCTACAACGTACTTCTAGTCGCAATCTTTTCTAGTATTTGTTTAATTCTTTCATTGCTTCTTCGTAGAATTCCGGATACGATACATCAAGATACAGATTAAGAAATGCCCTTATAGCTTCTTCCTCTGTTCTGTGATATGATATATCAGACGGTTTATAACGATTTTCAATGAATACTTTATATTCATCATTATCTTTCGTTATTCCTACTCCAGATTCACAATAACAGTGTTCTTCTGGTGGTAAAAAACATTCTTTTATCCCATATTTATCAAGTAGCTCTTTCAATCTTTCAATTGTCATAGAAATACCTCCTCAATATATCCCTTTTCGATTAAGCATACGTACTTAATCACTTAAATAAGAAATCGCCCATTTATATTTCTCTGCTCGTTTTCTATCTTCCTCTGTTACTCGGCTTAGTCTACTTAAATCTGCGTTATGTTTTAGATCTTCTATTTTTACTAATCTTGACATCATATTTTTCACCTTTTACTTTTGTCATGCATACAACCGCGTCAACGATATCCTTTGGTATAAAATGAGTAATTAGATATTTAGCCGTATAATCACTATCTTCTAAAACATCATGCAAAATCGCTACTGCTTTTAGCTCATCATCGCTTAATTTAGATGCTACATACATAGGATGATTTATATAATCAACACCAGATTTATCAAATTGATTTTCATGTGCAAGTTTTGCTATTGAAATTGCATTTTCAACTAGTTTGCTCACTATTTACCAAACCCTTTCATTCTGTTTACGTTAAATTATTTCTTCTACATTCTACCTCATTGGCACAAACTGGACATTTCATAGTATACCTCCAAATTTTCATATTTGTTGCTTCGGATAAGTATTTCGCATAATCTATCACAGATTTAGTGCTTATGCCATAAACAATATATCTATATCTTGTATTAAATCTTTGATGTGCTTGCCTTCTATAAGATGATTATTTATGAAATCATCTGCTGTTTTATACACAGATTCATCATTTGAATTTTGAGGTCCTATGACTATACCTTCCTTAGTCCATGACAAGATAGTATACTG
Organism: Clostridioides sp.; assembly: GCA_031261505.1. Taxonomy (GTDB): domain Bacteria; phylum Bacillota; class Clostridia; order Peptostreptococcales; family Peptostreptococcaceae; genus Metaclostridioides. Next base: position 175,188 of record JAISJN010000004.1, on the reverse strand, counting down.
ATGTTCTCCGTATCTAAATTCGATATCTGCACCAAATTCTATCTTCATAATAATGTTATACCCTCTTAACGTTATTATACTTCATACTCTTGAATTCATCAAAGTTTTAACTTCCCCTCAAAATATATTAAAATGACTATTTCACTCTGATTCAGCTCTATCCTACACTATTCTACACACCATAATAATATATGTATTGAACTCGTTTAACTAAATACCGTAATCATTTTTTAGTTATTAAAAAGGACCCTATGAATAAGGCCCTTTTTTGATATACTGATTTAAATATTTGCTGTTATCTGACCGCTAACTTTATCTCCTCTATTTTATCAACCGCTTGTTAACTTCCAAATGAACTTCCAACAACTGCAGTTGATAAAGTCAGGCATGCAGCCAAATTTCTAATTTTCTTTAGATCCATATATTTACTACTTACTTGATACTATTTATTAAGCGTAAATGTTATTTTAAAATCTTCCCTGTATGTATCTGCACCATCAACTGACTGTGTTCCTACATTTCTAAGTTCTAGAGTCTTCAAATCCGAAAAATTTGTATTAGTTAACAGATATATATTTTCACCTTTCTTATTAACTTTACCTAAAAGTCGTTAGCTGTTCCCTTAGAGCTATCCTTCTTCTCTGCAGTTTGCTCTTACTTAGTCGGCTCTTCTTTCGCTGTTGTACTCCCTGAATTTGTATCCGTATTAGATCCACACCCTACCTCTGAAATTGCCAATCCAATACCTAGACCTAAACCTATTAACTTGCTTACTTTCATTTTATTGCCTCCTGATTTATATTATGTCAATATATAGTATGATATAAAAATCTTTACATGTGAACTGGCAATTTTCCATTTATTTACTTCAATACAGCCTCTCTACTTCAATACAGCTTCCTTGGCTAGCCTGTCCGCCTCATCATTGTATTTATCCCCGCTATGAGCTTTTACCTTTGTGAAGATAATATTTACCTTGTTCTTCACGCTATCATAGTAGTTTTTATACTCCTGAGTGCCCTTCTTGTTTGCCTTCCACTCTCCAGTACACCATTTTTCTATTCCCTGGTAATCAAAGTACAAGATCAAATTCTTTATATTATTTTCTACACAATATGTCATGGCAACCTCGGCAGCACCGATTTCTCCAGCTACATTTCTCATAGAAACTAAATTTTCATCCTCGCCTTTTACGCTGAATTCAGCAATTGCTTCTCCGTCCTGTAAAATAACGACTCCTGAGCCGTAAGTCTTGATTGAATGCTCGTAACTCCCATCTACATACGCCTCGACAGTATTTTCAGATAAATCTACTTTCTTGCCTTTGCCCATATCTATGTATTCTTTCGCCTCATCTATAGTTTTGAAGCTTTTGTACTCCGCACCCGCAAATCCATGTACTTGAGCCTTACATATGTCCCATGTTTCAAAAATTCCAGTCTTCTTTCCTTTTCTAACTGCATAAAACTTTTTCTGTGCCAAAATCTCACCTCCACAATAATCTGCTGTTTTGTATATCTCTAATAACTATAATTCATTAAGGTGAAAAAGTAAATTCACCATTTCAAAAATTTCAGATTCAAAAAATCTAGATTTCTTATTACAATTTGATTAAATTCAAGCATCTAGTGTTTCAGAAATTCACTCAATTTAAAATTATAGTAAATTAAAATAAATCCAGTATAAATATCGCATAATTTTTCTCTGTAAACACAAAATAGTACTGCGTAAATTTTTAATCAAAGAGGTGGTTTCGTGAAAGAAAAAAGCGTCAAAACATTTTCGATCTTTTGTATTTCTGCACTTGTTATCTGCATCATAGTCGGTGCCGGTGCAAATTATCTGACAAATACAAAGACTCAAATATCCGAGCTAGGTACAGCCGAATACAACTGGTACTTCAACCCTCGCAAGGACCATAAACAACCTGATCCTATTCAAGAAGCTAGCTTTTTCAGTAAATACGACGGATATTACGTTGGTAAATCAGAAGAAAAGACTATATATCTAACCTTTGATGAGGGTTATGAAAGCGGAAATACTGAAAAGATACTTGATACCTTGAAAAAACACAACGCTAAAGCTAACTTTTTCGTAGTTAAGAGCTATATTGAGCGTAATCCAGAGATTGTAAGAAGAATGGTATCTGAAGGTCATATAGTCGGAAATCACTCAAATACACATCCATCAATGGCTCAAGTAAGCAGCGATGTCAATAAATTCAACGATGAAATACTGAGCGTTGCCAAGGAATTTAAGGACGTCACTGGAAAAGAAATGCCTAAGTTCTTCAGACCTCCTATGGGTAAGTTCAGTGAGCGATCTTTAAAAATGACTCAAGACCTAGGATATAAGACTATATTTTGGAGTTTTGCCTATGAAGACTGGTTAAATGACAAACAGCCTACTCCAGAATTCGCTAAGGAGAAGATTTTCGGCAGAACTCATCCAGGTGCAATAGTCCTTCTCCACCCAAATTCAACAACTAATACACAAATATTAGATGAGGTGCTAACTCAATGGGAAAAAGATGGATATCAGCTTAAAACACTCGATAGTCTAGCCAAATAAAATTTAACCTAATAATTAGCTATACTTAATAACTCAATAACTAACTATATGACCAGCTATATAACTAGATTTATAACCAGCTATTTTCAAGAACTAGCTATACTAAATATCTTACTAGATATGCTATATTTATAAAGATAAAGCCTCATTAAGACCTCATACAAGTATTAAAAATATACAGCGAGATAAAAATACTCCACTGAGGCTTAATGAGATTTTTCTACTTAACCACGAAAAATGTGCCTATTCCTAGTAATATTACGCCTATGTACTTATACAGATGCATCTGTTCTGTTCCTAAAATCTTAACCTCTAAAAATAAGGAAATAACCACTTGTGAAACTACTATCATCACCAGGGTGTTCGAAGTCCCGAGATTCGGAATCGCCTTGATTGTAAAGTAAATTATAAGACAACCAAATATCCCGCCCAAGAAAAATTTCGGGCTTATTTCTTTTAGTGTTAAGAGGTCCCTGACCTCTCCTGTCATGATTATATTTATTAAAATGAACACCGCTCCGACTACCAAGCTTAAAAACGTTGCTACAAGAGCTGTTGTATGCCTACCTAGACGACCGTTTACATAAGCTTCAATTGCCGTAGACCCACCTGCTAACAATGCAAAAAATATTGCTATTAACCTATCCATCTAAACAGTCCTTCCAAAATTTTTATTTAGCGTCCCAGTATTTCTGCTACATCCGTACAGATAAGGACGTATTCTAATTTTAATTTGTATTAAATCAAATTCTGAAGATGTTTAATCACAATACAATATATGAAATTAAAATAAGATAAATACCCCTTCATATTCTTTACTAAATTTGATTTCACCTACCTAAGTCCGCAAAGTAGTTTTGAATATCAGTTTCAATATGGTTAAAATCTCTGCTTTATGATAATATATTTCTATTGAATTAAATTGAAAAGAGGTTTGACATGGAAAAATTCAAATATGCCTTTGACAACAAAAGATACCACACTTGGAATTACTACTTAAGAAAAACTTTTGGTCAAAAGGTCTTTAAGGTTTCTATAAATGCAGGTTTTACCTGCCCCAATATCGATGGAAAAGTGAGCACTGGTGGTTGCTCTTATTGTAGTAAGGATGGTTCTGGCGACTTCGCTGGAAATCCCAACGACGATTTAATCAAGCAGTTCTACGAGGTCAAGGAGATGATGGGTAAAAAATGGCACGATGCCAAGTATATCGGGTATTTCCAAGCTTTCACAAATACGTACGCAAGCGTCGACGTTTTGAAGGAAAAATACGAAACTGTATTAGCTTTGGACAATGTGATCGGCCTTTCGATATCGACAAGACCGGATTGCCTTCCAGATGACGTGCTCGATTACCTGGGTGAGCTAAACACTAGGACTAATCTCTGGGTTGAACTCGGACTTCAGACTATACACGATTCTACCTCAGAATTGATAAACAGAGGACATGACTACCAAGCCTTCCTGGATGGAGTTGCTAAGTTAAAGTCAAAAAACATAAAGACCATTGTACATATCATAAATGGACTCCCGGGTGAAACTTATGAGATGATGATGGAAACTGCAAGAGCTGTCAGCAAAATGGGTGTGGACGGAATAAAAATACACCTCCTACACGTTATCGAGGGCACAGAAATGGCACTTATGCTCGAAAACAGATCATTAGATCTTTTAGAGCAGGATGAGTACGTCAATTTGGTCTGCGATCAACTTGAAATTCTACCAGAAGAAATGATAATCCATAGGCTAACTGGTGATGGCAAGAGAGATGAGCTAGTCGGACCACTTTGGAGTTTGAAAAAATGGGAAGTGCTTAACCAAATAGACGACACATTAAAATCAAGAAATTCTTACCAAGGTAAATACTTTAATAAATAATCTGAATTTCTGTTTTTTAAAAACGATAATTAGCCACCTGCAATAAAATTTAAAATATCGTCAGTTTACGACGTCAAATTTGCTGTTTTGCTAAATGTTCACAATCTCAATGACATTATTTGCGTATTGAAAATCATTTAAATAACTGGTACTATCTAAATATCGGCAATTTAATAATTCGTTTGAGCACGGCGCTACACTCGAAATAGACTTGCCATTAAGACCTATACTAAATTATGAGGTGCAAATATGCTAATGAATACCCATTTCACTATAGCTAGATCTATAGTTGACAACATGGACTATAAGAAGAGCAGTTTAATAAGCAATAAAAACTTCATCTACGGAAATGTAAAACCAGATGCTTTTTCTAAATATAAATTAAAAAAACATTATATGGAGGAATCTCTGGGTATGATTATCGATAAGATAGATAAACTTTGTTCTCTGAGTCTAAACTACATGACTAAGTTCTTTTCTGTCAGTAGATTTAGCCAGGAGCTAGGTGTTATCTGTCATTTTCTCTGTGATTTCTTCTGTATTGCTCACAATGAGCGTTGGGAATTCAAACACAGTATGAACAAACACGTTGCCTATGAGAGAGATTTAGCATCTTTTGCTAAAGATATAGACTTTTCAAAATTCAAACCAATGAAAATTGAAGACAGTTTTGAGGCATTCTTTAGAAAGATGTACAGTGCTTATGCTCCAGAAAAAGACTATTACAATGATTTGAAATTTTCTACATACGTTTGCAAGAGCGTTGTAGACTACGTTTTAGAAAGTGTAATATCTAATTCTAATTCTGCTGTACTTCTTGTTGGTTAAGACGCAACTTGGGGGACAAGACATAATTTTAACAGGACAGTATTTAAATAAAAACTCAATAGATATCGATATAAAAAAGCCCGCCTTTTGTGGTCTTTCTCTAAGCTTTGGAGCTAGATTTAAGACCTATCAATCGGCGGGTTTAATTTGTATACTAGTTGTTTACAGCTAAATTCGAATCTGATTTGTTTAAGATCTCAATTCCGTCTGCCACGCTTGAAACAGTCCAGCTCGCCGATTTTTTGACCTCATCTGTAGCCTTTTCCATCGCAAAACTATTGGCAAATCCTTCTAGCATACTGACGTCGTTTTGAGAGTCGCCAAATGTCGCAACCTCGTCCAATCCAACACCGAGTATACCACAGACCTTCTCTATAGCATTCTTTTTAGATACACCTCTCTTTGCGATATTCAATGTATATTCGCTGGATAGAAATATTTCAAGTTCATCTCCAAACTCCTTGGCAAAATGAGCCGCTACTCTGTCTAGTTCCTCTGGAGAACCAGATGCAACTCCTATATTTCCAATCATATTATCGTAGCCGTCCCTCTCTAGGAAATCTGGCTCAACTACATAATCGTTTGACAAAAGCTTAAAGTTTGTATCTTCCCCTAGGACCACTGCATTCCCTTTGTATTTGAAAAATAAATCCGCCTTGTCGGATTTGAAACTTGATATCACTTTTTTAACCAAGTCGTCGTCTATAGTTCCCCTATAAACCAAGTTGGAGTCCTTATCGTAAATCAATGCTCCATTTTCACAGATATAGTACCCACCTACATCTACTGCTCCCTTTACTATTTCATGAGCTTGGGGAAATATCCTGCCTGTAGCCACATTGAACGTAGCACCTCTGCTTACTATCTCCGCTATAGCCTCTTTATCCTCTTCACTGATAACCCCGTCATTGTATAGAGTTCCATCTAAGTCCGAAAAAATTTGCTTAACCATCATTATATCTCCTGTCAATTTCATTTAAATTAATTATCTTCAGTCGTAAATCTGTATTCCATAATTACATAGACTGCAAATCTAAATATTACAAGTCTATATTATATAAATCTATTTCATCAGTTCTTTTCTAAGTGCATCTAATAGGTCCTTAGTTGCCCTAGTTCTTATCCTCTGTCTATCCCCACTGTAATTATTTTTCATAACCTTTGTTTTGCCCTTGTAAAATATCGCTGTGTACACGAGTCCTACAGGCTTTTCATCGCTACCCCCATCTGGTCCCGCTACTCCAGTGGTTGCTAATCCGATGTCCGTACCAGATGACTTTGATATTCCCTCTGCCATTTCTCTAGCTGTCTCTTCACTTACAGCGCCAAATTTATCTAAGGTATCTTTTGATACACCTAATCTCTTCATCTTAGCTCCATTTGAATAAGTCACGCACCCTTCTAAGAAGACCTGTGATATCCCCGAATAATTTACTAGTGAAGCAGCAACTAAGCCTCCTGTACACGATTCTGCAGTTGATATAGTGAGTCCCTTCTCCACTAGCAGCCTCGCAACGACTTCTTCAAGTACATCCTTGCTCTCTCCGTTGTACGAGTCACTATCTGTGTATACGAATTCCCCTACTCTATCTCTTATCCTCTCCTCCACTGGAGCTATCAATCTATACGCTTCTTCTTCGGTTTCTGACTTAGCTGTTATCCTTATAGTCACTTCCATCTGCTTTGCGTAAAGTGCGATAGTCGGATTTGTCTGTTCCTCTATTATATCTATAATCTGAGTTTCTAATGCCGATTCTCCTATGCCGTACAACCTAAGCGTCTTAGAAACCAGCTTATCCTTTGTAAAATTCTTTAAATATGGGATTACCTCTTTTTCAAATAGAGGTTGCATCTCAAAAGGAGGTCCCGGTAAAATTATTATAGCCTTGCCATCCTTTTTTAAAATAGCTGCCGGTGCTGTGCCCATATCGTTATCTAAAACTACAGCAGATTCAGGAAAATACGCCTGTTTCTTATTGTTAGGAGTGATGTTCTTTGTTAACTTACCCATCCTGTCCTGTATTCTCTCCCATGAATGCTCATGGAGAACAAGCTCTTGATTAAAAAATTTCGCCGCTACTTCCTTAGTTAAATCATCTGTCGTAGGTCCTAGACCACCTGTAGTTACAACTAGGTCACTTCTTTTTAGACTTTCCTCAAACGTATCATACAGCCTGTCCTCGTTGTCGCCTACTGTGATTTGCTTATATACCTCAATGCCTAGTTTCGCAAGTTCTCGAGATATGTATCTTGCATTGGTATTTACTATATCCCCAAGCAATAACTCCGTACCCACACTAATTATTTCAGCCTTCATAACAAAATCTTCCTCCTCATTGTGTTCAATACTACCACAAGATTTTTAACCACACCCTAATTATAACCACTTGTTCGTTAAAAATCCACTATCGTGGTACTTTCATTTTAGATACATAAATCATATACTAGACTAAGAGAGCCACAGATAAACAACTAAATTTAATTATGTTGAATAGATAATTAAGGGAAATTTGCGTATCAAAGCGAACCGATTTAAAGTACGCGATTTTAAAATATAAGGGGGTCAAATTATGAAGGTAGCAGTTATAATGGGTGGAATTTCCACTGAGAGAGACATATCATTGATGTCTGGGACAGAAGTATATAACTATTTAGATAAAGATAAATACGAGGTTGTCAAAGTTGTAATAGATGAAAAAAAGGATGTATTTACAAAAATTCCTGAGGACACTGATTTCGCATTATTAGCACTCCACGGTATGTTTGGTGAAGACGGGACTATTCAGCATGCGCTTGAAATTCTTGATATACCTTACTCTGGATGTGACCCACTCTGCAGTGGTATGCTTATGAATAAAAACGTAACTAAGAAAATGCTTAGAGATTCAGGTCTCCCTACCGCACCTTGGACTGTCACAAAATCAATAGAAGAGATAGATTATGATTGTATCGAGGAAATAGGATACCCAGTATTTGTAAAACCAAACTGTGGAGGATCAAGTGTAGCAACCTTCCTCGTTAAAAATAGAGAAGATATAGAGGCAGCTGTTAGAGCTGGACTTGAAGTCGACGAATTCGTCATGATAGAAAAATACGTGAAGGGCGTTGAGCACACTTCGTTTGTATTAGATGGAGAGGTCTTCCCTACTATATCTATAACATATCAATCTGAATTCTTTGATAGAGAGGTTAAATACGCTGAAAATGGCGCTGTTGAAGAAGTAGTATACCTTGAAGAAGAATTAGAGAATAAAGTAAACGAAATTTCAGAACAAATCTGGAAGATCTTCAACTGCAAGGGATATATAAGAGCTGACTATATAATCAGCGGAAACGATGTAAATGTACTTGAAATCAATACACTTCCAGGTATGACTAGAACTAGTTTAATACCTAAGAGTGCAGCTGCTAGAGGTATGAGTTATTCTGACCTTCTAGATAAGCTAATTGAATCTTCACTTAACAACTAGCTTGTTCGATAAATTTAATATATAAATTGAGAAATACGTCCCCCCTATATGGCGACAGATTTCTCAAACGAGTGTGGGTATATGCCCATACTGTAATGTCGAATAAAACTTTACGTACATCCATACGTAACAACACCCAATAAAATTTTTGAGCAAAAGACTCTTACCAGGTCTTTTGCTTATTTTTTTATTGAATTAATTATTTGAAATCTTTCTGTAAAACTAGTAATATAAGGAGTATAATTATACACAATTGAGGTGGAATATGATTTTTTCAAATCTGAATTTGGACGATAAAACCCCTTTGTACATGCAAATAAGAGATTATTTAGAAGATATGATTTCAAAGGGATTGATAGCAGATAAAAGCAAACTTCCCTCTACTAGGGAACTCAGTGAGATATTAAATGTAAGTAGAAACTCTGTAATTTCAACGTATGAAGAACTAAAGTCCCAGGGGCTTCTCTACTCCTTGCCAGGTAAAGGAACCTTTGTGAATTCATCAAACCTAGCTCCGATTACCCCATGGATGTTTGACTGGACGTCTATTGAGAACGACTATATGGCTGGTGCAAATGAGATGGATATCGTAAAGAGTGAAGTTCCTTGGACATCTGACACCATTTCATTTAAGAGCATCTCTCCCGATGGAGAATTGTTTGATGTTGAAGAATTAAAGAAGGCATTTCTAAATAGAATATCGCTTGAGGGGCATAAACTTCTAAACTACGGTTACGCTCAAGGATACAAACCTTTGATCGACTACCTATTGCAGTACATGAGGGATAAGGGCGTCGATACTGAAGGTAAAGACATTCTAATTACAAATGGATTCACAGAAGCCTTTGATCTAATACTATCATCTTTCACAGAGAAGGGTGACATCGTAATATGTGAAAATCCAACGCATAACACATCTATCAAGATGATGAAGCTCCACGGTCTTGAAATACTCGGAGCAGATGTATGCAGAGGCGAAATGGACTTCGATATGCTCAAGGAAATAATCGAATCAAATAAAAAAATAAAGTTTGCCTATATAACTCCATCGTACCACAATCCTACTGGTATGGTAATGTCTCCAGAGAATAGATACCGATACTACAATATTATGAAAAAGTACGGTATTCCCATAATAGAGGATGGTTTTAACGAAGAACTGCTGTACAGCAGTACGCATATATTCCCCATAGCATCGCTTGACAACAAAAACAACGGTGTTCTCTACATAGGCAGTTTCTCTAAGATACTCTTCCCAGGCCTTAGAATTGGATGGATCCTCGCTGATAAGGGCGTTGTATCTAGGCTTGAGAGCGTAAAAAGATGTAAGAACATCCATACCTCATCCCTAGACCAGGCTATTTTATACGAGTATTTGAATCAAGACTCTTTTGGAAAATACGTTAAAAAGATAAGAAAGGTCTACGGAGAAAAGTTCAACTGTGCGTACAAGGCAGTTGAAAAATACATCCCTAACGAGTACATACTAGGAGATGGAGGGCTTCACCTCTTCATAAAACTTCCAGAAATAGACGCCAGGGAACTGCTCGAAGAATGCCATAAGCAAAATGTCATATTTATGCCCGGCGATTTATTCTTCATAGACAATGCTGGATACGACACCCTGAGGTTAGGTTTTTCTAGACTCGAAACCGAGGATATAGAAAAAGGTATCAAAATTATTGGAGAATGCGCAAACAGACTGCTTTTGCATGGACTATAAAATCCTTTTAGGTTATAATAGTAGGTACTGGGTCGATTATTCACGGGCTGGTACCTATTGCTCTATCATTGTAATTTAAAATTAAAATCGAGGCATCGTAACATGCAAATAATGTTTTGAGGTGTTTTTATGAACAAATCTAATAATAAGCGTAGAAAAAAAAGAAAACGAAAGATAAATAAGGCTAAACTATCTTTTTGCATTGCTGTTTTAATCGTTTTACTATCTGGTGTTTCATTCGCTGGATATAAAATTTTAGATAAATATATCTTCAAATCTAGTTCGGGTACGAAGGTTGAAACTACTATAAAAAAATCTGATACAAAAGTAGATAGCTCTGAGCAGAAGAACTCCGGTGGCGTGTCAAAATCTGCAGCTGACACCGCAGTAAAACCTGCAAATGGAGATAAAACTGGCGAAGATTCGACTTCTGAGGGACAGGACGAGTCTAAAACTCAATCTGGCGAAGAAAAATCTTCAAAATCACAGGCTGATAAGGATAAGAAAGAAGAAAAGGTTGAAATCGTCTTTACCAGTTCTGAAATTCCTTGGGATGTATGGACGAATATGAAGGGAAAATCATTCCCAGCTGGAGCAACTGGAATTTCGTACGAGCAACTATCCTATTTGAAACTTACATACTTCGGATTCGACGCAAAACCACATAACGGCGAAATGATAGTAAATAAAGAGATTTCCGACGAGGTAATAAATATATTTAAAGATTTATACAAGGCTAAATATCCTATTGAGAAGATGAAACTCATAGACGAATACGGCGGTGACGACGAGGCCTCTATGAATGACAACAATACATCAGCCTTTTGCTATAGGGCCGTAGAAGGATCTGACACCCTTTCAAAACACGCCTTGGGACTTGCCGTGGATATCAACCCACTTCAAAACCCTCACGTGAAAGACGGAGTTGCCCATCCAGCTACAGCAAATGAGTACATCGCTAGAAGCGTAGAGAAAAAAGGAATGGTTAAAAAATACGACCTTTGCTACAGGGCATTTGTAGAAAGAAATTGGACATGGGGCGGATTTTGGAAGAATCCAGACTACCAGCATTTTGAAAAGTAACTGAGGTGAATAAAAAATGAATTTAATGACATTAGATAATATAAGTAAAAACTACTCCGAAAAACCACTTTTGAACAATATCTCATTTGGGATAAACTCAGGAGAAAAGATAGGCCTGATAGGAGTAAACGGAACTGGAAAATCAACACTGCTGAAAATTGTAGTCGGATATGAAACCAGTGAAACTGGAAATATAATTAAAATGAACGGTCTCAGGATGAAATACCTCCCTCAAAACCCGGACTACGAAGTTGAATCAACGGTTTTAGAACAGGTATTCAACAGTGAATCAGATGAGCTGAGACTGATTGGCGAGTACAATATGCTCCTCCAAGAGCTAGAAACTCTAAACAGAAATTCTACAAAAGGAGATACGCCTGATGACGAAGGCAGTATTTATAACAGAATTAATACGCATAGAATAGATGAAATAAACTCCTCTATGATGCATCTCCAAGAGAAAATAGATACTTTAAATCTCTGGGATCTAGAGAGCGAGGCTAAATCCATCCTCACTAAGCTTGGAATCAACAACTTCACGCAGAAGATGGGCGATCTATCAGGTGGGCAGAAAAAAAGAGTTTCACTAGCATCTGCATTGATAACTCCCTGCGATTTATTAGTTCTAGACGAACCTACCAACCACCTCGACAACGAATCAATTGACTGGTTAGAAGAATTTTTAAACTCTAGGAAGGGGTCTCTACTAATGATTACCCACGATAGATACTTCCTAGACAGCGTTACAAATAGAATACTAGAACTAGACAAGGGAAGGTTGTTCAGCTACGATGGCAACTACTCTACCTTCCTTGAGAGAAAGTCTGATAGACTCGATATGGAAGCAAGCGTAGAAGATAAGAGGCAAAACCTTATACGCACAGAACTTAAATGGGTTAGAAGAGGTGCTCAGGCTAGAAGCACTAAACAAAAGGCACGACTCCAAAGATTTGACGAACTCGTAAACCAATCTGGGCTAAAATCAGATGACGACCTAGATATCTCTGTATCCTCAAGTCGTCTCGGAAATAAGATTATAGAAATCGAGAACCTAACTAAATCATTTGACGAGCGTAAGTTGATTGACGACTTTACCTACACGGTCGCTAGAAACGATAGGATAGGTATAATAGGAAAGAACGGAATCGGAAAATCTACGCTCATAAACTTGATAATGGGTTCAATACATCCTGATTCGGGTGAGATAAGTATAGGAGAGACCGTAAAAATAGGCTACTTTTCTCAGGATGATACCCATATGTCGCTTAATCAAAAGGCTATAGACTATGTAAAGGAAGCCAGTGACTATATTGAAACAGCTGACGGCACTAGGATCACTGCATCTCAGATGTGTGAGAAGTTCTTATTCACTGGAACTATGCAATACACTCAGATAGGAAGCCTATCTGGTGGCGAAAGGCGTAGACTCCACCTTCTGAAAATTTTGATGATGGCTCCAAATGTACTCTTGCTAGATGAGCCTACTAACGATCTAGATATAGATACTTTAAATATACTAGAGGACTATCTAGACGGCTTCAACGGTGTTATAATCACAGTCTCACATGATAGGTATTTCTTGGACAGAATATCTAATAAGATATTTGCATACGAAGGAAACGGTAGAATCTACATCTATACTGGCAATTACAGCGATTATATTATTTACAGGGAAATACAAAACATACAGTTTGAAGAGAGCCAAAAACTTGTTAAAGATACTCAAAAAACTGTTGAAGATACTCAAAAACTCGTAGATGAAAATAATTCTAAGAATTTAAATAAGACAGATAAACCAAAGAAAAAACTATCGTACAACGAACAGAGGGATTACGAGCAAATAGATTCAGAAATCGAGGCTCTCGAGGCTAAAATAGCATCTTTAGACGAGTCTACAAGTAAATACTCAGCCGACTTCACAAAACTTCAAGAAATCCTCGAAGAAAAGGAAAGGACCGAAGCTGAACTAGAAGAAAAATACGAGCGTTGGGAATATCTAAACAACCTAGTTGAGGAGATAAACTCAAACTCTAAATAGTTGCGTATCTAAGTAATTAGCTGAATTTCAGTAATTGCGTATCTAAATAACTACCTAGATCTCGATAATTACCTAAATCTTGATAATTACCTAAATCATAAAGCTTACTATATATAGATTAAAAATATACCCCATCTGCCTTCATGGTAGTTAGGGTATATTTTTCAATTACAAATCCAAGTACTCCTCGTCTGGATCAAAGAAAGGAAGTTCCCTCTTATTTACCTTTCCGATATGAGTCACTGGTATTTTTACTATCCTCATTATTATCGTAGGTATCATATATTCTGGAATGTAGAGCCCGAGGTACGATCTTATACTTCTTGAGTTCACAAACTCGTAATCGTCGTTGTCTACAACATAATACGCCACTAAATACTTCTCGCCTACTTCTGATTCCTTTACTACGCATACCGAACTTTTAACCTCTCTTATGCTGTTTATCACATTCTCTATCTCGTATACATCTATGCTGAACTCCCCTACCTTGACTTGATTATCTAACCTTCCTATGTAGTCTAGGTTTCCATCCTCTAGCCATCTAACTAGGTCTCCAGTCTTGTACATGAGCCTTGTATTCTCACCTACTGCAAACGGATTTTCAATGAAACATTGCCTGCTTTTCTCCTCGTTGTTCATATATCCCCTAGACATCTGAACACCTGATAGGCAAAGCTCTCCCGGCATACCTGGAGGACATAGATTCCCGTTTTTATCGAGCACGTAGGCGTACGTATTGTAAATAGGTTTTCCTATTGGAATCCTGTCGTATCTCCTGTCTACGTTGAACATTGTAGATATAACAGTGAATTCAGCCGGGCCGTATTCATTGTATATCTTGTATTTCCTATCCTTATATCCTTTAAGCCTTTCTCCTCCAGCCTGTAGGACTCTTAGATTGTAGCTATTGCAGTTTTTTATAAATAGCTTAGCCATGGCAGACGGCAATGCTAAAACCGTCACATCTTCCTCTGAACAGTATTCATTTACCGTATACTCGTCGTATTTAGCCTCTTCTGGCATGATATTGACTGAAGCTCCAACCATTAAATACGGGAAAATCTGTTTCATAACCGCATCGAAACTAAAACTCAAGTACACTCCACAGACATCTTCCTCTGTTATATTTATAGAATCTATACTAAAATAACACATATTTACAAGGCTTCTATGCTCTACTTCTATTATCTTCGGCCTACCTGTAGATCCAGAAGTAGATATCGTATATGCGTTGCTCGTAGGAGTTGGTCCGCTTATCACCGGATAATATTTATCCATAAACTCCATCCCATCTATATCTACTATAGTAGCGCCTTTAAAATCGACTATCGAGTTCAAATGGTCGTATGTCACAACCACCTTTGCCTTACTGTCTTCAATTAAGTACTCCATCCTCTCCTTAGGATTGTTTATATCTATTGGAAAGAAAGAACATCCAGCCTTCATTATGCTGATTGCCGATACTACTATACTTAGATTTCTCGGTAGGATTACAGCAACTACATCCTCTATCCCTGCCCCTATGAAATTTAAGTATCCAGCTAGTTTTTCAGTTATCTTATCAAATTCCCTGTAAGTCAAGAAACCCTGCTCGTCACTTACTGCAATATTATCTGGATTGTTTCTAACAGATTCCCTATAGAGGTCTATATACGTCTTATCCAGTGGAATATCCACCTCTGTATCGTTGAACTCCTCGAGTATTCTATCTTTCTCACGTTTTGAGATAAACTCTATATCCTTTATAGGTTTTGAGTTTAGTACACATTTATATCCATCGTATATTTCTAATTCGTCGTTTATTTTCAACTCGTCATTTGAAATAACCTGTTCGACAACCTCTTTAAACACTCCCATAAGCCTTTTTATAGTAGATCTGTCGTATAGCGATTCATTGAATACCGCAAACATCTCACCTGATAGAATCATAGTTAAATCATATTTTCCAAATAATGATGAAAGCTCTGAATTCAGTCTCTCGTCATTATCCATCTCTTCTAAGGCCACTACCGCATTATTGTAATTTAATTCTTCTAAAGTTTCTACTTCTCCTACTGAACTCTCATTGTCTAATATTTCTAGAGTTCCTACTTCTCCTACTGCGCTGTCGTCATCTAATTTTTTTAAAGCATTTACTATGCTCTCCTCTGATAAATCTTCATGCAGTACGAGTGTATTTATTAGCTTTTCACCTAAAATACACTCTTCTCTTAGGTATCCATCCAAGGTATCAAGATGTTTTTGCGAAGAATTCCACTGGGTTTGAACCTTGTTGACAAGTGTCAAAAAATCTCCTTCGCTTCCATCTATCCTTATTGGTATCTCACTTCTTCCCCTTCCAAATACCACATCTTCTTCGTATATATACTTTTGAAGCACAAGTCCGAATATAGTTTCAAATACCGATTCCAACTCTAGCCACGACGCCTTTGAGTAATCCGCGAGTTTATTCAATAAATTCTCATCCAGCACTCTAGTTTCAAAAGTCATTTTTCTCTCATAATCTTTGTTAAAATAATCATAAGGGATTTTAGCGAAGTTTGTGTAATTTCTAAGTAGTTCACTCCAGTATCCGTATTGCGGTTCTACGTTGTGATTACACATACCACCATCCCCCCTTTCATATCATAATTGCTAATACTCGTAGTCCTTTACATTTTCACATATCACGACCTTTATTTTCTTGTAGTCACAGCTTTCCTTGTACAGGACAAGTATCCTATTTAGTTCTGGATCTCCGAGGACGATGTCCTTCTTGCTGTTTAAATAGGCCCTATCTTCCAAAAATATCACTTCTACATCGTTGAACTCTGTTATAAATCTAAAGGTAAGGCTAGTTCCCATACTTAATTCCTGTTCTGCACTTCCAAATAATAAAAGGTCTAATTCTCTTTTCTTATCTATATCATCTATGCTATATATGTTGTCAATATTGTCAATATTATCTATCTCTTTCAACTCATCGTAGATTTCTTCCTTGACATCCTTGTCGTAAATTTCTTCCTTGACGACCTTGTTGTAGTCTTCTAAATTTATGCCTAGTTGCTCCAAATCCTTTTCTACATCGTTTACATTCATCCCGTATCTTTCCATGAATTTCTTTTGTATCTCTATGAATTTTTGCTCCGAAATATTGTTCTCTTTCATATAATCTAGTATTTTAAGCGAAAATTTACTCATTGAGATTTTCCCATTCATCACATCATAGTACAAAGAGTATATATACTCTTCAAATTTGTCTATATCCTTATCCTTTACCTTATTCCTCTGCTCATTAAAATCTATTATTCTTCCGTCATCTGACAAAATTTTCACCTCTCATTCAGTATTACAAATAGATATACCACTTTATTCTTCCCACTCTTATTTGTTCTCGCAAACGTTACCTTTAACCTTAGCTTCGCGATTGACACCAAAAAAAGTATACTCTATTTAATTATAACATATTCATCTAAAAAATTTTATAGTTTTCTTGTCGGCATCGAGTCGACATAATTCACCAAGTGGCAGTGTGATGAGTGGTTTGCAATGTCCTGACTGAAGATTGTACACTGCAGGTTTACCTGTTCCCCTCACGAATTCTCTAAAAAGATCCATTAGCTTCTCGTCTTTTGAACAGTCCTTGAAATCTCCAAACACTACCCCAGCACAGTCGGCGAATTTACCACACATCTTGAGTTGAGTGAGCATCCTATCTATCTTGTACAGAGGCTCATCTATTTCCTCGATGAATAAAATCTTATCCTTAGTATCTATCTCATACTCAGTACCGAGTGTAGATATTAAAAGCGATAAATTTCCACCTACCAGCTCACCAGAAGCCTTTCCTGGATTCACAGAATATATGTGTTCCCCGTATGGATTTTCCACATTTAATTCGCCTTTAAATGTAAGTGCAGACATGAGTGAATTATATGAAAACTCATCCCATTCGTAAGTACCTCCGACAGAGCACATGAGTCCATGATATGTCTTTAATCCACATTTTTTATAAAGGGCTAGATGTAGACCAGTTATATCCGATAGACCCACTAGAGGTTTTGGATGCTTCTTGATTATTTCGTAATCTATCATATCCATCATCCTCGTCACTCCGTATCCTCCCCTCAAGCAGATAATAATGTCGACCTCATCGTCTAAAAACATATTTTCAAGATCTCTAGCTCTTTCCCTATCATCGCCCGCGAAATAATTATTGTACTTCATAGCACAGGTCTTTCCAAACTTTACTTCGTGTCCAAAATTATTTATATTAACCTCTATATCTTCTAGCATTTTTTTTCTGTTTTTTCCTTTTAATGCCCCAGATGGAGCTAGTACGCCTATCACTTTACCACCTCGCTGATTTCTATTTCCATATATCTTATCACTAACACCGATATAACTCCATAAAAATTAGAAAAATCAATAATATTCTTTATCTAAATTCTCATTTTATTAATCTTAAGTTCAATATATGCATATAAACATAGTATTAGTAGTTTTCTACTATATATTAGATATATTAAATGTTCGCAGTTTTATGTATCGTCTAAGTCAAATTCTTAAGTGCTAGCGATGATATAAGCGAACAGAAGGGAAGTGTTTAAAATTACTTCGGGTAAAATTAAAGAAATGAGTGAAGATATAATCGACTGGGTGATTCAAATTAGAAGAGACCTACATAGGACACCAGAACTTGGCCTTTCTGAATTTACCACTAAGAAAAAAATCCTAAAATATTTAAAGGAAATAGGAATCGAATACACCTGTTTTGAATACCACACTGGAGTCATGGCTTTCGTCGATGCAGGTGCTGAAAAAACCGTTGCACTTAGGGCAGATATGGATGGACTTCCTTTAATTGAGGATGTCGACATACCATTTAAGTCCGAAAACTACGGGATAATGCACGCCTGTGGCCACGATGCTCACACTGCGATACTCCTCGGAGTATGTAGGGCAATATATTCTATAAAAGACGAGTTAAATGTAAACGTCAAATTCTTCTTCCAGCCAGCCGAGGAGACAATCGGAGGAGCTCGCCTCATGATAGAGGACGGCTGCATGCACGCACCAAAGGTCGACTGCATCTTTGGGCTTCACGTGGACCCTACGCTAGAAACCGGAAAGTTAGAGGTTAAATACGGCACCTTAAATGCCTCAACCGACACTATAAACATCTCAGTCCTCGGAAAAAACGGTCATGCAGGCTATCCACAGTTTGGAATCGACGCAATAGTCGCAGCTTCTCATGTTATTACCGCATTACAGACTATAGTCAGCAGAAATGTCGATCCAGCAGACTCTGTAGTCCTGTCTTTTGGTGTGATTCAAGGTGGTGTCAAGGAAAATATCACCTGTGACGCAGTGAACATAAGAGGAACGCTTAGAACTCTAAATGAAAAAAATCGTATATTTGTAAAACAGAGAATCAGCGAACTATCAGAGTTAATTGCAAAGAGCTTTGGAGGAAGGGCAATAGTCGATATCGAAAAGGGCTACCCCGTCCTAGTAAACGATGACAGTGTTATGGACTACATCAAAAAAAACGCAACAGAAGTCCTAGGTAATGATAAAATAGTAGTTAGAGAAAACAGTAGCCTTGGAGCTGAGGATTTTTCATACTTTTCGGAAAAATGCAGAGGTGGATTTTTCCATATAGGTTGTGGTACGACCTCTTCTCTACTTCACACCGCTACTTTCAATCTCAATGAGGACTGCCTCATAGTAGGACTCATGGTAAGTATTAAAAATATTTTATCATTTGGCGATATGGAGGAGGAATGATGATGAAGATTTACCTAAGTGCGGATATAGAAGGAACTTGCGGAATTGTAAGTTGGGACGAAACTGTTCTAGAGAAAGAAGACTCTAAAATTTACAGAGAACAGATGGGAAAGGAAGTAGCCTCTGCTTGTATAGGTGCAAGATCTGCCGGTGCAGACGAGATACTCGTGAAAGATGCTCACCACTCAGCTAGAAATATAGATCCTCGAATTTTACCTGAATACGCTCTGTTATTTAGAGGTTGGTCTAGGGACCCGCTTATGATGATGTCTGGATTGGATGAAAGTTTCGGAGCCTGCTTATTCACTGGCTACCACTCAGGAGCGTCGACTGGAGGTAATCCACTCGCACATACAATGGACACGGAGCTTACATATATAAAGGTAAACGGAGAAATAGCTTCTGAGTTCACTTTAAATGCCTATGCCTGCGCCTACTACAAAGTTCCAGTAGCATTTTTAAGCGGTGATGAGGCATTGTGTGAGAGTGCTAAGAAGTTAAATCCAAATATAGTCACTGCCTCTGTGAACAGAGGTTACGGAAACGGTTCTATATCCGTTCATCCAAACCTAGCGACTAGGATGATTGAAGATGGTGTCAAGGACGCTCTCTCTGGAGATATTTCAAGACATTTAATTGAGCTTCCTAAACATTTTGAAGTTGAAATCAGATACACTGAAGCTTATAAGGCTTTTAAGGCTTCTTTCTACCCTGGAATGAAGATGGTCGACGAACACACGGTATCTTATGAGACCGATGATTACTACGATGTTTTGAGAATGATACTGTTCATTTAAATTTAGATATCCCACTGAAATGAGGATTATATCGGCTATCTGTAGATATGGCTAGTATAATCCTCAAGTTAAATGTCGATTCAACGATTTCAGTGGGACATTTTATCTAACTTAGTTGTTTTCCGCCCAGTTAGTCGATCTACTTACTGCTTTTTTCCAGCCATCGTATTTGCTCTTTACAACTGCGCTTTCCATACTCGGTTTGTATTTTTTATCTATTTTACAGTTGTTTTTTATCTCGTCTAAATCTTTGTAAAATCCTACTGCTAGGCCAGCTAGATAGGCTGCTCCAAGCGCTGTTGTCTCTACAACACTAGGTTTTACGATATCTGAATTTAATATATCAGCTTGGAACTGCATTAAAAAATCGTTGTTGCTCGCTCCACCGTCCACTCTAAGCGAGTTTAATGTCGCTTCTGAATCCTCCTGCATTACTTCTAGGATATCTTTTACCTGATAGGCTATAGACTCTAAAGTAGCCCTTATTATATGGTCTTTATTTGCACCGCGAGTCAGACCAACTATCATTCCTCTTGCGTACATATCCCAATACGGTGCACCTAGTCCAGTAAATGCTGGAACTACATATACTCCGTTTGTATCGTCCACCCTATTAGCATGTTCCTCACTCTCTTCTGCTGTGCTTATCATTCCAAGTTCGTCTCTAAGCCACTGAACGGCTGCACCCGCTACGAAGATACTTCCTTCCAATGCGTAAGTCACCTCTTCGCCTATTCCCCAAGCTATGGTTGTCAACAGTCCATGCTTTGACACTACCTTGGTATTTCCTGTATTCATAAGCATGAAGCAACCTGTTCCGTAGGTATTCTTTGCATTTCCGGGATCAAAACAGTTTTGTCCAAATAGGGCTGACTGTTGGTCTCCCGCGCATCCAGCTATAGGTATCTCTGCTCCGGCCAACATATATCTATCTGTATACCCGTATATATGGCTAGATGACTCTACCTTAGGCAACATTGATTTTGGGATATCTAAGACCTCTAGTATTTCATCGTCCCATTCTAAGGTGTTTATATTAAACATCATAGTTCTAGATGCATTTGAGTAATCTGTCACGTGCACTGCACCTCGAGTTAGATTCCATATTAGCCAGGTGTCTATAGTACCAAACAGCAGCTCTCCTCTGTCAGCCCTTTGCCTAGCCCCGTCTACATTTTCAAGTATCCATTTTAACTTAGTCGCCGAAAAATACGCATCTATCAATAGACCCGTCTTCTCCTTGATTTTTTCCTCTAGCCCCATTTCCTTTAACTCGTCACAGATTTCAGATGTTCTCCTACACTGCCAGACTATGGCGTTATGCACTGGTTTACCAGTATGCTTGTCCCAAACTACAGTAGTCTCCCTCTGATTCGTGATGCCTATTGCTGCGATATCATCTGGTCTTATACCAGCTGTCTCTATTACCTCTCTCATCACTCCGCTTTGAGTACCCCAGATTTCCATAGCGTCGTGCTCAACCCAACCTGGTGTTGGATAGATCTGTTGGAATTCTTTTTGCGCGACTCCTTCTATGCTTCCATCCTTATTGAATAGTATCGCCCTCGAGCTCGTAGTGCCTTGGTCTAGGGATAGTATGTATTTTTTGCTCACCAAATCAACTCCTATATCTTATATATAAAATCAACTTTTTTATTATCTCGCGTATATCTTACCCTATTAAAGAGTAAACTTCAATATATAGACATAAAATTCAATATAATTGACTAAGTATCTGGTTATTCAGCTTATTATATATTTATCTTTCTGTGAAAATATGTTAAAATAAAATTGGTATGTACTTTATTTAATGATTTAAAACTTGACATTGAAAATCATACATATAAGTAGAACAAAACGGAATAATGTTAAATGGCGATTCAACGCCTTCAGTTGTGGAATTTAACCAACGCTGAAATGAGATCTTTTCAACCTTTAGAGGATTGGGGGAGATTCTCTAGTTATACAGAATTAGGAGGAGAAAAATGGGCTTTAAAGACAAATTTGCAGAGTCATTCGCTAGATCAAAAACTATGAGTGGTCCTGAGAAAAAAGCTAACGAAATCATTGGTAGATTACTGCTTAGAAAGGCAATTTACCCTATCGCCCTTATGATACTAGTGATAATCGGCGGTAGATATACTGTTAAGAACAACTGGGTTATACTAGGAATCAACGTGGTAATAGCAATAGGAGCTTACTTCTTTATAAGAAACCAAAGCAAGAAGTATCAAAACTTCAAACCTTATGTAGGAAACCTTATCAGTTTGGAGAAAAAAAGCAAGAAGGAATACGTAGCTATTATCAAGCAAGGTAAGATGCCTGTTAAGTTGCAGATAACTTACGGTGGGGAGGATCTTGAACACGTTAAGAAAAATCAAATAGTTCAAATCAGCTATAACCCAGAGGCTAAAATCGTAGTACTCGTCAACAAAATGTAATTACATTCTCAAAGACTGACCCAAACTTTTATTTAAGTTCCGGTCAGTCTATTTTAGAAAGTGAGGGTTTATTGTGAATGAACCAAATTCTAATAAGATAGCTAACAGCGATAATATGAAGAGGGGACATTTCCCTATAAAAGATAGCTCTCGTTTTCTTGAGAACTACTTTAGAATCCTATCCCTCGCGTTTTGGCCGATTATCTGGTACAAATGGATTGCAATCACAGATAGATTTCTAGAGATATCTCTGGTCTGCTCCTTTTCGCTCATGAGTATTCTGTATGTGATTTTATTCCTGTACATAGGACATAAAGGCTACTATCATATAGAAAGGATAGAAGTTTTATATAGATTCAGTACAATTATCGCATTTATAAGCACCCTGCTCAGTTTTGTGTCATTTCCTAGGAATGTCACCGCATTGTTGATAAAAATGGGGATTCTACTTATTTACTTCCTCGTTTCTCTGAGATGGGTGGTAAAATACAAAAACGACCAGGGAGTAGTCGGAATTATGGCTTCAATTCTACTAACTATAATAACCCTATACTACTAATCGAGTAGCAAATGTGGTAAACTCACGGTAGTTACTTGGTAGACACATTAATTTTACACACTATAATTACCATATACCCTTAGGAGCAGCAAATGAAGCAAGCTCACTATAGTTACTTGGTAGACATATGAGTTTTTTTCTGTTATTATTTTAAGTGGTAAATACAAAAATTTATTATACAAAGGAGTACAGACATGGAAAGTAAAATATTAGCTACAGTTGGGGCAAAAAATATTACAAATATAGATATTGAAGATGCTCTAAGAACAATGAACCAATACCAATTAATGCAATACAATACAGAAGACGGTAAAAAACAATTGCTTGAAGACCTTATAAATCAAGAATTATTCTACCTAGAAGCAATTGAAACAGGTATGGACAAAGAAGAAGCTTTCTTATCTGATTTAGAAAAAGTTAAGGCTAACCTATTAAAACAAGTTGCTATATCTAAGGTTCTAGCTGCAATCACAATCACAGATGACGAAAAGAGAGCCTTCTACGAAGCAAATAAGGAAGCTTTTAACAAACCAGAATCTGCTACTGCTAAACACATATTAGTAGACAGCGAAGATAAGGCTATAGAAGTTCTTGCTAGAATAAATTCTGGAGAAATATCTTTTGAAGATGCAGCCAAAGAAGTTTCTACTTGCCCGTCAAGTGCTCAAGGTGGAGATTTAGGTAATTTCTCTAGAGGACAAATGGTTCCAGAATTTGAAGAAAAAGTATTTAATATGAAACCAGGCGAAGTAAGCGAACCAGTCCAAACTCAATTTGGTTACCACGTAATCAAATTAGATACATTAGAACCTTCTCAAGTTGCTGTTTTTGAAGAAGTTCAAGAAGAAATTGAAAAGAACTTAATGTATCAAAAACAAAATCAAGCGTACACAGATAAATTAAACAACCTTAAGGCTCAATACGGAAGTCAAGTCAGCTACATAGAAGAATAATCCTATTGAGATAAAATAAAAGCACATTGGCTATTATAATAAGCCCATGTGCTTTTTTATTTTATCCTAATATCATCATACTAAGTTATCCTAAGATCTATTATCATAAAACCTATTATCATACGACCTATAAATCTCTATCCTAAATTTTTTTGGCAGAGGTTCATCCTCTCATAGCAATAACCTATTATATCTCTTCTTTTGATTATACCTATGAAGACATTTTGATCATCTATAACTGGTACAAAGTTCTGATTCATAGACTTAAGTACCAAATCTTCAATATCTGAACTTATTGCAACCGGTGCATTATCCTTTTTCCTTTTAATCTCAGTTACCGACAATTTTTCGAAATCTTCTATGTCTATCCCCTTTGATCTATATTTGATGGACCAGAGGAGATCCCCCTCAGTAATCGTACCCACGTACTCTCCAGACTCATTGATGATTGGAATTGATGAATATCTGTACTGTTCCATTGTATCTAAAGCTTGTTTTATAGTGTAATCTTCATATATATATGATACTTCTCTCTTTGGCGTAATAAAAAATAATATATTCAAGACTCCACCTCCAAATCTTTTCATATTTTTGATGCCGTAGTTCAGCATATCTTTCCTACTCTATTTTAACATAAATACCTGTCCTTGAAAGCGTTTTAATCTAATTTTAATGCACAAACTTTTGACATTTAAGCATAAAAAAACCGCCTAAGCGGTTTTTTTCTCATATTACTAGTTCACTAATATATATGAATTTTGATTATAATCTAACAACATTAGCAGCTTGAGGTCCTTTAGCACCGTCAACTACTTCGAATTCAACGTTTTGTCCTTCTTCAAGTGATTTGTATCCATCACCTTGTATTGCTGAGAAATGTACGAATACATCGTCTTCTCCCTCAACAGATATAAATCCAAAACCTTTTTCATTGTTAAACCATTTAACTACACCAGTCTTCATAATTGTAAATCCTCCCTAAAAACAACTTTTCCGTACTTCTTTGAGTTTAATACTAACCTTGCCGAATTGTAGTTCTGCCGTTTCGTATCTTACTTCTTCTGTAGGAAAGCTAATATTTTTTACCTACTTCTTTGTAAGCTTAATACTACTTTACCACATACTTTTCACCTTGTCAATCAATATTAAATTTATTTTGCCAAATTCTCTATTTTTTTTAAAATTTTCTTAAAAGTCCTTTTTAGCAATTGATACCTGTTATAACATTTTTTAATAATTTACCTTGATTAGGTGGAAACTTATTTTCTTATCACTCCATCCGAGATCCCATGGAACTAGAAGCCTGTCTGTATTGTGGCAAGTCACTAGCGGATATCCTCTCGTATCCATACCTGTAACGGTTGAAACGTGGGTTATTCTACCGTTTTTTTCATAGGCTACTATATCTCCAGGTCTAAGATTATACGCTTCCTTGTAGATTTCCTCATACTTTCCCTTCGCTATAAGAGATCCTCGTCCACTATTTAACATGTAATTTTTAAATCCCTGAGCGTTTACCCAGGCTTTTGTTCCAGAATCTCCATAGTAATTCCATGTCTGATTTTTTTTGAACTTGCCGCTTTCAAACATTATTTGAGAAGCGAAGTTGGCACAATCTCCACCATCTGGGTTTAAATTTCTATAGTTGCTATTTGAATTAAAGCTTTCCTCGCCCTCTGCTGCTATACCCGCGTACTTGTGAGCGTACTCCACACCCTTCTTCTGCTCATCTGTCATAGCGACTTCCGGTGCCTCTACAGAGGCGATATATTTCATAATATCATCTGAATTTATCTTGTCTAGGCTGAGTGAATCGGCAAATGGATCCGTGTACCATTCCTTAGTTATCACTAATTCTCCCTTGTCTCCAACCTTCACATTCAAATAATGTTCTGTGCCTATCCTAAATGTGTTTAACTTGTCTTGTTGATTCTTGTACGAATAAGCGTAGTCGGTCGACACCGAGCATATTATCCCGTATATATTTTTATCCTTTTCCTTTACATTGCTAACCTTTACATTCGTCTTAATAGTTTTGAAATTCACACCCTGTTTTCCAGACCAGTTCTCGAGGTATTTCATCTTATTTTCCTCGTGCTCATAAGCCCAGAGTCCAAATCTCTTATCGGTATCGTAGATTGAGCGGAGTAACTTCTCATCCTTATCTAAAATAGCCTGGTTTCTCGAATCGAATAAATTTTGAAGTAGTACCTTGTACTCGTCCTTTCTATGTCCCTCTTCCCTCTCTTTTACGAATGCTTCCTCTTTTTTTTGCTCCTCAGTCTTCCCGTCGTCAGTTGTATCCTTTGTGTCTTTTGTATCCTTGCTTGCATCATTTTTTCTATCTGAATCCCCAGTCTTTTGATCTGCCTTATCTGTTGATTCGCCACTAGATTTTTCACTAGGTTTTTTTTCTTCTGGATAATTGGCATCTGAATTGCCTTGACCCTTATTTTCAGCAATCGCATCATTTCTCACAATCAAAAAGTTTGCAACAGCTGAAAATGCCTTTGACTCTATATCTCTTCTGAAATTCACTATCAAAATCGCGATTAAGCATAAACATGCTATAGCCGATATTATAATTTTTCTATTTAATTTTCTCTTTTTCTTATGTTCTTTGTCCACCTTCTTGTGCTTTTTCTCCACAACTCCGCCTCCAAACTATGCATAATTCCATATTCGTATATCAATAGATTTATTATGTCCAAATTTGAAATTTGTATTTAATGACTTTGTGAAATTATGCAAATTTTTAACGCTTAAATGATATAATAAATCTTAACGAACTTATTCTTGAATAACTAGTTTCCAAAAATAATTAGTTTCTTAACATAATCATTTTATTAATATAACTAGTTTTTTAATAAAATGATTGGTAAATTAACACAACTTGATAAATCTATGAACCATAATTGAAAGTGAGGAAATTTTATGCAAAAAAAAGTTGTTGCAATACACGATATATCTGGGCTTGGCAAATGTTCGTTGACTGTAGCCATTCCAATACTCTCAGCCCTAAAAGTTCAGTGTTGTCCATTTCCAACCGCTGTGCTTTCAAACCAAAGCGAGTATCCAAAATATTCGTTTTGCGATTTGACATGTGAAATGAAAAACTATTCGAATGTATGGGGTGAGTTGGGCTTTGAATTCGATTCGATATATACAGGCTTTTTAGGATCAAAAGAGCAGGTCGACATAGTCCTCGATTTTATAAACGTACATAAAGATTCATTTATAGTAGTCGACCCTGTGATGGGCGACGACGGTCTTATGTATACCTGCTTTGACGAGGCTATGAGAGCTGAGCTCAAGAAACTGGTATCCTTCTCTGATATGACTACCCCTAACCTCACAGAGGCACTTTATTTGGTCGGTGATAGTTATGAAAATTTAGATCTGAGCGATAGTGAAATTTTAAATGTCGCTAAGAGGGTTTCTATCCTTGGACCAGATAAGGTCATAATCACTGGAATCAAGAGTGGCAATTGTATATACAACCTTTCCTACGACGCTACCGAGAATGAGCATTATTTTTCTGGAAAACCTTTCAACGGGAGGTCTTACAGCGGAACTGGCGATATTTTTTCTTCGATCGTCTGCGGAATGCTCTGTCGTGGATTTGATTTCGATATCAGCGTAAACACCGCAAGCGAGTTCATTTCAAAGGCAATCGAAT
This sequence comes from Clostridioides sp., assembly GCA_031261505.1. Taxonomy (GTDB): domain Bacteria; phylum Bacillota; class Clostridia; order Peptostreptococcales; family Peptostreptococcaceae; genus Metaclostridioides. Next base: position 147,399 of record JAISJN010000004.1, on the reverse strand, counting down.
ATACTTCTGGATTTGAAACGGACAGAAATGACGGCGTAATGTTCGAGGAATTTCTTGGGGATTTAACGTCCTTATAGGTATGGACATAGGTCCAAATATTCAACACTAAAAAATCTTGGAATCCGACTATCGGACCCAAGATTTTTTTTACTTAATCTATATTTTTATCTGCTCTAAGAATCTCTATTCTTATCTACTTTATATTCTTTGATTTAAAATAATGAGTATTAGTAGTTATACTATACTGATTTTCTAGATTCTCCAACTTAGGATTTAACAGCCCGTTTATACTCATCGCTTTACCATCTTCTGGATCGACGTACTCTTCTTCTTCCTCTGTGTTGTAATCCAGTCTTTGGCTCGAATTTATATCAGCCTTGTACTTGTATTTATCAATCGGTAGATTTAGAGTCAACCACGCCTCTGGTGAATCGATGTTTATAGTCTTTGCCACTGGAAAGTTAGATTCTATTTTTATATGTGATGCAATTGACGATACATTTAACGTTTCTGGAAGTCTCTTTTCTTCTTCATCTGTTAATTTTTCATCTTGTGGTGATTTTATAGTTAAATAATCTGTGTCCAGCGTCAAGTTTTTAATACCCAAAAGATCCTTTGCGTTTATATTCATATCTCCAGATTCAGACCTTACACTTAACTTATCCATCTCGTTATCTTCTTCAATCACTTTTTCAATATTTACATAACTAGAAGTTTGGAGTTCGACATTTTTACCTGCTACGCCCTCTTCTATGTCTATACCAGTAGACACTGTATCTATTTGTAAATCCAATCTTTCTGGTACGTATATCACCAACCTGCTATCAGTTATATAGCCAAGATTTCCATCTATAATCTCTTCTACAATCTCATCCAAATCCATATTATAGAATTCACTGTCATTTTGAATTTCTGTTACAGTCAAGACTCCTCCATCTTCGTGGAATTCGTATTTTCTATTTCTAAGATTACTTCCCTTTACAACTACGCATCCGCCGTCCTTGTGTCTCACTGTTACCTGAGTACCATAGCTGTTCACTACCAATTTAGTTGGGGTAGACTCTTTTTCATATAGAGTTATTTCTTTATTTGACTCTCTTTTTCTTTGCTGTTGGAACTCCATTATACTTGGAGCTATATAGAATAATGACCATGATGTACCTACTATACCTACAACTAACATTACCGCAGCTACAATAGATAGTATTTTTTTCTTACTCATCTATATGCCCCCCTTTCACTTCAACTTCTTCACTAGATATTCTCACATCTTTATTTATACCTTTTTTACCTGCCCACTGCGTTTTATCTAGATTTATCCTCTTAGATGCCCTCACGTATATGAACCTCGTTTTTATCCAATTTATATACCTCTTGACAAATTTTATAATCTGCTTTACCACGAATATCATAACTTGACATGCTAGAATTTCAAATCCTATAAAAGCTATGTAGACAAATACCATGACTGTAGTGAGCGACGGTATCACCACGCTAAATTTGTATATCAGCGGCAAGAATATAACAGAACAAATAGCTGCTCCTGCCAGAATTCCAATTATCACTACTGTGAAAAGTACTATCCAGAAAAATGGGAACAATAGAGCTAAGGTCAATATCGTCATTCCTAAAAATACAAATATTCTATTTGTGGAGTACGATTCCTTAGCAGCCTCCCCTTTTCGAGGTATATCTATAGTTAATAGTTCAGTTATTTTATCGACCACTAAACTTGCAAAATCCGATATCCACTTCCCAGCTGAATTTGAAGATCTTTTTATCTTTGACTTTGCATTGTTTATCTTTGTGTTTAAGACCTTTTCATTTATCAACTTGTCGCTCAATTCATCTCCCTGCATATTCACCTTGAACTCTGATGCAATTGTCTTTGGCGAACCAAGTTCCTCTATTATCTCTATTTCTGTCTTTCCTTCAATTTTTCCATCGACAAAGTATTCTTCGTAATCTCTTAATATATCATTGACTTCGTCTTCTGAAAAATCTTTTACTAAATAATCCCTCAGGATTTCTAGAAATTCGCTTTTCTTCAAACTACATACCTCCCCTTTTTTATCCATGAATTTCTCTTTTAAAATTTTTCTTTATAGATTTCTCTTTATGGATTTCTGCTTATCTTATTATTTCCCTATCTCCTTATCTGCTTCTTTCATCTTCTCGATCAACTATCCAGTAGTACACCTATTGCCTTTACAAATTCATTCCATTCTGTAATCATAGTCTCGAGATGTTTTTTCCCATCCACTGTAATCTTATAATACTTTCGTGCTGGTCCTTCTGACGATTCAAGTATATATGTCGTGAAGTAGAATTCTTTCGTGAGCCTTCTCAGTATAGGGTATATCGTACCCTCGTTTACATCTATAACTTTTGAGATGCTCTGCACTATTTCATATCCATACATATCCTTTTTATCAATCAGAGCGAGTACACATATTTCCAGCACACCTTTTCTAAATTGTGTGTTCATTTAATACCCCCTTGAAATATACACAACAGCGCAAACTCCTCACTGCTAGATACACTCGCTATCTTTAATAACTATATATTAACACAGTACTTTGTGTTGCACAATAGTTATTTTTAATTTTGCACAGTACTTTGTGTTACACAGTACTCTGTGCCTTTATTTCAGCTCCAAAAAATTTTTTTATTCTACTAATGTATTTTAGTACTAGATTATTTTGTCAGTTTGGTGTATAATAGTTGATGTCGTGAAAATTACGATTTATATGTCTCAGTAGCTCAGCAGGATAGAGCACCGCCCTCCTAAGGCGGGTGTCGGAGGTTCGACTCCTCTCTGGGACACCAATATTAAAAGCTACAATCTCTTCTATATTACAGTGATTGTAGCTTTTTTCTGTTGAAATAATCCCATATTGAAATAGCAATTACGCCAGACACCACACCAAAATAGTAATTACGGCAGATATCTAACACTTATCTACACGTCTCTCTTTCTCAAATTATTTTAATTTCAGCAAGATACCAGATGACTTTAACACCGATTTAGCGATGTTGTCTACATCGCCATAGATAGTCCCATTATTTATACCGAGTACATCCAATTCTCTAAGTATGTCGATATAATTGTCGATTTCAATTAGAACATCTGGATTTATCTTTTGAACGTTTAGCTCGCAGTAGTCAAACATAGTGTCGTTGGTATATAGATAGGGCTGGTATATAAAAAAGCTCTGTTGACTTGACATCCTAGTAAATAGCTCTGGGGGTTTATATGTAAAACATATATCTAGATTTATACTGAGATTTTCTGGCATGTTTTTGAGAAGAGATAATATCTCTGTAAGGACAGCCAGGTATATCTGTGCCGTTATGTTGAATTCTTCAGAATCCTCTATGCAAAGAGAAGTCTCCTTTATTTGAAGCGACCTATCCTTTATATAAAATTTCTTCGAGTTAAATGTCTGTGATAAATTGGATTCCACAACTTCTTTAAGATTTTCCTCTTCTATTTCGAAATCTTCTCCACAGAATTTATCTATCTCTTCTAATATATTTTTTACTTCCTTTTGAAAATCACCCGGATCCAAAAATTCCGAATATACATCGCATATCTCTATATAGGTACTTAAGATATTTTTTAACCATATTAATACGATATTATAGCCTATTAAATTAAAATGACTGCTTACTAAATCTAGTAAGTCCGATAGCACATCGTCATCGCTCATCAATTCTTCAAACATATTTTTTCCCTCTAATTTCACTACTAGGCTTGTAATATCTATCAATCTCTCTTTTTTAATCATATATATCTGAGCAAAGTCAGAATAACAGGATTTTTTTGCTTTTTCTATGAGGTTTTTAACCAACATCTCCTGCAGAGAAACGTCTTTTTCAACCTCCTCAAGCGTCTTCTCCCCAGAGATTTCGCTTAAAGAAAAGCTATATTCCTTTTTTCCGTCACATGCGAAAAATAGGGCAACCAGTGGAGAGTACGATATGTCCACAAGATTTGTCGGGATTCCGTGGTGTTGACAATAAGCTAAAAAATACTTCTTTTCATCCAGAGATAGTTGACTTATTATCCTATCGTAAAACGAGGAATGTAGCCTTCTCATATCGTATATTTTATCTGAATTCCAACCGCCTTTATATGGTCTGAATGCACTAGCTCGTATCGAAAAATACGGCTCATTTTGCCCTCTATATACAAACTGTGCTATATCTATGTCTTCTAGAACAGATAGATACTCTGATATATTTCCAACTTTATATTTTTTCATATTTCCTCCCGACGTTAATCTATTCTCCTTCTTATAATTACCTCCTTTGATTAATTAATTCCTATACACAATATTTTTTTGAAAGCATTTGATTAAATGATAATTCAATGCTTTAGGCGGTCGATTTAAACCTTCATCTGTATAAGAAATACTTTGTCTAAATATACTGTGTTTATGTCTATCTAAGTAAAATTCGAGAGCGTCCTCTACATATATAGTGGACGCTCTCGAATTCATTTCAACTTTAAATTTATTTTGACTTAGATCTTTTATTTAATTCGTATTCACCTACTGCTCTTTATGATTGTCAGCTATGCTGTCGTACGAAGTTGCACTGTGGCAACCAGCGCAACCTGAGCAACAAGATCCACATGTAGCACTCTTTCCCTGTTTCTTCTTATCTGACATATTCTTTAATATAGCCGCAACTATTGCCAACACTACTAAACCAACGATAATTGTACCCACATACCTCACTCCTCTCATAGCAACCCAGATGTATTTATCAATTTATTGCAATGCTTTTATTGCCTGTCCATTCTTATTGTCATTTATTTTCTTAGCTGGTCTAATTAGCAACCATATGAACGCTAGCACAAATGCTATCGCAACTACTGTTCCTATTCCAAATGATCCGGTTGTAAAGAATCTTCCAAGTTGGAATATGCAAAGTGCTACTACATATGCAAATCCACATTGGTATCCTATCGCAATCCAGAACCATTTCGAGTTGTTCATCTCTCTCCTAATCGCTCCCATAGCTGCAAAACAAGGTGCGCAAAGTAGGTTGAATACTAGGAATGAGTACGCAGATACTGTAGTAAAACTTGCCGCTAGATTTTTCCATATTTCGCTTCCGTTTTCAGCTACTTCTCCAAATCCGTAAAGTATACCAAATGTACCAACTACATTTTCCTTAGCTATTAAACCTGTAAGTGCTGCTACTGTAGCCTTCCAGTTACCCCAGCCAAGTGGAGTGAATATCCACGATATAGTAGATGCAACCTTAGCTAGTATACTTTCAGACATATCCACCATTCCGAATGAACCATCAGGTCCCCAGCCAAATCCAGCAGTAAACCATACTAATATTGTAGCTAGAAGTATTACTGTTCCTGCCTTCTTGATGAACGACCAGCCTCTTTCCCACATGCTTCTAAGTATGTTTATCGCTGTTGGCCAGTGATATGCTGGTAATTCCATTACAAATGGTGCTACGTCGCCGCTGAACAACCTAGTTTTTTTAAGTATAATTCCCGAACATATTATAGCTAGTATTCCTACAAAGTAAGCACTAGGTGCAACCCACCAAGCTCCGTGGAACAATGCTCCTGCTATAAGAGCTATAATAGGTAGCTTAGCACTACAAGGAATAAATGTAGTAGTCATAATCGTCATCTTTCTATCTCTTTCGCTTTCGATAGTTCTCGATGCCATTATCGCTGGGACACCACAACCAGTACCTATAAGCATAGGAATAAATGATTTTCCTGATAATCCAAACTTCCTAAATATCCTGTCCATTATGAAGGCTATACGTGCCATATAACCGCAACCTTCTAAGAACGCTAGGAACATGAATAGTATAAACATCTGAGGTACGAATCCAAGTACTGCTCCAACTCCAGATACTATACCGTCTAGTATGAGTCCCTGTAACCACTCTGCACAGTTAATTGCTTCTAGAAAATTACCTAGTATCACAGGTACACCTGGCACGAATATTCCGCTTCCAAATAAATTCCAGCCTTCACCGAATACACCGTCGTTTGCCCAGTCTGTTGCAAGTGTTCCAACTGTAGTTACCGAGATATAATATACTATGAACATCACCAATGCGAATATTGGCAATGCCAAAAATCTATTAGTCACTATCTTATCTATTTTATCTGATACCGTTAAATTTCCTCTGTTTTTTAGTTTCAATGATTTCGATATAATCGACGATATATAATCGTAACGCTCTGCTGTGATTATGCTCTCGCTATCGTCGTCTAGTTCATCTTCGCATCTCGCTATATCATTTTCTATATGAGATACAACATCTGCTTTTAATTTTAGTTTCTCTATGATCTTCTCATCTCTTTCAAACAATTTGATAGCGTACCATCTCTGCTGTTCTTCTGGAAGATCGTGAAGCACAGCCTCTTCAATATGGGCTATTGCATGTTCTACACTTCCACTGAATCCATGTTGAGGTGTTGTCTTTCCTTGGAATGCAGCGTTGATTGCCATATCGGCTACCTCTTTCATTCCTTTTCCCTTAAGTGCAGATATCTCTACAACTACACATCCCAGTTCTTTTGAAAGATTCTCTGTATTTATCTTGTCTCCGTTTTTTTCAACTACATCCATCATATTTATCGCAACTACAACTGGTATACCCATTTCTGTAAGTTGTGTTGTGAGGTATAGATTTCTCTCTAGATTTGTACCATCTATGATATTTAATATTGCATCCGGTCTCTCGTCTACTAGGTAGTTTCTAGACACAACCTCCTCTAATGTATATGGAGATAGTGAATAGATTCCTGGTAAATCTATTATTGTCACGTCCTTGTGACCTTTCAATTTTCCTTCTTTTTTTTCTACTGTAACCCCTGGCCAGTTTCCGACAAATTGATTCGAACCTGTCAAGGCGTTGAATAAAGTTGTCTTACCTGCATTTGGATTTCCAGCAAGTGCTATTTTAATAGACATATGCTCTGCTACTCAAAATATACTCAATCGTGAATTTATATTTTATCTAGTAGCATCCCCCTCTCTTAATCTTGATTTTAATTTTCTTTTGATTAGCTACGACTAACTAATTTATTCAAGTATAGTCATAGATTTAGCATAATTTTAGAAAGATGTTCTCCACCTCTACAGGTGGTGTGTATAATTCTCATTTCAGTATTGGTATATCTAACGTTGAAACATGAATCACCATTTAAAGTAGTATTTATTATTCCTATATTTTCTAATTCTTCTATATATTTTGTTGATTATACATTTTCTTTTGTATTAATCGTAATCCTCTAAAATTATCTATTTTTGTCTCTCCAGTGTTTGTCAGATTATTACACTGCTTCTACTTCTATAATTTCTGCATCTGATTTTCTAAGTGATAGCTCGTAACCCCTTACTGTCACCTGTATTGGATCACCTAGTGGAGCAACCTTTCTAACTGACACTTCAACCCCTTTGGTAATTCCCATCTCCATAATACGGTGTTTGGTTGCTCCTTTGCCAGCTATTTTTGTTACCTTTACCTTATCGCCGACTTTTACGGTTTTCAAAGTTTGCATCTTGCATTCACCCCATCTATATCATAATTTTATTAGCCATCTCGCGGCTTATTGCTACTCTTGATTCTTTTACATTTACAATCACATTTCCGCTTATTTGAGAGACTACTGTTACATTACTACCTTGTACAAATCCCAGTGTAGCAAGAAATTTTTTCGTTTCTTCTTTTCCGCCAATTTTTTTGATACTATTCGCTTCTCCTACTTTAGCCATAGTTAAGGGCATCATTTTTCTCTCCTCTCTTTCAATAATGATTGCATCGTGTGGGGTTTACCCACCTCAAATCGACTGTATATCCTCCGATAAAACTAGATATCGAAGACTTTGTTAGTCCTATCTAACTACTATTATATTGATAATGATAATAATTGTCAATATCATTTTCAAGTATTTTTTAATTTTTTCCTTATTATTTAAGGAGAATAATAAAAGCTATCTGAACCTAGCCTGGTGTAGCCGCTTGATTCAAATAACTTTTATCAATTTCATTCTTTATTCTTACCATCACTTACTTAAACTTTTATCTCCTTATTTTTTCTTGCCATCAATGCTTGAAATTTTATCTCAACGTTTTTCCTTGCAATCACTTGCTATCGTTAACATATTTTCTTTATTGTCAGCAATCTAGGAATTTAACTTCTTTTTTATTGCGTCAAATGTTTCATCACTGAGTATATGCTCTATTTTACACGCGTCCTCTTCAGCTACTTCCTCACTTACACCAATACTCACTAGCAGTTTAAATACCACAGAATGTCTATCATAGACCTCGCTCGCCGTTTTTAAACCCTGTCCTGTGAGGTTTATGTATCCATATTCATCTACAATTACCATTCCATCTGCCTTTAGTTTTTTCATAGCAACACTGACGCTAGGTTTTGAATACCCTAGTTCCTCAGCGATATCAATAGATCTTACCAAACCTTTTTTCTTAGATAGCAATAATATTGTCTCTAGATAATCTTCTGCTGATGACCTTGTCTTCAAAATTATCCCCCCTTGTATGATTTTCTTTCTTTAATATCAGTTTACTAGTATTTTAGTTATTCTAACATATGAACTGAATAGTTACAATAAAAATTACCATAAAGTCCCTACCTTTGCTTATACTTGAATCTGTAAAAATATGAATACTTGTATAAAACTGTATCCAGATGATATAATACTTCTATGAATATAATGTTGGAGGTGACTCATTTGAAAAAGACGATATTGATACTAACCGCCCCCTTTGGTGCTGGTCACACTAGCGCTGCAAAGGCTATCAAGGATCTAGTGTTAGCAGAATATCCAGAGTATCGTATCAAGATTAGAAATTTCATAAGCATAAGTGTACCAAAGATGAACAAGCCTATGATTTCTCTATACGAAAATAATACGAGGTACACTCCTCTTATTTACAATTCGTATTATTATTTCCGAAAGAATATGGACACAAAATACGATTTGGCGCATATGCTCTATTCTCCAAAGATTACAGAGTACATATTGAAGATAAAACCAGACATAATTATATCTACCTTCCCTGTCGCCTGTGAATGTATAAATGATTTTAAGATCAAGCATCCAGACAACACGACGCCTGTCATCACTGTCGTAACAGATGTGGTCAACAGTAAGGAGTGGATACATGCCAATACCGATTATTACTTCGTTCCATCTAGGGAAGTGAAAAATAGATTTATGAACAAGGGAATCGATCCTGAGAGGATAAAGGTGACAGGAGTCCCTGTCGACAATAGATTCTTCATGGATAGAAAAACCGCTTCTGAGTACAAGTACAGAATTCTCGTAGTCGGAGGTGGTCGAGGTCTTTTCGACGTCGATGAATCCTTTATGAAGTGGCTCGACTCCTTTGTCGGGGACTACTCAACCGATATAAAGATAACTATAGTAACTGGAAACAATAAAAAACTATACCATTATCTAACTGAGAAAAATCCCCTCTCTAATATAGAGGTGCTTGGATTTGTAGAAAACATGCCCGATTTAGTTGAAAACTGCGATTTAATGATAACAAAGCCAGGCGGTGCTACACTATTTGAGGCGATTAACTCGAAAACTCCTGTAATAGTTAAATACCCTAAGGTAGGTCAGGAGATTGAAAATGCTAAGTTTATAATAGACAATGGCCTAGGTCTCGTTTATAAGACCGAAAAAGAACTAGTCGGCATTATGAACGATTTAGTCGTCGGAAAAATCGACTCCGTATTTGATTATATGGAGAGAAATCTAACATTTGTAAGACATACTATATATCAGGATTTGATACCTAACTATATAAACGACATCTTAGAGGACGATTGGGCTTAGAGAATAAATCTCAATTCAAAAAATCCGATGCATCTTAATTATGCGTCGGATTTTTCAGCGTTTTTCAGGCAGATTTTTCGAGCTCTTTTAAATTCTTCCTAACTCTCCTAGAGCTTTCTCTCTTAAATGATTATTGCGTGGTGGGGGATTTCAACCTCCAGTTAAATGAGATAAATGTCCGCAACATTTAGAGGTGGGGGACATTTATCTCAAGTTATTTCTAATTTAATATATATTTTTCTTGTAAGACATATAAAGTTCTTGAATCAAACTAATCTTATCCTTTAGTTCGATCTGCAAGTCTGAGGCAGTTTGATAATCCTTACTTTCAACTGCGTTGTTTATTCTAGTAAACAGTGACTCCCTAGTCAGAGTGTCCTTAAGCATATCGAATTTCAAATCAGAGATTGTATTCCAATTTACCTCATCTAAGGCATCCATGCTGTCGGTATTGTGTTTTTTCTCTATTTCCCTTAGAATTTTTAAGTCCTTATTTATAACTCTAGAGTTCAATTGTTTCTGCCATTTATCCAAGGCACCTATTCTGAATGATTTTATTATTACATCTGAGAAAACGTCGTTTTTCTTCAAAACTGCAAGCTTTTCTTGGCTTGGCTCAAAGTTTTTCATATTTTCAAATACAGTTCTTGGCAGTACTGAGAACCTAGCATCTAATTCGTCCTGAGAGTAATGCTCGAAGATATTGTGCTCATCTCTATAAGCCTTTTCTGTTTCTAGGTAGAAACCTTCTTCACCTGGCTCTTTAGACAGCTCTTTTTCCAAAGCCTTGGTGTCTAGTCCACTTTTTGCAACCGCTTCTATACCGTCTAGCATTGTTTGGTAGCAGGCTGCACTCACTAAGTACTTGTTAGATAGCGGACTCGGAGCCCTTAGCTCAAATCTTGTAGCCCTTGGGTTTTTCATATCCCTTATATATCCGACCAGCACGGACCTGTTTCTAGAAGGTATCCCGTAGCTATGTCCTAGCGATACAACCGTACATATAGGTGCTTCAAATCCAGGAACCAACCTATTGAATTCATCGCTTAGAGATGTGACTATCGGGCTGACTACATCGTAGTTTTTGAGTAGCCCCATTATTGCTCCATAACCTATCTTGCTCAAAAAATCTTCTGTCATAACTTTTGGACCAAATAGGTTTACGTTTTCTCCGTTTTTTAGCTTGGCACTAACCCCTAGATGAGTATGTCCACCACTCCCTGCGACTCTCTCTATCGGTTTTGCCTTGAAGGTAACCTCTAGACCATTTGTTGAGAACACATCTTCAATCACATTTCTCACTATCAGTTCGTTGTCACAGGCTTGAATCGGATCTGAGAACCTCCAAGATATTTCGAGTTGCTCCATGGCGTGGTTTGTCTTTCCTTCTATACTTATAGAACTCGGTATACCACCAACTTCCTTATGTGCAAGCTCAGGGTTTATTCCTAGACGCTCAATTACGACCAAGGTCTTTTCTAGACAAGTCCTTATTATTCCCCTTGTCCTCTTCCAATACTGCTCTTTCAAACTTTGTGATACGTGTAGTTTCTCTAAGTTGGCCTTATCTTCTGGAGTATTTACCCAAAATTCAAGCTCTGTAGCAGTCGTCATTTCTATATCAGCTATATCATCTACATCATCTATTCCTATATTTCTAATCATATCAGGATATTCTCTGAATATTGTCATCAATGAATGTTTGAAGTTTTTTTCCGCTTTCTGAAGTATCCCTCTAGAGCATACTTTCTTCTCATCGTGTATTAAATATGCTGGAATAATTAGCGTTCCAACCGGATTTCCTGTTTCATCGTCAATATTATCTACATTGTAATCCACATACCAATTTGCATCTGAATCTGGCATAAGGTCTACCTTTGCATTATTCAATGTAGCTATTTCGTACAACTCAACGCTTGATCCATCTGTCTGCATAGTCGATGCCAAGAACTTATCTATATCTTCTATGAAAACTCCCATTGGTATTTTTACATCTGTCGCATTTCCTCCTAGGTCTACCCCCATCAGAGATACGAATCTGATGCTTGGATTTTGATTTAGTAAGTTCTTTATTTCACCTGTGTTGTACTTGTTTTTTTCGATTACATACAATAAATCCTTCATCTTTTAAAATCTCCTAAACATTATTTTTTAGATTACTTCTAAGCTCTTTCGAATCTTTACAATTTTTTATGTAAAATATTTTGCTTATTTACGAATAATATGCCAACATTATCGTATTTCACAATAAAATTGTTCGTGTTTTTATAGTGTATTTCCTATATTATATAATAGTTTGGATAATTTCTCAATATTTTTTATTCTGTAGTATGAATTTACGTATGAAAATATTGCATTTGAGCGAAATATTTTTATTGAAGTCATTAAAATATTATCGATTAATAAAATAGACCTCCATAGATTTTATAATCAATCATGGAGGTCCATTTGTTTTTAATTTACATAGACTTTCGAATCACAATACTCTTTTAATGCTAATTGCGTGTAATGGTGATTGCATGTTTATTGATTTGACCATAACTGAAATGAGAACTATGCCCACCACCTGTATAGCTGTTGACATAGTTCTCAAGTTAAACCTCAAGCTTCTATAATATAATTTCCAAGTCGCTCATTGGGTAAGACACGCAAGGATGAATATATCCATAGCGTTTATCCGATCTACGTACCTTAGCACTAGGCAACTGGAATACTTCACCATTCATTAAGCGAGAGCGGCACATACCACATTCACCACTGCGGCATAAAACATCTTTTAATACCCCTGCTTTTTCCATAGATGCAACTATAGTATCGCCTGCTTTTGCCTTGAATTCATATACTTGAGTTCCTTTAGTATATTTGATATTGAAGACATCCTCAGGTTTTACATCTTTATGCCATCCTTCTTCAAGCCAAGGTGTTTTTGTTGGCATTTGCACTTCAGTGCGAATCTTACGAGCAGGAACGTTTAATTCCTTAAGTTGCTCCTGTACAAATTCGTATAATTTTTGCGGACCACATAGGAAGAATGTGTCTTCTTCAAAATCTGGCAATACTTCTTGAATCAATTCTTTTGTTATAAATCCACTCTTCGCACCCTCGATTTCTTCTTCCGAAAGCACTGGTATATAATTGAAGTTTGGATATTTTTCAGCTAGTTCATTTAAGAATGTATCGAAAATCAATTCATCCTTCTTTGCACATCCATATATCAAAGTTATCTCTTTATCGAGTGTCAATGTATCTATATCGCTTCTCAACATACTTATAAACGGTGTGATACCACTACCACCAGCTATAAAGCATAGTTTATTTCCGTGAACGGCGTTGATTTGATAGAAGTTACCAGCTGGTGCACTTGTAGTCAACTTATCTGATATTTTTAAGTCATTCAACAAATAGTTTGAAACGTATCCATCTTTGTTTGCACGAACTGTAATATCATAGTATTTTCTATCCTTCTTAGAAGACGAAATACTATAGGCATTGCTTGTCTTTACTCCATCGATTTCAACTTGAACATTGATGTATTGTCCAGGTAGGAACGGTGGAATATATCCATTTACTGGAGTCAATCTTATTGTTTTATCCTTGCTTGTTTCTTCGATTATATCTGTAACGAGCATTTCTATCTTATCTGGATGGAATAGGTTTACTCCACGGCGTACTCTTCCTCTTCTCGAGCGGTGGTCGTCGTTATAGCGTTTGCTAGCTGCTATTTCAGCAAATATTTCATCTACGTTATTCATATTTGTAAAATCGTGTTTTGCTTCTACAATACCGTCTTTTAGGTCTTTTAATATTAATTTAGCAGCTGTATTTCCTGAAATAAATGTTGTGTGGAAACCTCCATACAATAGACTTGATCCACAGAAATACAATCCTTCAAATGGCGAGCGAGCTTCCATCTTATTAGCTATTAAATCTTTAATATGGCCATCGACACTGTAAATAGCACCATCTTGAGATCCTATGTAGTGCATAAGTGTCATAGGTGTAGCAACTTCCATTTCTTCAATGTGTTTTCTAATTTCTGGATAGAAATCATCAACGTAATCCAAGACTTTTTCTGCATAGTCAAATTTCATATCGTGATACTGCTCAGGTGCAACTTCCAAGAAAGGTTGTGTTGTTTTGCTGACTAACAATGTCACTGTACATGTTCCAGGTTCATTGTAATTTGGATCATCTATATCGTAACATGTAATATAAATCATTGGAACATCTTCCATTAAACGTAAGTTTACGTCATAAGGTACAGGTCTACTAGATCCTGGTGGTTGCATTAGGAAGCTTGTGCCGTTTTCAATACCGAGTTCTTTAGCTGTACAATCCATACCTAACATAAGGGCAAATATCGACTGACCTGGTTTTGATACGCGTAGGTCGTCAAATACTTTTTCTGGTACAATTGCTGGGTCTATCATATCTACATATGCATTTATTTTGTTGGCATTACATAGGACAATCGGTGCGTAATATTTTTCGCCGTCATCTGTCACAACACCTTCAACCTTATTGTCGCCGATCAAAATCTGTTCAACCCTAGAGTGAAGTTTCAAAGTTCCGCCTTCATCTATAAATGTGTTTGTTACAGCATTAGACATCGACATAGAAGTTTCGTGAACATTCCAAGTTCCGCCTGAGCGTTCGTAAAGCGCGCCTAAAACAGCAAATGGCACTCTTTCTGGAGGCATTCCTAGATAACCGTAGAGACATTGATAAATACCACTTAACATAGGATTTTTGAAATACTTATTCAGCATGTCTAATGCTGTGTTAGTTCCAACAGAATAAAGTAGTGGATAATCTTTTTCATTTAATCCCTTTCCTTCTGAAATAAGAGTGTAGACACCCATGAGTTCAACGGCTATTTTGTCAATTAACTCTTGATATTCCGCTATCTTTTCAGCTTCATCAGGGAACATATGTTGAAGAGTTGCAACAAAACTTTCGCGAGTGTTCGGCAATGTTACGTCTCCCATTCCCTTAAATGCCAATCTATAAGCATCTTCTTGTGGAACAAACTCAATCTTGTCCCATACTTCAAGTTCTTCAAATAATTTATGCAGAGGCCCCATATTCCCACTTAAATCGTTACCGATACCGTATAGTTGATGAAGTCCGGTTTCAAATTCAAAGCGACCACGTACAAATGATGAACCGCATCCACCAGTAATGAAATGTTGCTCAATTAGTAAAACTTTTTTACCGGCCTTCTGTAGCGTCAATGCTCCAGACATTCCCCCGTTGCCGGCACCAATAACAATTGCATCAAATTTTTGTTCCATTTGAATCCCCCCATTATTTATGTATAGTTTTTTGTGTTTCTAATGTGAATTTTAGCATAAAAAAACGTTTTTTTCAATTGTTTACAGTATTTTGTCGAACGAATTTCATCTCTATTATCACTAGAAAACAATTTGTCTTCTATATATTTATATTACATACTTGATAAAAAATACCATAATTATGTGTATTAATTTAAAGTTTAATTTTCACTGGTGATTTCATATTTTTTGATTGTCCAACCTAGGATATGTAGACAATCTACACATTTAACCTAACCTATCCTCTCAAGTATTAACATAATTCTTCAAAAACAAATACAGACGGCACCGATAACACGGCGCCGTCTGTATTAATTATTCATTTTTAATTATTTGTAGTTTTTTATTTGCAGTTTTCTTGTTCAAACGCAACTATTCACTTTTAATTATTTATAATTTTTGTTGCTCACAAGCTAGTAGATCTATTTCAATACTAATTCAACTGGGCAATGGTCTGATCCAAACACCTCGGTATGGATAGAGGCATCTACCAGCCTATCCTCAAAATCACTAGAAACGCAGAAGTAGTCAATACGCCACCCTGCATTCTTTTCCCTGGCTTTAAATCTATAAGACCACCATGAATAAGAACCTTCTAAGTCCGGATAGAAATGTCTATAAGTATCTATAAATCCTCTTTCGAGTAAATTACTGAACTTACCTCTCTCATCATCTGTAAATCCAGGATTTTTCCTATTTGTCTTTGGATTCTTCAAGTCTATTTCCTTATGTGCCACGTTCAAGTCGCCACACACAACTACAGGTTTCTTTTTATTTAAATCTGAAAGGTAGTCTGCAAAGTCATCCTCCCATTTCATCCTGTATTCTAATCTCTTAAGCTCCGTCTGAGAGTTTGGAGTGTAGACAGTTACCATGTAAAAGTCATCAAACTCGAGTGTTATCAACCTTCCCTCTTTATCGTGCTCTTCTATTCCAAGTCCATAACTCACACTTAACGGCTCCTGTTTTGTAAATATCGCAGTACCAGAGTAGCCCTTTTTCTCAGCGTAGTTCCAGTATCCATGGTATCCAGGAGTCTGTAAATCGATCTGACCTTCCTGAAGTTTCGTTTCCTGAAGGCAGAAAATATCTGCATCCACCTCGTTAAAAAAATCCATAAATCCTTTACCAACAACAGCTCTCAGTCCGTTGACATTCCAAGATATCAATTTCATAAAAAAATTTCTCCTAACATATTCTTATATTTTCTCATCTAACATATATTTCTAAATGTTAATTTCTTACGGATTTAAAAAACACCGTATATCTAATTTGTATTTGCCGTCGCTACCATCTCATCAACTTTGTATACGCTTCAGCTTCGAGTGTACATACGTGTATATCTCCACCTAGCTCAAATCCTCCAAAATTGAATTTCCTAGGTAGTATATGTATATGTGCATTGAAATACTCAGTAGCGTCGATACATTTTGGGTGAGTGTGTACACATACGTTAAAAGGCATATATCCATTCACCTCGTATATTTTTTCGAACAGGCATTTAAACGACTCAGCTAACTCCTCAATATCAGTATCCGATAAATTCTGAAATTTAACCTTTTCTTTGAACATAATCCTTATCTCTCCGCTGAATTTCGTCGCACGCGGTACTCCCATTATGAAATTTTGACCCTCGTATACAATCCTATCTCCGTATTCTAGCTCCTCTTTGATAATATCGTTGTAGAGGGATCGCCCGTTCTCTTCGAAATACTTCCTCCCAATCTCAAGTTCGTTTTCTACCTCTGGTGGTATTATCGACATTGAAATCATCTGAGAATGAGGATGAAGGAGAGATGCTCCAGCCTTTCTAAGGAAGTTTTTAAATAAGCTGACGTACTCGGTCCCGACTCTTGAGAGAAGGGCTGTATACCTGTTTACATACATGTCAAATAAATTTTTAAATTCCTCTTTGCTCATATCGTAGAAACTTCCATTATGCCTATAAGTATCTATAATCACTTCATGTCTTCCAAATATCTCTGTAGATTCTTCATCGATAATCGGAAACAAATTAGGAACTGCCCTACTTAACCAATACCCTTCTTTGCCTATTTCAAACAGGGATTTATCACAACATTTTTCATTTCCTCTGCAAAATGGACAGTCAGCTTCGTACTCACTCATCGACTCGCGCTCATCAAGCTCTTGATTCGTTTTGTCATGTGGTCTCTTGTTTCGATCTTTCGCAAAGACGACCAAATCTCCGTTTATTCTATCCCTTCTAAGTTCCTTCAAAGTAATTATTGCCCCTTTCGTTATTCTCTATATATCTATTATAATTCTTTTTCTCACATTTCCCCCGATTAAGATAAATTTTTTTTTAAAATAATTCCTTTGTGATTAAAAATAATTTAACGAATTATCCTCTTAAACTTTTTCATTTCAGTTTGAAATCGTTTAACGATATATCTTATTCGACTAAATCTCTTTTTTACCTAAGTTTTACACTTAATTATATTTTCTATATTCATCCATTTACGAAATAAAGTGCTGATTTTTTTAAATATATATGTTATCATAATCTTGTATAAATTGAATTTTGATTTATATTTAATATTTTTTATTAGAAATTAAAATTATTGGGGAGGTATTTGTTATGAAATATTCAAACAGACTTACAGCTATGCAATTTTCACCTATTAGAAAATTAGTTCCATACGCAGAAACCGTAAAGGCAAAAGGAACTAAGGTTTATCACTTAAATATCGGACAACCAGACATAAAGACTCCAAAGGGATTTTTTGATGCAGTTAAGAACTTTGATAGCGCCGTTTTAGAGTACGCTGGTTCTGAAGGTATCCCTGAATTGATAGAAGCTCTTAGAGCTTACTATGAAACTTATGACATGCATTTCGATTACGATGATATAATCGTGACAGCTGGTGGTAGTGAAGCTATTCTATTCACTATGATGGCGGTATGCGACCCAGGAGACAACATATTGGCTCCAGAACCGTTCTACACAAACTACAATGGATTTGGACAATCTGTGAATATAGAGATAAATCCTGTTACTACATACGCAGAAAACGGATTCAGGCTACCAGGAAAAGAGGAATTACTAGCGAGAATCAACGATAAAACTAGAGCTATAATACTTTCTAACCCAGGTAACCCAACTGGAAGGGTTTATACAAAAGAAGAATTGGACGTACTAGCTGAAGTTGCAAAAGAAAAAGATCTATGGATAATAGCTGACGAAGTGTATAGAGAATTCGTATACGACGGACTTAAATACACTAGCTGTGGACAATTAAAGGACGTTGAAGACAGAGTCGTTATAATAGACAGCGTTTCTAAAAGATACAGTGCCTGTGGTGCAAGAATAGGTTCTATAGCTACTAAAAACAAAGGTTTAACAGGCGAAATAATGAAACTTTGCCAAGGTAGACTATGTGTTCCTACTTTAGACCAGGTCGGAGCTGCTGAACTTTACAAAACTCCAGTATCGTACTTCAAAGAAGTAAACGAAGAATACGATAAGAGAAGAAATATCCTCTACGATGAGCTTATGAAAGTCGACGGCTTAATCTGCGAAAAACCATCTGGTGCCTTCTATATAGTTGCTAAATTACCAGTTGAAAACGCTGAAGACTTCGCAATCTGGATGCTTACTGAATTCTGCAAAGACAAGGACGAAACAGTGATGTTTACTCCTGCAGAATCATTCTACGCTACTCCAGGTCTAGGCAAAAACGAAATAAGACTTGCTTATATACTTAAACAAGAAGATCTTAAAAAAGCTGGAGCTCTTCTTAAACAAGGACTTGAGGAATACGTTGCATTAAATCTAGCTACTGACAAACAATAAGAAAATAATTTTTATAATTTGAGAAAGATGCCCTCCCTCTATATGCGGTGGACATCTTTCTCATTTCAATTTAGGTGAATTACCAACAATCACCAAATAAAAGACCCCCTAGATGTGACATCAAAAAATATCTCTCCATGTAGGGTCTTTTCTTTATATTTATTATTTTTATTTTTATCTATTCCTCTTTACATAATCAATTATAAACTTTAAACTCTTAAATCCACATCCACCTTACCTAGTACTTCCGCAAAATCTTTAAGTGCTGGATCAACTACCTCGTTTACAAAATCAACTACTTGCTCACTAGCTCTTCCCGTGAAGTTCTTAGGGTCCATTATAGATAGAATTTCTTCCTTGCTCATTTTAAATGCTGAATCCTCTATTATAAGCGAGATTAGATTGTTGTCTAGGCCTTCGTGCTTAACTCTGTAAGCTGCCTTCATTGAATACTCTCTTATTATCTCGTGAAGTTCCTGTCTGTCTCCACCTCTCTTTACAGCTTCCATAAGTATAGTCTCTGTAGCCATGAAAGGAAGTTCTTCGTTTACGTGTTTATTTATCATATTTTCGTAAACCACCATGCCGTCGGTTACGTTTATTCCTATTTCGAGGATTGCATCTGCTGCCATAAAGGCTTGAGGTATCGAAAGCCTCTTATTTGCTGAATCGTCCAATGTTCTCTCTAACCACTGAGTAGCTTGTACCATAGCTGGACTCATAGTCTCCGCTATTATAAATTTACTTAGAGATGATATTCTCTCACTTCTCATCGGATTTCTCTTGTACGCCATAGCTGATGAGCCTATCTGATGCTCTTCAAATGGCTCTTCTAACTCTTTTAAATGTTGAAGTAACCTTATATCGTTTGTCATCTTATGCATGCTCTGAGCTATACCACATAGTACGCTTATCACTTGGTAGTCTAGCTTTCTAGTGTAGGTCTGTCCACTTACTGCATATGAAGATTCAAATCCCATCTTAGCACATATTTTTTTATCTAGTTCTTTAACTTTTTCGTGGTCTCCATCGAACAAACTCATGAAACTAGCTTGAGTTCCCGTAGTTCCCTTCACTCCTCTAAGCTTCATATTGTCGATCCTAAAGTTTAAGTCGTCTAAATCTATAAGCAAATCCTGTGCCCATAGACAAGCTCTCTTTCCTACAGTTGTGAGCTGAGCTGCCTGGAAATGCGTGAATCCTAGAGTCGGAATACCTTTGTATTTAATTGCGAATTTTTTTAAGTTGTCTATTAAATTTACAAGTTTTACTCTTACAAGTCTGAGTGCCTCAGTCATCTGGATGACATCTGTATTGTCCCCTACATATGCTGAAGTAGCTCCTAGGTGAATTATCCCCTTCGCCTTATCGCATTGTAGTCCATATGCCTTTACATGGCTCATAACGTCGTGTCTTACTTCTTTTTCAAATTTCCTTGCATCCTCAAAATTTATATTATCTACATTAGCTCTCAATTCATCGAGTTGTTCGTCTGTTATATTTAAACCAAGCTCTTGTTCCCCCTCAGCCAATGCAACCCAAAGTTTTCTCCAAGTTGAGAATTTGAACTGTGGTGAGAATATATAGCTCATCTCTTTACTGCAATATCTGTCTGTAAGTGGGTTTGAATATGTGTTATTCTTATTATCCATTTTTATTCCTCCTGAATTTATATGCTCGTCTGATTATTCGTAAGCTGAATTTCTACTCTATAGCTTGAGATAAATATCGCTCATCTATATATGTAACTCATTTATCTCGTTTAAATATTGGTGAAATACCAACATTAAAATCGTTTAATCACCTTTTAATTATATATAATTTCACGAACAATAACAAGTATTTTGATGTTTTTTATTCAGTTTTTTCTTTTACAAATCTATAGCTCAATCCATTGATGAGAGTATTGTCGCAAGTCAGAATTAGGCTCAGTTCTCTTGTTAAGTATTAAAAGCTATGATATTATATAAATTAGCTACAAATAAGGAGGTACGAATGTTTAGTTTTGCTGAAATAATGAAAGCTGTAATACTAGGTATAGTCCAAGGTATTACGGAATGGTTGCCAGTAAGTAGTACTGGACACATGATCCTAGTAAATGAGTTTATACATATGAACTTCTCAGAACAATTTATAAATACATTTCTAGTGGTTATACAGTTCGGCTCAATACTAGCTGTCGTAATGATTTTCTTTAAGAAATTAAACCCTTTTGACAGGGATAAGAAACCGAAAGAGAAAAGGGAAACTGTCAGTCTATGGATCAAGGTGCTTATAGCTATAGTTCCATCAGGAGTGATAGGTGTTTTGTTCGAGGATGAGATCGATGCAATCTTCTTTAATTCCACAGTAGTGGCAATTGCGCTTATAGTCTACGGTGTGATTATGATAATGCTTGAAAATAGGAACAAAAAACCTAAATACAAGAGTTTCGACGATGTTTCGTATTCACTTGCGCTTAAAATAGGTATGTTCCAATGCCTTGCGCTTATCCCAGGTACTTCTAGGTCCGGCTCTACCATTATAGGTGCTGTACTCCTAGGAGCTTCTAGATTCGTCGCAGCTGAGTTTTCATTCTTCATGGCCATTCCTACGATGTTAGGTGCCAGCGCACTAAAGCTATGGAAGGCTGGATTCGGATTCTCAGGCTTTGAATGGCTGATTCTTGGAGTTGGCTCTGTAGTAGCCTTCGTGGTATCTGTAATCGTAATCAAGTTGTTTATGGATTACATTAAGAAGCACGACTTCAAACCTTTTGGATACTATCGTATAGCCTTGGGTATAGTCGTACTCGTCTATTTCTTTATGGCTTAAAAAAAAGTCCCCACCTAAATAGGTTGGGACTTTTTTCAATTATTCACTTACACGTCTACTCACTAACTAACTTACTTATCTGCTCACTTACTTATCTACTAGCTTACTCACTATTTATTAAGCCATTATTCGCAGCTGTCTACTATCAATTTCACAAGGTCGCTTGCACTCTCATCAAATGTAGTGATTATCTTCAAGTACTCCTTTGCCCTGCTTATAGCGAGGTAAATCTTATTTAGATCTCCAACAAAATCGTTGACCTGGTATTCCACTTTCATATCTCCAGCCTTCTGGTTGTACAGCATCTCGATTTCACACAGGATTACCGCCTTGTACTCTAGAGATTTAATTGCGTATATATTTGAAAGAGTTACCCCTATCTTCTTGCTTAGGTTTGTCAAATCTTCATCGGCGTACATATACGGAATATTTGCCGACTCACATGCTTTTTTTAGCATGTATTGGAAATATAATACACTTCCATTTTTCATCTTCTTTTTGTTGTATGGGAATAATATGCAGATATCGTCGTACTTTAATCCCCTATTGCTCGTAAGATGCTCTATTTCCCAAATAACAGAGTTTATCTGGTCGTCTAGGTCGCTCACCTTAATTATATCCACATTGCTTATTGATCCCTTTACACAGGTCATCTCGTCAAATATATCGTGGTCTAGTTTACTCGCCCTATCCCTTACAAATTTATTTGAATTCTTTCCAAACCTATTTATATATCCGCAAATTTCTTTTGACTGCCTATAGTTTACATCTAGACTCATCTTGTAGTCAAAATTTATACTCTGGAATGGCTCTTTAAATATGTGAAGGTTGTTGCTTATATTTAGAGCACTACACGAATAGATTTCAAATATATGTTTTGCCTTGTATAGAAATTTATGTATAAACTCTAGATCATCTTCCGCAAATCCTTCTGCTTCATCTACAAAGATACCTTTGAATATACTCTTGTTCTTTATTATATTGTCAGCTTGTTTTACTAGGTTTTTGAATGTCTTGTCGTAATCTTTCTTCAGCATTGTATAGTCTAATATCAGACTGTATTTCTTTGCCAGTTTGAAGATAAACGAACCAAATGTATGCACTTCTAAATTACTGCCTTTATACAGTATATCGAGCTGTTCTTTTATCTCGTTGCACGATTGTTTGCTGTGAGTGAATATTAAAAACTGATGTTGAGGATATACCTTTGCCAGTTTTATCGCCCTAGCCGTCATAATCGTAGTCTTTCCCGTGCCACTGCCTCCGCGTACCAAGGTATCCCCGTAATTTATCGAAACTACGTCCCTTATCTGCGATTCTTCCAAAATTGTAGTTGTATACTCAAAATGGTCGTCGTAGAATGAGATTCTTTTAAATTTATCGTTTAGATGTATATCTCCGTTTACGACATAGTATTCGGAACATATATCCATTATAAATAAGTTTAGCTGAATCTCGTCGTTCTCCTCTGATAGGAATTCATCAAGCGACCTTTCACCAGACAGTATCTGGTCGAATTTATCCTTGTCGAGTACTCTCTTATCCACAAATTCATCGAATCCAAAGCAGTCTGTGATCTGTACGTAAGGCATAATGAATACATAATTATAATTTACGCCGCTATATCGTATCCTCATATTATTCTTTAAAAAA
This sequence comes from Clostridioides sp., assembly GCA_031261505.1. Lineage (GTDB taxonomy): Bacteria > Bacillota > Clostridia > Peptostreptococcales > Peptostreptococcaceae > Metaclostridioides. The sequence continues at coordinate 123,913 of JAISJN010000004.1, read as the reverse complement.
TCGTATTCCTCATTCATTATCTCAAGTAGTTCTTCTTCGAGAATCGAAAATAATTCTTCTGTCGTATCCACAAATTTTACAAATAAAATCTGTTCTCCTTTGACATACAGTAAATCTGTATTTACACCGCTAAAAGGTGTAACCTTGGGTATGATCCTGGACTCTTCATCCATTTTCTCATAGAAGATCCCTTCAATATCTTTGAGTTTTAAAGCATCTAATTGCGATTTTATGTCTACATATTGAGTCATTTCAATTCCCCCTTGAATTACATAAGTATTACAAACACACTACTATATTAATTATAACATTTAAATTTCAATATTGTATAAAAAAGATGACACATCCTATTGTGAACCTCGGCTCTGTATTAAACAGTGTGGACAGCTCTGTAGACATGTGTCATCTCTATCTTGTTAATTTATTTAGCGTACTCTATAGCCCTTGTCTCTCTGATCATACTTACTTTTATCTGACCTGGGTATTCAAGTTCTCTTTCTATTTTCTTGGTCATATCCCTGGCTACTAAATGCATCTCTTCATCGCTTATATCCTCTGGTTTTACTACTATTCTTATTTCTCTACCAGCTTGAATTGCGTAAGATTTTTCAATACCTTCGTATGAGTTTGCTATTTCTTCAAGTTTTTCGAGTCTCTTGATATATGCTTCTAGAGTCTCTCTTCTTGCACCTGGTCTAGCTGCGGATATCGCATCAGCTGCTGTTACAAGCACTGCCTCAACTGATTCAGGCTCGTAGTCTCCGTGGTGAGTACTCATTGCGTGTATAACTTCCTTAGATTCTTTGTAGCGTCTAAGTATGTCCATACCGATTTCTACATGTGTACCCTCAACTTCATGGTCTACTGCCTTACCTATATCGTGAAGCAATCCTGACCTCTTTGCAAGTCTTATGTCAGCTCCTATTTCCGCTGCCATTGTTCCAGCTAAATGAGCTACTTCTATAGAATGTTTCAAGACGTTTTGTCCATAGCTTGTCCTGTAGTTAAGTCTTCCTAGAAGTCTAATAATTTCAGGGTGAAGTCCGTGAACACCTGTTTCAAACGCAGCTTGCTCACCGTAGTCTTTTATTGTATTGTCTACTTCTTTTTTAGCTTTCTCAACCATTTCTTCTATTCTAGCTGGATGTATTCTACCATCAGCTATGAGTTTTTCTAGAGCAATCCTTGCGATTTCTCTTCTAATAGGGTCGAATCCAGATAGTATTACCGCTTCTGGAGTGTCGTCTATTATAAGGTCGATGCCTGTAAGCGTTTCGAGAGTTCTGATATTTCTACCTTCTCTACCGATTATTCTTCCCTTCATTTCATCATTTGGAAGGTTGACAACCGTTACTGTAGTCTCAGCCACGTGGTCTGCTGCACATTTTTGTATAGCATAGCCGATTATCTCTCTAGCCTTCTTGTCTGCATCCTCTTTGGCGTGAGTTTCCACGTCTTTTATCATTAAAGACATTTCTCTTCTGACGTCTCTCTCAGCGTTACCCAAGATGATCTCCTTCGCCTTATCTGTTGTTATTCCAGATATAGACTCAAGTTTAGTCAATTGTTGAACCTTTATTTCTTCAATTTCTTTTTCTTTTTCATCTGCAAATTTAATCTTATCAGAAAGAGTAGCTTCCTTATTTTCAAGACCTTGTATCTTCTTGTCTAGTACCTCTTCCTTTTGTATAACTCTTTTTTCGTACTTCTGAACGTCATTTCTTCTTTCTTTGTTTTCTCTTTCAGCCTCTGATCTCCATTTATGGATCTCTTCTTTTGCTTCGAGTAACTTTTCTTTTTGAACTGTTTCAGAGTCCCTATGTGCCTTATCTATTATTTCTTTGGCTAAGTTTTCAGCTTGTCCAAGTTTTCCTTCAGATATGTTTTTCCTCACTAGATATCCTAATCCTAGTCCTATGATCGCACATACTATTCCAATTAATATCATTGCTGCTATGACATCCACCTCCTTTTCTCAAGTTGTTAAATTAATATCGTTTTATTTTTTAAATTATACTTAATAGTTGAAATTTGTAATTAAATAAATTTATAACTTTACCCCTTTTAATTTTATATTCTTTTAATCCTCATGTCAAGGTAATACGGGATAAGTAGATGCTCGAATGGATAAAAATTAATTCTAAAAACAAAAAAAGACAAATTATCTGAAATTTTTACAGATAATTTGTCTTTAAATACTTTCCTTTTTTGTCACTGTAATGTATTATCTAAAAATTTAAGACGTGTTTTTACTCGTCCTTGTCTATAATTCTTCTTTTAACGATTCGATATCTAAAGCCAATAAATCTAAATCGTCTAATTCATCTTCTGTATCTTTTTCGTCTACCTGGTCGTCCTTGCCATCTACCTTAAGTTCTTCTTCAACTACCTTGTCCTTGTTGTAGTACTCTCTGACCTGAGCTTCTATATCGTCCATTATTTCCTTATTGTCTAGTAAGAATTGTTTTACCTTTTCTCTACCTTGACCAATTTTTGAATCCTTGTAGCTAAACCAAGATCCAGATTTGTTGATTATATCTATGTCTGTTGCAACATCTACTAGGTCGCCTATTCTAGATATACCTTCTCCATATAGTATATCTACTTCAATTTGTTTGAAAGGTGGAGCGACTTTATTTTTAACTACTTTTATCTTTGTCCTGTTACCTAATATTCTATCACCCTGTTTGATTGCATCAGATCTTCTGACCTCAAGTCTAACTGTAGAGTAGAACTTAAGTGCACGACCACCTGTAGTAGTCTCTGGGTTTCCAAACATTACCCCAACTTTTTCTCTAAGCTGGTTGATGAATATTGCGACGCATTCAAATCTTTTGATCGAACCAGTAAGTTTTCTAAGTGCCTTCGACATAAGTCTAGCTTGAAGACCTATTTGAGAATCTCCCATTTCGCCTTCTATTTCTGCCTTTGGTACTAGGGCGGCAACTGAGTCGATTACTATTATGTCTATAGCACCACTTCTTATAAGTGCCTCTGCTATTTCAAGAGCCTGCTCTCCGTTATCCGGTTGAGATATTATAAGATTGTCTACATCTACTCCTAGAGCCTTTGCATAAACTGGGTCTAGAGCGTGTTCTGCATCTATAAACGCCGCTATCCCACCGATTTTTTGTGCTTCAGCTACACAGTGTAGAGCAACTGTTGTCTTACCTGAAGACTCTGGTCCGTATATTTCAGCTATTCTTCCTCTTGGAAGTCCACCTACACCTATTGCCATATCAAGTCCGACGCAACCAGTAGATATAACATCTATTTCCATAGATGCATTTTCACCTAGTCTCATTATCGATCCCTTACCATATGATTTTTGTATATCGCTCATAGCCTTGTCTAAGGCTTTTAACTTTTCGACTTCATCTGTTATAGGCTCTGTTACTTTATCTCTATCTTTTTTACCTTTATCACTAGCCATTTTATCCTCCCACTCTCCGTATTTTATATATACAGAATTATACATTCTTTCGTTTACTGACAGTATTTATTATATACTAGTTACTACCCCTAGTCAAAGCAAAACTCGCCAAAATATGTATCTATTTTCTACTATCCCAACGAGATTATTGACGATTTCGAAATTATTTAAACATATCTTGGCGAATTGTTTTTATTTAATATTTTTTATTCACTTTCTCAAGTTATTACTTACTCTCCATAAATAGGGATTTGTTCTTGTAAAGATATTCCCACCCTGAATACAAGGTAAGTAAGGTTGATATAAGTATTAGTATAAATCCAGCTTTCAACATCATAGCGCTACCTATCTGAGCACCGATTAAAAGGACTATAATCGAAATCATCTGGGTTGCGGTCTTTATCTTTCCACTTCCCCCAGCGGCTATCACCTTTCCGTCTGCCGCTGCGATTGCCCTCAAGATACTAACTGTAAGTTCTCTCGCCACTATTATTATGACCATCCATCCCTGCACTAGACCTACCTCTATCATGCATATCAAAACTGAAATCACGAGGAGCTTGTCCGCAAGTGGATCCATAAACTTTCCAAAGTCTGTGACCAGATTATCCCTTCTTGCTATATAACCGTCTAGGGCATCTGTGATAGACGCTATTATAAACACTATACAGGCAAGCGCGTATCTATTGCTTATATCGAACATAAATAATAAAACCAACACCGGTATTAGGATTATCCTAAACATAGTCAATTTATTTGGTAAATTCATTCCTGACATCTCTCCAATCTACTCTAGTGCATTCCCTGTAGTAATCGATCACAGAATCTATAGCTGTGACTCCGTCTTCTAAGTCTGCCACCAAGTCGTACTCGTATTTATCTATTGAATACTCGTACAGAGGATCGTAGTATTCGACTAAATATCTCTCGACGAGTTCTTCGTATTTCCTATTGTCTAAAAGTTCTAGGTATTCATCTACTACTTTGTTGCTAAGTCTCTTTCTAAATCTAACTATGCACTCTTTTAGAGCATCCATATTTTCTTCGTTTTTTGAATATATATAATCCCTACAGAGTCTCTCAACCCTAGCCGACACACTCGTCTCGAGGAGTATATGCAAACTTTCATCTGTCATAGCTATGAAAATTTCCTTAGGTATATTGCACCTTCCGACCTGTCTACTCTCGCTCTCAATAAATATATATCTTTCTTTTGAGAAATATATCTTGTTGAACAACTGTGTCTCAAAATGCTTCTGAGTAGGTGGTAACTCGTCAAATGCGATTACGCCGAAGATAGAGCCACTGTTCTTCGCTATACCTTCTAGGTCGACGACGTCTATTCCTCTTTTTTCTAAGTCTATCAAAAGATCCGTCTTACCAGCACCTGTAAGACCGTGTACTGAGACAAATTTCTTATCCTCCATGGCGGTCTTTAGATAATCGAGCACATAGTTTCTATACGACTTGTATCCGCCCTTCAATTGATATGCATTTATACCTATAGATGATATCAAGTTTACCAAGCTTCCACTTCTCATTCCACCCCTGGCACAGTAGATTATAATATTGTCGTATTCTGAGGCAAGCCTCCCAAACTCAAGGTACATCTCCTTGAGTTTGGGCGATACGTAATCAAATCCTTTTTCAATTGCCTCTTTCTGTCCGACCATCTTGTATATTGTCCCTATATCCTTATGCTCATCTGTATGAAACAAAGGTAAATTAATAGCATTTTTAATATGATCCTCGTTATACTCTTTTTCTGTCCTAACATCTACTAGAATCGAATTTTCTAGCTGCAATGCCTTCTCTATTTCTACTACCAACTAATTTTCACCCTCTAAATCTTCTTTTCCAATAAGTACCTTTCTAGGTTTACTACCTTCGCTAGGCCCTATTATCCCTCTTTCTTCCATAGAATCAATAAGCCTTGCCGCTCTGTTAAATCCTATCTTAAACCTTCTTTGTAGCATTGATGCTGACGCTTGACCGCTGTCTATAACAAGTTCAATAGCCTGAGCTAAGAACTCATCTGCATCCTCTGTTTTTTTCATATCAACCTTAGATATACTTTCTACTATATCGTCTTCATAATGCACTTCGTCTCCAACCTGGTCTTTCACAAAATCTATTACCCTTTCGGACTCGCTCTCAGATATGAATGCGCCCTGAATTCTAAGTGGTTTTGCTGCTCCTAATGGGTAGAATAACATATCTCCCTTTCCTAGGAGTTTCTCTGCTCCACCCATGTCTAGTATGGTTCTAGAATCCGTCTGAGATGAAACCGCAAATGCTATTCTAGACGGTATGTTGGCCTTGATTACACCAGTTATGACGTCTACTGACGGTCTCTGAGTTGCTACTATAAGATGCATACCAGCAGCACGAGCCATCTGGGCAAGTCTGCAGATATAGTCTTCTACATCGTTCGCACTGGCCATCATCAAGTCGGCTAACTCGTCTATTATTATTACTATCTTAGGCAATAACTCTAGTTTCTTTTCGTTTGCCTTCTCATTATAGTGAGAAATATCCTTCACTTGGTTTTCTGCAAATAGTTTATACCTTCTATTCATCTCCATAACAGCCCAGTTTAGTGCGTTTGCTGCCTTCTTAGGGTCTGTTACAACTGGTATCAACAGATGTGGTATCCCATTGTAGTTTGCAAGTTCCACGACCTTAGGGTCGATCAGTACTAGTTTTACCTCATCTGGATTAGCTTTGTACAGTATGCTACTTATCAATGTATTTACACACACACTCTTACCCGATCCTGTAGATCCTGCGATAAGAAGATGAGGCATAGTTCCTATATCTCCAATTATTATATTTCCTGAGACATCTTTTCCAAGTCCCATAGCTAGAGGCGATTTGAAGTTTTTGAATTCGTCGCTTTCTAGTATTTCTCTCGCTGTTACCATCTGAGCTTCTTCATTTGGAACTTCTATTCCTATAGCACTCTTTCCAGGTATTGGAGCTTCTATCCTTATGCTCTTCGCAGCTAGGCTTAGAGCTAGGTCATCTGTTAGGTTTACTATCTTGCTTACCTTTACTCCAGGGCTAGGTTGTATCTCGTATCTAGTGATAGTCGGTCCAACTGTCACCTGGTTTACCTTTGCCTCAACTCCGAAGTCTCCTAAAGTTTTTTCTAAGAGAGCTGCATTTTTGATTACTTTCTTTCTTCCGTTTTCATCCACTTTCTTGCTTGCCTTATTGAGTAGGTCTACGCTAGGTTTTTTATACTCGCTGTAGTCTGCCTTTGGAGTTAAATCGACAATCTGTGTCGAATCCAATCCTCCGCTTGTATTACCCATTGCATTTTTCTGAGTTACCCCTGGCATAAATCCTGGATTCATATCCTGGGCAAATGAAGATGCCGCGTTTCCTCTACCGAAGTCGTTGCTCTCTTCTCCCTTATTTCCTGCCTTTTGAAGTTCTTTTAAGACTTCTAGTTCTGGCATGGTTGAAGTACCCTCCAAGATTTCAAGGTATTCATCTTCTGATTTGTTAAATCCTACTATCTTAATAGTCTTGTCATCCTGGTCGTCTACCAGAAGTTCTTCCTCATCATTCTTTGATAGTATATCCTCTTTATCGCTTTTTCTCTTGTTTAAGAACTTCTTGAAAATACCAGTCTTGTCCACAGTTGTGTCGTCTACTTCATCAGTCATTATATCCACCGCTGATTCCTTCATCCCAGAAACCATATCTTTAAATGACTTCTTTCCAGCCTTAGGGTCGTTTGAGACAATTTTTATCTTGTCTAACATATCCTTGATAGATATTTTAAACATAAACAGTACTGAAAGTAATAAGGCAAATAATGCTATCAACCAAGATCCAAACGCTCCGAATATTTTATTCATATAAAACGCTATAGTTGTCGATATAAGACCACATCCTGTCCCCTTTACCCCCATATCCATTACATCACTCACCATCGTACCCTTAAGTGGGCTGTCGACCGGAAGTCTATTTATATTCATAAGTCCATAGAACATGAATATAAATAAAATCGCCACGTAGTATAGCTTAGTCTTCCTAAACCTGTTTATGTACTCGTTTCCATCGAAAAATCCAAGGATTCCCGTAAGTATGAGCAGGAATGGAATAGCTGCAGACAGCGCTCCAAACAAGCCTTTAAACACAGATTGCATCACAGAAGGAAGTAGTCCATCAGTGCTAGAGTTTAAACTATATAATAGAAAAATACCCAAAAATATCGTAATCAGATTATGATATTCTGAGTTGAAGACGATTTTGCTCTTGCCCTTCTTTTTCTTCTTTTTATTGTTCTTATTCTTATCCTGTGCTTTCTTTTGAGTTGCCATTTCTATCACTCCCCGTTTCAATAGCTATGCAAATATTTCTGGCTACTTCGAAATATATATTCTTGCTTTACAAAATGAAAAAAGCGTCAGCTTAGCACTAACACTTTAATCTCACATAATTATATCACAAACATCGATATATGAACAAACTTATTTACCTCACCAATGTGCTACATTGGTTACGTATCCTTCGAATGACTGCTTTCCTTCTCTATCTTAGAAGCTTCTTCATCTGCGATCATTTCTTTTAACTTAGCTAGAGCGTCCTTTAGACCTCCTACATCGTCTATCAAGCCGTACTCGACTGCCTCCTTGCCTATTAGCACACTTCCTACATCGCTTACCAATTCTTTCTTCGCGTGCATGAGCTTTTCTACATCCTCTTTAGTGATCTTAGATGTCCTAGTAATGAAACTTACTATCCTCTCCTGCATTTTTTTAAAATACTCAAAGGTCTCGTTAATACCTATAACCAACCCTGTAGTCCTAACTGGATGCACTACCATTGTAGCGGTAGGTGCGATAAATGAATAATCTCCCGCAGTTGCCAGTGGAACACCTATACTGTGGCTTCCACCGAGCACCAAGGACACGACTTTTTTTGATAGACTGTTTATAAGTTCTGCAATAGCCAGTCCAGCTTCTATATCACCTCCCATAGTGTTTAGTATTACTATCAATCCCTTTATATCTGGATTTTCTTCAACCGCGTAGAGTATCGGTATTATATGTTCGTATTTAGTAGATTTTTTTTGAGGGTTGCTCATATAATGCCCCTCGATTTCTCCAATTATGGTTATACATTCTATTTCTTTACAGGTCTTTGGAACTCCCGTAGCCCTGCCCATCTCTCTGACGTCTTCATAACCGTCGTCCTCTTCGACCTCGTTACCGACATCGTTGTTTTGTTTCAACTTCATATTATTTTTCATAAAAAAACTCCCATCAAATTAAATATATCCATAGTTTTACCTATTTAGATAAATCTATAACTCGGATAGTATTATTTATTTGATGAGAGCTGTTTTCTATTTTTTCTTGTAAAATTCTTCGTGGATAGAGTGAACTGCTCTTTCCATATCTGCACTTGCTACTAGGCATGAAATCGTCATATGCGAATCGGAAGTCTGCAATAGCGATATTCCATCCTTAGATAGACCTCTCACTATCTTTGACATTATACCAGGCACCGAAACGATTTGAGATCCTATCAAGGTAACCTTGGCACAACCCTTTAATATCTCGTATTTTAGATTGAATCCGTCTAGTACTACCTTTAATTCTTCCACATCGCCTTCATCCACCACGAAGTCTTTTTCCGAGACAAAGAAGTTTATCATATCTATACTGATTCCCTTTGCCTCGATTGAATCTAGCACCTCTGTAAATTCGATTCCTTCTGCACATATCCTTACCTGCGCAATATTTCCCTTGTGAGCAACTGCTACCTTTATATCTTCCTCTTCTTCAAACTCTTCTATCTCTCCGTTGTAATCCTCAATTCCACCTATTCTAGTGCCTTTGTAGTCAGGATTCATAGTGTTTTTTATAACCAAGGTCATATTGGCGCTTTGTGCAAGTTGAACAGCTCTAGGATGAATTACTTTTGCACCCTTGTCTGCCATCTGGAATACTTCTTCGTAATTGATGAAATCCATTATATTAGCCTCGGGTACAACTCTAGGATCCGCCGTCATTATACCATCTACGTCCGTATATATTTCAACGAGCTCGCACTCTAATGCCTTTCCTATTGCAACTGCCGAGGTATCACTTCCACCTCTTCCTAGAGTCATGGTTTCTCCATCGTCATCCACCCCTTGGAATCCAGCTATGACAACTACCTTGCCTTCAGATAGGCCCTTTAATATCCTCTTTGTATTTATGTATTTCACCCTTGCGTCTGAATACTTGCTAGTAGTCAGTATTCCAGCCTGGCTTCCTGTTAGAAACTCAGCTTCAATCCCCTTTGCAGTCAACATACTGGCTAGTATTGTCCCGGAAATAATCTCCCCACAAGACATTATCGTATCGAGTTCCCTCTTCCTAGGATTGTCGCTTACATGTGAAATCAAACCTATGAGAGTATCAGTCGCATATGGTGCGCCCTTTCTTCCCATCGCCGATACTACTAGTACTACCTCTGTGCCCTTTATTTTTTCTTTTTTTACTATCTCACATATCTGTTCCATCTTTTCGAAAGACTCAACCGATGTTCCCCCGAATTTCTGTACTAATATACTCATCCTGACATTCCCCCACTAAATTTTGTATTCAATGATAATTCGAATTCAAGTACGAGTTGCAATCAAAGCTGTATAGCCTTCATCCAGCTCGTAGATTTCAAATCCCTATGAGCTAATCAATACATATGTCCATCGTACTCTATTATCATCATATCATTTCCTATTTTTCTTACGTTTTTCCAAGGCACTTCTAAAAACTGACTCTCTCTTCTTCTAAAAAAGCCTCTCTCAGTTGGTATCAACAGGGCTAGAATTCCACCTGTCGTCTCATCTAAAACCAGATCGCATTCACCTATTATACCAAGTCTTTCTCCTGTAACCAAGTTCACAATTTCTTTTCCCGCAATCTCTGATAAATACATTCAGCTACCTCCCACAGATAATATTATCGGTAGACCTTCGCGCCTTCACTTTGCTGATTGTGCGTCCTGTTCGAAGTAATAAATGCTGATTGAGTGGTGGTGGATTTCACCCAATTAAAACGAGAATTATTCCACCACCTGTAGATGTAGTGATATCTTTTTCAAGTTATCATTTCTAAAGGGATCTAATGTCCTCGACATCCCTTCCTACAATACAGACGCCAATCTCAGCAGTGCCGAACACTTTGTCTACAACATCCTTGACCGATTTCATGTCTATCATCTCTATACTTTCAAGTATTTCATCTGTAGTTTTTATATTTTGACTTAGAAGCATTGACTTTCCAATCATACCCATTCTGTTTCCAGTGCTCTCTAAATCTAGTATATAGCTTCCCTTTAGTTGCTCCTTGCTGAACTTAAGCTCTTCTTCTGTGATGTAGTTCTTCTTTAGGTACTCTATTTCCTGCATGATTAGATTGTAGACTTCCTCGACATTTTCAGTGCTCATACTCGAGAATATTCCAAACTCACCACATTTTCTATACAAGGTCTCTTCTGAATAAATAGAGTATACAAGTCCCTTATCTTCCCTTATCTTTTGGAACAATCTAGAACTTCCACTTGCGCCGAATATATTGTTCACCACTGAGAGTGCATAAGTATCCTGATCGTCTTCAAGGGCTATCCCCTTCATACATATCGCCAAACTCACCTGCTCTGTATCCTTGTTCTTAGTTATAAAACAAGGACTGAACTCTGCTTCTTCAAGGACGATGTTGGTTTCTCCACTCTTCCATTCTCCAAATTTCAAACTTAAATCTCGTACTAATTTATCAAAGTTGAAATTACCAGATATAGATACAACCGCGTTGTTTGGCACGTAGAGTTTTTCAAAGTAATCTAGTATCGACTCCCTACTCATCTCGTCTAATGACTTTTCAGTACCTAAGATATTCATACCTAGCGCATTGTCCTTGTAGATATTTTCTAAGAGAAAATCGTATGATAGATCGTCAGGTGAATCCTCGTACATTTTTAATTCTTCAAGTATTATTGATTTTTCCTTCTTGATTTCACCCTCGTCAAAGTTCGAGTTTAAAATCATATCGCTAAGCACATCTATACCGATACCTATATGCTCGTCTAAAAGTTTTATATAGTAGCAGGTGCATTCCTTTGTTGTAAATGCGTTTAACTGTCCACCGATATTGTCTATCTCACTGACTATATCCTTTGCTGACCTGTTCTTTGTCCCTTTAAAAAGCATATGCTCGATAAAATGTGAGGTTCCACTGTTTTTTTCGTCTTCCATCCTAGATCCCGCGTTGACCCACATGCCAAGGCTGACCGATCTCAGATACGGAATTTCTTCACCTACAATAGTCAATCCATTTTCTAATTTTTTAATTTTATACACAACTTCTCCTTCTTGTATTTCTAAATTTTTTCTCTTGTGTTTCTAGATTTTTTCTCTTGCATTTCTAAATTTTTTCTCTTTCATTTTCACAGTCTAGATTAATTTATTTTTAAGAGCATCTATGGCTTATTTACCTGTATTGTCTCCCGTATTAAACACATCGCTGAGTCGCCCAGCGTTTAGTCCTTTATCTCTTACAATATTTATTATATCATCAATAGCCTCAGATGTGGCAGCTGTTGGATGCATTAATATTATACTTCCCGATTTTAAATCTTTTCCTTTGATTCTATCCACTATTACCTGTGGCTGATTTCTGTACTTCCAGTCAATTGTGTCAGCATCCCATTTAAATGGTATGTAACCCAAGCTTTTTGCAGCTTTAACCGTATCTGGTCCAAATGCACCTGCTGGAGCTTGGAAAAATTTTGTTTCCTGACCTATTATATCGTCTATTATCTTTTGAGATGTACTTATTTGTTTGATATTGTCTTCGTACGATAAATTTGCGTAGTCTAAATGCTGATAGCCGTGATTTCCTATTTCGTGACCTGCAGCCTGTATCTTTAGAAGTTCGTCCTTATTTTTTTCAGCCCACTTCCCCGTAACTGTAAATGTTATCTTTGTGTTTTCTTTTTCCAACGCAGCTAAAATTTTATCAACGTACTCAGTTTCCCAACCCAGGTCTATATTACATGTCAATGCTACGTATCCAGAATCTTTTTTATCCCCCCTTTCGTATGGCAATTGTGCACCTACCATTAGATTGAATACTTCTTGCGTGTTCTTGCTTAATAATACGACGCTCCCAGCTATGATTATCATAATTGCAAGGATGACTGATATTATCTTTTTTAGCTTTCTCTTTGTAAGTACCATCATTAGCATGATTGTGATCCTCCATTCCTTGGACAAATTTGTTTCTTATTAAATGTTATTAGACTGAGAGCGTAATTATGATAGTTTTATAAATGTTGTCCTAAATATATCCCTTATCGCTCAAATTAAATACTCCCTCTGCTTACTCCCAACCGTGGATTAAGCATAAAAAACGCCCACACCACTACGGTTGGACGTTTTTATTCTATTAAATCATCAATCCTGTCTATATCTACTATCTCTGCTCTCTCGACCTCGACGTAGGCTATATCTTCCTGATTTCTTTTTATTATACTTGAGCCACCTGTATCGCCAGTTAAATCTAGCAACTCGCTCTTGTATTTTTTATCGAATATCGCTGGACTGCTTCTTCTTCCATTTGATATTACTGAGGCTATTCCTTTATTTCCATTGCAAAATATTCTAACCAAGTTCGCTATAGATTCAGCCTTCATATACGGCTGATCCGCTACAAAGAACATAAATCCAGCTATATCTTTAGCTTCATTTATATCTGGATCTGGATTTATATCCACATCTCTATCGGCTAAGCCAAGATGAATTGAAGATGTTATACCATCCTCAGGACTTGAGTTGTATTCTGCTTTGATTCCACCTTCTTCTGCCCTTTTTAAAATCTTCTCGTATGAGGTCACAACTATGATATCGAGATTTATATTTTCAGCAGCCAGCTGTCTTTTAGCAGTAGACAGCGCCTCTAATCCATACTCAAACATTTGTTTTCCGCCAATTTCGTACAGTAATTTATTTCCACCGAATCTCCTTGAAAATCCAGATGCCATATAAGTGCAGTTAATCCTCATGAATTTCACCTATCTCAAATGCCCAGCTCTAGCGTTTGGAGATATCTTTCTCAAGTTATAATTATTTTTATTCTCTTTGTTGTTTTTAAAATTCATGACTACTTCTAGCACGCTGCCCGCTATACATCTCGCCTTATCCGATATAGTGAAACAGTTGTCGTATTCGCTGATTCTAGGATCTATATCCGCAGTTTTAAAGGCTTCTGTTACATAATATCCATCTCGTATAATTCCTCTCAAAATACCGCTTATGGTTGCTATAACGTATTCTTTTTCACTTGATTCATCTTTTAAGACAAATCCAATTTTTTCTCCAGCCGTTACGGTATCTCCTATTGAATTTAAACCTATAAACTCTCCGGCTGTAGGAGAATATACAACCCTGTCCCTGCTGTGACCGGCTATTACACCTGGGATTCCAGTGTTTGGAACAGCTGATCCTTCAGTTATTATGCGTCCGAGATTATGTCCCCTCATCGTCTCAATCACTATATCTACATTTTCACCTGCTGAAAATCCAGGTCCTAGGCCTATGGTCATAGGTGCTAGATTCCTTATGTCTGCACTCTGTTTCTTAGATATGGTCGCATCTATATATACATCAGAGTTTACGCTTAAAACCTTTGAAGTAATCGCAACCTTGCCTTCTTCGACTATTTCCAACGCTTCTTCTAAGTTTTCTGCTCTAACTGCCTCCACACCCTCAACCGTGCATCTTCCATCGTACATACTCTCCGAAAACGCAACGCTCCTTCGTATAGCCGATGGTTTGTCTAATTCTAATACAATACACTTGAATCCAGATCTTACGAGCTTGTGTATTGTCCCAGTAGCGATGTCCCCACCACCCTTTATAACAACTAAATTTTTATTGTCTATACTCATCTCTCCAACCAGTCCTAATTTTCTATTTGTTCATATTGATATAACTGTAAAGTGTGTATTTGGATATACCTAGGTAATTTGACACCCTATCAGCTGAATGAGTAACTAGAAACGCCCCTGCATCATTTAAGAACCTGACAACTTCTACCTTATCATCCTTAGACATAAGGGCTACTGGTTTTCCTACTACCTTCATCGACTGCGTTATTAAATCGTCTAGTAGCTCATTTACGTTTTTAGGTATCAATTCATGCGCTTCTTTTTTTTCATTTTCTCCGACTTTGACAAATGACTCCAGTACATTTTTCGTTGCGATTATATTTGTGATATCGTAGTTAATACCTAGTAAATAGATACTTTTTTCATCATCGTCGCTAATAAAGAAGGTGCTTGATTTTAAAATTCTTCCATCTTTTGTCTGAGTTAGATAAGAGTATCTATCTTTAGGCACTTTGCCGCCTTTACTTATAGCTTCTATAGTCTCAAGTACAATATGTGATGGCCCATCTCCGCCTACTCTCCCCGTAACCTCGCCGTGTTCAATATATTTAATCGATCCTTCTTCAAGTTCTTTGCCATGGAATTCGTGTATCACTACCTCACACTCTTTTCCAAAACTCTCCGCAATGCCGTGTGCAACTTGTTGCAAAATATTTAAGGTTGACATATTCTACCTTCCTTCACTGAAAACATAAATACTTAATTATTTTTAGGTTTTCAAACTTTTTTTGATTATACCATGAATTGAGCATATCATTCAAGTAATTAAATGATGATTCAAAACTTTCAACGGTTATTTATACTTTCCTATCTACAGTTGCCTACATACCTTCCTTTTATACTTGTTATATTTGTTGTCAATTTTCTATTATTTACAACCTCGGTTCCTCGAAGGTAGACCGATTCAATCTGGACAGTAATTTCCATTCCCTCAAATGGTGTGTACCCTGCCTTGCTATATTCATCTTTATATGAAATAGGTACTGGTTTGCATGGTTTTAACACAGTTATATCTGCATCGCTACCTACCTTTATCGCTCCCTTTTTAGGATAGATACCATATAATTTAGCTGGATTTTCGGATAAAACTCTGCACATATCCATTAGGTTAATTCTCTCTTTTTCTACGCCAAAGGAGTAAACTAGAGACACTCTATCTTGAACTCCTGGCATGCCACCTGGAATCTTTGTGAAGTCCGATTCTCCTATTTTCTTTTGCTCCACCGTGAAACTACAGTGATCTGTCGCTACAGTCTGTATCCTTCCTCCTGCAATTCCACTCCACAATGTTTCTTCGTCCTCGGCAGTTCTAAGCGGTGGTGAACAAACGTATTTTGCACCTTCGAAACCATCGAGATCGTATTTGCTAGCGTCTAGTAGTAGGTAGTGAGGGCAGGTTTCAACGTAGACTTCCTGACCCCTGAGTCTCGCCTTTTCTACTTCTTCAAGGCTTTCTTTACAGGTTAAATGAACGATTATAATTGGTGAATCAGCCCTATAGGCTATATCTAATATTCTTCTTACTGCCTCTACCTCAGCCGACTTAGGTCTTGTGTTCGGATGTGACGAAACTCCCATCTCGCCTATTTTCTTAGCCTCATCTACTAATTTTGAAATCACAGCATCATCTTCACAGTGAACTCCAGCGATTCCACCTACCTCCTTCAATGCAATCAGGATATCGTAAATTTCTTCATCGCTAACCATAGTATCGTACGTGGTATATAGCTTGAATGAATTTATACCCCTGTCTAGCATATTTTTTAGTTCTTTTTTCACATCCTCATTCCAATCGGTGATCGCCATGTGGAATCTATAATCGCAAACCGAATTTTCAGCCTTTGAAGACCAATTTTCAAATGCTTGGGTGAGCGATTCTCCCTCGTACTGGGTTGCAAAATCTACTATCGTTGTCGTCCCTCCCATTACTGCCGACTTAGTCCCACTTTCAAAATCATCAGCCGTAACCGTACCTGCAACGTGAAGGTCAAAATGCGTATGTCCGTCTATAAAGCCTGGAAATATAAGTCTACCACTCATATCTTTAATAATAGTTTCATTATCCAATATAATTTCTTCACTGTCTCTAAATAAATTACCTACAGCCTTTATTCTCTCTCCCTCTATCAATACATCAGCTATCTCCGCCTTTTCTCCAGAGACGACCGTTCCGCCCTTTAGTAAAATCTTCTTCAATCCTATCACTCCCTTCCTCTTAATCGATAATAACTTTAGAATAATGTCACCCACCTCTACTGACGGCTGACATTATTCTAATTTTAGCGTGGCAAATTCCCCACTAGGTGATTACCATCACAATTAATCACCTTTTAACTTAAGTCTATTTTCTAGCGTATGGTGTGTTTTTAAGTGGAAGTTCTGTCTCGAATTCCCCGTTGTACGCTGTGTACGCAGCTGCTATTGCCGGTGGTGTAGGTATTGACGTTATCTCTCCAACTCCAATTGCCCCGTATGCTATATCTACACCTGCCTTTTCGACTATGACACTCACTACATCAGGTGTTTTATCCGCCTTGAAAAGTCCATAGGTACCGAACTTAGCGGTAGGAATACAGTTTTCGAGAAGGTATTTTTCAGTCAATGCGTATCCACACGACATCACTACGCCTCCCTCGATCTGTCCTTCGACGCTCTTTGGGTTGACCGCCTTTCCTACATCATGTGCAGCGTATATCTTATCTATCATACCGTCTTCACCTAAGACGCAAACCTGGGTAGCGTATCCATAGGCGACGTGAGACACTGGATTTTCCTTGTCTGAGCCCATCTTATCGGTCTTCGCTAAGTATTCTCCAACAAAACTCTTTCCTTCCAATGATTTTAAATCTTCGCCACTGAATCTAATCTTTGCACACTCTTCATCCTCTACTTCTAGCACAACGCCTTCTAGGTATCTGTCGTCATACGATTCCGATTTATACTCTATTCCAGCATTTGCGAACAAAGATTTTCTCAGTTCTACTCCAGCACGCCTAGTTGCCTCACCTGTAACTGTCGTCTGCCTAGATCCAGATGTCGTCCCAGAATCCGGTGCAAGCGAGGTATTTGGATTGTGGTATACAATGTAATCGGTTGAAATACCTACACTCTGTGCGGTTACTTGAGTGAGCACTGTCGCTAGGCCTTGGCCGATTCCACTTGCTCCGGCGTATATATGTACCCTTCCGTCTTCAACAAGGAGTTTTGATCGTCCCCAGTCCGGTATCCCAACACCTACCCCAGAGTTTTTCATCGAACATCCAATTCCTACATATTTATTATTGTAGTACACATCTTTAAGTGCGTCCAAGGTCTCGGTGAGTCCTGTCGACCCATCTGCAATCTGTCCGTTTGGAAGAACATCTCCAGGTCTAATCGCATTTCTATACCTCATCTCAAATCCGTCTATTCCAACTTTCTTTGCAAGTAAATCTATGTTTCTTTCGGTTGCAAAACATGTCTGTGTAACTCCAAAACCTCTAAATGCTCCAGCAGGTGGATTGTTAGTATATACCGCCCTTCCTTCTATATCTATCACCTGGTAGTTGTACGGTCCCGCCGCATGGGTACATGCCCTTTGAAGAACTGGTCCACCTAATGATGCATACGCTCCCGTATCCGATACAACGAATGCCTTCATAGCCGTAAGAATTCCATTTTCATCACATGCCGTCGTCATATTTATGCTCATAGCATGGCGTTTAGGATGGACTAACATACTCTCTTTTCTACTGAATTTTACCTTTACTGTAAGCCCTGTCAAATATGCTACGAGGGCTGCGTGGTGTTGGACGCTTACGTCCTCTTTGCCGCCGAATCCGCCTCCGACGTATTTATTCTCGACTATGACTTTTTCCGCTGGCAGTCCCAGTAGTATTGATACTTCATGTCTTGTGTCGTAAGTCCCCTGGTCTGTAGAATATATGTAAACTCCATCGTCAAATGGCATTGCTATTGCACATTCTGGCTCTAAAAATGCGTGCTCGCTCCAGGGCGTTTCGTAGTGCATGCTTACCTTGTACTTTGAGTTTGCTATTACCTCGTCTGCATTTCCCCTCACCAAATGCTCGCGACTGAGTACGTTTCCGCCTTCGTGTATATCTGGCGCTCCTTTTGCCATAGCTTCTTCTGGGCAGGTAATTGGCTTGAGTTCCTCGTACTCTACATCTACCAGCTTCTTTGCAACATCTAGAACGCTCTGAGTTCTAGCAACCACTATCGCCACGCTGTCACCCAGATATCTAGTCGTATCTCCAACTGCAATCAAACTATCCCAGTCTTGTTTCAAATGTCCGACCTTGTTTTTCCCCGGTATATCCTCGGCTGTGATAACCCTAACCACACCGTCCAACTCCATAGCCTTATCGCAGTCTATAGATTTAACGATAGCTCTAGGGTATTTTGATCTAACTGCACTGGCATATACCATTCCTGGTATATCCGTTTCGTCTATATCATCCACATATACCCCAGTTCCCAACACCTTATCTCTGGTGTCGACCCTATGCATCTGTGTTCCCACTACGACATTTGTATCTTTCTTTTCAACAGGAAAGTTTTCTCTGAGCATTTTCGCCGCCAACTCTATTCCGTCGATTATCTTTTTATATCCAGTACATCTACAGATATTGTTCTTTATAGCAGACGCGATCTCAGCCCTGTTTGGATTTGGATTTACGTCGATTAGAGCCTTTCCGGATATCACCATTCCTGGTATGCAAAATCCGCATTGAACGGCTCCCGCATCTCCAAATGCGTATACAAATACTTCTTTCTCCCTTTCAGACAGGCCTTCAACTGTAACAATATGTTTACCTTCAAATTTTTTAGTTTGCATTATACAGGACTTCGTAGCCTTGCCGTCCACAATTACCATACACGTACCACAGGCACCCTCACTACATCCGTCCTTCACCGATTTTAGGCGAAAATCATTTCGAAGTACATCCATTAACTTGCGAGTAGAATCCACTTCGACTTCTTCATCATTTATCCATAACTTCGTAAGTTCGCTCATCATCTATCCTCCATGTTTAAGTTGTCTTAAAAATAGAACCTCCACCCACCTATAAGGTGGGTGTTGTCCTCAAACTATACGTAGATTTATCTCAAGTTATATTTCACTTATACAAGCACTGTGCTTACCTAAGTTTATCAATAGATAATCGTATTCTTCCACAACTGTCTCAATTAGGCTCTTGACGCTATACGGTATAGATTCAATGCTTTCACCGATTGTATAGTAGATTTCACTTCCATCCAATCTCATCCTCGTGCTTTTCGTTCCTCTGTCTACTACTACAAATCCATTATTTTTACTGTTCTCAAAGTCGATTTCATCTGCAAATAGGGTGAATTTATCAAGATAAGGAGCTCCGTCCCACGGGCAGAAACTGCGACAGTTACCGCATTCATTGCACATATAGTCTACGTGTAGAATCTGAGGTCTGACATCCCCTTCTACATTTACTTCCACCGCTATATTAGCCCTGTTAGGACATACCTCTACGCAGTTTTCACAGTAAGTATTGCAGCTTAAACATCTCTTTGAATCTGATAGGCTTATATCTTCCTCGAGAAGGTTGCCCTTCCTTGTAAACACTACCTCTTCTTCTCCCCTTATAAAACTGCTTTTCTCCTGTGATTTAGCAAGTATGGCGTCCACTGCCTTTCTAGCGTCTCTAATTCCCTCTACCACAGTAGCTGGGCCGTTTAATCCATCTCCTATCGCATATACTCCATTTAAGCTAGTCTCCTCTGTTTCTGGATTGACTACTGGACGTCCCTTAGCGTCTGTATTTATTCCGCTATCTTCGTAGAATTTACCTGGAACCTTTTCTCCAACAGCTGCTATGACTGTATTTGCATCCACTACTACAGTCTCTTCAGTTTCAACTACACCTCGTCTGCCACTTGAGTCGTATTCTCCGAGGATCATCTTTTTGCATAAGAGTTTCTCGTCCGCATACCCTATAGGTGATAAGAGCTCTGCAAACTCTACTCCATCTTCTACAGCCATCGCCAATTCTTCCTCGTCAGCTGGCATATACCTCTTAGTTCTCCTGTATATAAGTGAAACTTTTTCTACTCCTGTATTTCTCTTGGCGGCTCTGGCAGTGTCCATTGCAGTATTCCCACCGCCTATTACTACCACTTCTCTTCCTAAGTCCACTTTTCCGTCCGTCCTCTTAAATTCAGCCAAGAAATCTAGTGCATTTACAGCAGAGTCTCCGTCCATTTTGAGTATTCCAGGTTTTGAAGCACCGATTGCAACTACAACCGCATCGTATTCCTTTTTTAACTCTGAAATTGAATCAACCCTTGTATTTGTCTTAATTCTAGCACCCATCTTCTCTACGAGAGCTACATCGTTGTCTATCGCAGTACTTGGTATCCTAAATTCTGGAATTATATTTCTTACGACTCCACCACAGCTTTCTTCTTTTTCAAATACAGTCACGCTCGCTCCAGACCTTGCTAGGAAGTACGCAGCTGAAAGTCCAGCTGGGCCACCTCCGATTACAGCCACTTTTTTATTTATCTCAGCTACATCGTTTGTGATTTCTGCCATTACCTTTTCAAATCCACCGACTGCGGCATCTAGTTTACTCCTTCTTATATTTACTGGAGTCTCATAGAAGTTTCTAGTACATTTGCTCATGCAATTGTGTGCACAGATAGTTCCAGTTATAAATGGAAGTGGATTTTTCTGTATTATAACTTCTAACGCCTCTTTATGTCTGCCCTCTTCCTCTAGTTTCAAATAATCCGTTATATCTTGATTTATTGGACATCCCTCTACACAAGGAGCGAAGAAACAATCCTTAAGTGGAAGAGACTCTCTTCTTTTTCTGCTCGGAAGCGGTTTAATAGACTTGAGATGGTGCCTATCCAATTTGACGGCTTCGACTAATTTATCGAGTTTATCTACGTCTACTTCCTTAAACTTCTCAGGTTCCACTTCGTCAAATAAAATTCCTACCTGCTCTAATCTTTGGTAACCACCTGGTTTTAACATGGTAGTAGCCATAGTAACCGGCCAAATTCCAGCACTCACTATCTCCTTTATATTGAAGTAATCGGCTCCACCAGAGTATGATATTCTAAGTTTACCGTCAAATTCCTTAGCTAGATTCCTTGCAAGCGAGATTGAAAGAGGGTACAGTGATTTTCCAGACATGTACATCTCTTCACTTGGAAGTTCCCCTGCCTTTACGTCGACTGGGAATGTATTTGTAATCTTCACTCCAAATTCTAGGTCTCTCACATTTGCCAATTTCATAAGCCTATCTAGCATAGGAACGGCATCTACCCATTGTAGGTCGTCTTTAAAATGAAAATCTCCAAATGCTACGTAGTCGTATCCCATCTCGTCCATTATATTTCTAGCGTACTCGTAGCCAAGTAGCGTAGGGTTGCATTTTACAAATGTATTTACACCCTTTTCTATTATCAGATACCTTGCAATTGCCTCTATCTCTGACGGTGGACAACCATGTAGAGTCGAAACAGTCACACTATTACTCACCTCTGTTGGAATTTTAGCTATATCTTCCTTTGTAAATGAAGAAAATCTAGAAATGTTTTCTTCGAGCCATCTAGTGCAGGCTTTAAATATTTCGGTTTCTCCGGCATCCTTCATACCTTCTATGTAGTCGTCAATTTTCTTTGTCTTGATGCCATCTAAGTCGTATCCTACAGACATGTTAAACTGAAAACCGTCCATATCTCCAAGTTCAAACTCTTTAGATATAACATGGCAAGCGAACCACGCCTTTACATATTCGTCAAATGCCTGAGGCACGTAGAGTTCTGTAGACCATTCACAGTTATATCCCTCGTCGTCCGCAAGAATACACGGTTTTGTAACTGGTAGATCTTCTCCATCCAATTTTTGAACTGTCTTTAGCTCGAAGAATCTACTTCCCGATATATATGAGGTAATTATATTTTGCGCTAGTTGCGTGTGAGGCCCAGCTGCAGGACCAAACGGAGTCTCTAATTTCTTTCCAAATATCTCGTAGTTTTTATTTAATTCCTTATTTCCCTCCTTCTTATTTTTCTCCATGTTATTCTTATCTAAGTTACTTTTCTCTGTGTTATTTTTCGCCTTGTAATAGCGTTTAACTCCAAATACACTGCCTTTTTCCGATTCTTCAAGAATCCAATTCATAAGATCTCCAAATGGGATCGGTGTCATTTTATCACTCATTTTATTCTCCTATCTACTATTTATTTCTTTTGCTAAATCTATTGCTCCCTGTCTAACGTCAGCCAGTATTTTTTCTTCGTCTATTCCTATGAGCTCCCTGTTTTTCATTAGAACTCTTCCATTCGCTATAGTTGTAGTGACGCATCTTCCATTCATACCAAATAGAATATGGCTGTTTGCATTTTGTGCACCCATGTCTGTAGGTGGAATGTAGTCAGCTATGATTACATCTGCAGCTGCTCCTGGTTTCAATACTCCGAGTTTCCTCTTGAAATATCGGTTTGCTATCTCTGCATTGTCTTCAAACAACATCTTTGGCACTTCACCCCAGGCTGCATTTGCGTCGCAGAGGTTGTGTTTATGAAGTATATTCGCTACCTTGTAGGATTCAATCATATCGTGTGTGTAGCCATCTGTTCCAAGCCCTGTCACTATACCCCTCTTTACGATTTCCATAGTTGGTGGACAACCACAGGCATTTCCCATGTTTGACTCTGGGTTGTGAACAACCATTGTATTCGTTTCTTTTATGAGGTCTATCTCATGTGAATTTACATATATACAATGCGCTAAAAGCGTTTTCTCGCCTAGTATATCCCAGTCCATAAGTCTATCTACAATTCTCTTATTGTATTTCTCGAGGGAGTCGTATAGATCTTCAATGCCTTCAGCTACGTGGATGTGATATCCAACTCCATCTGGTTTATGACTTCTAGCATACTCCATAGTTTCATCTGATATTGTAAACTGAGCGTGCATACCCATCATAGCTGCTATCATATCTGACTCGTCTTTTAACGCGTGTTTTATAAATCTTTCATTCTCGAGTACTGCTTCTCTAGCCTTATCCATTCCGTCTCTATCTGAGGTTTCATAGCAGAGGCAACTCCTTATACCCATCTCCTTAGCCGCCTTTTCAATGGCAAATAGACTTCCATTGATTTCGCCAAAGCTTGCGTGGTGGTCAAACACTGTAGTTACCCCGTTCTTGATACAGTCTATATATGTATTCTGGGCACTCAGATAAGTTCTCTCGTTTGTTAGGTGTCTGTCTATCGTCCACCACATTCCATCTAATATATCCAGGAAACCGTTTGGATTATATCCGTCAATCGAAAGCCCCCTTCCCATAGCACTGTATATATGCTCGTGAGTATTTATAAATGCAGGCATTATCACTCCGCCTTTTGCATCTATAAACTCTGTGCCCTCGTACATTTTCTTCAACTGATTGTACTCTCCGACCTCTAAAACAACGTTGCCCTCTAGTACGACCGCACCGTTTTCAATAAACGGCTCTTCCTTATCCCTTGTGACTAATCTTCCATTTCCAACTAAAATCACGCTTTTCTCTCCCTTCTGATAGTTGTAGTCTACCAATCAAATTTAGATTGATAAGCTTTCTTGTATAAAGAGTATCACCTCTAAATCAATATATCAAGAGTTAAAACAAAAATATTTTAGTATATCAAATTATTTTTTAGGTTGCTCTTGCATTTTCCGATTTTTGTGATATTATAGGGTTAAATACAAATTTAATTTGGTTTCCAAAAAAATAATTTGGTTTGATAGATGGTTATACTCGATATAGATTCTACGATTTTCATTTTTTAGAAATCGTTATCTTCATTCCCGTATCTAGATCGAAATCCATCGAATAATATAACTTGAGAAAGCACCATACCTATACAGGCGGTAGCATCATTCTCATTTAATGGGTAAACTTACCCACCACTCAATTAATATTTAATAATCTATTTCAACAGCGATTATTAAGACACAACATATTTTAGAAGGAGGATATAAATGGAGTCAAAAATTTTATGGTCAGTTAATAAAATGCCAAAATCCGATGACAAGAACCTACCTATAATGGGCATCGGTGAAATAAGAAAGGCTAGAGAATTTCACGAAAGCTTTCCTGAATACAAGGAAACACCTCTCACTAAGCTTCCAGAGATGGCAAAGCACCTCGGTGTAAAAGAAGTCTACGTAAAAGACGAATCGTATAGATTTGGTCTCAACGCCTTCAAGGTTCTCGGAGGATCCTTTGCTATGGCTAAGTACATCGCAGCAGAAACAGGTAAGGATATCTCAGAACTACCTTATTCTGTGCTTACCTCAGATAAATTGAGAGAAGAATTTGGTCAGGCGACCTTCTTCACTGCAACTGACGGAAATCACGGAAGGGGTGTCGCTTGGGCTGCCAACCGACTTCGTCAAAAATCCGTAGTGCATATGCCAAAGGGAACTACTACTATAAGACTTAAAAACATTGAAAAAGAAGGTGCCAAAGTTGATATACTCGAGTTAAACTACGACGACTGTGTCCGCCTCGCAGCAAAAGAAGCTGATGAAACAGAGCGTGGAATCATGGTTCAAGACACTGCCTGGGACGGATATGAAGATATTCCTTCTTGGATAATGCAGGGGTATGGTACTATGGCTGCCGAAGCAGCTGAACAACTTGAGGCAGCTGGTACAAAAAGGCCAACTCATATCTTCGTGCAAGCTGGCGTAGGCTCATTAGCTGGAGCGGTCGTAGGGTATTTCTCTAATCTGTACAAGGACAATCCACCAGTATTTGTCATTGTTGAAGCAGATGTAGCCGCTTGTCTATACAAGGGAGCTAAGGCTGGAGATGGAAACCTTAGAAAAGTCGACGGAGATATGCTTACAATCATGGCTGGCCTAGCCTGTGGTGAACCAAATACAATATCTTGGGACATCTTAAAGAACCACGTACAAGTATTTGTAGCAGTTCCTGACTGGGTTTCAGCTACTGGAATGAGAATGCTTGCCGCTCCTATAAAAGGAGACTCCCCTATAACGTCTGGAGAATCTGGAGCTGCTCCATTTGGAACCCTAGCAAGCGCTATGAGCCTAGATGAATACGCAGACCTTAGAAAAGACATAGGACTTGATGATAATTCAACAGTACTTCTCTTCTCTACAGAGGGAGATACCGACCCGGAAAGATATAAAAATATCGTATGGCTGGGAAAAGAAAAATAAAAATGATAATTTGGAGGATATGAAATGAGTTTAGATTACGCAAGAATCAATGAGTTAGCCGAAAACTACAAACAGGATATGTCGACATTCCTACGCGAAATAGTCGCATCTCCAGGAGAAAGCTGCGATGAAGAAAGACACATCAACCGCATAGCTGAAGAGATGAGAAAATTAGGATTCGACAAGGTTGAAATAGACCCTATGGGAAATGTACTAGGTTATATGGGAACTGGGAAGAAGATAATCGGATTTGATGCCCATATCGATACTGTAGGTATTGGAAATATAGAAAACTGGGACTTCGATCCATATGAAGGCTATGAAACAGAGAATGAAATAGGCGGTCGTGGAGTTTCCGATCAATGTGGCGGTATAGTATCAGCTGTATACGGAGCAAAGATAATGAAGGACCTAGGGCTTTTGACCGATGAATATCAAGTGCTTGTAACTGGTACTGTACAGGAGGAAGACTGTGACGGACTTTGCTGGCAGTATATTATAAATGAAGGAAAGGTTCGCCCTGAATTCGTAGTGTCAACTGAGCCTACAGACGGAGGTATCTACCGTGGACAGCGTGGCCGTATGGAGATAAGAGTCGACGTAAAAGGCGTTAGCAGTCATGGTTCGGCTCCAGAGAGAGGCGACAACGCAATCTACAAAATGGCAGACATCTTAAACGACATCCGCTCTCTAAACAACAACGACTCGACTGAAAGCACACAGATCAGAGGACTTGCTAGGATGTTAGAAGAAAAATACAACCCTGAATGGAAGGAAGCCAACTTCCTTGGACGTGGAACTGTCACTTGTTCTGAAATATTCTTTACTTCACCAAGTCGTTGTGCAGTAGCCGATTCTTGTGCTGTTTCCCTAGACAGACGTATGACAGCTGGCGAAACGTGGGAAAGCTGTCTAGAAGAGATAAGGCAACTTCCATCAGTTAAGAAATACGGGGATGATGTAAAGGTTTCTATGTACGACTACGCTCGTCCTTCTTATAAGGGACTTACCTATCCTATCGAATGCTATTTCCCAACTTGGGTAATACCAAGCGACCACAAGGTGACATCTTCTCTTGAAGATGCTTATAAAAATCTCTACGGAACTAAGCGTCTAGGAAACGAAGAAACTATGAAAGTCCGCGAAGGTCGTCCACTTACAGATAAATGGACATTTTCAACAAACGGTGTTTCTATAATGGGACGTAATGGAATTCCTTGTATAGGATTTGGACCAGGTGCAGAAGCTCAAGCACACGCTCCTAACGAAAAAACTTGGAAAGACGATCTAGTTAGATGTGCAGCTGTCTACGCAGCTCTTCCAAGTGAATACTGTAAATAGAATACTTTAAATAAATACTTGGCACTCCTCCACTACAATATTGAATGCAATTTAAATTACTAAACGAAAGAAGGTATAATAATGGATAAGACATTACAAAGCTACATAGATAAATTGAATAAATTAAACTTCAAAGAGATGTACGAAGGAGACTTCTTCCTCACATGGGAAAAGTCAGATGACGAAATAGAGGCTGTATTCACAATGGCAGATGCACTTCGCTACATGAGAGAAA
This sequence comes from Clostridioides sp., assembly GCA_031261505.1. Classification (GTDB taxonomy): domain Bacteria; phylum Bacillota; class Clostridia; order Peptostreptococcales; family Peptostreptococcaceae; genus Metaclostridioides. The sequence goes on along the minus strand of JAISJN010000004.1, from coordinate 96,727 downwards.
ACAATATCTCAACAAAGGTATTCGAAAGCGGACTTGGAATCTCTCTTTTCAGAGATAATTCTACTCGTACACGTTTCTCATTTGCCTCAGCTTGTAACTTACTAGGTCTAGAAGTACAGGATCTAGACGAAGGTAAATCTCAAATAGCACACGGTGAAACTGTAAGAGAAACTGCAAATATGATATCTTTCATGGCAGACGTCATAGGTATACGCGACGATATGTATATAGGAAAAGGAAATAAATACATGCATGAGGTAGTAGATGCTGTCACAGAAGGAAATAAAGACGGTGTTTTAGAACAAAAACCAACTCTAGTAAACCTTCAATGCGATATCGACCATCCAACACAGTGCATGGCTGATATGCTCCATATAATCCACGAATTAGGCGGTGTAGAAAACCTAAAAGGCAAAAAACTAGCTATGACTTGGGCGTACTCTCCTTCTTACGGAAAGCCTTTGTCAGTTCCACAGGGTATCGTCGGCCTAATGACTCGTATGGGAATGGAAGTCGTACTCGCTCATCCAGAAGGTTACGAAATAATGCCTGAAGTTGAAGAAGTAGCCAAGGCAAATGTTGCAAGAACTGGTGGATCTTTTAGGGTTTCAAACGATATGGCTGATGCATTCAAAGACGCCGACATAGTTTATCCAAAGAGTTGGGCACCTTTTGCCGCAATGGAAAAAAGAACTGAACTATACGGAAACGGAGATATCGAAGGGATAAACAGCCTTGAAAAAGAGCTTCTAGCTCAGAATGCAAATCATAAAGACTGGTGCTGTACAGAAGAGATGATGAAGCTTACAAAGGACGGAAAAGCACTTTATATGCACTGTCTACCTGCAGATATAAATGGCGTAAGCACAGACGAAGGAGAAGTAGACGCTTCAGTATTCGATAGATATAGGATACCTCTATACAAAGAAGCTAGCTTCAAACCTTACGTTATCGCAGCTATGATTATGCTTGCTAAATTCGAGAACCCAAGTGAAATACTTGAGAAACTTGAAGCCAGAGAAATAAACCGTAAATTCAAATAGGTTAATGATTAGCCCCTACCTATGTAGGCAGGGGTGAATATTAAAATATTCACCAAACACGATTAAATGGTGATTCGGCGGTTCGGTTTGCTATTTAAACCTACGCTAAAATGAGAAGATCCCCCGCCTAAATTGGTTGGGATATCTTTCTCAACTTATCATTGAAAGGAGCTTATTGTAATGAAAAAGAAAAAACGAATAGTCATCGCCTTAGGCGGAAATGCACTTGGAAACGCACTTTCTGAACAGATGGACGCGGTTAAAACAACTTCAAAGGCTATCGTCGACCTAATAGAAGAAGACTGCGAAGTAATTGTAGTCCACGGAAACGGTCCACAGGTCGGCATGATTCAAAACGCAACCAGCGCATTGAAACGCGAAGATTCAACTCAACCGAATATTCCTCTTTCAGTATGTGTTGCGATGAGTCAGGCTTATATCGGCTACGACTTGCAAAACGCTTTGAGGGAAGAACTCTTGGACAGAGGCCTCTGCAATACACCCGTTGCAACTATGATAACTCAAGTTCTCGTAGACGACAAAGATCCAGCCTTCCAATCTCCATCGAAGCCAATTGGTAAATTCTTCAGCAAGAGCGAGGCTGATGAACTTGAAAAATCATACGGCTACACTATGCAGGAAGATGCTGGACGCGGGTACCGCAGAGTTGTAGCATCTCCAAAACCAACTGAAATAGTAGAGCTTGAGACAATACGCTCGTTAGTAGACTCAGGGGAAATAGTAATAGCCTGTGGTGGCGGTGGAATCCCTGTTACAAAATCAGAAAATCATCTGAGTGGCGTGGGGGCTGTGATTGATAAAGATTTCGCAAGCGAACTTCTTGCTGAAAATCTAGATGCAGACTTCTTCATCATACTTACCGCAGTTGAAAAAGTAGCTATTAACTTTGGAAAACCAGAGGAAAAATGGCTTGATAACCTCTCTACTGATGAGGCTAGGCAGTATATTGACGAGAAACACTTCGCACCTGGATCAATGCTTCCAAAGGTTGAAGCAGCTATCAAATTTGCAGAGTCTAAACCAGGGAGGGTGTCTCTTATCACCCTTCTCGAAAAGGCGAAGGACGGTATTCTCGGAAATACAGGAACTAGAATTGAAATGTAAATAATTGTCACTCAAAAAGGAGGATAATCAAATGAATAATACAGAACAACGCTCGTCTCTCTTTGAGATGGACGGTGTCCCTCATATGGGACAAGCTATTCCAATGGCTTTACAACACGTAATAGCCATGATCGTCGGTTGCGTAACACCTGCCATCATAGTTTCAGGTGCTGCAGGTATATCCGCATCAGACAGAGTTCTTTTGATTCAAACATCGCTTATAGTATCGGCTCTTACTACGTTTTTGCAGTTATTTCCTATCGGTAAGCGAAACGGTTTCCATTTAGGTGCGGGGCTGCCCGTTATATTCGGCGTAAGTTTTGCTTATGTTCCGAGTATGACTGCCATCGCAGAAGGATATGGAATAGGTGCAATATTAGGAGCACAGATCATAGGCGGAATATGTGCCTTTATCGTGGGCTTGACAATTAAAAAAATCAGAAATCTATTTCCACCGTTGATTGCTGGAGCTGTTGTATTTACGATAGGCTTATCTCTATACCCTACTGCAATCAGCTATATGGCAGGTGGTGCTGGACAGGCAAGTTTCGGTTCTTGGCAGAACTGGCTCGTGGCTCTGTTCACACTCACAGTCGTGACTATACTAAACCATTTTGCAAAAGGAATTTTAAAACTCGCTTCGTTACTTGTAGGTATGTTAGCGGGATATATCTTCTCTATGATATTTGGTATGGTAAACTTTGCAAATGTTGCGTCTGCAGGATTCTTCTCGCTTCCTCAGCCAATGCATTTTGGAATTAAATTTGAGATTTCAGCCTGTGTCGCAATAGCAATCTTGTTTATAGTAAACTCAGTTCAAGCGATCGGCGATTTCTCAGCTATGACCTCTGGAGGACTTGACAGAGAGCCTACTTCAGATGAGCTTCAAGGTGCTATCTTAGGACTCGGAGTGTCTAATATAATAGGTGCCGTACTGGGATGTCTTCCAACTTCTACATACGGCCAAAATGTAGGTATTGTTACCACTACAAAGGTAGTTAACCGCATTACTTTGGGTATAGCAGGTCTGATCATACTGATAGCCGGTATCTTCCCTAAATTCTCTGCACTGTTAACTACAATACCTTACTCAGTCCTAGGAGGTGCGACTGTATCAGTATTCGCATCGATCTCTATGACTGGACTTAAACTCATTACAAGTGAAGAGATGAACTACAGAAACACATCTATAGTAGGCCTAGCAGTCGCTTTAGGAATGGGTATCTCTCAGGTTTCAGCTTCACTAGCTAGTTTTCCACCTTGGGTGACTACCGTATTTGGAAAATCACCTGTAGTCGTTACAACCATAGTTGCAATATTTCTAAATATCTGTATCCCAAAGATGCAGGCGAGTAAAGATTCAGTGGAATTAAAAACACAACACACGGATACCGCTGATATATCTTGATAAATACGACCCATCTCTGCGGGTTAAACGGTAGTTACTTGTGATGGTGATCACGTAGTATGGGATCCTACCCCACGCATCACCATCCAATAAAGTTCACGAAAGACCCTTGTAAATTAAAATAAATAAAAGTCCACCCAGCAATCAAGACCCCGATTGCTGGGTGGACTTTTAAATTATCTTTGCTTATTTATCTTTACTTACCTTTGCTTGCTTATCTTTGCTATTTATCTTTACTTGCCTATCCTTGTCTGCTTATAACTACACTTTCCTTGCATAGCCTTTCTATCTCTTTAGGATTATGGGACACCAGTACGACCATTCCTTTAAAATCCTCTATTCTCTTCTCTAACTCACCTATCATATGCTCTTTAAGTTGCTCATCGAGAGCCGAAAACGGCTCGTCTAACAGTATTATATCCGGCTCTACTGCCATCATCCTAGCTAATGCCACCCTCTGTTGTTCTCCTCCAGAAATCTTATCTTGACGAAGATCCTTTATATGGCTTATACAAAATTCTTCCATTATTCTATCTACTATATCTTTCTTCTTTTCTCTATCCACCTTGAGTCCAACCGCAATGTTTTGCCAAGCTGTCATCGTCGGGAACAGGGCGTATTTTTGAAATAGATATCCAATGCGCCTTTCCTGAGGTCTCAGATTCACATTTGACTCTGAGTCAAAATATACTTTCTCACCATCTGCTATCCTTCCTACATCTGGAGTTGCTATTCCAGCTATAGACTTTAGAATCATACTTTTTCCGGATCCAGAAGGTCCACAGATGCCAAGTCTATTTGATTTCGTAACATAGTCAAAATTCAGTTCAAAATCTCCAAGCCTTTTTTGTATTTTGATTTCCAATACTACCACCCTATTTTTCTATAAACTAATTTTTAAAGCTTCTTGCATTTTAGAAGATATCCTCTCTCATCGTATGCAATCATCCACTTTAAATTTATCACCATCTACGAAGCTGACTCGAATCCTTCTCAGCTAAAATATTTATTAAAAAGATTACAACAAACGATATTATCATGACAATCGCTACCCATATACCAGCTGTCATGTAATCACCGTCCTGAATTACGATAGCTATTCTCTGTGGAATCGTACCCGTCTTGCCCGCCACATTTCCTGCCAACATGGATGTCGCACCATATTCTCCAAGAGCTCTTGCAAATGTGAGAACTGTTCCAGACATCACACCCGGTCCAGCTGTCGGTATTACGACCTTGCAAAATATATCTATTTCCTTCATTCCAAGTGTTCTCGCTGCGTAGATAAGGTCTATATCCACCTGCTCAAATGCCGCCCTAGCATTCCTGTACATGAGCGGAAATGAAATAACCGTAGCTGCAATTATGCATCCTAGCCACGTCTGAACTATTGCTATATCAAAATGCAGAAAGAGAAAACTCCCTAGGGGCCTTCTCTTACTGAATAATAAAAGCAGGAAAAATCCAATTGCGGTCGGAGGTAGTACCATCGGCAATGTTAGTATGCCGTCAACTATCGCCCTGAGCCTTGATCCTGATTTCATCATCTTACCTGCAACAGCAATCCCAAATATAAATGAGATTGCTGTTGCAACTATTCCTGTTTTAAGCGAAATCCAAAATGGACTCCAATCTAAGTTCTGAAGCGTATAAATCACGTCATCACTCCTTGCTGTTTCTTGCTATTACTTGCTTTTTTCAACGTCGAATCCCTGTTTTGCAAATATCTTATTTGCAGTCTCTGATGTCAAGAAATCGTAGAAGCTCTTAGCTCCCTTTACCTCATTTTCATCCGCTTCTTCGTTTTTAACCAATGCCATTGGATAGTTTATTTTACCTGTATCCTTTATATCTATTTCCTCGATTACCTTAACCTCGTCTTCGTGTCCGTATATATCAGACAGGTATACTGTGCCGACTTCACTTGATCCTTCTAATACTGCATTCAAAACTTCACTTACATTTCCTTGTTCACTTATGTTTTTATTTCCTATAGCCTCTGATATATCCGCTGTACTTACAACCTTGCCTTCATCTGCTTTCTTTATCATTCCTAGGTTTTCCATAGCTTTTCTAGTATACGCTCCAGCTGGAACACTGTCACCAGCTATAGCTATACTTTTTGCCTTGCTTATATCTTTTAGACCTGTTACCTCAGTCTTACTGTCCTTGCGAGTAATAAGTATCAATTTATTATTTAATACATTCTTTTTAGTCCCATCTATTAATAACTTACCTTTTTCAAGCTCTTCTATCTGTTTATCTGCAGCTGAGAAGAATAAATCGCATTTAAATCCTTCTTGTACCTGAGTTAGTAATTTACCTGAGCTATCTGCATTTACTGTAATTTTAACATCTGGCTCTTGTTTGTTGTACTCTTTTATAATTTCTTCAATTGAAGAGTTCAAACTCGCTGCAGCAAATACTTGTACATCTGTCGCCTGTTTTTTTTCTGACTGTTTTTCTTCCGTATTTGTCTTTGCCTTCTCTTCACTTCCGTCAGCAGTCTTCTTTTGGCAGCCAACTGACAATACCATCACCATACTCAATAAAATTGCTAATTTCTTTGATTTCATAATTTCCTCCGTTATTTTATTAGATTTATTAGATTTAAAATTTATCTGGCACACTCACTTACATCGCCAGCTAATATCTCAAGCCCATGCTCTATTGACGAAATCGCAAACTCCAATTCCTCTCTTACCGCCTTTGGACTTCCTGGCAGATTTACTATAAGTGTTTTGTTTCTAATTACTGAAACCGCCCTGCTCAGCATTGCCCGTTTCGTAATAGATATTGAATACCATCTCATTGCCTCTACTATTCCCATGGCATTTTTTGTTGCCACTTCGAGCGTCGCCTCTGGAGTTACATCCCTGTCTGAAAACCCAGTCCCACCCGTGGTTAGTATGAGGTCTACTTGAATCTCATCTGAAAGTCTCTTTAAATTAAATACGATTTCCTCGTATTCATCTGGAAGTAGAATTCTCTCTACCAGAATATGACCTCTATCTGAGATTATTTCCTCAATAACATTACCACTCTCGTCTGAACGCTCCCCTCTGAATCCTTTATCACTTAAGGTTATTACCGCTACCTTATATTTGTTCAACTCGTATTTTTCCACTATGTATCTCCTCCTAAATGCTGATTCAACGATTTCTACACAATCTGCATTTTATCTGAAACCGATATCTTGCCGCCGTGTATCACCCTTGCAAACACTCCTTGCTTAGGCATTATACATTCTCCCATACTCTTGTATATCTCACAATGTGAATGACATTCCTTGCCTATTTGAGTTATCTCAAGTAAGACCTCGTTACACTTAAACCGACTTCCAACTGGGTATTTAATAAAATCAAATCCTTCTACTACTAGATTTTCTCCAAAATCTCCTAAGCCTATATCTGCGCCTCTATCCTTAAAATCTTGAATTCTCTCAAAGGACAACAGACTCACCTGTCTATGCCAATTTCCTGCATGGGCGTCGCCGTCGATCCCATATTCTTCTATGAAATCGCCTGTCTCCACGTTTTTCTTCTTGGTACCTCGTCTTTCACTTATACACACTGCCCTTACAACTCCTACATAGCTCATATCATCACCTCGCCTACCTTAACCGCCAATGCTACCCATATTTTTTTTCTCTCGTTTTTCTTCTTCTAAGTTTTCAAAATCATGATTCGTAGGCTTATTGTATATAGCTTCGTACATATACTTCTGTAATTCTTCAGCGCTTGCACCAGATCTTAGATAATCCCTCAGACTCACCTTACTATCATAATTTAGACAAGTCTTTAACATTCCGTCTGCCGTAAGCCTGACCCTATTGCATTTTCTGCAAAACATATGACTGATAGCGCTTATAAAACCTATCTTACCGGCAAAACCCTGTACTTCGTAGTAAACAGCCGGTCCATTTCCAAGTTCCTCTTCACAAGGTATGAGCCTTCCTAAACTTTTTTCCAACCTAGATATTATCTCATCCTGGTATATTGGTGCAAAGTCCCTGCCGTATCCAAGCGGCATCATCTCGATAAACCTTACGTGTATCGGACTCTCCTTCGCTATTTTAGCTATATCCACGAGTTCGTCCTCGTTTCCACTCCATGCAACACAGTTTAGCTTGATATTGTCAATACCAGCCTCTATTGCCGACTCAATACCCTCTTTAACATTTTCGAACTCATCGTATCCTGTTAGTTCTCGGTATCTGACTTTGTCAATGGTATCTAGACTTATATTAATTGCATCTAAACCAGCTTCTTTGAGGTCTTTCGCCTTATCTTTAAGAAATATCGAATTTGTCGTCATCGTGATATTTTTAATACCTGTATTTAACTTAATATCTCTGATTAATTCTTCTATATCGTTCCTTAGAAGAGGCTCGCCACCTGTTATTTTAATTTTTGAAATACCAAGATTCGCCCCCGCCTTGCATATATCTAAAATCTCGTCAAACGTCAATATATCCGTTTCACTTAATATTGGAACATCTGATTTATTCGATATTCTAACCCATGATTTATCCGAGATTTCTATAGATTTCTCATATATATCTTCCACAGATTTTTCATAAACATCTTCGCTACATTTCTCATACATGCCTTCTGCTGAATATCTTGGTCTGCAGTACTTACATCTCAGATTGCACCTATCAGTGACTGAAATTCTCAAATAATCTATATTACGATCCTGCCTATCTATCATCCGTCTCACTTCCTATGCTCCAGTCTCCAGACTTTCCACCTGATTTTGAAGTAACTTTTATATTTCCTATTTCCATGTGCTTATCCATAGCCTTACACATATCGTAAACTGTCAGAAGTGCGACGCTTACACCTGTCAATGCCTCCATCTCAACACCTGTCATCCCTCTCGCCTCAGCTGTGCACATCGCATGAATTACTGAGTTTTCCACGTCAATATCGAAATCCACAACCACCTTAGTGAGATTGATATTATGGCATAGAGGAATGAGCTCTGAGTTTTTCTTCGCACCCATTATTCCAGCTATTCGTGCCACAGAAATTACATCTCCCTTTTTAGCCGACTTACTTGTAATCGCTGAAATCACTTCTGATGATACCTTTATATCTCCTCTAGCTACAGCAATTCTATCCGTTATAGGTTTATCACCAATGTCCACCATGACGGCGTTTCCATCATCGTCAAAATGTGTAAATCCATTTTCCACCGCATCTCCCCCCTCTCTAAATATATCTTTTTAACTAGAATTCACTTTCAATCTAAATAACCTTACTTTCCGAAACCACAGTTTGGATATGTACAAGTATCACACGATAGGCATAATCCGCCCTCGCCTAGTTTTGATAGATCCCTGCTTTCTATCCTGACGTCGCAGATCAACCTCGGCAGCACTAAGTCGAATATCGTCTTCTTCGAATACATCACACATCCCGGAAGACCTACGATTGCCTTGCCATTATTTGTATACGCCAACATCAGCATCGCTCCTGGGATCACTGGCGCACCGTACGTTATTATTTCATCGCTGGTATTTTTTATAGCTAGAGGAGTTCTGTCATCTGGATCGACACTCATCCCACCTGTACATATAATTAAATCGCATCCACTTGCCAGAAATTTCTCAATGCTGTTTTCTATCATCTCAGAATCGTCGTTACATATAATATGCTCATCTATGCAATTATCGTATTCCTCTAGCTTTTTCCCTATTACAGGAGTAAACTTATCGCTGATTCTTCCCTCGTAGACCTCGCTTCCAGTAGTAACGACTCCGATTTTTTTCTTTTTATATGGAAGTATGTTGAAAAGCGGTCTTCCTTTCGCAATTTTCTTAGCAATCTTCATCTTTTCCTCTTCAATTACAAGTGGTATAACCCTAGTTGCAACACATTTATCTCCCGCCTTCACAGGAAAGTTTCCATGACGGCTAGCTATCATCATCTCGCCTAACGAGTTGATTTCATTTAAACTCTGTGAATCGACCTCTAACATCCCGTTTACGTTTGCTATTAATTCAATCTTTCCTTCCTTTACCTCTGATTTTTTAAAACCACTTCCCATACATATTTCACAGAGTATCTCTGCTGCCTCATTTTCATGGAGCATTCCTTCTTGATTTTCCCATATGTAAATGTTTTCCTTACCCATACTTAAGAGAATTGGAATATCCTCTTTCGTAACGACATATCCCTTCCTAAATCTAGCATCCTTAGTTACCTTAGGAATTATCTGTGTCATATCGTGACATAGAACCTGCCCTACTGAGTCCTCAACTTTAATTAACTTCATCTGTAACCTCCCCTTGACTCCAAGTTAAACTTAGAAATTCTCTTGTTTCTATCGGCATTCTTCTGGTTTGCTAAGGTCGAAAGCCGTATTTCCTCCAGCTCTCACATATATGAGTTCAGCAGCTACACTTATTGCTATTTCCTCTGGGGTCTCAGCTAAAATATCAAATCCTATTGGCGTTTTCACCCTCGCTATATCAGATTCTGTAAACCCTAGATTTCTAAGCTTGTCAAATACAAATTTTTTCTTGCTCCTACTTCCTATCACACCTATATACGAGATATCAGTCTTGAGCACCTGGCACAACACCTCAAAATCATTCTTATGACCACGCGTGAAAATACATACAAAATCGTCCTTAGTCATCTCCTTGCAGATGTTTCCTAGTTCATCCATCTGTAGTAATCTTATTTCATCCACCTCTGGAAATAATTCTCTTCTAGCAAAATCTTCTCTGTCCTCACATACAGTGCTGTGAAATCCCAGTCTAGATATCACCGGTACAACTGCCTGTGTTATATGGCCACCACCGAATATATATACGTGTTCACTTCTATTTGAAAGGGTCACATACTTTCCTGAGTCCTCATATCCTATCCTGAGTTTTCCCTTTTTAAGTTTTGCTACCATCTCCTCGTCCGTATGTGATATATAGTAAAAATATACCTTTACATCTCCACCACAGACCATTCCTATATCTTCAATCTCATTTGGAGTTAGAATAAACTCGTGAACGTCAGATCGTTTTTCTTCGAGTAATCTAAGTGCAATTCTCTCGCTCTCGTATTCTATCGTTCCACCCCCAATTGTACCTAATACCCTGCCAGAATCTTTTGTCACAACCATGCTAGCGTTTTTAGATCTCGGAGATGAACCATTGCTTTCGACTATAATACTCCAAACTACATCTATACCATCATTCAATAAGTTGCTTATTTTTTCAAATATATCTTCCATTCCAGCCTCCAATTTAAATAGTGATTACTTTTGATTTCGTGGTGGGAGATTTAACCCAAGTTATGACTTAAACATACATCACCATCAACTAAATCATTATTTAATTTTATATTAACATGAAATTTGTCAAAATGCCATACAAAATTTTTTTATGTATTACAAAAAATTTGTATGGCAATTTCTGGCGATAACAATTGCCCGTCTTTGTTTATTTAGACCTTAATAACTATGCTAGTGTAATATCATATAAATATACGGGTAAAGGGTTGAAAAATAGAAAAATAAAACAGGGATATGTAATAGATTAAAACATACCCCTGTTTCTATTTTTCTTATCACTTATTATCGTAATTTCTTGACTACCTCGCATTTGTAGACTAGAATCGTAATCACTAGGATTATAAGCATCAATCCAGATGATTTGATATTATAGTCCAGCTTTGGCATGATAAAGCTGAGTAGCATAACTACAATTGGTACTAGCATACCGTTCATCTGGCCTATGAATACCGCCAGCCCTCTTTTTACAACTTGATTTTCATTGTCCCAATCGTAATTACAGTACGCGTTGTTTATCTTAATACCCATTACTGATGTATACAGTGAAAATACCACTGGTATAAGTATAAACCTCAGTGCATCTATTAAGTTTGGATGCAGCGAGAATATCAAAAGAACCGCTGATATAATAGCACTTGGAACACATACTGTCAGATTTACCAATATCTTGCTGTCATAGACTGTCTTTGAATTTATAGGCAGCGATTTTAAAATCCAGACGTTTTTTCCCTCCAGAGATAGAGCTGTAGATGTCGTGCAGCTCATAGAAATTATTGCTGAAATTATAAACGGAACTACAGCTAAAAGCCAATCACCTTCCTCTGCACCCCCGAATATTTTATCAAATCCCGAAATTGCTCCGTATAGGCAGAATACAACTGCCAAAAGCGCTCCTATACCCGAATTTGTAAGATATACGCTTGACGATGTAAATCGCTTTAATTCCTTTTTATACAATGACTTTAATTGGCTATTCTTGTTTAATTTCTCTATCTTGTAGTTCGAATCCGACCTCTTAGCAGTTATCTTCGAATTGATTGATTTATATTTTCTTGATAAGGCCTCTACAAATATCCAGTACCACCCTAGCGATACTCCCGTAAATCCCGCCAATGCCAATACATTTCCGTCGTTTACCGCGTGATCTACCAGAATTGAAGGCGGATAGTATTTAGATATCTTCCCGGGTAGATCGTCAACTAAATTAGCTAGAATACTTATATTTGAATTTCCGTTTCCGGATGAATTCTCATCCACACCCTGTTCGATTTTCGTTCCTCCATCGGCGTCGCTATAGTCTATATCTCCCCTGCTGTTATTTTGTATACTGAAGTTAAATATTATCCATCCCAGTATCACAGCAATTGTCATGAGTGACTTAACCGCATTGGCGTGCTTGAATCTTAGCGAAAACATCATCACTAAGGCACCGATGACTGTCGCTATGGTGATTGGAATGAGAGGTACTGTAATCATCAGGACCAACCAAGTTAGAGCAAATAGCACCGTGGGTTTCACCATGAAGAAATACACCAATCCAGCTGGCATCATCAGAAACGCGGTTAGCAAGATATTGTCGAAATACAAGATACAAAACTTGCTCTGTATAATCGTCTTCACGTTTATGGGAAGAGACATAAGAAGGTCGTAGTCCTTAAATCCAAATAACTCTCCGTTTACACTTAATATAGTTAAGAATAACATTATTACAGATGTACCTAAAACTATCAACATTGGGAGGAAATCGCTCATACCTGCAAAACAAAGTGCAATTGAGATACCAGTACTGTAAATTAATAAAATCAGATACAATATCACCCTTCCAAATATAGTCCACCCCTTACTACTTCTCTTTTTTTCATTGTTTTCATTCTTGTATTCGTTCATTGAAAACTGTAGACGTAGCTTCGTCTTTACCAATAGCAATAATTTATTCTTCATGGCCTAATACCTCCATGAATAGATTTTCAAGGGTGTTCCTCCTAAGTAAATTTTCCATGGTATCGTCTAGCGCTAGTTTGCCCTTATGTATCATAGCAACCTTGTTGCATAGTTTCTCCGCAACTTCTAGAACATGTGTTGAGAAAAATATCGCACATCCCTTATCGCAGAATTCATGCATGGTTTCCTTTAGTACAAGTATTGCCCTCGGATCCAATCCTACAAACGGCTCGTCCAGTATCATCAACCTAGGCTCGTGCATGAAGGCTGATATTAGAGTAAGTTTTTGCTTCATACCATGAGAGTAGGACGATATAAGATTTCCCAACTTATCTGTAATTTCAAATGCATCGGCGTATTTCTTAATCCTTTCATTTCGCTCATCCCCCATATCGAATATATCTGCTATGAAGTTAAGGTACTGAATTCCCGTCATATGCTCGTATATATCTGGATTGTCAGGTGTGTACGAGAGTATTTTCTTACATTCGATTGGCTCCGTCTTGATCGAATGGCCGTCTATAAGTATCTCGCCCTCTTCGAAGTCTAAAATTCCAACTATCGCCTTTATAGCCGTACTTTTACCTGCACCGTTATGTCCGACGAATGCACATATATCGCCAGCTTCTATCCTTAAATTTAAACCGTCAACTACTTTTTGCCCTTTTTTATACGACTTGCTAAAGTTCTTGATATCTAACATCAAATCCCTCCTTATAGGTAGTTTATCTATTGCAGTTTATTTTGTTGTGTTTAATTTTAAATCTTCTTTGATTTACGTTCTTTGAATATTTAAAGGCTAGTTATTCATTTAGAAATCTGTTCTTTTACAAATACTACTACTGACTATTGTATCCCATAATATTTTTCGAGTCAACTGATACCATTCCACAATCCACTACCGTAGCGTCGTTGAGCCACCCTTTTCTCCCTATTGTATAGGGACAAATAAAAAAATCCAAGGATAACACCCACAGCATAGGTCACATTTCACTACCGCAGCCCTCACTCGTGACATACTTAAAAAAGGAAAATATAGAAATTACTAACTTAGCTTGGGTCGTGTTCCACTACCGCAGCGTCGTCGAGAAACGCCTTAAACGAGCAGCGAGGACAGTGGAATACGGACCAAGCGATATAGTAATCTCTGTATTTTCCTTTTCTTATTTAACCTTATCTTCTGTTTCTATTGTTATTTCCTCCACCTTGGTGTCCGTGGTTTCCACCAGCGTTTGGAAGAAGTACTTTTCTAGATAGATTTACTCTACCCTTTTCATCTATTTCCATTACCTTAACTTCGAATTCGTCGCCTATCTTAACTACGTCTTCAACATTGTTTACTCTCTCGTGGGATATTTGAGAAACGTGTAGTAAGCCCTCTTTACCAGGTAGAAGTTCCATAAATGCACCGAAGTTCATTATTCTAGTTACCTTACCCTTGTAGATAGTACCTAGTTCAAGTTCAGCTACTATGTCTTCGATTAATCTCTGAGCTGCCTGTATCATAGCTACGTCAGTTCCTGATATAAAGACTTCACCAGTTTGTTCTATGTCTAATTTAACACCTGTTTCATCGATTATTTTGTTTATAACCTTTCCACCAGGTCCTATTACGTCTCTAATCTTGTCAGGGTTGATCATCATTTTGAATATCTTAGGTGCGTAAGGAGAAAGTTCTGCTCTTGGAGCTGATATAACTTTTCTCATTTCTCCAAGTATGTGAATTCTACCTTCTTTTGCTTGTTTAAGAGCACGTCTAAGTATTGATTCGTCTATACCGTCTATCTTTATATCCATCTGTATTGCAGTTATACCGTGTTCAGTACCAGCTACCTTGAAGTCCATATCTCCTAGGTGATCTTCCATACCCTGTATGTCTGAAAGTACTGCTATTTTTCCGTCTTGCTCTATTAGACCCATTGCTATACCTGCTACCATATCTCTTATTGGAACACCTGCATCTAGTAGTGAAAGTGTAGATCCACACACACTTGCCTGAGATGTAGATCCATTTGAGCTGAGTACTTCAGATACTAGTCTTATTGCGTATGGGAAGTCTTCTTGTGAAGGTATTACTGGCAATAATGCTCTTTCTGCAAGGGCACCGTGACCTATTTCTCTTCTACCTGGACCTCTTGAAGGTCTAGCTTCTCCAACGCTGTAAGATGGGAAGTTGTAGTGGTGCATATATCTCTTGTTTTCTTCTTCATCTAAACCGTCAAGTTTTTGGACATCTCCCAAAGCTCCTAGAGTAGCTATATTTAGTACCTGAGTCTGTCCTCTAGTGAATATAGCAGAACCGTGAGTTCTTGGAACTAGGCCAGTTTCACACCATATAGGTCTGATTTCTTCTAGTTTTCTATTGTCAGGTCTAACGCCATCGTGTACTATTGATTTTCTAACTTCTTCTTTAATTATATGTTGTAGCACTTCTTCGATATCGCCTTTCATTTCGTCGAAGTTTTCAACCTCTTCTGCAAAATGGGCAAGAGTTTCTTCTTTAACCTTGTCCATGTTTTCTTGTCTTTCCATTTTCTCTATAGTCTTAACTGCAGCCTTCATCTTTTCCGCTGCGAACTCTCTTACTACTTTTTCAGTTTCATCGCTTACCTGGTAAAGTTCAACTTCTAGTTTTTCCTTACCTACCTCTGCTACGATTCCATCTATGAATTCAACTATTTTTTTGATCTGTTCGTGTGCAAATAGTATAGCTTCTAGTACTAGAGCGTCTGGAACTTCTTCTGCCCCTGCTTCAACCATCATGATGGCTTCTTTTGTTCCAGATACTACTAGGTGCATAACGCTTTTTTCTCTCTGTTCTGCTGTTGGGTTGACAACGAATTCGCCGTCTACTAAGCCTACACATACAGATCCTGTAGGTCCGTTGAATGGTATTTCAGATATTGACAATGCTACTGAAGAACCTATCATCGCCATGATATCTGGTGTACAATCTTGGTCTACTGAAAGCACTGTAGCCACTACCTGTACGTCATTTCTAAATCCATCTGGGAATAGAGGTCTTATCGGTCTATCTATAAGTCTTGATGTAAGTACTGCCTTTTCTGAAGGTTTACCCTCTCTCTTTAAGAAACCACCTGGTATCTTACCAACTGAGTAAAGTTTTTCTTCAAAATCTACGCTTAGTGGGAAGAAGTCTATTCCATCCCTAGGTTTTGCTGATTTACTTGTGTTTACCATGACCATACTGTCACCGTATCTTACGATACAGTTACCAGCTGCCATTTCGCAGATTTTTCCAACTTCTATTGAAAGTTCTCTCCCTGCGAGATCCATCCTAAATATCTTATGTTCAAACATAAATTACTTTCCTCCTCAAATTACCGCTCTTTTTATCATTTTATTGTTCTATGACACTTATCTGCATATTTTATTTAGTTATCTATTTTAATTATGATACCCTTTTTAAAGATATTATTATTTTTCACTAAATTACTGACAAAACTGCTCTAATTACTAGTTTATCAAATTTAATAACATTAAACAATGTTTAAATATTATTTCAGCCCGCCACCTATAGGTGGTGGACATTTATCTCAAGTTATATCCGACGCCTGTAATTTGTTTGGGATATCTTTCTTAAGTTTTATTTACTTAATATGAGCAACTTATCGCCAATATATCTGGACCCGTATGTGAACATATAGCGACTCCACCTCTTGTCATATAGAGTTTCCTACACTTAATTTTCTTTTTCAACTCTTCTTCTAATTTCTTTACAAAGTCCAAGTTATCTCCACAACCCACTGTGAACACCATATCTTCTAGTTTTTTTCCTTCGGTGAGTTTTATTATAGCGTCTACTAGCTTGGACACTATCTGTTTCGTACCCCTTATGCTTCCGACTATTTTTGAATCTCCGTCGTTGAAATACAGGATTGGTTTTAAGCCGATCATATTTCCAACAAAGGCTGCTACTATAGGTACCCTTCCACTCATCTTTAGATAATCAAGAGTAAACGGCATGAATATAAGTCTAACGCTATCTCTAATTCTTTCTAACTCATTTATTATTTCTGTACAGTCTTTTCCTTCTTCCAAAAGCTCACAAGCCCTGATGACGTATTGTCCGCTTCCAAGCGATAGGTTCTGTGTATCAAATACATGCACATTACCATTTTCTAAGTCATTTTTAGCGAGCATTGCACTTTGGTATGTTCCAGACGACTTTGCAGTCCCTGTCATACATATTATATCGTATCCTTGCTCTAGGTATTTATCGAATAAACTTTTAAATTCCATATATGTTGCCTGTGAAGTCTTAGGAATTTCTGGATTACTTTTTAAGAGTTTATAAAACTCTTCTTCTTTTATATCAACACCCTCTTTATATTCAACTCCACCAAGCATAATAGTAAGTGGAACGACTTCTAGATAGTCTTTCTCAGCTATCTCTTGAGGTATGTCACATAAACTGTCACAAAGTATCTTTATCTTCAAAAATCTCTCCTCCATCTTCTCTATTTCAACGATATTTAAATGGTGATTGCTTGTGCTGATTAGCACGTGGTTGTGTATTCACCCCCACTTAAATGAGAATTCTGCCGCTACCTGTAGAGGTTTGGACATTTTTCTCAAGCTATATATAATACATCTAAAAAAACAGACCAACCAAGTACTGGACAAACTTGTCCTGTCCTCAATTGGCCCTATACAAGAAATAATTATTTTCTTAATCCTAATCTAGCTATTAATGTTCTATATCCTTCTAGATCTTTTTCTTTTAAGTAAGCTAATAAGTTTCTTCTTCTACCAACCATTTTAAGAAGTCCTCTTCTTGAATGATGGTCTTTTTTATGAACTTTTAAGTGTTCGTTAAGTTCGTTTATTCTAGCTGTAAGTAAAGCTATTTGTACTTCTGGAGAACCTGTATCTCCTTCTTTTCTTGAGTATTCCTTTATTATCGCTTCTTTATTCATTGTGTTACCTCCGTTTTTTTGTATAATCGCCGTATACTAAGCATTGATTGGAGTATTCAAATGCCTGGTATTGGTTAATTACCATAACCATTCTATCACAAAAGGTACTATTTTGCAAAATTAATTTTCGAAGAATAGTCTTTCCTCACAAACCCAGTGTCTATTTTGAGCTGCTCCTTTAAATCATTTAGTGAATCGAATTTAATCTCATTTCTTATCTTCTCCAAAAACTCTACTTCTATAACCTTTCCGTATATATCCCTGTCAAAATCTAGAATATGCGTCTCTATTGAGAGGTTCTTACCACTTACCGTAGGATTGAATCCAACGTTGGTAGCACCGAAGAAAAATTCATCGTCCAAAAGCACCCTCGATGCGTATATCCCTATTTTGGGGCAGAGTATATTTTCATCTATCTTGATATTAGCAGTAGGAAATCCTATTGTTCTGCCTATTTCCTTGGCATGGACTACCTCACCGCTCATAGTGTAATTCTTTCCTAAAAAGTTCTGTATCTTATCTACTTCCCCGTTTGAAATAAGCTCCCTTATGTACGAACTGCTAACCCTTATATCCCCTATAAGAACCTGGGAAACAACGTCTACATCAAATTTATACTTATCTTCCAGAGATTTAAGCAGTTTTGAATTTCCAGTTTTATTCTTTGCGAAATTAAAGTCGTGACCTACTACGATGAAGTTCGTATGTAGCTTACTGACTAGTACTTCCTTGACAAATTCTTCTGCGTCTACTGTAGTCATGTATTTGTCAAACGGCACCATCACGACGACGTCTACACCCATAGATTCGAAAATCTTTAGCTTTTCTTCATTGTTCATAATATTTTTCAAACTACCTGGCTTAAAGTAGTTTGCTGGGTGGTTTTCAAATGTGAATACCACGCTTTTAATTCCGTTTGTCTTTGCTATATTGACGGTTTTGTATATCAGCACCTGATGCCCCTTGTGGACTCCATCGAAGTTTCCTAGGGTTACTGCACTGTGCTCTATATTTTTGATTTCTTTTATAGATTTTATTATTTCCATATCGTCTCCTATATGAACTTCTTTTCACCCTTGACCACTAGGAATTTCTCTTCTTGCGTAAGTTTACCAAGCCCTATAAAACCGTCCTCGCTGTAGACCCTTACAAACTCGTCTTCAGCTGTGTAGTCTCCACCTAAAAATCTTCTCTCGTCTATCGCACCGCCATTTGTGTAGTATTTAAGTGCAGTGTCCATAAGTACCAACTTGTGGAAGTCGCTTAATGCGTAGTCGATATCGTAGAGATATGGATCTAGTGTATCTTCGTTAAATTTTTCTTCTAGTTCTTCAAGCGTGATTGAATCTTTTATATCAAACTTTCCAGATGAATTTCTGATAAGCATAGACATATGAGCTCCACATCCTAGTATTTCGCCTATATCGTTACATATGCTCCTGATATAGGTTCCCTTCGAACATTTAGTTACAAAGACGGCCTTCTTACCATCGAATCTGATTAACTCCATGCTTTTTATATTCACTTTTCTAGGGTTTATAACTATCTCGTCTTCTCTTCCACTTCTGACTAGGTCACACATCCTCTTCCCATTGACCTTTAGCGCAGAGTATACCGGTGGGAGCTGGTCTATCTCCCCCAGCTGAGATTCTAATGCTTTTTGCAGTTCTTGCTTCGATACCGAAAATTCTTCAACTCTCTTTGTTACGCTTCCCGATGAATCGTAGGTATCAGTGCTCGCACCAAGGCTCAACTCGCATAGATAGGTCTTTTCCTTGTTTAGTATGAGTTCGCTCACCTTGGTAGCCTTACCGACGCATATTGGAAGAACTCCCGATGCATCTGGGTCCAGAGTACCTGTGTGACCGACTTTTTTTGTTCCTAGTATTCTTCTTACCACGCTTACAACATCGTGTGATGTCATTCCCGTTGGTTTTAGAATATTAATTATTTTATCCATTTCATCACCTTAGTTAGTGTTTGTCGTAGTAATCATCGAGTGCCTTTACAGCCTCTGAGATCACCATTTCTTTTACATCTTCCAGTTTTCCGTGTACTGTGCAACCAGAGGCGTACACATGCCCACCACCGCCAAATTTTTTAGCTATCTGGCTTACTTCTACGGTATTTTTCGACCTCAGACTTATTTTAAATTCTTTATCGCCCTTTTGTTTGAACAGAATACCTATCTCGATACCCTCTATATCCCTAGTGTAAGGGGTAACTCCGTCGATATCGTTTGAACTTATCTCGTTTTTGGATAGCATATCTGTTGTTATGCACATGCTTGCGATCTTTGATTCAAATACTTCTAGTGTATTCAAGGCATCGCCTAGCAATCTGTAGAAGTTGAGTGAGTTGCTTTGAAAGACCCTTGTCACTACATCCTGTTTTCTAGCTCCAAATGCGATTAAATTTCTAGCCATATCAAAACTGTCCTCATCTGCATTTGAGTACTGGAAGTTACCTGTATCTGTAACCAAACCGGTGTACAGGCAGGTAGCTACATCCGAGTCTATAATTCCCTCTTTGTAAATCTTTTTATACCTATTTAGAACTCTGTACACCATCTCGCAGGTAGAGGATGCCTTTGAATCTACTGCATTTATATCTGCATATCCCCTATTTGTGTCATGGTGGTCTATATTTACCAATGCCTTCGCTCCCTTTAGAATATCTTCATCAATACATATTCTAAATTCGTCACCGCAGTCTAGGGCGATTACAATGTAATCACCCTGGCTTTCGAATTCATCAGAAGAGAGTTTTTTGACTCCCTCTGTGATAAATTCTAGGTTTAATGGAGCTACATCGTCTAAGACATAGTTTACTTTTTTACCTAATTTTTCAAGTGCGTGGTACATAGCCATGCTAGATCCTAGGTTGTCACCATCTGGACTGACATGTGAGGTAACTACAAAGTTTTCATTTTCTACTATGCAATCTATGACCCTGTCGATATTAATCATCTTTAGTCACACTTCTTATAAGTTCTTCCATATACATTCCCTTTTCTAGAGAGTCGTCCACCCTAAATATCACTTCTGGAATATATCTTAGCTTGATGTTTTTTCCGACTTCGCGTCTTACAAACCCAGATGCGCTTTTTAAGCCCTCCATTGTAGAGTCAAAATCTCCACCTAGAATGCTCACATACACATATGCGTATCTAAGATCATTTGTGACCTCAACATCTGTTACGCTAACCATTGAGTTTATACGAGGGTCTTTTATACCGCCTATAAACATAGTGCTTACTACTTTTTTTATCTCTTCTGCTATTCTAGCAGTCCTTGTGCGTGATGCCATATAATCAACCTTCTTTTTTATTTATTTATTTCTAAATCAATCACAAAAAGTAGGCCTCGATGAGGACTGTCTACACCTGGGTGTAGACATCTCTAAATTATAGAGTTCTTTTAACTTCTTTTGTGATGTAGGCTTCCATTATGTCGCCTTCTTTTAAATCATTGTAATTTACTATACTTATACCGCATTCATATCCGTTGTTAACTTCTTTTACATCGTCTTTGAATCTCTTTAGGGCAGCTATTTCGCCTTCGTGGATTATTATGCTGTCTCTAACTATTCTAACCTTGCAGTTTCTGAATATTTTTCCTTCAGTTACGTAGCAACCACAAACTGTACCGACACCTGAAATCTTGTATATTTCTCTTATTTCTGCCTTTCCAGTTTCTTCGTCTACGTATTCTGGATCTAACATTCCTGTCATAGCCTGTGTTACGTCTTCTATAGCCTTGTATATTATAGTATAAGTTCTTATATCTACATTTTCCTTCTTAGCCATCATTTCAGCTCCGGGAACTGGTCTTACGTTAAATCCTATTATGATTGCATTAGATGCTTCTGCAAGGAGTACGTCAGACTCTGTTATAGCTCCCGCGCCACCGTGTATAACTCTAACCTGAACTTCTTCGTTTGAAAGTTTTTCAAGTGATTGTTTAACAGCTTGGACTGATCCCTGTACATCGGCCTTCACTACTATGTTTAGGTCTTTTACAGATCCTGAGTTCATCTGTTCGAATAAATCTTCAAGAGATAATCTTTGAGTTGCCTTCATCTGTTCATCTCTCGCCAACTGTCTTCTCTTTTCTGCTATATTTCTAGCAGCTTTTTCAGTAGGTACTTCTACGAATTGATCTCCACCTTCTGGAACTTCAGAAAGTCCTAGGATTTCAACTGCAGTAGATGGTCCAGCTGTCTTGACTCTCTTTCCTTTTGAGTTTATCATAGCTCTTACCTTACCGCTTGCTACACCTGCAACTATTGGATCTCCAACGCTAAGTGTACCACCCTGTACTAAGACTGTAGCTACTGGTCCTCTACCCTTGTCTAATTCTGCTTCTATTACAGTACCGACTGCTCTCTTATCTGGGTTGGCTTTTAACTCTTCAACTTCAGCTACTAATAGTATCATCTCAAGTAAAGTATCTATACCTTCTTTTTTCTTAGCAGATACTGGCACTGAGATTACATCTCCACCCCAGTCTTCAACAAGTAGGCCTTGGTCTGCAAGTTCTTGTTTAACCTTGTCTTGGTTTGCACCTGGTTTATCTATCTTGTTTATCGCAACTATCATTGGTACTCCAGCTGCCTTAGTGTGGTTTATTGCTTCAATAGTCTGAGGCATTATACCGTCGTCAGCTGCAACTACTAGTATAGCTATATCTGTAACCTGTGCTCCCCTGGCTCTCATAGACGTGAACGCCTCATGACCTGGAGTATCTAGGAATACTATTTTCTGTCCATTTGTAACTACTTCTGACGCACCTATGTGCTGTGTGATTCCGCCAGCTTCTCCAGATATAACATTTGTAGATCTAATTGCGTCTAGTAGAGAAGTTTTACCGTGGTCAACGTGACCCATTACTGTAACTACTGGTGGTCTAGGTTTTAAGTTTTCTTCTGAATCTTCTTCTATTTCGAGAAGTTTTTCTATTTCTTTAGCTTCTTCTTCGTCTATTGCAGAATGGATTAATTCAAATCCGTATTCATTTACTATTAATGAAGCTATTTCAAAGCTTATCTCTTGATTGATACTTGCCATTGTACCCATTTTCATTAGTTTCATAATTATTTCTGTCGCTGGCTTATCTAATCTTTCAGCTATGTCTTTAACTGTTATCGATCCGTTGACTTCTATTTTATTTCCCATATCCTTAGGCTCATCTGTTAATTCAAGTGCTAATTCAAGCTCTTCTCCTTCAAGATAATCGTCTTTTCCAACCATTATTTCAAGTTCTGCTAACTTTTCTATTAAATCTTCTGTTGACATGTTTATTTCTTCCGCTATTTGGTATACTCTTGTTTTTGACACAAGATCACCCCCTATTTTATTTTTCTTCTAGCAAACTCTTTATTTTATCTGCAAATCCTCTGTCCTTTATTCCCATGACAGCTCTTGGAGATTTCCCTATCATAAGTCCAATCTCGTTTTTACTCATACAGATTACATATGGTATCTGTCTATAAGAGGACTTATCCTTAAACAACTTCTTTGTGTTATCAGACGCATCCTCCGCTATAATCACGAGTTTCAACTTGTTTTTCTTAAGCTCTATAAGAGTTGTATCATCTCCCGATACGACTTTACCAGCCCTCATCGCGAGTCCTATAAGTGAAACTGCTTTTTTATTTATCATCATCATTTAGTTCTGCAAGAAGCTTTTCGTATACTTCAGCTGGCACCTCAGTTTTAAACGCCCTGTTTAAAGCTTTTGACTTTATAGCCTTCTTTATACATTCTTCACACTTGCAGATATATGCTCCTCTACCATTGGCCTTCATAGTCTTATCTACAAAGATTTCGCCTTCTTTGTTTTTTACAATCCTAAGTAGTTCTCTCTTTGAATCCCTGTCTTGACATGAGATACATTTTCTTTGAGGTATTTTCTTCACTTTATTCAAAGTTATCCCCTCCCTTTAAACTATAACTGTTCAAATTGTATTGTTATTTATTATCAGTTAATTATACTTAATATAGAAATTAGAAATCTAATTTATCATCGTCAGCTGTAGTTACTTCATTTTCTTTTAATTCTCCCGCTACTACTTCTGTTTCTAGTTCTTCTACTTCTATTTCAGTTGATTCTTCATCTTCGCTTTTTCCTGAAAGCAAGCTTTTTCCAAAACTAGATAGAAGACCTCCACCGATTCTTTCTTCATTGGCTTCTCTTTCTTCAGGCATTTCTTCGTAAGCTTGAGATTCACTTTTTATATCTATCTTCCAGTTTGTAAGTTTTGCAGCTAATCTAGCATTTTGTCCTTCTTTACCTATTGCAAGCGAAAGTTGATAGTCTGGAACTACTACTAATGCTGATTTTTCCTCGTCGTTGACATCTACTCTCACAACCTTTGATGGACTTAGAGCTGAAGATATAAATACCGCTGGATCTTCGTCGTATTTTATTATATCTATCTTTTCGTCACCTAGTTCGTCTACTATATTCTTAACTCTTAGACCTTTTGGACCCACACAAGCTCCGATTGGATCTATCTTATCATCTATAGATTTTACTGCCATCTTTGTTCTAGATCCGGCTTCTCTGGCTACAGATTTGATTTGAACTATTCCTTCAAATATTTCTGGAACTTCTTCTTCAAATAATCTTCTAACTAGACCTGGATGACTTCTAGACACCATTATCTGTGGTCCCTTATTAGTCTTTTTGACTTCTACAACGTAGAATTTCATCTTTTGTCCAGATTTATAGAATTCTTGAGGTATTTGTTCACTCTGTGTCATTATACCCTCAATCCTTCCGAGATTAACATGTACTACGCTTTTACTTGCTCTTGCAACCTCACCAGTAACTATGTCGTTTTCTTTTTCAAGGAATTCATTGTAGACTATTTCTCTTTCAGCTTCTCTTATTCTTTGAACTACTACTTGCTTCGCTGTCTGAGCAGCTATTCTACCAAAATCACTAGGTGTAACCTCATTTTCGATTATATCTCCTAGTTCGTAGTTAGGATTTAATTTCCTAGCTTCTGCTAATTCTATTTCTAGGAAGTTATCGTATAAATCTGATTCATCAACTACTGTTCTTTGTGAATATACTCTAACTCCTCCGTTAATTCCGTCAAATTCTACTCTGACATTCTGTGCTGAGCCAAAGTTTTTTTTGTATGCAGTTAGTACTGCTTGTTCTATTGTGTCTATTAGTACGTCTCTATCTACTCCTCTATCAACTACTAATTCATCTAATGCTTCCAAAAACTCATGATTCATTTTTATTTCCTCCGTTATCCTTTATCCAAATGGTTAATCATAAACTCGTTAAAATTCTATAGCTAATCTGATTATAGCTACATCTTTTCTGTCAAACTCTTTAGGTTCGTCGCCTACTTCTACTCTTATGATATTGTCCGGTGTTAGTTCGATAAGTTTTCCCTCGTATTGTTTTTTGCCGTCAACTGCCTTGTAGAGTTTTAATTCTACATCTCTTCCAGCGTATCTCACGAAGTCTTTCTCCTTTTTGAGTGGTCTATCAAGGCCTGGAGATGATATTTCCAAGAAGTAATTCTCTTCTATCGGATCATTTTCGTCAAGTATCGGACTTAGTTCTCTACTTATTATTTCACATTCAGAAAGAGAAATTCCTCCTTCTTTATCTATATATATTCTTAGGTAGTATTCGCCTGCTTCTTTGACGTATTCGACATCTACTAATTCGAATTCATGTCTGTCTGTCACTTCTTTTACTGTCGCTTCAATCAGTGCTTCTATATTTTTCTTCATCTGCACCCCTCCTATTCAGTTTTGATGGTGGTCCTAAGTATACCAATCGATATCTACATGCTAATCAACCTAGTTTCTTCTCAATTCGAATCAGCTATGCAGGTAATTTAGTCCAGCCAGCTAAGCTGTATAAACTATAATAAAAGAGTGAGAACATTTCCTCACTCTTTTTTCGCAAAGTATACTCTTTTACTAGGTATATGTTATCACAAATACAAAATTTTTGCAAGTTTTAGTTGACAAACGCAAAATTCAATGTAAATCCGAATTTTATTTGGGTAAATTTCCAAAAAAGTCACTATAGAAATCCATTATAATACTCGTCGCTTTTCTAATAATCTAAGGTTAAATGGTTATTCAACTCTTTCAGTGTGAGATTTAACTCCCACTAAAATGAGGTTTATGCCCGCCACCTGTAGATGTGGGGGTACATTTATCTCAAGTTATAAACACTCTTTGAGTCCTGTCGATTCTCCTATACTATCAACATTTAAATGCCAGTTGATCCCTATCGCTCATTCCTTCTAGAGAACCATGTTTTGTAAGGACTTCGATAACGGGTTTAGACACCTTAGCCCTCTTTCTCAAATCCTCTTTCGAAATAAATTCCCCGTTTTGTCTCTCGCTCATTATGTTTAATGCAGCATTCTCTCCAAGCCCTTGAAGAGATGTCATCGGAGGAAGGATCGTCCTATCCCCTACCACCTTAAACTCTGTAGCGTGGGATTCGTATATATCCACTGGAAGTATTTTTATACCTCTGGCGTACATCTCCCTCGCAACCTCTAAGATTGTGTACATTCCCTTTTCCTTGACAGTAGCCTCATTTCCTAATTCCTCTATCTCACTCATCTTAGCCGATATCGCATCTATTCCATTTATAATGAGGTCAGCGTCAAAATCATCCACCTTGGTTGTGAAGTAAGTTGCGTAAAATGCCTCTGGATAATGTACCTTGCAGTACGCCAACCTAAATGAAGTCATGACATATGCTACTGCATGAGCTTTTGGGAACATGTACTTTATCTTTTTGCAAGAGTCTATGTACCAGTCAGGTACCTCATGCTCGATCATAGCCTCTAAATGCTCCGGCTTTAGACCCTTACCCTTTCTTACACTCTCCATTATAGTAAATGCCATCTTAGGAGGAAGTCCTAGAAATATCAGATTGTTCATTATATCGTCCCTAGTCGATATAACGTCCTTAAGACCTACGACGTTTTCTCTAACCAAGTCTTGGGCGTTGTTTACCCATACATCAGTACCGTGTGAAAGCCCGGATATCCTGACCAACTCAGCAAAGGTAGATGGCTTTGTATCAAGGAGCATCTGTCTTACGAATTTCGTTCCAAACTCTGGAATCGCAAGACAACCGATTGGACAGTGAATTTCCTCTGGGGTAACTCCTAAGGCCTCGGTAGATGTAAATAGCGACATTGTCTTCTCGTCGTCTAGAGGTATGTCTGTTATTGTTATGCCTGTAATATCTTCTATCATCCTTATAAGTGTAGGGCCGTCGTGTCCAAGTATATCGAGTTTTAGTATTCTACCACTTATGGAATGATAGTCAAAATGAGTGGTTATTACACCGGACTCCCTATCGTTTGCCGGGTACTGTATAGGAGAAAAGTCGTATATTTCCTTGTAGTCTGGAACTACCATTACCCCACCTGGATGCTGTCCAGATGTCCTTTTCACCCCGGTACATCCATTCGCAAGCCTTAGTACTTCTGCATTTGGCACGTTTATATTGTTTTCTTCTGTATATTTTCTAGCGTATCCATAAGCTGTCTTATCTGCAACCGTGCCAATTGTTCCCGCTCTGTAGACATAGCCCTCACCGAAGAGTTCCTCAGTGTATTTATGGATGACAGGCTGGTAATTTCCTGAGAAATTAAGGTCTATATCCGGTTCCTTATCTCCCTCAAACCCCAAGAAAACTTCAAATGGTATATCGTGACCATTTTTTGCAAGTTGTCTTCCGCATTTTGGACATATCTTGTCGGGTAGGTCCACACCTGATCCCCATTCACCTACATCGTAGAAATACGAGTACTTGCAATCTGGATTTTCACAGATATAATGTGCCGGAAGCGGATTTACCTCGGTGATATCGCTCATCGTAGCCGCTAATGACGAGCCGACAGACCCCCTCGATCCAACGTAGTATCCGTCTGAAAGCGACTTTGTAACTAGTTTTTGCGCTATGATGTACATCACTGCGTATCCATTGCTTATTATAGAGTTCAGCTCTCTATCCAGCCTCTTTTTCACAACATCTGGCATAGGATCTCCGTATATCCTAATCGCCTTTTTATAGCACATCTCTCTCAACTCGACGTCTGATCCCTCTATCACTGGTGCAAACGTCTCATCTGGAACTGGTTTAATATTTTCAACCATGTCTGCAATCTTATTTGAATTTTCCACAACCACCTCGTACGCCAATTCTTCACCGAGATAGCTAAACTCATCTAACATCTCATCTGTCGTCCTAAAATGCAGATATGTCTCGTAATCGTCTACCTTAAACCCTTGAGAATACTTTAGCACGTTTCTAAGTACTGCCTCGTGTTTGTCCAAAAAATGAACATCACCTGTGGCAACTGGAATTTTTCCGAATTTCTTCGCTACTTCTATCAGCCTTCTATTTATATTTTGAAGTTCTTCCTCGTCGTCGACCTCTCCATTTTCTATCATAAACCTGTTGTTTTCGGTAGGCATTACCTCTACGTAATCGTACATATCTAATATCTTTCCAATTTCCTCGTCCGTCTTGTTTTTCTTGACAGCGTCGAATAGGACTCCAGATGCACAGGCTGATCCTATGATTATTCCATCGCCTAGCCTTGTAAGCACGCTCCTTAGAATACGAGGTTGTCTATAAAAATGCTCTATATGGGCATCTGAAATTATCTTGTACATGTTTTTTAATCCAACTAAATTCTTTGCAATTAAACTTATATGATTGGTCTTTAACTTGCTGTAATCTATCCTGCCCAATACCTCATTTACCTCTGCCAAGGTATTCGCACCCTTATCCCTAAGCATTTCTAAGAACTTTATGAATATATGAGCCGTTGCCTCTGCATCATCCACCGCCCTATGGTGGTTTAATAGAGGAACTCCCAATGCCTTTGCCACGTTGTTTAGTTTAAATCGCTTTAGCTCTGGAAGTAGTACCCTTGCGAGCATCAATGTATCCACGTATTTGCTATTGTACTCATAGCCCATTTGCTTGCATTTTTCAGCTATGAATCCCGTATCAAACTCTGCGTTGTGGGCGACAAGCACCGCACCTCCTATAAAGTCCAAGAACTTTGGAAGCACTTCGCGTATTGTAGGCTTATCTTTGACGAGGTCGTTTGTAATTCCAGTCAACTCTTGAATCTTATACGAGATGTCCTTCTCTGGATTTATAAGTTCGCTAAATCTCTCAACAACCTCAAAATCCCTTATCTTCACTGCACCTATCTCTGTTATCCTGTCCTTTGTATTCGAAAAACCAGTAGTCTCTATATCAAACACCACAAACTCTTGGGATAGCGACTTTTCATTAGGCTCTTCAATTATCTTGAAATCATCTTCAACTATATATCCCTCAACTCCGTAGAGTATTTTTATATCGTTGCCCTTTGCCGCGTTCATGGCGTCCGGGAATCCTTGAACCACCCCATGGTCAGTGATTGCAATAGCCTTATGTCCCCAGGATATTGCTCTATTCACTAATCCCTTGACAGGAGTTATCGCATCCATAGACGACATCTGAGTATGTGCATGGAGTTCAACCCTCTTTACAGGAGCTGTATCCTGTCTTTCTACTTTTTTCTCTTCTCTCATGCCACTTATCGTCATACTTATTTCCCTCTGATAAGTGTCAAATAGGACATCTCCCTTGATCTTTAGGTAGCTGCCCTTCTTTATCCTGCTGAGCACCCTGTCCTTGTTCATATCTGTGAGGAATAGTTTTGCAGATATCGAACTAGTGTGGTCTGTGAGAAGTGCTATCATCAGTATTTTTCCATTTCTAAGTTCCTTTGTCTCGACGTCGAATACCTCACCCAATACACCTACAGTTCCAGATGCTTCGTTTAGGTCCGCAATCTTCTCAACTGGAGCATTGACGTTCTCTCCAAATATCATCTTCTCATCTACAGTCTCATTAAAGATGGCACAACACTCTTCGTCATCACCGCTCACATTTGGCTGCGCGAACTCCAATGCCTTAATTTTTTCAACTATCCTCTGCTCACTTCTCGCTATTATCTTATCCCTATCTATTTCAACGTCCACTGCCTTTTCTATGGTTATATTCAAATCTATACCTAGTTCCTCATTTAAAACATTTTTGAGAACAGACACGACGTTCCTTTCCATCAGCCTATCGTAGAACATCTCTTTAGGTAATTTTATTTTTAAATCTTCGTCTATACACATATACTCCACGTTCTTCTGCCATACAGATATCGATGGGCAAAGCGTCTTTAATATGTATATTATATTGACCCAGTATTTTTTTATTATATCCTTGTACTTAGCCCTCTCGTATCCAGTGAATCTTATCTTTATCCTAATTTCTTTAAAGTAGTCAAGCTTCCCTGCTAATTCATCTCTGAATACATTTAAGAAGTCATGAGACACTATGTCTTTTGATGTAAGGTAGAAGTATACTATTTTATCTTCTTTAAAGTAGACAACTTTTTTTATGAACACTTCTTTTAGCTGTCTTTCGAGAATTGAATTGTTAATCTCTAACTTGTCCAAGTATTCCTTAACAGTTTGCATTTTTCACATTCCTTTCTTACATTAGCAAATGAGTATTCGCTAACTTCAAGTCTAACTTTTTAGTTACCGTATAAATTGAGATGAAGGTCCGTGTGGAGTAAAATCCCTCACCACGTACTTTGTAGCACAAGCAATTATCATTTAATTATAGCATATTTATCGACGTGAATTTACAAATTCATCGACTTGCTGCAGACCAAATATTTCATGTTTCTCCTATTAAATTAAATATGTATTGCTTGGTGGGTGATATTTATCTCAAGTTATTATATTTTTTAAACAGCAAAAAAACACTTCTCGTCCTAGTACTGATAGTCAATACTAGAGAAGAAGTGTTCCCTGCCATACTTATTTGTACTGAGGTATGTCGAATGTCAATACTGCATTAGAGTCGTATATCCCAATCAACTTTGACATCATACTCGATATGCCGCACGCCCAGTTTACATCTGTTGCGTATTGATGCCATGATACTTCATAGAACCATCTCATCTTATATACGCTGTTCTGTTGTTTCACGTACTTAGTGCTGTTGACATATCCATCAGACAGCCATTTCGCCGAACCGTCGAGCGTTGCTTCTACGCTCGTCCATCCATTTGCGTACGCCGCTTCTTTTCCACTTAAATTAGCCGAACCGTCAACTGCTCCAATTCCGAAGAAATTATACACCTTAACAGGTTTATCTAGTGGTTTGCCTCCAACTGAGTCAACCATCTGTCCTTTTGATAAAACAGATTTTCCATATCCAGTTTCCCACATAGCATGTGCTACAAAATACACTGGATCTATATTGTATTTCTTAGCTGCATCCTTAAAGGCCTGTCCCTTGTTTCTAAATACATTTTGCTCAGTCTTGCTGTAATCCACACAATACTTGTCTAAATACTCATTCAATCTTGTGACCGATATTTCTCTATATGTATTCGTTCTTAAAAATTGCATTATTCCTTCTTTAGTTCCAACGAAATTGTTTGGATCTAAATAATGGAGTAACTCTTCTTTATTTGCTTCTTGATAAGTACCTCTTATCCCGATATTAAATGGCATAAGCTCGTTGTTTTCCATATTAAATGTAGTAAGAACATTGTTATCCATGGCTACAGCCTTATTGATTAAATTTCCGCCTCTTTTAATCTGTGATTCAATCTGTGCATCTATGCTGTAAGGTAGGCTCTCATAATTTTTTACCGAACCATTTATATCCACCGTATCTGCATTCTCACTATGTGAATCATCTGATTTATTCTGACTTATAATCTCATGTGCCTTATTCAAGTTAGCTGAAATTTCTTTCATTTTACTGGTTTTACTAGCTGCATTCGCGCTGAGACCACTGAAACTTACCAGATTGGTTACAATCAACGCACTTACAATCAATTTTTTTTTCATGTACTCCCTCCTTAGAATATTACATATACAAAGCTAAATCTGTGTACTCAACTATGATGACGCCCTATTCTCATAACACCTATATTTGTAACATTTTTGTAACTTTATAAATAATTATACAACAATTTCAAAAAAAGGTAAATCAAATTACAACATCTTTTTCCTACAATTCTATTTTATCCTTCACACCCTAGCTTTTTTTAACTGAATGCGACAAAGTTAATTTGTATTTATATTAGTTATTTAGTATAATTTAAGTTGATTTTGAAGTCTAAAGGAGTGAATTCTAGTGAAATTAAAAACTATATCATTACCTGAACTCAACAATCTAAGCCCGACTCTTGAGTCTACCTTTATAAAAATGGGTGAAGAACAGGGCGAATTAGCTGAGTGTATAGGTAAGTACAGAAATTTAAGCGGTGAAAACAACTCGCTTGACGAAATAGATTTAATCGAAAATACCGCCAAGGAACTTATGGATGTGGCTCAAACCTGCATTACCATGATGTTTAAACTCGAGGAGCAATACGGTATCGACATCGAAAAAATCAGAAAAGAACATATCGCTAAACTCAAGGTTCGCGGTTATATAAAGGACTGCAACGACGAACTTGAATTCTAGGCAAAAAAAACCACCATTGACTATGTGCATTGCACAATCGCTTATGGTGGTTTTTATGTGAGTCGTTCTTTAAGTTCAATAGTTATTCTTTCTCAAGTTAGAGCAGTTTTTCAAAACACAAGTTGAATTGTGATTCAACGAATCCATTGTGAATATACGCCAATGAAATAGAAATTTGCTCTTAAGTTAGAGTAGCTTTTCAAAGCAGTGAAATGGATTCGGTTTGTTTCTTAGATATATCTCTCCTGCCTTTTCAAAACCGCATTTTTTTAGAAATGCCATCATTCTATGATTTTCGCAGTATGTATCTGCCTTGATATAATCTAATCCCTTTTCTCTCGCTAGATTTTCTCCAAACTCAACCAGTTGTCTACCGACGCCTTTATGGCGTAAAGTTGGACTGACATTCATCCTGTGAATTACTATCGCTGATCCTCGTTTTCTCCAATGCACATGGCTATACCCTTCTGAACCAACTTCATTTAGACATATAACACCTAGAAGTTCTCCCTCGTCTTCAGCTGCATATAGCACTCCATTGTCGATATCTGATGTGAAATGTTCTACAGCAGGATACCCGTCGTCCCACTGCGTGTTTTCTTCTTTCAACATCGCTGCCCTGTTTTCATCGACGATCTTCATTATCTTGTCAAGATCTTCGTAAGTAGCTTTTCTGATTATCAATTTGTAGTCCCCCTTCTCTAAGCCATCTGGGCACCAGTTGTGCCATTCATCCATATACATAAATGTGTAAAGCTTTATGGCAGTCTTTTTGTAATAATATTATATCCTAATTTAGAGTGGTTTGAATATAGTTAAATTTGTTAATTTTTTTAATAGTGGTTGCTAGTGGTGGATTTTGATCACAGATGAAATGTGATTATGCCCTGAATCACAATATTCCCCCACCTCTAGAGGCAGGGGATTCTATACGGATTTACATCCTTTTTCTTTTCTCTTTTTCTCTATCTTTCTTTTCTTTTTTCTTCGATATATCTTGGATCTTCTCTATCAACTTCGGAGTTACGGTCAAAATATTATCCACGAGATTCATATTGTCATCCGCTGACATAAGCCTTGTTTCACCGTTTTCAACTACTACGAAGGCGACTGGTTGGACTGTTATAGCTCCACAGCTACCACCTCCGAAGTTCGAATCGTTTCTATCCGCCTCAGACCTCTCAGACTCACCTATTTCAACCCTAGGTTCTTCGCGCCTGTCCCTGCCCTTACATCTGGCTTTACTTCCCCTAGAATATTCTCCTCCTCCGATACCAAAGCCTATTGTAACCTTTGATATAGGTACTATTACGGTATCCTCTGTGTGGATTGGATCCCCCACTATTGTATTTGCATCTATCGAGCCCTTAATCGTCTCAAGGGTTGTTTCCATAAGACTCCTTATTGAATCCGTCGCTCTCACAACTATCACCATCCCTATTTTTACCTTTGTTTTTTGAATATATTTTGTGTATTACCCTCAATAAATATACTAAATAACCTACAGTAATTCTAAAATGTATCCTAGCTTTACCGATTATATAATCTCTCGTATAGTCTGGAGTTATTTTTAGGTAAAAGTTCTCAGGATCTAAAATTCCAGCAAAACTCGCATATACGGTGTTGGCGAGTAAGAAGACACCTGATGTCAAATACATATTGGTGCTTCCAAATTCTATATCCGAGTATATTTCTTTGATATCCACTTCTTCTAACAACTCAAATGCAGTCAATACATCCTCGACTACTAGAATACTCCTATCAAATTTATCTTTCTCACCATCCTTATTTTCCTCATTTTTTGGTGGGTATAACTGTCTTTTTACCTTTATTAGATTGTGTAGTAATCCAACTTTTACGTCTAGCCTTTTATCATCCTCGTCTATTGATCCGTCGATATATATATCCACAGCCGACCTAAGAATTAAAAACACTATTCCTAGCGTACAGAGTAATACTAAAATTACACTTGTTATACTAAATATTCCAAATAGTTTCATGCTGTTATTATCATCAAATTTATCTGGATGTATACATTTTTTTGTAAAAAAAGAAAGTTGCTTTAAACCTGGTTGGTTTTAAACAACTTTCTTCGTCTATATATTTTTTATACAAATATAGAAATAATTCTCGAGTTAGACTGTTTGACTCACTGCAACCTCTGCACCAAACATCTCGTCTATTGATGGAAGGTCTTCGAGCGAGGTTATATTTAATACTTTTAAAAATTCATCTGTAGTCTTGTAGATTATAGGTCTTCCTATCTTTTCAAGCCTACCAGCCTCTTCTATTAAATTATTTTCCGCCAATGTCGAAATCGCCTTATCGCATTTTACGCCCCTTATATTTTCAACTTCAACCTTTGTGATAGGTTGTTTATAAGCGATTATAGTCAAGGTTTCCATAGTAGCCTGGCTTAGATTTTTTTTCTTATCTGGCTCTACTATCTTGCCTATGAATTGTGCGTACTTCTCGTTTGTACACATCTGGTATCTATCCTGTAGTTTAATTATTTGAATACCCCTATCGTTTTGTGCATACTCATCTACAAGACTAGATAGCATCTTTTCGATTTCCTTTGGCGAAAGTTCCTCGTTTATTATCGTATTTAGCTCTTTTATAGTTATAGGTTCACCATAGGCGAACATTATAGCTTCGATTATGTATTTAATTTCTTCTCTTTTCATCTAAACACTCCATATCCCTGTTATTGCAATCTTCTAACTTTATTATAGTTATATCGTTTAAAATAAATTCCTGCTCTACTCTTACTTCCCTCATCTTGATAAGCTCGAGGAGAGATAAGAATGTAGCTATTATTTCGTCGTTTTCGCTCTTTTCCACTAGTTCCGAAAAATTTATTCTGCTTTTATTCTTAAGTTCACTTCTTATATACCTAGTTCTGTCCTCTATAGGCACAACCCTGTGGTTTATCAGTCTGTTCAGCTTTTCATCAGGCTTTTTGTCTTCTTCCTTCTGCTTGTTTGAGCTGAGCATAGATGAAATTACTTTTATCATTGACTCTAGCGTGATCTCATCTAGGGATACCTCTGTATCCTCTACTATCTCCTGTTTGTTTCTGTAAAATCTATCGCTGATATAGCTGATGTTTTTATTTAATTCGATTGAAGCGTCCTTATACTTTTTATACTCCTCAAGTTGGACTACGAGGTCAATCCTAGGGTCCTCTTCATCGTCTTTTTTCTTGTACAAGAGGTACTTCGACTTTATTTCAAGTAATTTTGACGCCATAGCTATAAATTCGCTGGTTATTTCCAGATCCATCTGCTCCATAGCGCTCAAATACTCTATGTACTGATTTGTTATCTCTACTATTGAGATATCGCTTATATCGATTTTATTCTTTGCTATCAGGTCGTACAGAAGGTCCAAAGGCCCTTCGTAGACTTGAAGTTGAATCTTATAATCCATCTGCACATCCTCCTATCTGAAAAACAGAACAATATTAAAAATTACATTGTATATAGGATTTAGTATCACCTGGTATATATTTGTAAGAAGTAACGCCATCAGTATGAAAAATCCCCATCTCTCGTAGTTTGCAACATTTCTATAGTACTTAGCCGGTAAAAACGAAGACACTATTCCCCATCCGTCGAGCGGTGGTACTGGTAATAGGTTGAAGGCTCCAAGTCCTATACAGTATATCGTAGTCCACTGAGATACTAGGTTGATTGCGTAAAAATCTACGTACTTGTTTATAATTACACAGATAATTGCTGTCAATATATTACATATTATTCCCGCAATTGAAACTATGAAATTCCCAAATCTATAGTTTTTGAAATTGTTTGGATCTACTGGCACTGGCTTTGCCCAACCAAATCTGAATAAAAACAGGCAGATTGCACCTATTGGATCCACGTGTTTAAGTGGATTTAAACTCATCCTACCATAGTCCTTGGCTGTATCGTCTCCGAGTAGATGAGCTGAGTACGCATGTCCGAATTCGTGTACTGATATTGCTATTGCTATTGCCATGATCCCTGCGATCACGTCACCTACATTCATATTAAAAAGGTCCGTAAAATTCATTGTATCTCTCCTGACATCCTAAAAAATAGTGGGGCTATCACTAGCCCCATCTAAATACTATTATATCATATTTTCTATAACTCTTTGTAACATTTGAACATAACTTGCTTTATTTACATCTTTTACGTTGATTAAATCAACATTTCCTACTACTTCATTTCCTTTTTTGATAACTAATTTGCCCAAGACTGTGCCAGCTTTAATCGGTAGGGCTGGTTTTTTCTTAACTGCAATGTATTTTTTGAAGTTTTTGCTTTCACCCTTCTTGATAAGAGCTGTCAAATCGTCCTTAACAACTAATTTTACAGCCTCTGTATCGGCCTTATCAACGTTTACCTTGCCTACGTTTGAACCCTTGTCCGCTATCTTGATACTTTCGTAATTTGCAAACCCGTAGTCTAGAAGAGAGGCTGCATCCTTATTTCTTTCAGTAGACGAAGGAGCTGCTAATACAACTGCTATCAATTCTGTATTTCCTCTCTTAGCAGAAGCGGAGACGCAGTACTTTGCCTCTGAGGTAAATCCGGTCTTAACACCTGTCGCACCTTGATAATGCCTTATTAATTTATTTGTATTCGCAAGTCCTACTTCTGCCTTCTTCTTTCCTACAACTACCTTATCCATCCAAGTGGTTAGGTACTTGTGGATGACATCGTGTTTTAGAAGTTCCCTGGACATAAGAGCTATGTCGTTTGCTGAAGTGTAGTGATTTTCTACGGGGAGACCATTTGTATTGACGAAATTAGTGTTTTTCATACCTAATTCTTTTGCCCTTGCATTCATCATCTCCACAAAACCGTCAACGCTTCCTCCTATCTGTTCAGCCATTGCAACGCAGGCATCATTAGCAGACGAGACCGCTATCCCCTTTAACATTGAATCCACTGTCTGGATTTCCCCTGCCTCTAAGAATATCTGACTTCCGCCCATGCTCGCTGCCTTTTCGCTTACCTGTACCTTGTCTGTAAGCTTCAACTTGCCGCCATCTATCGCTTCTGATATCAAAAGCATTGTCATCACCTTGGTAACGCTGGCTGGTGGCAGTTTTTCATTTGCGTTCTTTTCGTATAATACCTTGCCAGTTCCCTTATCCATCAATATTGCAGACTTAGAAACCAAGTCAAGTTTTCCATTTACCTTATTAGAATCACCCTCATTTGCATAAGAAAAATGCATAGGAGTAAGCGAAACCAATATCGCTAGTAATAAGCAAGTAATTTTTTTCAAGAATTTCACCTCATCGTATAAATATTTATAATTATTTTATGTCATTTGTAAATTTTTATACTCATAGTTAAAATTTGAAATTAGAATTGCTCTAAAACTTATATTAAATCTTGATTCAACGTTTTTAATGGGTGATTTTCTCCCGCTAAAATGAGATTTATACCCTCCGCCTATAGAGGTGGGGGATATTTATCTCAAGACATATTAACTAGCTTCGACATAATTTTTTTATGTTTTTCCCCATTGTAAATCCCCCTTACTCTGCTGCTAATTACATCTAAATGCTCATTGATTGTGATTGGGTACCTCCCGAAATGAGATTCATGCCACTATATATAGATTTTACGAACATCTAGCCCCACTGAAAACTTTAAATCACTATTTAACCTCATCTCAAAACGTTTTCCTTGTTAAGTAAAAAAAGCCCCAGATTTCTCCGAGGCATTTCTATTAAACTTCCATTATTATAGGAAGTATCATTGGATTTCTCTTTGTTCTATGGTATAGATACTCTTTTAATTCTTCTTTAATATTATTTTTCAAATAAGCCCATTCTTTGATGTTCTTTTCTTCGCAGTCGCAAAGCACTTTCTTGACAGTTTCCTTTGCTCCATCAATTAGATCTTCAGATTCTCTAACGTAGACAAATCCTCTAGATATTATATCCGGCCCTGCCAACACTTTTCCCTCTGCCCTAGATATAGTCACTACTACTATCATAAGTCCATCTTCTGAAAGGTGTTTTCTATCTCTTAATACTATATTTCCGACATCGCCTACTCCTAGTCCGTCTACAAGCACATTGCCTGTCTGCACCTTACCTGTGACGTGAGCTGTGGTTTTGTTTATCTCTAATATATCACCTGTCTGCATGATGAATATATTATCTTCTGACATTCCCAACTCCGACGCCAACTGTGCGTGTTTTTTCAACATCCTGTACTCGCCGTGTGCTGGCATAAAGTACTTAGGTTTTGCCAATCTGTGTATCAATTTTATCTCTTCTTGGCAGGCATGACCTGATACGTGGATATCGGCGATATCACTGTGTACAACATCAGCACCTTTTTCAAGAAGCAGGTTTATTACCTTATTTATAAGTTTTTCGTTACCTGGAATTGGATGGGCGGACATTATAACTAGGTCGCCTTCTTTTATCACTACCTTCTTATGCTCAGAGAACGCCATTCTAGCTAGAGCTGACATCGGCTCTCCCTGTGATCCAGTCGTGATTATAACCAATTCACTATCGTCGTATTTAGATATATCGTTTAGTTCTATCATTGTATCTTCGTTTACATCTATATACTTAAACTCATCTGTACTCAATTCCTTAGCCACTGCATATACATTTAACATAGATCGCCCTGACATGGCGACTTTTCTGCCAAATTTCTCAGCAGTATTTATTATCTGCTGAAGTCTGTGGATATTAGAAGCAAATGTAGCAACTATTATTCTGTTTCCGTTGGATTTTGTAAATATATCGTCAAGTCCAACTCCAACTGTTTTTTCTGACATAGTAAATCCAGGTTTCTCAACATTTGTGCTATCTGCAAGCATTAAGAGAACCCCTTCTTCGCCTAATTCACTGATTCTGTGTAGATCCATCACATCCCCGTCCATAGGTGTGAAGTCTACTTTGAAGTCTCCTGTATGGTAAATTATACCTTGGTCTGTGTGTACTGCTATAGAGCACGCGTCCGGTATACTATGGTTGTTTTTAATAAACTCAACCTGCATTTGACCAACGTCGATTACCTCTCTAGGATTAACTGTTTGAATTTTCACATTGTTTAATTTATGCTCTTTTAATTTTACGTTAATCAGTCCGACTGTAAGTCTAGACCCGTATACTGGTACATCCATCTTCTTCAGCACGTACGGAAGCGCCCCTATATGGTCCTCGTGACCATGGGTGATGAATATCCCCTTTACCTTATCTTTGTTCTTGATCAGATACGCTATATCTGGTATAACTATATCCACCCCTAACATTTCGTCTTCTGGGAAGCTAAGTCCAGCATCTATCACAATTATTTCATCTTTATATTCAATAACAGTCATATTTTTACCGATCTCACCAAGTCCGCCCAAAGCCATAACCTTGATCTTGCTTGAGTTCTTTTTGATCAATTGCATCATCTCCTTCTGTCCTTATTCAATTATCAAATTTCTATTATTTTTAAATTCCATCCTGAAATTTTAAAATTCTAATTTTGTTAACACTTACTTCTAACACATACCTTTAAACACATACTATCAAAAGCTTACACCTATCTAAACGCCAACTGAGTCCACGCATAGCTAAGGTGCATATCATGTCATAGTCTTAATTTTTTAACTATTCACGTAGCCTCTTTTAGCCAATCAACAAAAAATTTTCGCCACTTCGCACGTAAAACAGCGATTTCGTAAAATAAAATTAATCACACGATCTTTACCAGTCAATTACATTGTAACATAGTTTGATATATATTTTAAGTAATTTTAATATACATATCCCGTGTAGTTTTGACAAAAAAAAGTAATTCTGCTATTCTCTACTTATTAAATGACTTTGATTAGGAGGGCGTATGAGAGGAAAATCGCATGGTTCAATCGGGTTGCTTGCAGCAATTCAAACTTCTTTACTGTTTAAATTACCTATTTCCATAGCAAGTATTGCGGTCGCAACTTTTTTTTCGTTGCTGCCGGATTTAGACCAGCCTAATTCTGTGATTTCTAAAATTATAGTTAAAAATGATATTTCAAAATATATTTACAAGATCTTTATATATTTAATCAATGTATTTATTTTCTTTGTCTCAATTAAAATAAATGAAAACTTTTATATGAGCGCCATTATAACCTTTGTCGTCATTATAATTGTAGAGTCGAAGATTACCCACTTGTTTTTACGAAGGATACTTCTATCTTTTATGTTCATGCTGTTGACGCTCGCTTTGCACCTAGTTTCTGCTCCGATTTACTTCATCGGATTCAGTGGACTCCTCGCTGTTTTTCCATGGCTTAAACATAGAAGTCTATCTCACAGCGTGTTCGCTGTTATTTTAATCTACTTCGCATTAAAACAGATAGAGCTCGTGTCCGGTTTCAAATGTCTCGCAATATACGGAAGCATAGGATATGCAAGCCATATATTTCTAGGAGATATATTTACAAAACAGGGCGTACCACTATTTTACCCAATTAGCGAAAAAAAAATATCCTTTGGTTTTCTAAAAGTCGGGAGTAGATTTGGAAATATCGCTGAATACCTGTTCATAGCTTGCCTCTTGGCATTAGTAATCGCGACATTTTTTTGGATATAGGTTGAGTCAGCCCACAACACGCAATCAGATTCAAGTTGTTATGGTTCCACTCATCCAGATGTTGTGAACCTGGCTCACTATGGTTGAAATCTAAACCACGCAATCATCATTTGATTGGATTAACGATTAGAGTATATTATATGGTAAAGGGTTGAATTGTTTCCTAAAATGAAAATTTCTTTTAGGAGACGCTTCAACCCTAATCTATTTCCGACTTATAATGTATGTCTGCCCTCTTTGCAGATAAATACTGTTCTTCGTTTATATATCCTAGTTCTCTCATCTTATAGAGCACGAGTTCCTGTCTTTTCTTGCCCTCGCTGTAAATTCCATATCTATACGGATTGTTGGTGATTCCAGCGAGCATGGCGCATTCCGCAAGAGATAAATCCTTCACATTTTTTCCGAAGTAGACATTCGCTCCCTTCGCTACACCGTACGTGCTCTGCCCAAGATAGATATTATTTAAATAGGTCTCTAATATCTCTGACTTTGTCATCACCTTGTTTAATTGAATAGAATTGTATATGTCCCTTACTTTCCTCTTCATAGTCTTCTCTTCATCAGTGAGCAAGTTTTTCGATACCTGCATGTCTATTGTGCTTCCACCCTGAGTCTTGTCCGAAGTCAAGGTGTACACAGCAGATCTTAATAATGATTTCATATCGACCCCACCGTGTTTGTAGAACCGCTCGTCTTCAATCGAGACTATGGCGTTTTTCAAGTCATTTGGCATACTGTCTATACTCACTTCTTCACTGCTTAAATACCTAGAGTGAACTAGCTCCTTTGTGACCTTAGGAGTTCCATGGATAGCGTACATGGTATAACCTACGCCTATCAATGAAAATATTAGAGCTACAGCCAGTACTGATCCCAATGTCCATTTTATTATTTTATTTCTAAGTTGTTTTTTTCTTCTCTTTTTTTTACTAGCCCTTATAGCCGCAGTACTTGATCTATTGGGTCTGCTAACCATATCATCTTGTTTGCTCCTCACATGCTGCGGTTTGCTGAGTGTTTGCGGTTGCTTACTGCTCGTTTGCGGTTTCTTTCCGCTTGTGCGAGTCGATTTATCTTTATTTCTTTTGAGAGAACTCTCGGGTCTATTTACTTTCTTAGTCATCCCCTCGGATTCAGGCTTTGATCTGCTTACTTTTTTTCGCCTGATCTTATTATCATCACTATCAAAACCCATATGTTTCCCCTTTCTCAATTAAGATATGTACTTCCTCAGTATGATTATTCCCCTAGTTACAGCAGTATATACATACGTCAATTGTCATTCAATTCGCCTTGTGTTTAATCCACACTCGACGCTAAACAATGATTGCTTGTGATGCTTATCACGTATTTGGAAAATCTAAATACTGTCGTTTGTCTGCCTATTCTTTTCATCTATCTCGCCAATCTCATCTCTAACTATTAAAAATAGTTCAGCTGTAGCCATAGTGTCGCTGTCTGCCCTATGAGCATGAGAGTTTTCGATATTGTAGTATTCGCACGCTGTCTCTAGTTTTTTGTTTTTTCCCTTGTACTCCTTGTTTTTCTTCAGCATTTCCAAGGTGCAAATGTGGTTGTGAATCGTTGGTAGATTCAGTTTCCTCAAATAATGGTTCAAAAACTTTAGGTCGAACTTAGCATTATGGGCTATTACAGTCTTATCTCCCACGTATTTTCTAAACCTTGGAAGCACTTTCTCTATAGGTTCCTCTTTTTCTACCATCTCATTTGTAATGCTGGTCAAGCTCGTAATAAATGAAGAAATCCTACCATTTGGTTTAACCATTCTCGAATAGTTTCTGGTTATTTTTCCATCTTTTATCTCGGTTACCCCTATCTCAATAATCTCGTCGCCTCTTATAGGGTCGAGTCCCGTAGTTTCTAAATCGACAACTATATATTCTTCCATAAAAATCTCCTCAACTATGTCATCAGACCTATGTCCGTTTTCGACTAAATGTTTACTTTGTTACTATCTATTTTATTGGTTTTTGAGATTTTGTCAAATTCATCTGGAGTTATTTCGCCAATTTCTTCGTCTTCTTTATAAAATACAAGCTTTTTTGAGCCTTGTTTTGTATATATGACTATTTTACCGCTCCTGTTATCATTTTCGAAATTTCCCTTGTGAATTTCGCCGTCAGTCAATACAAGTTGACCCATTCCTTCT
Organism: Clostridioides sp.; assembly: GCA_031261505.1. Taxonomy (GTDB): domain Bacteria; phylum Bacillota; class Clostridia; order Peptostreptococcales; family Peptostreptococcaceae; genus Metaclostridioides. Next base: position 53,640 of record JAISJN010000004.1, on the reverse strand, counting down.
TTTTTCCCAGATTTGAATTCTCCTATGTACACGCTCTTGTCCTCGTATATGTACTTCCCGATTCCGTGCATTTCATCGTCCTTCCACAGACCTTCATATCGGTCTCCGTTTGCAAATACACAGACCCCGTATCCATTTCTCATGCCGTTTCTCATCTCGCCCTTATACAAATCCTCTGTAGGATTTGATTCTTCTACGCCTGAGTCTATTTTACTCTCTTGATCCGATCCTTCCACGAGTTCTAGTTCTACTTCTATTTCGCACTCCAAGTCTAACTTTTCTTCTGATTGTTCTATTGGTTTTTCTTCCGCACAGACTTTAGTTATTTCCATACAGGGTTTGTTTATTTCTATACACGATTTTGCGTCGTATACACCTTCTCTTACCCTATTTTTATCTTGTCTGACGCGTTTTGAATTCCTCCTATTAGCTAGTTTGTACCTAGCCGTTAAAATCAGTATATATAAGAAAGTTGAACCGATAAAAACGAAAATTATTGTTGCTAGATAATCTAAAATAAACATAATCTCTCCTTTTATTAAATAATTAAATGGTTATTGGTTTGATATCCCAACACTGAAATCATAATATGCCCACCGCATCTAGAGGGTGGGGGACATATTTCTCGAGTTCTTTCTATATTATCTATATTCTTATCGGTTCGATTTTATTAATCTATTTACTAATCTAGTTCATCGTCCTTAGATTCACTTTCGAATCTCTCTAAAAACGAGTGTTTTTCTCCGTCCATCTGCCATCCTAGCACCGAGTCCACATTTACGTTCTCAGCTGCCCTAAATATCGACTTCTCTACATTCACGAATGTCTTTTCTAGATTTTTAATCAATTCTTTTATCTCATACCTCTTATTTCCGGTCTTTTTCGCAGCGACCATACAGGCGCAGTTTAGAGGCCATATACCTGCGTTTTGTATAAATTTACTTATATATTCCTCCCTGATGTAGTAAAGAGGTCTAATTATTTGAATTCCCTCGAAGTTTGTCGAATCTAGTTTTGGAAGCATGGTTTTGAAATTACCCGAGCATAGGAGATTTAACATCGTAGTCTCAATTACGTCATCGTAGTGATGACCTAATGCAAGCTTGTTGCACCCTAATTCCTTCGCCTTTGAGTACAGCGCTCCCCTTCTCATCCTAGCACACATATAACAGGGGTAGTCCTTCGCTATCTCGTCTGCTATCTCGAATATTTTGGATTCGAATAGGTGGATAGGGATGTCTAGATATTGGCAGTTGTCTATCAACAGTTCTCTTATGCTCTCGTGGTATCCTGGGTCCATGGCTATAAACTCCAATTCAAAATCAACCTGTCCATGTCTCTTAAGCTCTTGGAATAATTTCGACATCACCAAACTGTCCTTGCCACCAGATACGGCGACTGCTATCTTATCACCCTCTTCTACCAAAGAGTAATCTTTTATCGCCTTTATAAATTTCGACCATAAATTTTTTCTATTTTTTTTCTTTATTAGGCTCTTTTCTATATCTCTCAACGGAATCCTCTCGTTGAATGGAACTAGAATGTCACAGCCATTTCCAGATAAATTACTCATTTTTCACCTCTTAGATCATTAATTTGCTATTTATTCACACTACGTGTTTTTTAATCGATTTACCTCAAGTTATTTTAATCCAGTAGAACCAAATCCACCTTCTCCTCTTTCTGAATCAGATAATTCTTCCACTTCCTCTATATTCACTGCATATGTCGGTTTTACAAGCATCTGTGCTATCTTCATATGTTTTTCAACCTTGAATGCTTCTTTTCCGTGGTTTATCAAAATAACTCTTAACTCTCCTCTATAACCCTCATCTATCGTACCTGGAGTGTTCAATACAGTCACCGAATGTTTTAGCGCAAGTCCACTCCTAGGTCTTACCTGAGCTTCTGTATTTTTAGGAAGCTCTATAGCTATACCAGTGCTCACAAGTGCAGTCTCACCGCTTTCGATCACAATCTCTTCTACCGAGTATAAGTCCATCCCAGCGTCTCCGATATGTGCAAAACTAGGCAACTTCGCCTCTCCGTTTAGTCTTTTTATTTTTAAATTGTACATTTTTATTACCTCCATTTTCTCAATTCCTTCGTATATTCTCTCTTTTATAGTATAACAAATTTTCGCTACTAATCTACAGCGAATTAAATACCAGTAAAACTATCTTAAAAAATACTCAGTCTTTAAATTGAATCCAATCTATTTGCACAGATAGAAATATTCTAGCATAAATGTTATAATATACATGGTTTAAAATCCATATGTGCTGAAACGAGAGGTTCCACTAAATATAAAATTGCGGAATAGCTCTCAAGTTAAATGGTGATTCAACGCTTTCAGTGGGTAATTTAACCCAACTGAAATGAGATAAATGCCCACCACTTGAAGAGGTGGGGGACATTTATCTCAAGTTATATAGGAGGATATTAATGAAACTTATTTTAGCAGAAAAACCGTCAGTAGCCAAAACTATTGCATCCTTCTTGGGTGCTACTACAAGAAACGACGGTTATTTTCAGGGAAATAATTATATAGTTACATATGCTGTAGGCCATTTGGTGTCGTTATACGATATGAAGGACTACGACAAAGAAAGATACTCTGGTTCTTGGAAGATGAATAATTTTCCCTTTGTTCCACAAGATAAATTCAAATTTAAAATAGATAGCAGTAAGAAAAAACAATTCAATGTAGTTAAAGGACTCTTGAAACGCGACGATATTGAATTTGTAATCAACGCTACCGACAACGACAGAGAGGGGGAACTCATAGCCTTTCTGATTTTCCTCATGGCTAAAAACAAGAAACCTGTGAAGAGAATTTTGGTAAACGAATGGACCCCAGAAGATATTACTCGAGGAATGTCTAATTTAAAGGACGAGGTAGAGATGAGAAATCTCCAAGCAGCTGGATACACTAGGCTCATAACCGATTGGTTGATTGGGATAAACTTCACCTCTGCTGCTACTCTGAAATACGGAAACGGCAAACTTCTAAATATAGGAAGGGTCATCCTCCCTACCGTAAAACTAGTATATGATAGAGATATGGAAATACAGAATTTCATACCGAAGATATACTATGAAATAGAGGGAAGCTTCATGGCAAAAGCCGGGAATTACAAAGGAAAATTGACATTAAAGAAGGAAACAAAATTTGATACCATAGATGAGGCAAATAAGATAATAAGTGAGATAAGATCAGACAAGGCTGTCATCTCAGACAAGAAGGTCACTACTTCTAAGGAATACTCCCCGAAATTATTCAGTTTAACCTCGCTTCAGGGATTTGTTACCTCTAAGTACGCAAGCTTCACCTCTGAGAAGGTTCTAAACGTCTGCCAATCACTTTACGAAGGAAAGGGTCACGGTGGATACATCACCTACCCTAGAACCGACTCTATGTACCTAGAGGAGAGTCTGGTCGGAAAGGTTGAACAGACTTTAAACAAGTTGAAAACTGGTCTTCCCTATGAAAATCTAGTCAACTTTACAAAGAGCAAGAGGGTCTTTGATTCCTCGAAAGTCGACTCTCATAGTGCGATTATTCCTACTTATATCTTACCTGGCAAGCTTACTCCAGATGAGACTATAGTCTACAATATAATAAAGGATAGATTTATCGCAAACTTCATGCCTCCTGCAGAGTATGAAAACACTGAGATAAAGACAGACCTTGATTCAAACGTATTTGTAACCAAGGGCAAGGTGCTAAAGAGCAAAGGCTACCTCGAGTTATTCGGAAAAGAAGAAAAGGACAACCTGCTCCCAATGGTCACTAAGGGCGAGGAGGTTGATGTTCTCGGAGTTCAGCCTGTTGAAAAACAGACTACTCCACCGAAACCCTACACCGAAGACACGCTATTAAAAGCCATGAAAAACTGTGGTAAAAACGTTCCTGACGAGGACACAACCGTACTATCAGGTTATTCAATCGGTACTTCAAGTACTAGAGCCGAGGTGCTCAAGAAAATCGGTACAGTTGGATACGTGCAGAAAAAGGGAAAATCCTATTCTATCACCGCTCTCGGCAAGAACCTAGTAGAAATATTTCCAGTGAAAGATCTATTTGACGTCGACTACACGGGCAAACTAGAAAAAAGCCTCAGTGACATTCAAAAAGGTAAGTTTACAAAAAAGGAATACCTCTACAATATAATAAACTTCATCTATGAGAACGTCGGCAGGATAAAGATGGACGAGCCAAAGAATATAAGCACTGAGAAATACGTGTACAACCCAAAAACAAAGAGATACACGAAAGAGGGTTCAACTAAGTACTCAAAGTCTTCATACTCTAAATCGACATTAGATTCAAGTAGTGCTGCAAACACCGATTCTGAGAGGGTTTCACTCGGGAAATGTCCAGTGTGTAAGAAAGATGTCTACGAGTCAAAAAAAGGGTACTTCTGTGAAGGGTACAGCGAATGTAAGTTTGGAGTTTTTAAGGACGATAAATATTTAGCTAAGTACAAGAAAAAACCCACGAAGACCATGGTCAAAAATATACTTAAAAAGGGCGAGTCAGATATAAAGGGTATAGTCGACAAGAACGGAAATAAGTTCGACGCCACCTTAAAATACGAGCTCAATCCAAACACTGAATGGTTTAGCTGGAAAATATTAAACCCACGCACAAAATAAGCTAATGCCAATGAAGTATATTCGTTGAGTGCGATTGCTTGTTATTGTGCTTACTTCCATAAACACTTCTTATTCCTTTGATTGTATAATTTATGTACAGGTCTAGAAGTTATGTTATAATTTACCGAGGCGTGGTGATACTAAGACGGCTACATTTGCCGAACTAGTTGGAAAGGACAGATTCGATACTAGTATCAAGATATCAAAGGCAGAATTTGAACATGCAGAAAATGTCGTCTTGCTAAACAGCTCGTCAATTCCAGATGCTTTATCTGTCACACCATTAGCTAAGGCGCTAAATGCACCTATACTACTTACAAACAAAGACGGCCTATCTTCAGAAACCAAAACTAGACTTTCTGAATTGCAGGCTAAAAAGATTTATATAATCGGTGGAGAAAATTCAATAAGTAAATCTACAGAAGAAGCTTTTGTTACATCTGGATACGAAGGGAAAGAATCCAAGGTGAAACTAGATACGCTACTTCTTTCAACATAGCGAACAAGCTAAAAGATTTAACTACAGTATCAGAAATTTCAATTGTAAACGGCGATAAAGGACTTGCAGATGCAGTAAGTATCGCTCCTATTTCAGCACAGAATACAATGCCGGTAATTCTTACGAACAAAAACGGTTCAATATTAGAGTTTGAATCTTACATAGCAGATAACTCAATCAAAAAGGAATATGTAATCGGCTGAGATGTACATTTCTCAAAGGAAGTTTTAGCGCTTCCAGGCTCTACAAGACTTTTCGGAAATAACAGAAACGAAACTAACACGAAAATTATAAATAATTTCTATTCAGCTAACGATATCCAAAACCTTTAACGGTGCAACTAAGTCAAATGACTTGATAGATGCCTTATCAGTAGGAGTCCTAGCCAGTATGAAACAATCACCTGTGATGTTAGTTCCAAATATTTCACTTACCGCTAGTCAAAAAGACCTAATTAAGTCTAAAAACTTTGCAACTATCACCAAGGTAGGTTGAAATGGTAATGAAAGATCAATACATCAGATGAAGTACCTAATGAAGGGTATCGATGTTAAATTTTGACCTTATCTATACAGTGAATACCTAGAATTATTCAACGCCAACAAAGAATTTATAGATGAGATAGATGACGGTTACACTGGTGCTGACAAAGTAGCTGCTCAAACTGAGATGATTGAAATATGGGGTTATTTCCTAGATAGCGTGAGAGGAACATTAAACGCCAACCTATCATCTTCTGATAAGAATAAAATCCAGGCATCACAAAATAGCTGGGTTAAAAATAGAGACAACGACGCTAAAAATACATCTAAGAAAGATGTCCCCCACCTACTTTGGTGGGTGACATTTATCTCAAGTTATAAAAATCTAAAAATATAGATCGTTAAATAAAAATGGAGGAAGTTGATTATGTCAAATCCAAAATCAACTTCCTCCATTTTTATTCTATCAAGCCATACTTGACCTTAATCCTATCTAATTTTTCAATCATAGGATTTGCTATAAGTGCTAGAAATACAACAGTAGATGCAGCGTGAATCATGTCAAACGGAATCGCTGACGTATATATTGCTATGACCGATGCCTTGGTTATCTCCGAGGTGAACATCAACAGAGACCAGATATTTATTATTCCACCGTAGATAAAAAACGTAGATATGCCTCCAAAAATACATAATGGCACTACATTCTTCTTAAGTAATCCCCTCTGAAACATGATTCCAGCTAAGAATCCAATTACTCCGAAACAAAACATCTGCCATGGCGTCCAGGGACCCTGTCCAAAGAAAAAGTTCGAGACGAATCCAGACATAGCTCCGACGAAAAATCCAGACTCAGCTCCGAAGCAGACTCCTGATACTATGACTATGGCGACCACTGGCTTAAACTGGGGAATCATAAAAAACGCCCCTCTACCCGCTACAGCTATTGCAGATAATACGGCTATAACAATCAGTTCCCTCGCCTGAGGCTTTCTATTTTCAAAAACCAGTATGAATGGCAAAAACGAGTACGCTAGTATAGCCATGCTTATGACATAGTACTTCCTATCGTCCATATAGAACACTCCCGCCAAGATAGTGAGCGGTATTACAATCAAAATCAATATACTCGCTAGGATAGTTCTTTTTCTAAATCTAGATTTTTCTTGCATAAATCTATCACGTCCTCACTTGTTATAGCTTCTTCAAAATAACCTCTGCTCATCCTATTTGCCACTGTTGTATAAAAACTATTGCCCGAGAAAAACTCTCTCGGCCTATCTGTAGTCACGATATTTCCGTTGAAAAACAAAGAACATTTATCTGCATATCTAGCACAGAATTCTATATCGTGAGTCACCATGACTACGGTTACACCCCTATCTTTTAACTTTTCTATTATCTCTGCAAACCTATCGTTGAATTCGCTATCAAATCCCTTAGTAGGCTCGTCTAGGAGTAAAATCCTAGGCTCTAGCAATAAGACCTTGGCAAGTGCTAACTTCTGTTGCTCTCCTCCACTTAAATCGTAGGGATGAGAGTTCATCAATTCTCCAATGCCCACAAGGTCTGATATGCTCTGTATTATATCTCTCTTATTATCTTTATCTATTTTTTTATCAGATAGCATCTCGAGTAGGTCTAGCTCTACGTTTTTCTTTGTAAAAAGAGTCTGAGGATTTTGTGGAAGTACTGCGATACCGCAGGAGTAGAGCTCCTTCTTGCTGTATTTATTTATATTTTTGCCAAAGATCTCTACACTGCCTCTGCGAACCTTATTCATCCCACTCATCAGGTAGAGTGACGTCGTCTTCCCCGTTCCATTTCCACCGACTATGCAGTGGAATTTTCCCGTCTCTATATCTATTGACAGATCCCTCACCACGTCATCTTCGTTTTTTTCGTATCTAAACCAGGCTCCTTTCACTGAAATCGCTAAATTTGATTTGTTCTCATGCCTTGATAATCTAATTTTCTTATTTTTGCTGAATTTCTCGTTTTTACTAGGTTTTCTATTTCTGCTAAGTTTAAGCATGCTATGTCTATTTGATACAGTAAAATTATTTTTCTCTCTATAATCCAAATCATTTATCTTGCAAGTTATTTCTCTATTCCTAAACATCTTCTCAAGCCAAAAGCGACCTTCTTTCACATTTATCGGTATCTCGCTCAAGTTTCGGATTTCGCAGTCCTTACTTTCGCATTTCTCACTTTTATATTTCTTGTTTTCGCATTTCTTACTTTCACTTTCTTGGCTTTCACGGTTTCGACTCGCCCCATGGTGATCAAACTCTCTTGTATCTACATCCATAGTCGATAATCTAGCTAGGTCTTTTTCGACCTCTATGGCTATCTTCATAGGTGTTGGAACTGCAGAAAACATATCGCTGCCAATCTCGTGCAGTCTCTGACCTACAGCCTTTGGTTCACCCCTAGCGATTATCCTACCGTCATCCATTACTATAACTTCATCAGCCATATTGAACGCGTCCTCTAAATTATGTTCTGACATCACTATAGTCGTGCCGAGCTCTGTGTTGATTTTTTTTATCGTCTGTAGAAACTCTCCCTTTGCTATAGGATCTAGTTGTGAAGTCGGTTCGTCAAATATCAAGACCTCTGGCTGCATAGTCATGATTGCTGCTAGATTTAAAAGTTGCTTTTGTCCACCAGATAGCTCTGATACATTCTTTAGAAACCATGTCTGAATTCCAAAGAAGCTAGCCATTTCAGCCACTCTAAGCCTTATACTCTTGTTGTCATACCCTAGGTTCTCTAGACCAAAGGCTAACTCGTGCCATACCTTGTCAGTAACTATTTGATTGTCTGGGCTCTGAAGCACGTAGCCTATTTTAGACGCCTGCTCTCTAGCATCTACCTCATCTATATTTTTAGATCCAAATTTTATCTCTCCACTTTTTTCCCCATGTGGTGTCAAAACCGGTTTTAAATGCCTTAAGAGCGTGCTCTTCCCACATCCAGATTTTCCACAGATAAGGACAAACTTTCCCTTATCTATTTCTATATTTATATCCCTTAATGCTGGAATCTTCCTCTGAGGATATGTAAAGTTTAAATTCTTAACTGAGAATACACTCATCTAATTTCCCCCTTAATTCTCGCCCATCTTTTGTTTTCTATTACCTCTATACACAACGGCGTTGAGCATAATCCAAAATAGGATAAGTATACAAGGGCGCTCAATGGCGTAAAATCAGAAATGTACATGCTCGGGAAAAATACCATGGTATTTTCACCCATATAGGCTCCAAATAATATAACTATCGTAAAAACAATCATAAGGGATAAAACTTTTTTATCCCTAGAATCAAATCTAAAATTCGAGAAACTGGTTCTTCCCTTTAATCCGTAACCTCTGGACTTCATAGAATCCGCTGTCTCTATACCATTCTCAAGCGCCCAGGTAACCATGATTGAAATTATCTTCATCCCATTTTTAGCCCTCTGAATGAGATTCCCATCACTTACATCCTTACCTATACATTTTTGCGAATTAGATATCTCCTTGATCTGATTTTTATACCTTGGAACAAATCTCAAAACCATGGAAAATATAAGTGATAGCGATGGAATTATCCTCCCGAATAGATAAATAAATTTATCCGAACTCATCACTGCATTATAGCACGAGAACCATAGAATAACCGATACGAACATGAAGGCTGAACATATTCCAAATACTATAGATTCCAAGGTAAGTGGATTTCCACTTCTTAAATATCCTAGTATCGTAACCCCCTGATGGCTAAACGCTGGATTGATTACTGCCGTTATAACTAAAATAGGCAACATATAAAGTAAATTAAATCTAACTGCTTTCTTCCCGTTAAGCATAACTGAATATGCAAAGGATAGGAGAAACGAAATCACTAAAAACACTGGATGCATAAAAAACATTGTGCATGCAATTACTCCAGCGAAGTAGTAGAAGTTTACAAGTGGATGAAATGATTCAAAAGAATTTATCACACTACTAGTGTTTTTCGTCATTTCTGTTGTCCCTCCAACCAATCACAGCCGACATCTCTACCTAAATCACAGGTATACACCCATTCTATGCTGTCGTTTTCCTTGAGTTGATATCGGCTACAACCGTAGTTTGGAAACCACCCATTCACCTTGTACATCCATCCACTTAGTTCACCTCCATCAAATTCATACAAGTTATGTATTCCTTCTATATAGGCACTATTGTACATTGGAGTAAATACATGCTCCATCTGTGTATTTGAAGCCTTCATCTCCCTTATAAGCACGTCGAATACGGATTCTCCTTGTGAAAATTCGACTCTCTTAGATTGGTAGATCACCCCATTCGATGGTACCATATCGCCCTTTCCATTATCTGTGACAGTTTTGAGATTTTCTGATTTCAATAGGACATCACATCTTACAGATAAGGTAGCGTACATCTTCTTGCTCTTATTCACTGTGCTGTCACCTGGCTCAACTGGCTTTGGCTTACCTGCTGGAGTCGGTTCTGTGAGATACTTATCCTTATTTACATTGGAGCCTTTACTCGATCCATTTTGCCCCTGTGTGACTCCTGCTTTTGAATCTCCTTCTTTCGATGAATCTTTACCTTCAGCTAAACTTTTATCTTTATTTTGATTATTACTTGATTTTCCGGTTTCACCCTTATCCGACGTATTTGCCTTATTTACCTCTATAGCGTCTTTCTTAGGCTGACTTCCTACTATATAAAACACGCCTTCTCTATCTTTTATTGAAAAGTTTACTACTGTCCTATTCGATGTATTAACCGTTGCGTTTGCTACCTTTACAGCTTTCGAAACTTTTCTATCTTTATTATCGCTGCTATCACTACTATCTTTACTATCGCCGCTATCCATCCTGTAAATCTCTGCACCTGTTATATCGTACTTATTATCTAAAGTAATAGACACTGCAGGATTTGAATCTATAGACTTCGTTTCCGCAAATGAAATTCCCTGAACTACATCTGATTTAAGTTGTTTTTTTACGGTTTCGATATTCGATGTATTTTCTCTAATCAATAGATTTATATCCTCTGGTTTATCTATATCGCTACCTACAAACATCCATTGATATTTTATATTTCCATCATCACCATCAAACATTGCCATATCCTTTGCTTCCTTTATAGCCTTAAATGTCTCAGCCCTTACTATTCCATCCTTTGGTATATCATTTGTCCTAGATATATTTGTCTTTATACCACAACCGACTAATGATATTAATACCAATACTATAAATATGAGTGGTATTAGCTTCTTAAAGAATTTCTCCTTCTTCTTAACTATATCTCTCATCTAGCCACCAACCTCCTTTCACTTTTTTCAACTCTATTGTAACTACATCACAACTATCTTGCAGTCCTTATACTCTAGCTTTTTATTGGCGATAGCTAGGCTTTTACTCCTGTCTACCGTTGCAAATACTGCATCATCTATATTTAAATCCAATGTATCACCTCGTTGTACTACATTTAACTTAAACACAAGTTTCAAAACTACGTCTCTCTTATCCTTTTTAAATCCATCCCTATTATAAGCTAGATTTCCATCGCTCATATCTAGATACATCGCATTGATCTGTCCATTTTTATTTGATACGTCGATGTTACAATTCCAAGTAGGTACCTCATATTCGCTACCACTCTGTAGCTTATCCGCAGATGTCTGCATTGTCCCTGGTTTTAAACCGACGAATTCCAATTTTGAATTGTCAAATCCGATTGAAATGCTCGCACCTGGATACACTTCATCTGGCAGATCAGACATCTTAAGTGCTACTTCAAACTCTTTATCGGAATTTGCGGAAATAGGAGCTGGTGGATCTAGGTAGATTGTTGGATCTATCACACTAGATTCTTCCTTAAGCGAAAAAACTACAATTGTACTTAATGCTATCACTCCAGAGATTGAAGCTATAAATGCTATTCTTTTCATCACTCCCCTACCTCCTATTCGACTATTCTAAATGGCTTGGCATCTACATAGTAATCCATGATTGCAACCGCGTCTAATGCGTTTATCTTGCCATCTGTCGTCGTATCCATAATTATTTTTCCCCTATTGTCTGGTGCCTCTGATTTTTTCTTGCAAACCGATAATATATCCACAGCGTCCTGTGCATTTATAATTTTTGTATTATCAGTATCTCCAAATATTATCTCCTCTGACTTGAGTTTACTGTCAAATGAGTATTTATCAATATCCCTTAGCTCTTCATCTGATATGGATTTATCTAATAATACGATATAAGTATCCACACTGTATTTTTGTGAGAGTTCCCTGGAATACACTAGTTCTCGCATATCAAAATACACCTTCTGTACTACATCTTCTCCATGTTCTCCACGTCTAGCTTCAAAACTTACAGCGACTACCCTCTTGTTTTTTAAGAATAAATCCCCGTCATCGCCTTTGGATAACTCCCTTACATCTAGTAATCTGGGCTTTTTATCCTTAGGTGATTGACCTAGTTTTCCTGTACCAGAAACAGTCTCAGGACTTTTTTCTTCTGGATTTTCATTTTTTTCACCAGTTGTTGACTTCTTTTTCAAACTACTACTTGAGTTGCTTTTCGTGCTATTTTTAGAACTGCTATTTGATCCGTTTCCAGATCCGTTTTTCGAGCCGTTTCCAGAACTGCTATCTTGGTTTGCTCCAGAGCTTTCTCCAGAGTTTCCATCTTTTTCTGCATCCGATATTTTAGGCACGTCTGACATATCGTATAACTTATTCTTACCGCTCACAAATCTCTGATATGCTACTAGTCCATAACTTCCTTGGTCTGTAGACATTCCATCGAACTCTCCAACCAAAGTATGTTTGAATCCTCCTCCATCTACGTAAAATTCCTCCATTGCTGACAAGGCCCAATTTCCATCGCCTTTGATGAATCTCGGATCTGTCCTAGGGTCTATTCCCAAAGCCGTTAATGCTAAAACCACCTGTGAAATAGATTCAATGTTTTCGGTCCCCCAACTTTTATAAGCGCCATTGCTCAATTGGGCATCCGAAAGTATTGATATTCCCCTGTCTATATACGAGGCTACATTTTCTGTTTCACCATTTGAATTTACAATAGTTTTATCCTTGTATTTTGCTAATGACTGAAGTGCCATAGCAGTAATATCAGGATCTGGAGTATTTCCCTCCAACGCCCAGCCACCCTGCGTTTTATCTGACTGAGTTATTTCCTTGCTCAAAATATACCCTATTAACTTATCCCTTGTCGTCTGTGTTGAAGCATTCTGTGACTTAGGTATATCGTAGTCGTTTGTATCCAAGGCTATAAGAGCGAATATTGGTCCATTTATCCCCTGTTTCTTTACTTTGTTGAAATCGCTTAGTTTTTCAACTAGGTTGTATCCTACAACATTTCTCGGATCTCTTCCAATAGCGGTCAGAGCGATTATCACCCTTGAATACTCCGTGTACTTCACTGTACTTAGGATTCCTTTTTTCTCTTTCAATTCTTTTACCACTCTATCGTAGTATCTGCTGTAGTATTCGTCTGGCACCTTAAATCCAGACCTTGCTATGGACATCACCGTCCACTCACCAGCAATTGTTCCTATTGAAGGGTTTGGTATGAGCTTGTACATAAAATTACAGGATTCATTTATATAGCTATCCACCTGCCTTTTTAAATCTTTTCCTGTATTTTTACTAGACTGATTTCTAGAGATATAATTTTCCCCACCTTCTTGTGCATCTATATTCCCAGTGTTTAATGTAAACAATGATACTATTAATATCAGACATAGGGATGATTCAAAAACTCTTTTTGTCATCTTCACAAATTTTCCACCTCACCTTCTTTTATTTTTAAAGAGAATACCCCCAACCTTAGGTGGGGATAATCTCCATTACTTATTTATAGGTCTTCTAACTTTATCTATACTAACTTTATTTATGCACTTATGCTATTTATTTCACTAAACCAACTATCTCTTCAAATGCCTTTTCATTTCCGTTTCCGCCGACCTGAGTCAAGGTCTTAAAGTTCTTAGCTTTTATCAATTCCTTCTGACCTGTGCTCAACGAGCTTCCAACCAAAAGTATCGGTGCTTCTGTCTTGCTTGCAAGTACTCCTACTGAAAGCGAATCTATTAAGTCAATTGTTTTTGGCGATCCATTTTTACATACATAAAGATTATTTAATTGTTTTTCTGAGTAGAATCTTTCTATTACCTTCTTATTTGTTTCGTTTCTATCGTTTCCATATATCCTCTCTAGTCCAGGTAGTTTATCTGATTCTTTTGAGAATAATTTTTCTCCACCTACAGCGTACACCTTCTTTATATCTTTTGCTTTGATAAACGAATTTACATCCTTCATATTATCTGTAGCATTTGTCAGAATTACTGGCATATTCTTTGTCGCCGATATAGCACCTACACTCACTGCATCTGCAAGTCCTTTTTCACCATTGACCACCATGGCTTCTGTTGATTTTGAAGTTTTTCCAAGTTTATCAGCTATTTCTAATGATGTATCATATCTGTTTGTACCCTTTATTCTCTCTATTTCGTATTTATCGCTCTTTAGGTTATTTTCTACAACAGAGCTTATAGAGTTTTCCCCACCTATTAGATATACCTTCTTTGCACATAATCTCTTTATTTCCTTGAGAGTTTTCTCATTCAATATGTTCTTGTCCGTAAGTAGAACTGGTGCGTCTATTGATTTTGCAAATGGTGTTACTGAAAGTGCGTCCGGTAGTGACGAGCTGTTTACAACTACGATGTTGTCGGCATTTGCAAATCCTTTCTCGCTTATTTTCGCACTTGTTTCATATCTGTTGCTGCCCGAAAGTTTTTCTACATTTACACTTGGCGTGCTAGGTGTCACTGATCCGCCTCCAGATCCTCCACCTGTTCCACCTTGTCCATTGCCCTGTTCATTTTTATCGTATTCAGCTAAGGCTGATTCAATATTTTTAAGAGCTTGGTCTACGTCTTTCTGACTTACTTCCATATTTGGAAGAACATCTTTCAGCGCATGCTTGTACGCTTCTTTTACACCTGAATTTGTAAGCATCTTAGACTTATCTGATGAGCTGTTTACCTCTCCTACTTTTGCTGTAAGTTTAGTTTTATCAGCTACTGTGATATATGGATTTCCTGTTTCAAAACTATTATCTCCTAGATCTTTCCCATATCCATGTAGGGTGAATTGAAATCTCGCTACATCTCCGTCCTTAGGTATAGCTCGGCTAAGTCCATAACCTAGGAATTGATTATTCACTGAGTACATCCATCCAGACATAAATGTGTAGTCCATCTCGCTTAAGAAATCTTTTGGATCATTTCTTTGAAGGTTTAAATCCCCCTCTTCTATTTTATTCTTTATGTACCCTGGCACGTTTATAGCGCTTGTGTCTGGATCTTTGACAGCAGATAAATAATATCCCATACCATCGTCCTTTGATCCATTTCCATCGTAATTTCCTTCGCCTAAGAATCTCTTGATTAGATCTTCATAAGTATCCCCAGTGTTAAAGTGCATCCTTATAGGCTCTCTGATATATCCTTGACCTAAGGTAAATTTTTCAACTGTCATCGTCACATGACCAGCTGGTGAACCTGTTCTGTTATTTACCTCGTACGCAAAACTATTTGGCATTATTCCTATCAACACGACTAATGTGATAAACATTGATATAAATAATTTTGTAGTATTTCTAAATTTCTTCATTCCTAAACTCCCTCCTCAATCAATAATTTAAATCAAGCAATAAAAAAAAGCCTAACCGAAGAGTTAGACTTTTTATCTATTATTAGTATCGTGAATTTGAATACAAACAAATACACCTACAAATTGACGCACCATAAGTAGAATAACAAATTTCTTCTCCTCGAAAAAATTTATTCCATACTAGGCAGGTCTCCTGACTTAGCTTCATCCTACTATTTACCTTCCCATAAAAAAATTACAGTGGTATTATAAATTTCGTCTGCATTACAGTAGCGAGGGCTGTAGAGGAATTTAACCTCTTTCCCTATTATTCTCATCTGAGAACCTAATACGCAAATATATTTAATTTTGTTTAGCAATTAATTATTTATTGATTTCTTACCTTAAATAATAATGCTAAACTCTAAATTTGTCAAATTATTTTCTAGGATCTTTTATCTATTACATCTACGTCTGTAGCGCAAAATTTTTTACCTACACATTGAGAAAGATGCCCACCCATTTAGTCGGGGGACATCTTTCCAATTTTAGTTATTTTCTAGGATTTTTTATTGATGCTTGTGCTGCCGCTAGTCTAGCTATTGGCACCCTAAATGGCGAACAAGATACGTAGTTTAGTCCTAGGTTGTAGCAGAATTCAACTGAAGATGGTTCACCACCGTGTTCACCGCAGATACCCAATTTAAGATCTGGTTTAACACCCCTACCTAGTTCTGCAGCCATCTTAACTAGTTTACCTACACCTGTTTGATCAAGAACTTGGAACGGATCCTTTTCAAGGATTCCCTTATCCTCGTACTCCCCTAAGAACTTACCAGCATCGTCTCTTGAGTATCCGTAAGTCATCTGTGTAAGGTCGTTTGTTCCGAAGCTGTAGAAGTCAGCAACTTCTGCTATTTCGTCAGAAGTCAAGCAGGCTCTCGGTATCTCAATCATAGTACCTACTGTATAGTCTACTGCTACTCCTTCTTGTTTTATAACTTCTTCAACTGTTTCAACTATTATTCCCCTTAGCAATTTGAGTTCGTTTACTTCACCTACTAGAGGAACCATTATTTCTGGCGTTACCTTTATTCCTTTTTTAGTTGCTTCTATAGCACCTTGCATTATTGCCTTAGCCTGCATAACACAGATTTCTGGGAATGTAACTGCAAGTCTACAACCCCTGTGCCCTAACATTGGGTTGAATTCATGTAGGTCTACAATTTTTTTCTTTATATCGCTTACGCTTCTTCCCATGTTTTTAGCCAACTCTTTTATAGTTTCGTCGTCCTGTGGCAGGAATTCATGTAGTGGTGGATCTAGAAGTCTTATGTTCACTGGTTTTCCGTCCATGACTTCAAATATCTCTACAAAATCACGTCTTTGCATAGGTATTATTCTTTCCAATGCCTTTTCTCTTTCTTCTACTGAGTCGGAAAGTATCATTTCTCTAACTGCCTCTATCCTGTCTTCCTCGAAGAACATGTGCTCAGTTCTGCAAAGCCCTATTCCTTCAGCTCCGAATTCTACTGCAGCCCTTGAGTCCCTAGGGTTATCTGCATTGGTTCTAACTGCCATTTGTTTATATTTATCGACCCATCCCATCAATCTTCCAAAATTACCTGATAGAGACACTTCTGTCTTTTTGATTTCTCCTACGTATACTTTTCCAGTTGATCCGTCTATCGAGATATAGTCTCCTTCGTTTAATACCAATCCTTTAGCTGATACTTCTTTGTTTATTTCGTCTACGTTTAATTCTCCACAACCTGCGACACAGCATTTACCCATACCTCTCGCTACAACTGCCGCATGTGAAGTCATTCCACCTCTTGCTGTAAGTATACCTTCAGCTTTTACCATACCTTCTATATCTTCTGGTGATGTTTCAAGTCTAACTAGTATAACCTTTTCTCCTCTACCAGCTGCTTCTACTGCATCGTCTGCATTGAAGTATATTTTACCGCTGGCTGCACCAGGTGAGGCTGGAAGTCCCTTTGCTATAGCTGCAGATGAGTTTATAGCTGCATCTTCGAATTTAGGGTGTAGAAGCTGGTCTAGTTGATTTGGTTCTATCCTCATTATAGCTTCTTTTTCATCTATTATCCCTGCATCTACTAGGTCTACTACTACGTTTATAGCTGCTTGAGCCGTTCTCTTACCATTTCTAGTCTGTAGAATAAATAATCTTTCGTTTTCTATTGTGAACTCTATATCCTGCATATCCCTGTAATGACCTTCTAGGGTGTGTGTTATCTCTACAAATTGTTTGAATACATCTGGCATTACTGTCCCAAGTGTAGATATATCTTGAGGGGTTCTTATTCCCGCTACGACGTCCTCACCTTGAGCGTTTATCAAGTATTCACCGAATAATTTATTTTCTCCAGTAGCTGGATTCCTTGTAAATGCAACCCCTGTACCACTTGTGTCCCCCATGTTTCCAAATACCATAGACTGGATATTTACTGCTGTTCCAAGGTTGTTGTCTATATCGTTTAATTTACGGTAAACTATTGCACGGTTGTTGTTCCAAGATCTAAATACCGCTTCTATAGCGAGGAGAAGTTGCTCTTTTGGATCCTGTGGGAATGGATTTCCTATTTCTTTTTTGTATATAGCTTTAAATTCTTCTACTATAGCCTTTAGATCTTCTGTAGTTAAATCAGTATCTTGAGCATAGCCTTTTTCTTCCTTAATTCTATCTAGTACGCTTTCGAATTTATATTTAGGCACCTCCATGGCTACATCTGAAAACATTTGGATAAATCTTCTGTAGCTATCGTATGCGAATCTTTCGTTTTTAGTTGCTTCTGTCAGACCTATTACGCTAATATCGTTTAGTCCTAGGTTTAGTATTGTATCCATCATTCCAGGCATCGAAAACACTGCTCCAGATCGAACTGAAACCAGTAGTGGGTTCTTATCGCTTCCCAAAGTCTTTCCGAGATTTTTTTCTAGGGTTTCTAGATGTGATTTAATCTCTTCTCTAATTTCTGCCTTTATGCTCTTTTCGCTCGCATAGTAGTCATTACACGCCTCTGTTGTAATAGTGAATCCTGGAGGCACTGGAAGACCTATGTTGGTCATCTCTGCTAGGTTTGACCCCTTTCCTCCAAGAAGGTATTTCATTTCCTTATTTCCCTCTTTAAAATCGTAAACAAATTTTGTACTCATATTAACCCTCCATTTTGTAATCTGAATTTTGGTTTTTGTATTTCGTTTGCTTGCTAATCCCTATTTACTTTGATACCATTTTCTTTCATTATATCTATTATAATGGCAGCTGTTTCTTCAATTGCTCTGTTGGCAACGTTTATCACTGGGCAGCCTATCTTTTTTATTATTTCGTCAGAGTAGTCTAACTCCTGTAGGATTCTCTCGTAATTGGCGTAGTTTGCGGCGCCAGAGAGCCCCATAGACTTTAGTCTAGCAGTTCTTATGCAATTCAATACATCTGGCGAGTTTGTAAGACCTATCACCTTTCTAGATGAAACCTCAAACACTTCTTTTGGCACTGGTATCTCAGGAACTAAAGGCACATTTGCCACCTTTATATTCATATTTGCCAAGTACATACTAAGAGGTGTCTTAGATGTTCTAGATACTCCAACCAATACTAAATCTGCCTGTAGTATTCCTCTAGGGTCCTTACCGTCATCGTATTTTACAGAGAACTCTATAGCCTCTACTCTGTGGAAGTAAGAATCATCCATCTTTCTGATGATACCAGCTTCCCCTGATGGTTTTTTATTTGTCTTTACGCTTATAGCTTCTAATAGATTACTCAACAAGTCCGTGCTACACAGCTCTTGCGTATCGCAAAACTCCCTCGTTAAAGAGCATAGCTTTTGATTTACCAAGGTGTATACGACCATTGCATTCTCTGTTTTTGCACTATTTAAAGCATCCATCAAGATGGTTTCATCCGATATATAAGGGAATCTTCTCATCTCGTATGTGTCGTAGATGTTGAATTGCGACATGGCAGCTCTTACTACCTGTTGAGCAGTCTCTCCGACTGAGTCGGATAGGACGTATATGATTATGTGTTCCATTGGAATTCCTCCTAATTATCTATGATTTCCAAAAATAGTTTCGCGATACTCGTTTTTGAAAGCCTACCTACAAGCTTCATCTCTTTATTTTCTTCACCGCAGTATTCAACCACTGGAAGTGAGTCTATCTCGTGTTCGATTATCTTTTTGGTAGCCATGAGTATAGTATCGTCCTTGCTAGCAGTAACTACATTAGGTGTCCTCGTCATTATCATACCTATTGGTATCTTATTGATGTCGAGCCCTCCTATAGTTGCCTTAAGCATATCCTTTCTAGAAACTATACCACATACCAAGTCATTCTCATCGATTATCACGACGCTCCCTACATCCGATAAAAACATAGTCACTATCACATCGTATACGCTCTCGTCTTTCCTTGCAAGCGAGGGTATGCTCATCACGTCTTCGACCTTCTTGTCTCTGAGAGAATCGCCAAATAGGTTTACATTGCTTATCCCAGTGTAAAAATACCCCACCTTTGGCCTAGCATCCAAGATGCCTGTCATAGTAAGTATAGCCAGGTCGGATCTCAATGTCGCCCTCGTAACATTGAGGGTTGCCGCTATATGTTCACTTGTTATAGGTTCATTTTCTTTTACGATTTCTATTATCTTATGCTGCCTCTCATTAAGTTGAATTAACTCCACCTTCTTTCAATGTGCTATACTTTATTAGCTTTACTCCCAATATAGTATATTATATAATTCATAATGTGTTCTGTAAATACTTAATTAATTTCGTATAATTTTACAAAAACGTAATTTAAGGTAAAATTAAGGGCTAACTGCATTTAGTTACTGTAGTTAGCCCTTATTATGCATCATATTTAATTTTTTTAGCCGATATTCTTAAAAAAATATTTATCGACATTAAATTTATCAATCTATCTCTATTTATAAACTATCTTAGACAGGTCACAGATTGTTAGCATAGTTTCATATATTTCTCTTATTAGAGCTAGTCTATTATTTTTAACTACCTCATCCTTGTCCATTACCATTACATTTTCGAACATTTCGTCTACAACTGGTCTAAGGCCTGCGAATATTTCAAGAGCCTCTGCGTATTCTTTATGTGCAAGATGGTTTGCAACCTTTGTCTTTACATCCTTGAATGCGTTGTTTAACTTGATTTCTGCATCTTCTTTTAGTAGGTACTCGTCTACCAAATTAGATTTCGCCTTTTCAGCTAATGTAGATACCCTGTTGAATGCAGTCAGCATAGCTATTAATTCATCTCTATCAAGCCATGCGTTTAGGGCTACTCCCCTTAGGTAAAGGTCGTATATACTGTTAACGTCTGAACTTATTACAGCGTCAACTACGTCGTATCTCAATCCCATTTCCTTAAACTGAACCCTTATTCTATCTCTAAAGAAGTCCATAATACTTACGATTACCTCGTCCTTATCGAAGTCTAGTTCAGAGTAGTTATTTAAGGCTAGCTCTACTAGGTGTTTAAAATCTACATCTATTTTTTGGTCCATAAGTATGCTTATTATACCAAGGGCTTGACGTCTAAGCGCATATGGGTCTTGAGAGCCTGTAGGTTTGATTCCAACTGCGAAGAATCCTGATATCGAATCCAATTTATCTGAAATCGAAAGCACTGCTCCGTTTGTAGTCTGAGGAAGCACGTCTCCTGAGAACCTAGGTAGATAGTGTTCGTATATAGCCTCACAGACCGCTTCTTTTTCTCCATCCGCCTTAGCGTACTCTTTACCCATGTATCCCTGAAGTTCGTCGAACTCTCCGACCATTCCAGTTACTAGGTCAGCCTTAGAGAGTCTAGCCGATCTAGATGTGTCTTCCTTTAGTCCAGGCATATCTAAGACGTCTAGTATGTCGCAGCTCAACTTGTCTATTCTCAAAGTCTTATCGTAAATTGTTCCAAGTTTTTCTTGGAAGACAACTGTTTTTAGTTTTTCTATATATACGTCAAGAGGCTTTTTCGCGTCTTCATTGTAGAAGAACAGCGCATCTGCTAGTCTAGCTTCTAGTACTTTTTCGTTACCCTCTTTTACGTTTTCTATCTTGTATGAATCTCCATTTCTAACGGCTATGAAGTTAGGAAGTAATTTCCCGTCCTTAAGAACTGGGAAATACCTCTGATGTTGTTTCATTGGAGTTATAACGACTTCTTTTGGTAGTTTTAGATATTCTTTGTCAAACTCTCCGTAAAACGCAGTAGGGTACTCTACTATAAATGTAACTTCTTCAAGTAGTTCTGGATCTAAGTCCACTTCCCCACCTAGTTCTTCAGCAATCTTTAGGCACTGTTCCCTTATTATTTCTTTTCTCTTATGTTGGTCTAGTATTACGTAGTTTTTATCTAATTCTTCCAGATAGTCTTCTAGTGAACTCACTTCAAAATCACTTTCTCCAAGGAATCTATGTCCCTTTGTCTTGTTAGAAGAAACTATTCCCTCTAGCTCGTATTCTAAAACCACGTCATTTAAGATAGTCACTAGCCATCTTATTGGTCTGACAAATCTTAGGTTCTTTCCGCCCCAACGCATTGATTTAGGGAATACTACTGATTTTATAGCCTGTGGAAGCAGGTCTTTTAAAAGTTCTCCTGTCGCTACTCCAGCTTCCTTCATTGTAGCAAACATATACTCGTCTTTTCCTACCTGTTTGAAGTAGATGTCATCCTGGCTCAAACCTTTGCTCTTCATAAATCCTAGAGCTGGTTTTGTGAAGTTTCCACCCTCGTCTACCGCTATCTTTTTAGATGGTCCCTTTACTTCCTCTTCTAGGTCTGTCTGTGACTCAGATATTCCTTCCACTATAAGCGTAAGTCTTCTAGGAGTACCTAGGGCCTTTATTTCATCAAAACCTATTCTATTCTCTTCTAGAGATTTACCTAGGTTTTTCTTTAATTCTTCAAGTGTCTTTCCTACGAATCTAGACGGCATCTCTTCCACGCCGATCTCAAATAAAAGGTAGTTGCTCATTATCTCTCACCTTCCTTTAAGAGAGGATATCCAAGTTCTTCTCTCTGTTTTATATATGTTGATGCCACTGTCTTTGCCATATTTCTAACCCTGCCTATGAACGATGCCCTCTGGCTTACACCGATGGCTCCTCTTGCGTCTAGGGTATTGAATGTGTGAGAGCATTTTAATACATAATCGTAAGAAGGTAAGACTAGTCCTAAATCCATAAGTCTAAGTGATTCTTTTTCATATGTGTCGAAAAGTCCAAACAGCATATCTATATCACATTCTTCAAATGCATATAATGAGTTTTCATACTCTGCCTTCTTGAACACGTCTCCGTAAGTGATGTGGTCGTTCCATTTGATATCGTACACATTGTCCACACCTTGGATGTACATTGCAAGTCTCTCTAGTCCGTATGTAATCTCACCTGTCTCAAGCTCACACTCTATGTTTCCGACTTGTTGGAAATATGTAAACTGAGTCACTTCCATACCGTCTAGCCATACTTCCCATCCTAGTCCCCACGCTCCGACTGTAGCAGCTTCCCAGTTATCCTCTACAAATCTTATATCGTGTTCTCTAGGGTCTATTCCTATTTCTTTTAAACTATCCAAATAAAGCTCTTGTATATTATCTGGTGATGGCTTTAGTATAACTTGAAATTGATGATGTTGATACAGTCTATTAGGGTTTTCACCGTATCTACCGTCAGCTGGTCTTCTCGAAGGCTCAACGTAGCACACCTGCCAAGGTTCTGGTCCTAGCGATCTTAAGAAAGTGTTTGGATTCATAGTACCCGCACCCTTCTCCACATCGTATGGTTGCATCATGATACAGCCCTTACTTGACCAATACTTCTGTAATGAAAGTATCATATCTTGAAAATTCATAATTATTCCTCCTACGTAAAATTAATGTCTATAAATAGTCCTATCTTCTTATTATAACTTTGTTTTTATGAAAATTAAAGCCTTTCGCATCCACGAAAGGCCACATAATTGTCCTAAAAGTACTTCGTCTATTTTTTAGGTTATCAAATGACAAAAAATTTGTCAATATGCGCCTGATAATTACTTGTCTTTGCCTTCATCATTTTTTGAATTATCTTGGCCGCCAAATTCTTTCATTATTTCTTCAGTTACGTCTTTTTTATCCTTGTAAAGGTCTTCGTCTGGGTCTTTGTCCACAACTACATCCTTTACATCCTTGGCTGCGTTTACTATCATATTTTTTAAGATGTTCAGTTTTTCTTGGTTTAGTTCACCTAGGTCGACTATCTCTCCGTCTTCCTCATTTTGAATCTTTATACGGTATTTTGTGATGACTGCAGCCGATATACCTATTAAACTAGCTATAGGCACAAATGCCATTCCTACAACACCTATTGTCAAAGGTATATTCATCATCACCTTATTGTCTTTTTCTATTATTATTCTAACAACACTGCTCTTTTTTAGTAAGTTCTTAAGCTGTCTCTTTACATTTTCTCCGTCTTTGCCAAATACATCTTCAAAGGTTTCTTTCACATTGCTCTTTATCTTTTCTCCGTCTTCAGCGAAATCTTTTCCGAAAATATCTCCTATAGCTTCCTTGGCTTTTTTACCCTTCCCACTCTTTGTGACCTCTAGGTATATTATAGCCTCAACCACGTCGCCCTCATTCAAAAGCAGCGCTTCTTTGGCCTCTGCATAACTTACATTTGGTATCCTGTCTATTACAGCATCGATCTTTTCAATTGTTATTTTTTCGTTCTCCATTTCCATCAACCCCTTCATTTTTATTTAAATGGTGATTCAACGTTTTCAGTGTGGGATTTAACCACCACCGAAATAAGATTTATGTCGCACCTGCGATTGGTGCTCATTTATCTTAAGTTATACTATTGTCTTCAACACTCTCATCATCTGAATTGTGATTATCCATTGTATTTATAGTCGTGGTGATGTCCGTGTTGTAAGCATTTGCACTTTTCAACAATTGTAGCGATTTTATGTTTATATTACCTACGTGAACTTGTAGGTATCTCATCAAAACTCTGTCTAACTCATCTGCTATATACTTAGACACATTTGCCTTTGCACATGTAGAGATGTCGCTTGCCAGTATATACTGCATGAGCTTGACTGTGGTTGGATCAACTTTCATATTTTGTTCAAAATTTTCACTGCAGTCACTACATATTATGCCACCCGCTTCTACATTGAAAACGTATCTTCCGTATTTATTTGCCCCACAGGCTACACACGAGTCTACAACTGGTCTAAATCCTGTGAAGTCTAAAAACTTAAGTTCAAATACCGAGGTTAAATACTTCTTGTCTGCCTTGCTCGCCGTAAACAAGTACAGTACCTGTGCTAGCAGTATAAACAGCCTTAGATTAGTCTGATTTTCAAATATTGAATTCTCTACCAATCTCACTACGTACGAGGCATATGAAAATGCATCGAAATCATACGAGATATTGTAAAAATTCTTGATTGTATCCGCCTGGGCAACCCTGTACATATTTCCCTGTTGTTTTAAAGTGAAATTGCTGTATGAGAACAATTGAGAAGATGACAATAGAGGACTCTTGACCCTCCTTGCACCTTTTGCAATAGCTGATACCTTGCCTAACTTTCTAGTAAAAATAGTCAGTATCACGTCATTTTCTTTATATTTGACAGTTCGTAGAACTATCCCCTCTGTACTCATCCCCGCTATCATCGCAGTTACTCTCCCTCATGCTCGCATCATATCCACACATACTATTATATTCATTGTGATATAAAAATGCATCAATACTACCAGTTAATTTAAAAACTTCCCAACAATAATCGTCCATGTCTTTACCCCCTTCTTAAATTGCACAATAATTTAAGTTCAACCAAAAGTTATCTTGGATGCAATTTCATTAAATTCATGTCACTAGATGTTTAGATACACTTCAAATGATAGAACAACATCCACAATTCTATGTACCTATATTTTTAGTAAGAAGGCGTTAATTCATACATATTTTAGCTATGAAATATTTGACAATGGGCCATTAGTTTTTATCATTATATCCAAAATCATTTATATAATTTTGAAGATTTCTCCAGTTTTCTTTTACCTTTACCCAAAGCTGAAGATTTACCTTTGCTCCAAATAAAAATTCTATGTCTTCCCTAGCTGCCTTCCCGATTCCTTTAAGTTTGCGTCCATTTTTACCTATTATTATTCCCTTGTGTGAATCCCTCTCACAGTAGATTACAGCTGAAACGTCTATTAAATCCTTGTCTTTTCTCTCTTTGAGTTTCTCTATCTCAACTGCGACTCCGTGTGGAACCTCTTCGTTTGTATAGTGGAGCACTTTTTCTCTGATAATTTCAGATATCAATACCCTCTCCGGCTGGTCTGTAATCATGTCGTCTGGGAAGTATTTTGGTCCCTCTTCCAGATAAGTCTTCACTACCTTCATGAGTGTGTCTACATTCTTCTCCTTAAGAGCTGATATAGGTATTATCTCTTTGAATAAATTCTCTTTGTCGTACAT
The DNA here is from genome assembly GCA_031261505.1 of Clostridioides sp. Classification (GTDB taxonomy): domain Bacteria; phylum Bacillota; class Clostridia; order Peptostreptococcales; family Peptostreptococcaceae; genus Metaclostridioides. The sequence goes on along the minus strand of JAISJN010000004.1, from coordinate 27,783 downwards.
CTTAATAAGGTCGAAAAGTTCATCTTTTTGCTCTAGCTTATCTATCTTATTTATAACTAGAAGCACTGGAGTCTTAAGTCTTTTTAAATCATCAATTATCTTTCTATCCCCAGGTCCGATATGCTTTGAATCGTCCACTACAAACAGTATTACCTCGACATTTTTAGTTGCATCCGTCGCAGCCTTCACCATAGCCTCTCCAAGCTTGTTCTTTGGCTTGTGTATTCCAGGAGTATCCAAGAAAACTACCTGTGATTCTTCATCGGTGTACACAGCTTGAATTGTATTTCTGGTTGTCTGTGGTTTGTCGCTCATTATCGCTATCTTTTCACCTATTATATTGTTTATCAAAGTAGATTTACCTACATTGGCCCTACCTACTATACTGACAAATCCTGATTTAAACATAAATTGTATTACTCCTTCTACTGTCCCTGATACCTGCGACCAGAGAGTGTCTTTAAAATTTTTTGTAATTTAAAAATCATCTCCTGTAAAACTATGTGGCAGCAATTCTCCTATGCCGTACTCGAACACCTTTCCTTTTGAATAGCCGGTGACTATCTTGATGTCCATTCCGAATTCAAATATAACCTGCCTACATATTCCACATGGAAATATCTGTTTATCTTCTTCTGAATTATCACTCGATATAGCAATCTTTGCAATATCCCTATGTCCTTCTGATACTGCCTTGAACACCGCAACTCGCTCAGCGCAGTTAGTTCCTCCAAATGAGGCGCACTCTATATTGCATCCGGTGAACACTTTCCCACCCTCAGTCAACACTGCAGCACCAACTCTAAATTTTGAATACGGAGAGTATGAAAATTTTCTTGCATTTTCCGCAATTTCAAGTAATTCTCTATTATCCATAGCTTCATCCTCATTTAATTTTCTCTATAGTGGACTAAATTATACCATATCTACATTGATTTTTCAATCGCAGTAATCGACTATATAAATTCCGCCAAATCACAGTCCACACTTGTCAGAAAGTCTGATTTAGCAAGTTGCATCCATATTTAAATGATAATTCAAGGCAGGGTGAATCCCATATTCATATCTTAAATAATGTCTAAAATTGTTTAAATCTTTTTTTGACTGGGTATATTTACAGATACTAGATATAATTCTCTATATTATTAATTAATCTTTTTCACATTCTATGCAGGGGGGTATTTTATATGTTAAGGAAAACAACAGTCGTGCTTACAATGTGTGCAGTTTTTTTCTCGACTGTGCAATCGTTATCAATAGATTCTTCTAGTCTTACTGTTGAATCTAGAACACCTGCTCAAGAATCCATAGTTGGAATCGACCGCTACGAAACTGCTGTAAAGATAAGCCAGCGAAACTTCGCTAGAGCAAAAAACATTTTTCTAATCAGCAGTGACTCGATTCCAGATTCTGTGTCATCTACTTCACTCGCAGAAGAACTAGATTCACCAATACTTTTATCTGATAAAGATGTCCTAGGTAAGAGTACTCTGACTGAAATACAAAGGCTTAACCCGAGCAAGGTGTATCTTGTCGGAGGCACGAACTCAATAGGAACTTCCGTAGAGAAGCTACTTAAATCTCTCGGTTACCGCACCGAAAGGATAGCTGGATCCGACCGATGTGAAACTTCCTATAAACTCGCGGCGTATTTAAACAATCTAGCTTTCCAAAACAGTATCGCGATTGCAAACGCCGAATCAGGTATACTGGATGCAATTAGTTTTGGTCCTATATCAGCAAAATACGATATGCCTATTTTTCTACAACATAGGAATGACGACTTCTCTAAAATTAAGGACTATATCAAAAAAAATAATATCTCTACCATCTACGTTTTGGGAGATAAGTCGAATTTACCTAGTGAAATATCGAGTCTAGACAAGGTTAATTATATCACTGGTGAAACCCTAAACGATATAAATGCAAAGATAAACGATACTTTTTACAAGGAGCCTTATATAGACAGTCTTATAGTAGTGAAAGACGGCAACAAAAAGTCTACCGATTTGGCAGATGCCTTATCCGTCGGCGTTATGGCAAGCAAAGAAAACTCTCCTATCTTGATGGTCGGAGATACTCTTTCAAATTCTCAGATTTCATTTTTAAAATCAAAGAGATTTAATACAGTTTTGCAGGTAGGTGGAAGCGGAAATGAAGACGCAATCTCTGATATAAATTTGATACTGTTGAATAGCGACGAAGAAAACAACTCCGGTACAAACGAATTCACCAAGTTCTATCAAGAAATTCTAAAACTAGTAAATCAAGAAAGAAGAAAAGCCGGTTTGAAATCAGTAGTCTTTGACTTAAGCTTAAGCGAGGTCGCCTCACTTAAATCACAGGATATGGCGGACAATGGATATTTCAACCATATTTCACCGACTTACGGCTCGGCGTTTGATATGCTTAGGGCAAATGGTATATCCTACTCTTGGGCAGGAGAAAACATAGCTGTAGGACAAAAGAGCCCTGAACAGGTCATGAGAGATTGGATGAACTCTCCAACTCATAAGGATAATATTTTAATGCCTCAGTTTGAGCGTCTGGGAATCGGAATAGCTGCAAATAGAAGTGGAAGGCTCTACTGGACTCAAATATTTACAGGTGAATCCTCAATTTAAATAAACGAGCACTGCGATTTGCTGTTATCTCCATACTTGAAACCTTGTATCGCCACATAATAATAGCTCCAATCAAAATAAGAGCAGTTGTCCGTCGCCTATACAGGATTGGACAATTGCTCTTATTATATACAGTGGAGAATTTCTCTGTACTACAAAATTTCTAAATGATTATTCAACGATTTCAGCATGGGATTTGTCCCCACTTAAATGAAATCTATGTCCACTACCTCTAGAGGTGGTGTACATAGATTTCAAGTTATATACTGTAAAATATTCCATACTGAAATACCAGTACAGCTATAAGCGTCCCGAGCAATGCCCCGGCGAACGTCTCCCAAAAGCTGTGTATCTTGCCCTCTATCCGGCTCTGTGCAACTAGTACAGCCATGATATACGCCAAAGTCGAGGCTACAACCCTCTCAGTCATAAGCGTAATCGCAGTCGCTATTGCAAACGCCAAGGCTGCGTGTCCACTAGGCATACCACCTTTTAATGGAGTACCTGACGATGTCAATGCCTTCACAACAACCACTGCTAAAAGCACCAGTATAATACATATCAAGGTAATATGTAGCTCTGACTGTCTCAACTTGTGTATAAGAGTTACAGATAGCTCTGTAAGCTTATCGTAGAATAGGATGTATCCAACTACCACAGAGTTGAGTGCAGATACCAGCACTGCTCCAGCAGATACGTCCTTTGCTATCTTAGCGAGTGCATGGTACTCATCCGTTATTAGATCTATTGCCTTTTCCACAGCTGTATTGAACATTTCTGCGACAACTACCATTGCTATAGACATAAACAGCATTATCATCTCTAACTTAGATAGGTTCAAAAATAAACTTATAACTAGCACGAGAGCTGATCCTAGGTAGTGTATCTTCATATTTCTCTCTGACTTAAATGTATAGAGTATTCCCGCTATTGCATCGTTAAAGGCATTTATAAGCCCTCTACGTTTTTTCCCGCCTTTTTTATCGAACTTGGAGTTGTCTGGTATCATAGGCTAATCCCTTGTGATTCCGAGTTCGTTTAGTATATATTCTTCCCTCTTTCGCATTTCGGCCGTATTTTCTTCTGTATCGTGGTCGTAGCCCAAAAGGTGGAACATACTGTGGCAAACTAGGAAGCAGACCTCTCTTTCTATGCTGTGGCCGTATTCCAAACTCTGCTCAAATGCCCTCTCAAGCGATATTACTATATCACCCAGCGACACCTCGCCAAATTCTACACCATCTAGCTCAATTTCAAATTCGTCCTCATGGAAGAGCGGGAATGAAAGGACGTCTGTCGCCTTGTCTATACCTCTGAATTCACAGTTTAAATCTCTTATTTCTTCATTGTCTACAAATGATAGACTGAGCTCGCAATCGTCCTCATATCCTTCGTAGTGAAGGCATTCAACGATTATGTCGCTTATCTTATCCATTATTTCATCGCCAAGCTCTATTTTTTCTTGTCTATTCTCAAAAATTACTTGCATTTTAACACCTATTTTCTTCTGTTAGAATTTTTATTATTACCCTTTGATTTTTCTCTCTTCGCTTCTTCTCGGCTGTTGAACTTCTCATATGCCTTTATTATCCTTTGAACGAGTTCATGCCTTACGACGTCTTTTTCAGTGAACATTATATTTCCTATTCCCTTTATTCCTTTTAAAATCTCAGTAGCCTGAAGCAGTCCACTTGATTTTTTAATAGGCAAATCTATCTGTGTTATATCCCCAGTTACGACAGCCTTTGAACCGAATCCAAGCCTTGTGAGAAACATCTTCATCTGCTCTGGAGTTGTATTTTGTGCCTCATCTAAAATAATGAATGAGTTGTCTAGAGTTCTCCCCCTCATAAATGCGAGCGGAGCAACTTCTATTGTACCCCTTTCGAGGTATTTACCTACCTTTTCAGATCCCAACATCTCAAATAAGGCATCGTACAATGGTCTTAGATACGGGTCTATCTTTTCCTTTAGATCTCCAGGTAAAAAACCTAGACTCTCTCCAGCCTCGACAGCTGGTCTTGTAAGTATGATTCTGCTTACCTCATCCCTTTTGAAGGCTCTAACAGCCATGGCAACAGCCAGATACGTCTTTCCAGTACCAGCTGGACCGATACCAAAGGTGATGTCGTTGTCAGTTATCAGTTTTATATACTCTTTTTGTCCCAAAGTCTTCGGTTGAACGGACTTTCCACTGTGAGTTATCACCAGGGTGTCCTCGAGTTCTTTGAGTTTGCCCTCACTTCCCTCGAACAGAAGTGAAAGAGAGTAGTTGATGCTCTGTTTATCTAGTTTCTTGCCATTTGACACAGTCTTTTGAAGTTCAATCATTAGCTTCGACGCAGAATCCACATTGCTTTCTTCGCCTATCAAAATTACATTACCTTCTCTGAGGATTACATCTATATTCAGGGTCTTCTCTATTAATTTTACGTTTTCATCAAAATCGCCAAATAGTTCTCTTTCAAATTTTGGTTCAGATATTTCAAATTTTTTCTGTATTATCAAAAATCATATCCCCTTCCAGAGTGACAATCCACCTTTTTCTTTAGTTTATCGCATTTATCGTAAATTATCAGTCATTAGTTTATTGTTTAGTTTTCATCCTGTTAGTTTTAATTATACAGTATTGTGTTTTGTTTTTGCAATTTATCTCTATTCTGTTTCTACTTTAATTCTGTTCTCCATCTTTATTCTCATCTATGTCCTTTTTCTTGTCCTCGTACTTATTCCTTATATCTCCAATCGGTCTCTTCTCAGGATTTGATGGAACTGGCTCCTCTCCATCTTCCTTAGGTTTTTGATCTTCCTTTATAAGTCTCTCCGTCTCTCCGTTTTTGAGAGGGTACAGCTTTGCGATATTTTCGCTTGTCTGAACTGTAACCATATACACCAACATATTGTCTAACACCTTATAGCTGTGTTTTACGTCCTTTATCCTGGACGATGGTGGAATCATGTAGTCAAGTTCCTTAAGCACCTGTCTTGACAGTATTTTTTTTAGCTCAGCTACATCCTTGGTCACCTTTATATCCCTAGCCTCGTAAAATGTGCTGGTCTTTATCTTTAGTGGAAATGTATAACTTCCTAGTTTTAATTTTTTTTCTTTGTTTTCCACTATATACTCGTTAAAATTGATTTTTTTTCTCAAAGTGAAATTCCTATCGTAAAGATAATACGTGTTGACCTTCTTTTTCTTACCTGTTCTTTGTTTCTCTATATCCATAAAATTTGCACTCTTCTTAGCTTCGTAGAACGTAGTCGCCCAAACTTCTGGTATTGCCCTGTTATTTGCTCCAGTCACCAGCAAATCCGATTTATTCACTATATCTCCAGCCTTTACAACGGCTCTACCGCTTCGAGGTATTACTTTTTCTATTATACCATTTTTTTCTGCAATTATATTACAATAATTTGATTCATCCGTAGACTTCAAGGACTCTGCCTTCTTCGTAACTGTAGCAAATATATTCGTTCCCTTGACGTTTATAGATACGTACGCCACATCGTCAAACTTGGACATTATGTAATCTCTAACTTTTTTTCTGTCTATACTATTTTTGTAGATGCCTGGTTTTACACCTACCTTGTAAAATTCTTTTCTAAGCTCCTCCTGTTTTATTCCCTCTGGAGTTTGTATGTATACATCAGTCACAAACTGAGAAGTCCCCATTAAAATAATAAGAGATGCTAGTGCACATACAAATAGCGCCTTGTGTTTGTATATTCTCTTTGCCACAAATGGAATCCCCGTATTTTGCTTGATGCATATATCGTAACTTGAATCCCTGTATATATCCTTGAGGTTTTTAAGGTCTCTCCTGTCTATTTCAAATTCTATAACTGTAGACTTAGACCTTCTGACATTGTATATGCACACCCCCTCTGACCTCAGCTGATTTATAAACCGCTCAATTCCTAAACCTTCAACCTTAATAGTATAATATCCTCTTATGTAGCTCAACATCTACCCCACCCCCTATCAATCTATGAGCTCAACTCCGAGGATAATGCCCTTTATACCTATTTCGTCCGTATTTATATACTTGATCCTCAACTTATCTCCAGTTATCTTCACTGTCTTTACTTTTGTCTTTATTTTTATCAAGTCTTGCTCAAACTCGACCACCGATATGTAGTTGGCTACGCTCAAAAAATCACTTCCCACAATCGTTATTGTCGGTTGATTGACCTGTAGTTCTTCAGAAATTTCCATGACAACCCCTCCTCCCTACATTTTATGATTGGACGGGTTTCTATATTACAAAAAATTAAAAACGCCCCTGAAGTTCAAGGGCGTCTAGACTTTTTGCTGACGAACATCTATCTATTATCATGATTGTACAGTTAAATGACTGTACTTCTTTATTTTAAATGTATTTCACTTAATCTATATAACAGAGTCGCTGTGTCGATATAATGTATACAGTCTCCTGCGTACACTATCTACTCCTGTTCTATCAGTCCGTAACCGTTAGCATGCCTCTTGTAGACAACATTCGTCTCAAAAGTATCTTGATTTGTAAAAATGAAGAAATTATGACCAACTAGCTCCATCTGCAGTATTGCCTCCTCTGGACTCATCGGTTTCATATTGAATTTTTTTCTTCTCTCAATAGAAACGATTTCATCTTCGAAATCTTCCAACTCTTCTAACTCCTCGTAATCTCTGGCTACCTCATCGTCGACATCTTTTGCCTCAAACCTGATGCTTCCAGCTCCTGGCTGTCTTGTCTTGAATTTTCCTTTGTATTTGACAATTTGTCTAGTCAATTTGTCACTTACGATGTCTATAGCTGTGTACAAGTCATCCTCAACGTCTTCCGCTCTCACTATACGTCCATTGACAGATCCCACGGTTACTTCAACCTTATGTCTGTCTTTTTTAGCGCTGACTTTGACTTTTATTTCTGTGTCAGGACCAAGGTATTTTTCGAATTTACCAAATTTCTCGTCGATGTATCCTCGGATACCATCTGTCACTCTCATTTGCAATGCAGATACTGTTAATTTCATAAAAACCTCTCCCTTCGAGCCTTACAATCTTTAATTTTTTCTTTAAGAGATACTTTCTCTAACAATTTTTATTCCCTTAAATTACATTAATTATACATTATAAACTCCCATTCTAATAGTCTATTTATTTTTTTATATTTATGATATTATGTGAATGAGGGGTCAAATATTCAATCGGAAATTAGCAATTCACCAACCACAAAAAATAATTCATAAATCCTAGATACACTAGCCAAACTAGGTATATCAGATTGATGTATCCAGCCTTCCTATCGACATTTGAAAAACTCATTATCATAAATACGACAACCGCAATCATTATACATAGGCACACTAAGGCTGTAAACCTCAAGCCGAATCCTAAGAACAATACTATCCAAAGAAAGTTTAACCCGAGTTGAACTGAATAGTAAAACATAGCGTCCTTTACCTTGTTGCTCCTATTGTCATTTCTGCGTATCATATAAGACGAAGTACCTATCAATATGTAAATCACAACCCATACAAACGGGTAAACTGAGACTGGTGGCGCAAAACTAGGTTTTGTCAGACCTTCGTATACATTTGCCATATTCATGCCGCTACACATCCTTACACCTAACACTCCAGCAGCACCCACTACTAGCGGAACTACTACGTTTATAATGTAATTTCTTATCTCTTTTAGCGATACTATCACATTTATCACCCCTTTAATTCTACTTTGTTTATAAATATGCACTTGCTCGTTTAACTATGCGAATAAAGGCAATGAAGTTATGATGAATTAATTTCAAACAATAAATTTATATGATGTATGCCTGTGCTTGTAAGTACTTTATAAATTTATATATTAAAAAGGTGTCTTGAAACGGACTAATCCATTTCAAGACACCCTATATCGTCTATTTTAGGTTTGTTCTAACCAATTCGTTGACCCTCTTGCCATCTGCTCTTCCCTTTACCTTGGGTTGAATAGCTGACATTATTTTTCCCATATCTTTCATCGAAGTAGCTCCGACTTCCGATATAGTGGTCTTTACGATTTCTTGCAATTCTTCATCGCTTAATTGCTGAGGTAGGTACTCTTTCAAAACTTCAATCTCAGCTTCAGTTTGATCAATAAGATCCTGTCTTCCAGCTTTTTGGAATTCGACTAGCGAATCACGGCGTTGTTTCATCTGTTTAGACACTACATCCACAACTTCATCATCGCCAAGCTCAACACGGTTATCCACTTCAATCTGCTTGATAGCGGCTCTCACCAATGTTACAACAGATTTTCTTACTACATCCTTATTCTTCATTGAAGTTTTTAAATCATCTTGTAACTTTTGTTTAAGGGACATGCCCCTCACCTCTTTGTAATAATATTGCTATCTTTTGCTATTTTTTCTTCTAGCTGCTTCTGCTTTCTTTTTACGTTTAACGCTAGGTTTATCGTAATGTTCTCTTTTTCTAACCTCTGACATTATGCCAGACATTGCACACTGACGTTTAAATCTTCTAAGAGCACTGTCAAGTGATTCATTTTCTCTAACTCTTATTTCTGACATTCTTTTTCCCCCCCCTCAATAGCGCAATTATGCTGGGACTGTAACCTTGTAAGTATGTATAGTACACGCATTACAATCTAACACCTTGTCTATTATAAACTAATATTGGGCTTTTTTCAAGCACTAACGCATTTTTTCTTTCTTTTCGGACTTAATTGTTGCCAAACTTCACACTTTTATTTGTCTTGAGCTTCGTAATTTGGAAGCTTTTTACCTGCTAGTACGTGGTAGTGTAGGTGTTTAACCTCTTGACCTCCGTCATCTCCACAGTTTGTTATAACTCTGAATCCAGTCTTGTCGAAACCTTGCTCAACTGCAATTTTGTTGATTACATTGTGGATATGTGCAACTATTTCCATTTTTTCTTCTGGAATATCTACTATACTGGCAAAATGTTCTTTTGGTATAATTAGAATGTGCACAGGCGCAACTGGATTTAAATCGTTGAATGCTAACACTTTGTCATCTTCATACACTTTTGTTGAAGGAATAACTCCTGCAGCTATCTTACAAAATATACAATTCACGTGCATCCCTCCTCTCAAGCATAATCTATGCAATTACAAACAATTTGTTACTAAACAACTAAATTAAGTCTGTATTGTAACTTTAACGTCTGTAAATATACACCTATTTGAAATTTTTAGCGTTTTTATTTCACTGTTTGTACCTTACTTGTCATGTATTATGTATTTCTACATAGTAGTTCTACATATTATACCAAATTTCCTTCCAAGTTGTCATGATTTACAGCAATTATTTTAACTTTTTTTATCTGTCCTTCTATATCTTCATCGCTCTCTGCCAGCACTCTTATATAGTTAGAAGTCAATCCCTCGTATTTATTGGATTCAATGTTTTTCTCAAAGAGAACATCTAGCTCTCTACCTATATATCTTCTTCTAAAAGCATCGAAGTTTTCTTTGCTTAAGCTTATGAGTTTTTCACTTCTATCATGCTTGATCTGTGGATCTATTTGATCCTCCATAGCAGCAGCTGGAGTTCCCTTTCTCACTGAATACTTGAACACGTGCATCTGCGTAAGCTCTATATCTTTTAAGAAATTATATGTGCTTTCGAACTCCTCTTCTGTTTCTCCTGGGAATCCGACTATAACATCAGTGGTTATAGCCACGTCTGGAATAGTGCTTCTTAGCCTTTCAACAATCTCTTTGTACTCTGTTGTAGTATATCTTCTATTCATACGCTTTAATGTATCGTCACATCCACTCTGGAGTGAAAGGTGGTAATGAGGACATAATTTTTTATTAGACTTTATCTCCTCTACAAATTCATCTGTAAATAGTATTGGTTCGACTGAGCTAAGCCTTATTCTCTCGATTCCATCTACCTCACTAACTCTTCTTATAACATCTAATAATGTTAGTTTGTCGTCTCTGATATCCTTCCCATAAGACGCCACGTGTATTCCTGTTAGGACGACTTCTTTATATCCTGCCTTTGATAGAGTATCAGCCTCTGAGACTATGCTTTCTATATCTCTGCTTCTGACTCTGCCTCTAGCATAAGGTATGATACAGTATGTGCAGTACCTGTCACAACCGTCTTGTATCTTCATAAAGGCTCTAGTCTTGTCGTCTGTCTGTTTTACTTCCATATCTTCAAATTCTTTTATCTTCATAATATCATCAACTGTACTGTGTTTAGAATTTAAATCTATATTCTTTAAGGCTTCCACGATATTTTTTCTATCACTCGTGCCCATTACTAGGTTTACATCTTCAATGTCTAGTATTTCCTCTGGTGATACCTGTGAATAGCAACCGACTACAACTATTCTTGCATCTGGATTTACTTTTTTCATTCTTCTAATGTACTGGCGAGATTTTCTATCGCTCATATGCGTCACCGTACAGGTGTTGATGACGTATACATCTGCGAACTCATGACTGTCCACGTGCTCGTATCCGTCCTTTTCAAATATCTCTATCATCGCTTCTGTTTCGTATTGGTTGACTTTACATCCCAGGGTGTAAAATGCTACTTTTTTCAATTTTATTGCTCCTTCCACTTCCATGTGTCAATTTCTAGTTGTATGTCTTATTTTTCTATCTAATTCTACTCAGCGTCTAGTACTCCCAACATAGCTGTGTATGCCGGTGACTGCAATCTACGGTGATACAAAAATCAATCGCATCTATCTATAATATATATGCCTAAGTCTAAAAATATATTTCTCACAAATTAAATAGTGATTGCTTGTGCTGGTGAGCATGTGGTGGGGTATTTGTCCCAACTGAAATTAGATTTATGCCCACCACCTATAGAGGAGGACATTTATCCCAAGTTAAATATCACCTAATTCGTACTGAACTATAGCTGTCGTAACTACAGACGCAGTTTCTGTCCTAAGTATTCTAGGTCCGAGTGAAACCACCTTAGCACCTTTGGTGCTGAGTACTTCTACCTCTTCTTCGTCAAAACCGCCTTCTGGTCCCACAAATATTCCAACACTCACGTATTTTGTTTCTAAATCAGATTCTTTTTTTTCAAAGTCGCCCTCTTTTTTTTCAGAACTAGATTCCTTTTTTTCAAAGTCACATCCTCTCATTTCAGAACCGAATTCTTTTAGAGCCTCACCCACCGACACCGTCCTCTCGTTCTCGTAAGGACAGATATTTAGGTCGTTTCTCTTCATATCGGCTACTGCTTCTTTGAATGACATCACTCCTACTAATTTAGGTATGATTCCCCTCTTGCTTTGTTTTGATGCCTCGTATATTATTCTCTCAAAACGCTCTAATTTTTTATCTTCTTTTTTATCGTCGAACTTCACTACGCTTCTCTTGTTTTTCACCAAGATAATCTCGCTGGCTCCAACTTCTGTAAGCTTTTGGAGGATATAGTCCATTTTCGTAGCCTTTGGTAAACCTTGGTATACTCTTACGGCTACGTTTGACTCTCTATTCACTCTTGACTTTTCCAATATGTCTAAGAATACCTCTGTCTTTGTTATTTCACTTATTTCACAGATGTATTCATTGTTGTTCTTATCGCATATCTCTACTTTTTCGCCGACCTTTGCCCTGAGGACTTTTGAGATGTGTTTCACATCCTCTCCAGTCATGACGCAGGTAGCTTCTTCTAGGTTGATGTCGCCTTTATCGACAAAGAATCTATCCATTTATAATCTCCTGTGTTTAGTTTTTTACCTTGCTTACGATTGCAGCCCATTCGCCTTTTCTGTTTACCTTTATTATTTCAAATCCATTCTCGATCAAGCTTGCCTGTACCTCGTCTACCTTGTCCAAGATTATACCAGATGAAATAAATACAGCATCTTCATTCATGAAATTCGCTATGTCTTTTGCGAGTATCTTTATGATATCTGCTATTATATTGGCTACGACTACATCAGCTTTTCCGTCAACCATGTCAACTAGATCTCCGTGTAGCACTTCTACAGTATTTTTAACTTCGTTTTTTAGCACGTTTTCTTTCGATACCTTTACAGCAACCTCATCTAGATCCACTTCAACTACTTTTTTTGCCCCTAATTTTGCAGCTGCAATACCAAGGATTCCACTTCCACAACCTATGTCAAATACAGTTGAGTCCTCCTGTACGTAGTTTTCGAGTTCCACTATACACATGCTGGTAGTTTCATGTGTGCCTGTTCCAAACGCCATTCCTGGGTCTAGCTCTATAATCAAATCCTCTGGAGCTTTTTTATAATCTTCCCAAGTAGGTTTTACTACTATTTTTTTGCCAATCTTGGTAGGTTTGTAGTATGCCTTCCAATTGTTCGCCCAGTCTGCCTCATCTACTTTTTTGATATCAATATCTGCCTTTCCTATATCTAGACCAAAATCCTTAAGTGAATCAATTCTCTGTTTAATAGTTTCTATAAACTCTGGTACATTTTTTTCTACTGATAAATACGTAGTTATTATGACGTCGGCATCTGGATCTGTCTGGAATACATCTTCTTCAACGTAGTCCCAGTCCAGTGGCTTCCTCTCTTGGTACATGAAGTCTTTTGGATCTTCTATTATAGCTCCATTTGCTCCTGTTTCATAGAGGATATTTGTGATAGCTTCTACCGCCTCTGTGGTTGTTACTATATCTATTTCAATCCATTCATTCATTTGGCTCTTACCTTCCTTCGCACATTGATTTAACATTTTAATTATACCATAGTTACACAAATCTATCTAAAATACTATCGCATTTTTGCCTCAAGTTATAATTTAATCAGTAAAATATATTAAATATTACATTAGAACTTATTCATTGACTATACCAAAAAAGAGACCCATGCGAAGGGGTCGCTATGGGTCAAAATTGTTTCTTCCTACTGTATTTAATTTTCATTACTATGTGTAGGGTTGGTAGTTTGCGTCAAGGATTGATTGGAACGTCCTGTAGAGACCATTTAATTTCTCCACTGTACTGTCCCGCTCTAATCATGCTAGCCGGCACTTCAAGCTTAAGTCCTGTGTTCGTGTTGTTCCACTGACTTGAAACTACATACTCTCTTGAGTTAGTGTTCATATTTTGCTTGATTATCGTATCACCTACCGCAGTCAACGTATTTTTTACTCCGCCTGAGTAGTACGAAATTACACCCGGCATCACTCTGCTGCTGTTGTAGTCATCCGTCAACTCTTTGCTCATCTTGGCGCTTAACTGCCATTCTTTCTTTGTTTCTCTTGTGTCCACTACTGCCAATGTACCTGTGTAGCTGCCCCATTTTTCCAGTGACGACCCTGGGGTTAACTCCATTGTTCCAAAACTTATTTCGTCTGGAATATTGCTTAGTTCTAGCACACCTGATACTTTTATAGCAGTTGCTTTTTTAAACGTAGCGTCGTGAACTACTGTATCTACATCTGGATTTATATTTCCACTTGTATCAATCATGTGTATCGCTACGCTCTTTCCTGCTTCTAACTCTATATTCGGCAACTCAAGTTTCCATTTGCCATCGGCACCCACTGTAGTCTGTACGTCCTGTCCATTTTTTTGAATGAACGCTCCATCGTATTTGACTTTTACAGTTGCTCCGATTTCATCCGCTGTACCATCTATCACTCTTGTAGAGTATTTAATTGGAGTTGTTACAAGCACTGATGGATTTGGCGGTGTGATGTCTATTACATCGGTTTCTGCAACTACATCTGATTTTCCAGATATATACGACCTGTCTATAGTTGCCTTGAAATGAGTTCCCGATGGATAAAAATTATTAGCTGTGTATTTCAAATACCCGTTTTCATCTGTATTTAAATTTACTCCCTGCGAGTCGATTGAATTTTCGATCTTCGCATCTCTTGAGAAAAAGTCCTTCGTCGCCCATACATCTTGTACATCTGTTGCAAGGCTTATATTCTCGTCGGCATCTACCTTAGGAAATTTTCCTAGTCTTACCCTTGCCCTTATTGTCTTGTCCGCATCTGTTAACTTATTATTATGTTCACATGAATCAGGAACTTTACCGTAGACTATTTCTGGAGTAAAATCTCCACCAGATATCCTACTTCTATTGTTCGGTTTTAAATTCGCTGTAACATCTGGGTTATCAGATTTTACAGTGGTATTTACTTGAACTGTGACATTATTTGCGTAGTCAAAACATTTAGTTGGGTTCTTTTGGATATCCGCATTTTTGTTCCAGGCAAACAAACTCACACCATTCACCTCGAAACTATCGGTTCTGGATATATTGCTAAACACATCTCCACCCTTAGTTGATACTATATCAAAAGCTGCTGGATTATTTATCGTGATAGTATTTTTGTTTGAAGTACCATTATCGCTACCCATTCTTATAACTGCTTCTTTGGATGCTGAGTAGATGTATATCTTAGATCCTTTCTCTGTAGTTATGGAAGAGCTGTTAGCGGACATGAATATTACATTACTTCCATTGCCGTAACTCTTTAAAAAAAGTGTCGCTCCTTCTTCTACCTCCAAATCAGACCCGTATCCTGCTTCGAATCTCATTGCATTTCCAGCTGCTAAACATGATAGTTTTGCATTCTTTCCGACGGTTATAGTACTGAAGTTGTTGAATATTGGAGGGTATCTACCCTTACCGTCCGCTGGCTCTAGACTTACAGTCGCTCCTTCTTCTATCGTGAAGTCACGTTTGTCTTTATTGTCTGCTCTCACGTCATTTAGCATATATATGTTCGCATCGCCATTTTTTACGATCTTAGATGTAAATTTAGCACCATTCTTGACCGTAACCGATCCTATAACGGCTGCTTCTGACGCAGTGTATACCTCTACTTCACCCTCTATAACGAGCCTACTCTTTTCAGCATCTATCAGCCTAGAAATCGGTGGATTTTGAGGATCGTTAATTTTCTCTGTCTTTATATTCTTTGCGTAATACGTCCAAAGTTTCTTAGCACCCTCTGCAGAACTGTTAATGAAAGCTCGGTTCCTACGTTCCTCTCCAGCGACGTACACAGTTTGAGCTATTGTCATATTTTCTATTTTGAATTCAGGATTTGGGTCTGTATTATTATCTCCGGTTGGAAGAGAAGCGTGATCATCCCCTGCACCTACTTCAAGTATTGTCAGCTTGTGATATCTTCCGTCAATCGTCAAGTTTCTATCCCTGAGATTCATCTTAATAGTTAACTTAGGGCTTGTGATATCAGCCGTTAAATATATTTTTGTCACGCTTGGATCCTCATATGCTGACTTAAACTCATTCCAATCTTTGACTTCTTCCTCACCTGGTAACAACGGTTCGCCAGATGCTTGTTTTATATTGGATTCAGGTATTTCATCGGTATCCTCATTGTCTTTTTCTACAATTTTGGGTGTACCTTCATTACCCGATATATCTTTTTCCCTTTTATTTTCATCTTTTTTTGATTGCTCTTTTCCTATTTTATCTTTGTCTATTTCTGCCACATCGTAATCCGAGGCATCTGGAACATTTCCTGTTGCATCAGTCGTATCACCCTGTGCTGATGGTACGTCACGCTTTGTCTTTTGATCGGCTGCAAATATAGTGGTATATCCACTGCTAAATCCAAACTGAATAATCATCAACAAAGCTACTAAACTGCTAAATATACACTTGGTAGCACACATTCCGAATTTTTTAGGCAGTAATCTATATAATTTAATAATGACCACCTCCACCTATCACTCATTACATGTATTAGTTTCTTCTATTAATATCTTCTTATTTAATATCTTCTTCTCGGTTCTTTTTCTTCTTTCTTTTGACTAATACTCTTACAAAGAATATTATCAGTGCTAATATTAACACAGCAACAGCTATTATAATGTACATTCTAGTGTGATCCTTGATGTCGACGTCCTTCTTGTTCAATTCTCCAGCCATTTTCTCTGTTATTTCAAAGTTCTTATCAAATTCCCATCTGCCCTTTGATGAGGTTACGATCATATGCATTGTATACTTTCCAGCTTTTAATCTATGTCCATTTAACCTCGTTAGATAGTCAAAATTTGAATTAGGAGCTATCTGAAGTCCCTTGTCAGATGAGGAATAAACTATTTTTTTACTAGTATCATCTTCTTTATATATCTTTGCGTCTACTGCTACAGAATTTGCATACGTAGGGGTGTAGTTCTGAATGTTAGAGGATATTACATTTCTATAATTGACTTGAGTTGCTTTTACATTGTTTAGCAATAGATCTGGTTGGACTTTCTGATTCAAATCTTCCCTAATTACAATACCTACTACATAGGCAAACTTATTTCTTATAACCGCTCCAGAATTCGCATCTTCCTTTTTTGTAGTATCTTTTTGCATAAGCGAAATTCCACCTGCTAGTATCCCATCTAGTTTTTCCTGTGGCATATTTATATTAATATTTAATGTGTACTCCCCGTGTTTAGGTATTCTTACCTCTGGTTGAGTGGTGATGTAGTCTTTCATGTCATATTTAAGCGACTTATCTCTCTTAATGTTTGAATCACCATATTCAACTACTCCATTTGTATTTGTCTTTGCCGAATTTATAGCAGTCTCTACCACTATGTCATTGTCAGTGGTATTTTTAAGAACCATACTCACCGTCTGATTTGCTCCTGGCTCCATCTTTAAATCGAAATAAGTTTTATTTCTATCTATCTGGTTTTCCGGTGTATTTGTGTTTACCGAAAAATTGAACTCAGCTGCATTTGACACTCCTCCAAATATCGTGAACAAAGTCACAAATACTATCATGAGTATTCTTGATTTTCTCTTCATTTCTATGCTACCCCCAAGTACTATAAATCGAGTAGAGGAGTACTTGAGACGCACTCCTCTACCGATAAATTTTCAATGCCCTGAGACATTTACATTCCTTTTAAATCTCTTTTTCGTGGCTGTGAGTCTCCACCTCCACTAAAATTAGATTTTCCCCCCCTCAAGAGGTATGTGCATTTATCTCAAATTTCAATCGAGTGACCATGGATTTAAGCCTACACTGAAATTAGATTGTGCCCCCTCAAAAGGCATGGTATTATCTCAAGTTATATTGTTCCAGTTCCTGGAGTATCTGATAATGTCCAAGTAAGGTTGGCAGTATATGTCTTAGCATATACTGTAGTAGTGTTTGGTATAGTCAACTTAACGCTTGAACCTTTAGTAGTATTATCACCGAATCTAGCTACGTGAGTTCCCTGTCCCTTATCTTTTTCTGCTGACATCATTATCTGAGATCCAACTCCTGGAGTTATTATTCTTTGAGAAGCGACTAGTGGCAATTGAACTAATGTAGATGGAGCTGTAACACCTTCTATATTGCTTACAGTTATCTGTGCTCCAGTCAATATTTTATTATCTGCTGTTTTTAGATCGCCATCTTGAGCTACCGACAATGTCCATCCTTCACCTGTCAATCTATTATCGCTTACTTGTACATAGTTTGGTTTAGTAGAAGATGTTCCATCATCTTCTAACCAAGCTTGTGGAAGTGCGAAGAAGTCCATAGTCTGTCCTATTTTTATTTCATGTGTTTCAAAATCAAAGTTAGATACGTGGTCTATTGACAATAGTCCTCCTGTGCCTGGAGACTCTGGATCTGGTTTCCCTGGAGGTTGGTTATTTGGGTCCGCTGGGTCTATTATTGGTTTGTCAGGGTCAATAGGTGCTGTAAATACAACCTTTGCTTGAGATTTTAGTTCTTGATCTGCTGCAAAAGACTTAACCCCTGCAAATGATAGTGTTATTCCCGCTATCGTCATAAGTGTAGCTAATTTTCTTAATTTCATATTTCATCCTCCAACATTGTTTTAATTATTGATTTTCTAACCAATCTTTGAAGTTGCATAATAATTCCACAACTCAAGATAAGCGCTTTAATTATTAATTCTTCCACGAAGCCTTAAAATCGACCCCGAGTGGAAGAGTCTTGTTAGAATATCTCTGAGATATCTTCACTGCTGTTTCATATCTATCACTTCCGAATACCCTTTCAACATTCTTAACTTTCAACTCGCTTTGTACCTTCTGTGATACCGACTTGTATCCTCCGCCTATTAGAGTATACTGTATATCCTTCTTTTTGACTTCTTCTGCAACAATCTTGTGCAACGAATCTGGTGTAGTAAGTAGAATTGGTGCTTTAAATAGAGTAGCTAAACTGTTTATGCAAATACCATCTGGGAAGTTAGTCCCATCTACTAATATCATGTCTTTTTTATTTCCTGTCAGTTGTGTTACTTTTTCTGAAATGATTTTTGCTGTTTCGTATCTGTTTGCTCCACCCATTCTATTTACTTTCTTCGCCTTTAAATTGTTCTCAATGTTCTTTGAAACTGAATTATACCCTCCACCTATAGTGATGTTTGATATTTTCCAGTCAGAAATCGCATCTGCAGTTGTCTTAGTGATTTTCTCTGGATCTGTGATAAGAATAGGCTGGCCCTTAAGCGACGAGAATGTAGATATACTTATGATGTCTGGGAAATTTACTCCCGATACTAATGTCGCCTCAGTGAGATTACCAGTCAATCGTCTGACTTCTTCTGCTATTCTAATGGATGTGTCATATCTATCGTGTCCTGCAAGTCTTACTACCTTGTACTTCGATAACTTACTCGCAACCGAATTCGATACAGAATCTGTACCTCCTACGACAACAACCATTTTAGCTTTGAGCCTGTCGATTTCATCTAGTGTATTGCCAGGTGTAGCATTTTTTTTAGTTAGAAGTAACGAAGTTTCTAATTCATTCGCTAGCACTGATGCTGTCAATACATCTGTGTATTTTTCTCCACTAGCAAGAACTATTGCACCACTCTCGTGGTTTATAGATCCACCTACGTCTGTGTCGTCTCCTCCGGATGGATCCTCCCCAGGCCTATATGGATTTTTAAACGTTATTCCTACCTTTGATTTAGCTACTGCTCCCCCTGCATCTACACATTTCACATACACTGAAGTGAACAATATACAAGTGAGTGTCAGGATTGTAAGTAATTTCTTATACTTCATGTAACCCTCCCTCATGTGTTAAATTTTGTTAAATGTTATGCATTATACAAACTGCAATATACATGATATTGAATACATATAAACCTAATACATAAAACAAATTTAACTTAACTTATACTCTTGAAGTTATTTTGCAAATAACTATTTCTGATGATATCACCTCTTAGTACCAGGTGTCAATATTAAATTATTCGTCGAAATGACCGACTTTTTATAGGATAGCAAAACTTTTTTGTCTATTTCCAAGGAAATTCGTTTGCCTTCATTTTTTTGGTAATTTCACACGTTTTCTATTTTTAAAATAAGGTATTATTGTAAAATAATATATTTTTTAATAAATTTATCCATTTGTGTTTTTTGTATCATTCTGTATCTTGGTATGTCACGGTGTATCTTGTAATGACCATTCTATCTCTCCGCTGTATTGTCCCGCTCTAATCATGTCCGCTGGCACCTCTAGCTTAATTCCTGTATTACTGTTGTTCCACTGATTTGAAACTACATACTCACTTGAATTCGTATTTGTATTTTGCTTGATAATAGTATTGCTAGAGCTTGATAATATATGCCTTACCCCTCCTGTATAGTAACAGATAACGCCTGGCATGACTCTAGTACTATTGCTATTGTCTGTCAACTCCTTAGACATTTTAGCACTCAACTGCCATTCTTTCTTTACTTCCCTAGTATCTATTACTCCTAATGTACCTGTGTAACTACCCCATTTTGCTATTGGCGACCCCTTTACCAACTGTGTAGTCCCAAAGCTTATTTTATCTGGAATATTCGTAAATTCAAGCACCCCTGATACCTTTATAGAAGTCGCTTTTGTAAATGTTGTATCATGTCTAACAGTATCTACGTCAGGATTTGTATTTCCATTTGCATCGCTCATGTAAATAGTCACGTATTTCGATACTTCGAGTTCTACATTTGGTAAATTGAGGCTCCATTTTCCGTCTTCTCCAACAGTAGCCTGTACGTCCTGTCCATCCTTTTGCATAAAAGATCCATCGTATTTTACTTTTACAGTTGCACCAACTTCACCTCCCTCACCTTCGATTAATCTGGTAGAGTGTTTTATCGGTGTAGTTACAACTACTGCTGGATCTGGTGGAGTTATATCTATTACGTCTGTTTCTGCTACTACATCCGCTTTCCCATTAATATAACCTCTGTCTATAGTTGTCTTAAAATGTGTTCCCGCTGGATAGAAATTACCTGCTGTGTATTTTAAGTAACCATCTGAATCTGTGTTAAGACTTGCCCCCAAGTTGTCTAGTGGATTTTCTATCTTAGCTCCATTTGTAAAGAAGTTTGCAGGCGACCATACATCTTGCGTATCCGTTGTATTCCCTACACTAGCTTCCTCATCTACCATAGGGAATTGACCTAGTCTAACCCTTGCTCTTATAGTCTTGTCAGCATCTGTCAACTTATTGTCGTGGTTACATGAGTCTGGAACTCTTCCGTATACTATAACTGGATCGAAATCTCCACCTGCAATCCTACTTCTATTATTTGGATTTAAATACGAGACTACATTTGCATTATCTGATGTAACATTCGTATTGCTTTTTACTTTTACCCAGTTTGCATAGTCAAAGCATTGACTTGGGTTGTTTTGGATGTTATCGCTCTTGTTCCAAGCAAATAAACTCACTCCATTTACATTAAACTCGTCTACATTTGACATATTGTTGAATACATTACCCTTTTGCGTAGATACTATGTCAAAGGCTGCTGGATTATTTATCGTTATTTTATTTGTATAAGTTGTAGCGCTGTCTGGGCCCATTCTAATTACTGCATCCTTAGATGTAGAATACAGATATATCCTCGAACCAGCCTCTGCATCCATAGTATAATTTCCAGCGAGCATATTTATTACATAGCTTCCATAAGTGTAATTTGATTGCCCATAGCTTTTTAGGAAAAGAATCCCGCCTTCTTCCACTTTTAACTTCTGATTATAGCTATCCCTTTGGAATCTGAGGGCATTACCCTCTGCTAGGCAGGTAAGCATAGCATTCTTTCCAACGGTTATAGTTGCAAAATCGTAGTAGATAGGAGGATAAAGTCCCTTCCCGTCAGCTGGGTCTAATTTTACAGTTGCACCATCACCTACAGTGAACTCGTGGCTGCTTCCGGTACCCGCTGCACCTTCACTCCAAAACCAAAAACAAGAAACATCCTCATTTTGAACTTTTGAAGTAAATTCTGTATTAGGTTCAAATTTAACGCTTCCTACTATCGCCGCTTCTGCTCTTGGTTTCACATGAACCTTTCCGTAAAAAGTAATTTCGCTTCGTTTTGCAATTACCACCCTTGATACAGCTGCAGAACTACCATTTTCAGCATCGTCCGTATCTAAGTTTCCTATTCTAAATTTCCAGTTTGCTCCATCTGTCCAACCACTAGAACCGATAAACGCATAGGCTGAATCCTCTACTATGTACGGATGTACTGTCTGTGAAATCAAAACATCATGGATATTGAATACAGCATTTTCACTGGTATTTACTGAATCTACTGGTAAATAAGCATGTCCAGCCGTTCCATACAATTGTAGCCTATAGTATGTTCCGTCGACCCTTGATCCGTTTATCTCTATACTCTTTTTCCTAGGTCTTAAATAATAATTTCCAGTAGTACCAGTTGTCGATTGTGTTGTCTTTATATCGGCCTTTAAATTGATTTTTGTAGTGCTGTCGTTATTGTAGGCAGTTCTAAATTGCTCCCAATCACTTACATCTACTTCACCTGGTTCCAATGCTCTAGGTGTAATCGCTGGAGTCAGTCCAGTATTGAATTTCAAAGATTCACTGTCGATTTCATTTTTGTCTGTCTCAGATGTCGTCGTATTTTTTTCTACTTTTTCCGGATCTACTTTTTTCGAACCTACTTCCTCTGTGTCGTAATCCGATCCCTCAGGTAGATCACCCTGTTGACTTGATTCATTTTTTTCTACTTTTCTCGAATCTATCTTCACACTTGGTTCATCCGCAAATATATTTTCATATCCACTGCTAATTCCTATCTGAGCTATCAACATCGATGCTATAAGAGCACTGCTTACTCTCTTGAGCGTAAATTTAGGCAGTAATATATATAATTTTCTAATGAAGATCACCTCCACTCATCATTCGCTACATATATCAAATTATTTAACTGATGATTCAACTTCTTTACCCTCTTCTTTATCTTTCTTCTTCTTTCTCTTTACTAATAATATTATCAAGAATACAATCAGCGCTAAAATTAGCACGGCAACAGCTATTATCATATACATCCTTGTATGGTCTTTGATGTCCACGTCTTTTTTGTTTAATTCTCCAGCCATAGTTTTGGTTATTTCAAAATCTTTGTCAAATTCCCACCTACCTGTTGAGGAAGTTACAATCATGTGCATTGTATACTTTCCAGCCTTTATTCTCCCTCCATTTAATCTAGTTAGATAGTCGAAGTTGGAATTTGGTGCCATCTGCATTCCCTTATCTGATGAAGCGTATACTGTCTTTTTGCTAGTATCGCCTTTTTTATACGCTTTTGCATCTATTACTACAGAATTAACATAAGCAGGTGTATAGTTTTGAAGATTAGATGCTATTACATTTCTATAGTTGCTCTGAGTAGCCTTTACGCTGTTTAGCAATAAATCTGGCTGTATCTTTTGATTTAAATCTTCTCTTAGTACGATGCCCACGACATAGGCAAATTTATTGCGTATCATCGCTCCAGAGTTACTGTCTTTTTTATCCTCGTTGTCTTTTTGCATAAGTGAAATTCCACCTGCAAGTACTCCATCTAGTTTTTCCTGTGGCATTTTTATGTCTATGTTTAACGTATATTGCCCGTGTTTAGGTATTTTCACCTCTGGTTGAGTAGTGATGTAGTCTCTCATATCGTATATTAAAGACTTGTCTTTTTTGATATTTGTCTGCCCATACTCTACTACACCATTCGTATTAGTCTTCGCTGAATTTATCTCAGTTTGTACAACTATATCTTTGTCAGTAGTATTTTTTAACACCATACTCACTGTCTGATTAGCACCTGGATCCATCTTCAAATCGAAATACGTTTTCTGTTTATCAACTTGATTTGTTGGAATATTTGTATTAACTGAGAAGTTAAATTCAGCTGCATTCGATACCACTCCGGACATCGTGAACAAGGTCACAACAGTCATAAAGAGCATCTTTATTTTTTTGTTCATTTCTATATTACCCCCAAGTACCGTAATTGTAATTTATATCTTAAATGGTTATTTCTAGTGCTGTAAAGTACTTGTGCTGTAAAGTACTTGTGCTGGCGAGCACTTGTTCTGGTGAGCACGTGGTTTGAGATTTATGCCCGCCACCTATAGAGGTGTGGGAGATTTATCTCAAGTTATAATTAATAGATACCAAGTTTGGAGCACTAATTAAAGTGCTCCTACACCTGATTGTTTTTCAATATACCACTGTTTCACTCTTTCAATATTTCACTATATAGTAGTTGGAGTATCCGACAATGTCCAAGTAAGTGTTCCAGAGTAAGCTTTAGCGTACACTTGTGTAGTCGATGGTATACTCAACTTAACAGCCTTGTTCTTGCTGACATCATTTGTATTTTCAGTTTCATCACCGAATCTAGCTACGAAAGTTCCGCCACCTTTACCGTCTGCAGCTGCCATAACGTTAGCAGTTCCAGCTCCTGGTGTGATTACTAGAGAAGTTGGAGCAGTTGCTGGTCCATTAGTAGTAACATCGTCTTTTATTCCGTCAACTGATATATTGTTTAATGTTATAGTTGCACCATCTAATACCTTATTGTCACTAGTCTTTAATTGATCTGCCTGTGCAACTTTCAAAGTCCATCCACTGTACAACATCCTGTTGTCGTTTACTTGGACGAAGTTTGGTTTTGTAGTATGAGCACCGCCGTCTTCTATCCAAGCCTGTGGTGCTGCATATAATGTTTTGGCTCCATTTGTTATTACATTTGAACCAAAGTTAAAGCTTGATGCAAAGTCTATTGATAGTAAGCCACCTGTACCAGGTCCTGGAATTGGATCTGGTGTACCTGGAGGTTGATTATCTGGATCCTCTGGGTCTACTATCGGTTTATCTGTACCGCTGTCATCTGGTGCTGTGAATATTACATCAATATCAGAACCTAATGTTTTATCTGCCGCAAAGGAATTAACCCCTCCAAATGATAATGTTATTCCCGCTACCGCAACAAGTGTAGCTAATTTTTTTAATTTCATAATTCTGTCCTCCCAATATTTTGTGATTGTTAATTCTTCCATTGAGCCCTAAAGTTGACTCCAAGTGGAAGAATCTTATTAGAATGTCTCTGAGATATCTTCACTGCCGTTTCATACCTATCACTGCCGAAGACCCTTTCAATATTCTTAACTTTTAACTCGCTTTGTACCTTTTGTGATACTGACTTGTATCCTCCGCCTATCATAGTATACTGTATACTCAGAATCTTAACCTCATCTGCTATAATCTTGTGCAGCGAGTCTGGTGTCGTAAGTAAGATTGGTGACTTAAACAGAGTAGCTAAGCTGTTTATGCAAATACCGTCTGGAAAATTTGTTCCATCGACCAATATCATGTCTTTTTCATTACCTGTCAGTTGTCTTACCTTTTTTGCAACGATTTTTGCGGTCTCGTACCTGTCTGCACCACCCATTCTACTTACTTTCTTCGCTTTTAAATTGCCTTGGATGCTCTTTGATACTGAATCATACCCTCCACATATTGTGATATCTGATATATTCCAGTTAGAAATCGCATCTGCAGTTGTCTTAGTGAGTTTCTCTGGTTCTGTAATAAGTATAGGCTGACCTTTGAGTGATGAAAATGTAGATATACTTATGATGTCTGGGAAATTTATCCCCGATACTATTGTCGCCTCATAAAAGTTACCTGTCAGTCTCCTTACTTCTTCTGCAATTCTAATCGATGTCTCATACCTATCATGTCCAGCAAGTCTAATTACCTTGTACTTCGATATTTTACTTACAACTGAATTAGATACAGAATCCGTACCTCCTATTACAACTACCATTTTTGCACTAAGCCTGTCGATTTCATCTAGCGTATTTTGCGATATAGCATCTTTTTTAGTCAAAAGCAAGGATGTGTCAAGTTCATTTGCCAGTACTGATGCTGTCAATACATCTGTGTACTTCTCCCCACTAGCAAGAACTATAGCTCCACTGTCATGATTTACCGAACCCCCTACGTCTGTATCGTCTCCTCCGGATGGATCCTCTCCAGGCTTGTACGGATTGGTAAATGTTATTCCCATCTTTGATTTAGCTGTTCCCCCTGATGCATCTGCAATTTTCATATACACTGAAGTAAACAATATACAAGTGAGTGTTAGGATTGTAAGTACTTTCTTATTCATACAACTCTCCCTCATCTGTCAAATTTTGTTGCACATGTACAATATAGATTTCGTATACTACATGCATGATATTGGTCTGTTTAGTTTGCCATTGCTAGCTCACTAAAATGATGATGTGGCAGACTTCACCACTACTTGAGAATTATGACCGTAATCAGTATGGATGCGGTACATCTTTCTCAAATTATATATAAATCCAGACTAGTCGTTTAACTAGCCTAAATCTATCCTCGTATTACTCTATTGTAAATTTGGAGCTAACTTTCCAGTTTTTCGAAATTACAATATTTTTGAATTATTGTAACAATATCTACACGTCATACTGTATGTATATGTGTTATCTAATGCTTTCTAGTTAGTGCTGTTTATTATTGATTGTCGCTCGATTTTTATTAATATGTACCTAGATCTCAATGTTGTAATATTTGTATTATGTATACTGTATTCATTGTAATTATCAAATCGAGCTCCTTACAACTTGAGACGAATCTCCAACTTCCTATTAATTACATTTTGAGTGGCAATTAGTCGTTCTTCTTTGGAAGATGTTTATTCTTTCAATTAAGTAACTATTTAAGATAATACCATCTTATGATACCTGGTGTCAACTTACATTTTCTAAATATATTTACAATTAATTGTAAATACGTCGATTATTTTGTTATTTTATCTCTAAAAAGCTTTTTAATCCAATTTAATGTCAGATATGAGTATTATTGCCTTTATATTGGAAATTCAATTTTTTCTACATAAAGTAAAGACATAAAAGTATCAAAATATACAATATATTGACTTTTCTCTAAGCTTATATGATAATAATCTTAAGAAAAAAACAAGGAAGAAAGATCAAATGAAAAAAAATATGATTTTGAGTATGTTACTGGTAGGAACATTGTTTTTAGGTATTTCACAAATGATTTTTGCTAATAGTTCTTCATATTAAATAATGCAAATACAACCTATTTCAGAGACTGTAAAATAGGTTGTATTTATATTTCCAGACTTTGATTACTTTATCTGAGATAATTTTTGAGAGATTTTAACTGCTGTTTCATACCTGTCTATACCTGCAACCCTCTCTTTGTTTGATACCTGTAGTTTATCCTCTATATCTTTAGATACAGAATTATATCCTCCACCTATCAATATGTTCTTTATCTGCCATTCAACTATCTTATCTCCAGTTATTTTAGTCAGCTTATTTGGAGTTGTAAGTAGTATCGGCGATTTAGTCTTTGCAGCTATACTATTAATAGTTATACCATCTGGATAATCAGTACCATCTACTAATATCATATCCGAACCATTTCCAGTCAACTTTCTAGTCTCTATAGCTATTAGTTCTGCGGTCTTGTATCTATCAACTCCACCAAGTCTACTGATATTTGAGACACCTAAACTATTTTCTACACCTTTAGATACTGAATTATAACTACCTCCAATTGTCACGTTCTTTATTGACCAATCTTTTAAAGAGTTCTTTGTGACATCTACTAGATTGTTTGGTTTAGTTATAAGTATTGGAACTCTTTTTTGTGATGCTAATGTCGATATTGTTATAATATCAGGGAAGTTTGTTCCGTCTACTAACATTACCTCGTCTAGTTTTCCAGATAAGGCTCTAACTTCTTTACCTATTTTTTCTGCTGTTTCATATCTATCGACTCCAGCAATTCTCCTTACGTTGTGATCTTTCAATTGCTCGATGACTTTTTCTGAAACAGAATCTGGTCCGCCAGATATAATTACTTCATCTACA
>JAISJN010000007.1 GCA_031261505.1 Clostridioides sp. | reverse complement strand
TATTCAACATGCGCTGTTGATATTGTGATTCCTCTTTCTCTTTCTTCTGGTGCTTTATCTATGTTTGCGAAATCTACTGCTTCTCCTAATTGATATCTATCGTATAGAGTCTTTGTTATTGCAGCTGTTAATGTAGTTTTACCGTGGTCAACGTGACCTATTGTTCCTATATTAACATGGGGTTTAGTTCTTTCGTATTTAGCTTTTGCCATTTGTAGTTCCTCCCTTAGTTTGTTGCGAGGTGAACTTGCACCTCGCAAATGATTTATATTTTATTTTTCATTATCTTTTTAATTTTTATCTACCTCTGCGGTAGGATATACTATTGTATTCGAATCCTAAACCTGTCTTCCTTCAGCTACTTTCTTAGCTACTGAAGCTGGAACTTGTTCGTAGTGGTCGAATATCATAGTGTAAGTTGCACGTCCTTGAGTTGAAGATCTCAAGTCAGTTGAGTAACCAAACATTTCTGAAAGTGGAACAAATGCGTTTATAACTTGTGCACCCGATCTAGCTTCCATTCCTTGTATAAGTCCTCTTCTAGAGTTTAAGTCTCCCATAACGTCACCCATGTAATCTTCTGGAGTAACAACTTCAACTTTGAAGTATGGCTCAAGAAGTACTGAGTTACCTTTCTTAAGAGCATCTTTAAACGCCATAGAACCTGCCATTTTGAAGGCCATTTCTGATGAATCGACTTCATGGTAAGAACCATCGTATAATTCAACAGCAACGTCAACAACTGGATATCCAGCGACAACACCTGCTTGCATAGCGCCTTGTACCCCTTGGTCAACTGGTCCAACATATTCCTTAGGAACTGAACCACCGACAGTTTTGTTTTCAAATTTGTATCCTTCTCCTGGCTCAAGTGGGTTAACTCTGATCTTAACGTGACCGTATTGACCTCTACCACCTGATTGTTTAGAGTATTTGTACTCGATATCAACTGGTTGAGTTATAGTTTCTCTGTAAGCAACCTGAGGTGCACCTACATTGGCTTCAACCTTGAATTCTCTAAGAAGTCTATCAACGATGATTTCAAGGTGAAGTTCACCCATACCACCGATAACAGTTTGACCAGTTTCTTGATCAGTTCTAACTCTGAATGTAGGGTCTTCTTCTGCAAGTTTTTGTAGAGCAACACCCATTTTTTCTTGAGCTTCTTTTGATTTTGGTTCGATGGCAACATCGATAACTGGTTCTGGGAATTCCATTGATTCTAGTATTATTGGATCTGATGGAGCGCAAAGTGAATCTCCAGTTGTAGTATCTTTAAGACCTACAGCTGCAGCTATGTCTCCAGCGTATACTGTAGCTATTTCTGATCTAGTGTTGGCATGCATCTGTAGGATACGTCCGATTCTTTCTCTCTTGTTCTTAGTTGAGTTAAGAACGTAAGATCCAGCGTCCAATGTACCTGAGTAAACTCTGAAGAATGCAAGTTTACCAACGAATGGGTCAGTCATTATTTTAAATGCAAGTGCTGCAAATGGTTCGTCATCTGAAGGATGTCTTTCAGATTCTTCTCCGTCTAATAATACACCCTTTATAGCTGGTATATCAGTTGGAGCTGGTAGATAATCTATTACTGCATCTATTAGAGATTGTACTCCTTTGTTTCTGTAAGCTGTACCACAGAAAACTGGGTTCATTTCACAAGCCAAAGTAGATTTTCTAATAGCAGCCTTCATTTCTTCTTTAGTTAATTCTTCACCTTCAAGGTATTTAAGCATTAACTCTTCATCAGTTTCAGCAACTGCTTCAACTAATTTTTCTCTGTATTCTTCTGCTAACTCTTTCATGTCTTCTGGGATATCAGTTATTTCAACATCTGCCCCTAAGTCATCTTTGTATATATGAGCCTTCATGTCAAGTAGATCTATTTCACCGATGTATGCATCTTCTTTACCTATTGGTAATTGAAGTGGAACTGCATTAGCAGCTAGTCTATCTTTCATCATTTGTACTGAGTTGTAGAAGTCAGCACCTAATATATCCATTTTGTTCATGAATGCTATTCTAGGTACACCGTAAGTTTCCGCTTGTCTCCATACATTTTCTGATTGAGGTTCAACCCCACCCTTTGCATCGAAAACAGCAACTGCTCCGTCAAGTACTCTTAGAGATCTTTCAACTTCAACTGTGAAGTCGACGTGTCCCGGTGTATCTATTATGTTTATTCTGTGGTCTTTCCATGCAGCAGTAGTAGCGGCAGAGGTAATTGTTATACCTCTTTCTTTTTCCTGTGCCATCCAGTCCATTTGAGAAGCTCCTTCATGAGTTTCTCCTATTTTATGAGTACGGCCAGTATAGTAGAGGATTCTTTCTGTAGTAGTAGTTTTCCCTGCATCTATATGAGCCATGATTCCTATATTCCTTGTTCTCTCTAAAGGAAATTGTCTAGCCATGGTTTAGTTTACCTCCTTATGATAATCCCATATGGTATGTGTTTCTACCATCTGTAATGTGCAAATGCTCTATTAGCTTCTGCCATTTTATGAGTATCTTCTTTCTTTTTAACTGAAGCTCCAGTGTTGTTAGCTGCGTCCATTATTTCTTTAGCAAGCTTTTCAACCATTCCTCTTTCGCCACGTTCTCTAGTGTATCTTACTAACCATCTAAGACCTAGTGTCTGTCTTCTGTCTGGTCTAACTTCCATTGGTACTTGGTAGTTAGCTCCACCGACTCTTCTAGCCTTAACTTCTAGCACTGGCATTATGTTTTCCATAGCTGCATCGAAAACTTCTATAGCTTCTTCACCTGTTTTTTCTGCTACTATCGCGAAAGCATCGTATACTATCTTCTGAGCTTTTCCTCTTTTTCCGTCTATCATTAAATTGTTTATAAGCTTAGTTACTACCTTGCTCCCGTACATAGGATCTGGTAAAACGTCTCTTTTTGGAACATTACCTTTTCTTGGCATTCTGCTTCCCTCCTTAAATATTAACTTTAAATCATAGGTACTCGACACTCGGCGCGCCGTGATGCCATAAATATATCTATATATTTAAAGCATCTAAACTATAATTCTCTTGTTTTAGTTGTTTTTTGCGCTAATGTAATTTTAATTATTTCTTAGCAGCCTTAGGTTTTTTTGCACCGTATTTAGATCTAGATTGCATTCTCTTGTCAACACCTGCTGTGTCAAGAGTTCCTCTAAGTATGTGGTATCTAACCCCTGGAAGGTCTTTTACTCTTCCTCCTCTTATAAGAACAACACTATGTTCTTGTAAGTTGTGTCCTTCTCCTGGTATATAAGCTGAAACTTCTATACCATTTGTAAGTCTAACTCTGGCAACTTTTCTAAGTGCTGAGTTCGGTTTTTTAGGAGTTACAGTCTTTACAGATGTACATACCCCTCTCTTTTGTGGAGAGCTAGTTTCTGTAGCTCTTTTGTTTAATGAGTTAAAACCTTTTTGTAAAGCTGGAGATTTTGATTTCTTTATAAGATCTCTTCTACTTTTACGTACTAACTGGTTTATTGTTGGCATTAATCTCTACCTCCTTCGTTTTTTAATTTCGATCCTCGACGGATCACCAACTCTTCTTTTGGACCTTTGTCCATTAGTTTGATGCTTTTAGCTTTAAATTAGTCGCGTGTTTAACTCGTATACGCATAGAAACGTAATTCTAGACAGTATATTCATCATTGCACACTTAAACAGTCTAACACCGCTGAATTCAATTGTCAACATGTTTTTGAACAAAAGTTATCAATTCACTAGGTTACAGTCTTTTGTCACGCATTTATTTTTCAATTTCTCAAGTTCAATGGTGATTCAACGATTTCGGTTGGGACTTTCCCAACTGAAACGAGATTTATGGTCGCCGCCCTAATAGGCGGACATATTTCTCAAGTTATATTTTGTACAATTATGGTAGAATATAATCATGAATTCTATAGTTTATCGACTGTATAATTCGTTTTTTAAAAATTTACTTATCGAGGTGGTAATTATAATGCTTGTTATAAAAAACGTAGACGTCTATTCTCCTGAGCATCTAGGAGTTAGAGACATTTTAATATGCAATGAAAAAATAGAATTTATTTCTGAGAACATACCTGATATTCCCGTTGACTGCGAAATTTTAGACGGTACTGATTTGATTCTCACACCTGGGTTTATAGATAATCACGTACATATCGCTGGAGGTGGTGGAGAGGGAAGTTTCCACACCAGAACTCCTGAAATTCAGCTTTCTGAATTAATAAAAGCTGGAATAACTACTGTTGTCGGCTTGCTCGGTACCGATACAATGACTAGAAGTATCGAGAATCTCTACGCAAAAACTAGAGCCTTGAGTGAGGAAGGGATGACTTCTTATATGTTGACTGGTGGATATTCTCATCCAGGCCCTACTATCACAGGCTCAGCTGATAAGGATATCACTTTTATACGAGAAGTTCTCGGCTTGAAATTAGCGATATCCGATCATCGCGCTCCAAATATCTCGCTTGATGAATTCAAAAAAATCGCAAGTGCTACACGAGTGGCTGGGATGTTAAGTGATAAACCTGGAATTGTAGTCCTTCACATGGGAGATGCTACAACTGGACTAGACATGGTGTTCGATTCAGTCGAAGAGACTGCTATTCCAATTAGAATATTTAGGCCTACTCATGTGAACCGAAACCCCGATTTATTGGAGCAGTCCTACGAGTTTTTAGCTAGAGGTGGTTATATAGATCTTACATGCGGAATTAGCGACAGTCGTGAGCCAGGTTATTGTATAGTAGAGGCTATGAATAGAAATCTACCTCTGGATCACATCACCATTAGTTCCGACGGTCATGGAAGTTGGTCTAACTACGCCGACGATGGTACACTTTTGGAGATAGGCGTCTCCGGAGTTGACACCCTCCTCAAGGAAGTCCACCGTCTCGTAATTGAGCTGAATATACCTCTTGAAAATGCAATTACGTATCTTACATCGAATGTAGCTAAGTCTTTGAACATTTATCCAAACAAGGGATCAATTCAAGTCGGCTCTGATGCTGATATACTTATCATGAGCAAGAATTTGGACTTGGATACCGTCATAGCTAAAGGCAGGGTAATGATGCATGGCGGAAATCTAAGACAGAAGGGAACTTATGAGCAATAGCAAAGTACACAGTAGTTCTATTGAGTTATTAAATGTAAAGTACCTATGCTGGAAAGTGCTTGTGCTGGAAAGTGCCTGTGCTGGAAAGTGCCTGTACTGGCAGTACTTGTGCTGGTGAGTACTTAAAATCATAAATAACAAAAAAAGCACCGAGAGTTAAATCTCCCTCAGTGCTTTTTTCGTTATTGCATATTTCTCTATACGGTTATTGACTATTTTTCTATTTGACTTACAGCGATGTTTTTATATCTCTTCATACCTGTTCCAGCTGGGATCAGCTTACCAAGTATAACATTCTCTTTAAGACCTATAAGTCTATCTTCCTTACCTTTGATAGCAGCGTCAGTCAAGACTCTTGTTGTCTCCTGGAATGATGCAGCTGATAAGAATGATTCAGTGGCTAGAGATGCTTTTGTGATACCGAGTAGTACTCTGGCAGCATTAGCTGGTCTATCGCCTTTTTCTATAGCTTCTTTATTTGTCTTTTCGTATACCAATACATCCTCGTATCCACCTGGAAGCAAGTCTGTATCTCCTGGATCTTCAACCTTAACTTTAGAAAGCATCTGACGTACGATTACTTCTATATGTTTATCGTTGATATCAACCCCTTGGAGTCTGTACACCCTTTGTACTTCTTTAACTATATACTCTTGAACCCCTATTATACCATTTACCCTAACTACGTCGTGTGGGTTTATTGAGCCTTGGATCAGTGGATCTCCGGCTTTTACCATTTGACCTTGTTTAACTCTAAGTCTTGAGCCGTAAGGGATTGCGTATACTTCGCTTTCTCCCTCTTGAGGTACTATAGTGACTTCTTTTTTCTTTTCATTGTCGTTTATTTCCACTCTACCAGAGATTTCAGCGATTATTGCAAGACTCTTTGGCTTTCTAGCCTCGAATAATTCCTCAACCCTTGGAAGACCTTGCGTGATGTCGGCAGCACCGGCAACCCCACCTGTATGGAAGTTACGCATTGTAAGCTGTGTTCCCGGTTCCCCGATCGATTGGGCAGCTATGATACCTACTGCTTCACCGATGTGAACTTCTTTACCTGTAGCCAAGTTTCTTCCGTAACATTTTGAGCAAACACCATGAGGAGTTGTACAGTTTAGCACGGTTCTTATCTTAACCATATCTATCCCTGCATCTACTATCTGTTCTGCCTGGTCTTCTGTTATCTTAGAATCAGCTGGTACTATTGTCTCGCCAGTGGCTGGATTTAGTACCTCATCAACTACAAATCTACCTACAATTCTATCGTAAAGTTCTTCTATTACTTCATTTCCTTCTTTTATTGCCATTATTTCAGTTGTTCCAACAGTTCCACAGTCTTCTTCCCTTACTATAACGTCCTGGCTGACATCGACAAGTCTTCTTGTCAAATATCCAGATTCCGCTGTACGTAGGGCTGTATCTGCAAGTCCTTTTCTGGCACCATGTGAAGATGTAAAGTACTCTAACACTGATAGTCCTTCACGGAAGTTAGATTTAACTGGGATTTCCATTGTCTGTCCTGATGCATTTGCCATCAATCCACGCATACCTGCTAGCTGTCTTATCTGGTTTCTAGATCCTCTGGCTCCTGAATGCGCCATTATATATAGGTTGTTTAGTCTATCTAGACCATCCATTAGGGCATCAGTTACCTTGTCAGTTGTGTCATTCCATGTTTCTATGACTTTTTCGTATCTTTCTTCATCAGATATTAAACCTCTTCTGTATGCTTTTTCGTACTTGTCTACTGTAGCATCAGCTTCTTTTAGGAATATCTCTTTTTCTTTCGGTATATCCATATCTGCTACCGCAACTGTTATACCTGAAATTGTGGAGAATTTAAATCCTAGGTTCTTGATGTAGTCAAGTAACTCAGAAGTTATGGTATTACCGTGTTTGATGAAACATTTATTTATTATCTTACCTAGAGATTTCTTGTCTACTAGGAAGTCAACTTCTAGTGCAAATGGGTCTTTTTCTCTATCCACAAATCCTAGGTCCTGAGGAACTTGGCTGTTGAATATGAATCTACCCAAGGTAGCTTCTACTATTTGACTTCTTCCGTCTTCAAGCACTAATTTCATTTTGACCATAGCGTGAAGTTCAGCTGCACCATTGTAGTAAGCTAGAAGCAATTCGTTGTAGTCTTTGAATACTGTTCCAGTACCCTTAGCTCCAGCCTGTGCTTCTATTGTAAGATAGTAACTTCCAAGTACCATATCCTGAGAAGGAGTAGTTATTGGAGAACCGTCTTTAGGTGCAAGTATGTTGTTTACAGATAGCATTAAGAATCTTGCTTCTGCCTGTGCCTCTACTGATAAAGGTACATGGACCGCCATCTGGTCACCGTCGAAGTCGGCATTATATGCAGTACATACTAGTGGATGAAGTTTTATAGCCTTACCTTCTACTAGGATTGGTTCAAATGCTTGTATACCAAGTCTGTGTAGAGTAGGGGCACGGTTTAGTAGAACTGGATGGTTCTTTATAACCTCTTCTAGTACGTCCCAAATTTCTGGTTTTAATTTTTCAACTGCAGATTTAGCACTCTTTATATTATGTGCATGGCCTGCTTTGACTAGTTTGTCCATTACGAATGGCTTGAATAACTCAAGTGCCATTTTCTTAGGCAAACCACATTGATAGAATTTAAGGTCTGGTCCAACTACTATAACTGAACGTCCTGAGTAGTCGACACGTTTACCAAGTAAGTTCTGACGGAAACGTCCTTGCTTACCTTTAAGCATGTCAGATAGAGACTTGAGTGGTCTGTTACCAGGTCCAGTTACCGGTCTACCTCTTCTACCATTGTCTATAAGAGCATCTACTGCTTCTTGAAGCATTCTTTTTTCATTTCTTACGATGATGTCCGGTGCTCCGAGCTCAAGAAGTCTCTTAAGTCTATTGTTTCTGTTTATAACCCTTCTGTAAAGGTCGTTTAGGTCAGAAGTCGCAAACCTACCACCGTCTAATTGTACCATCGGTCTTAGGTCTGGTGGGATTACTGGGATAGCATCTAGTATCATCCACTCTGGTTTATTGCCAGATTTTCTGAACGCTTCAACTACTTCCAGTCTTCTTATAGTTCTTATTCTCTTCTGTCCAGTACTGTCTTTTAAGTCGGCTCTAAGTTCTTTGCTCTGTTGATCTAGGTCTATATCTTTCAATAGCTCTTTGATCGCTTCAGCACCCATTCCTACTTTAAATGTATTTCCGTATTTTTCAAGAGCATCTCTATATTCTTTTTCTGTAAGCAGTTGTTTTGCGTTAAGACCAGTTTCACCTGCATCTACAACTACGTATGAAGCGAAATACAATACTTTTTCCAAGAATCTTGGACTCATGTCTAGCAACAGTCCCATTCTACTTGGGATGCCTTTAAAATACCATATGTGAGACATAGGAGCTGCTAGCTCGATATGTCCCATTCTTTCTCTTCTAACTTTTGATTTTGTTACTTCAACACCACATCTATCGCATACTACGCCTTTGTATCTTACTCTTCTGTATTTACCGCAATGACATTCCCAGTCTTTTTGTGGTCCGAATATTCTTTCGCAGAATAAACCATCTTTTTCTGGTTTCAAAGTACGGTAGTTGATAGTTTCTGGTTTTTTTACTTCTCCTCTAGACCATTGTCTAATTTTTTCAGGAGAAGCTAAGGCTATTTTTATCGACTCAAAATTGTTTAATTCAAACAAGGAGGTCTCTCCCTTCTCTTCGATTTTTTGACACTCTATTCATCAAAGTCTTCGTGGTCGTAATCAATGGCAGTTCCCAAGTCATTGTCGTCTTCCCCAACAAATACTTCCAATTCTTCTTCACTTACTTCATGATCCATATTGTCGCTTAGGTATTCAGCATCTGATTCTGCTGCTGAAGGATCTATTTCTTCGATGATATGAGATTCTCCCATTTCATCTACACTATCTATCACATCTAATTCAAATGCGTCTAAATCTATATCGTCATCGTCAATAGATTCTTTTACTTCAATTTCTTCGTCTTCGTCAGTCAATACCTTAACGTCTAGACATAAACTTTGAAGTTCTTTTATAAGAACCTTGAATGATTCTGGGATACCTGGCTCAGGTATGTTTTCACCCTTAACTATTGCTTCGTAAGTTCTAACACGTCCTGTCACGTCATCTGACTTAACAGTAAGTATTTCTTGAAGTATGTGGGCAGCACCATATGCCTCTAACGCCCAAACCTCCATCTCTCCGAATCTCTGTCCACCGAATTGTGCTTTACCACCAAGCGGTTGTTGAGTTACGAGTGAGTATGGTCCAGTACTTCTAGCATGTAGCTTGTCGTCAACCAAATGGTGAAGTTTAAGCATGTACATATAACCTACAGTTATTCTATGGTCGAATTCTCTACCAGTTCTTCCATCATATAGAGTAAGTTTACCATCTCTTGGATATCCGGCTTCTTCAAGTGCGTCCATGATATCTGTTTCTTTCGCACCGTCAAATACTGATGTTGCTACATGCCATCCTAGTTTCTTGGCTGCAAGACCTAGATGCATTTCAAGTACCTGTCCGATGTTCATACGAGAAGGTATACCCTGTGGGTTTAGAACTATATCCATTGGAGTACCGTCTTCAAGGAAAGGCATGTCTTCTTCAGGCAGAACCCTCGAAATAACCCCTTTGTTACCATGACGTCCGGCCATTTTATCCCCAACTTTTATCTTTCTCTTCTTAGCTATATAACATCTAACTAGTTCGTTTACTCCTGGAGATAAATCGTCTCCATTTTCTCTTGTGAATAGTTTTATGTCTACTATTATTCCTGATTCACCATGAGGAACAGTTAGAGATGTATCTCTTACTTCTCTGGCTTTTTCACCGAATATAGCTCTTAATAGCCTTTCTTCTGCAGTAAGCTCAGTTTCACCCTTTGGAGTAACCTTACCTACTAGTATATCCCCTGAATCTACTTCAGCACCTATTCTGATTATACCTCTTTCATCTAGGTTCTTGATTGCACTCTCACCTACATTTGGTATATCTCTAGTGATTTCTTCAGGTCCTAGTTTTGTATCTCTGGCTTCACATTCGTATTCTTCGATGTGAATTGTAGACAATCTATCTTCTTTAACCAATCTTTCGTTGATTAAGATCGCATCCTCGTAGTTGTAACCTTGCCATGTAGTGAAGGCTATGAAGCAGTTTCTTCCCAATGCTACTTCTCCAAGGTCCGTAGCTGGTCCATCTGCTATAACATCACCAGCTTCTATCATTTCACCTTTGTTTATGATAGGGGTTTGGTTTACACAAGTACCTGAGTTTGATCTTTTGAATTTAAGAAGTTTGTATCTATCTCTGATACCATCTTCTCTTTTTATTACTATTTCATCAGCTGTTACTCTCTCAGCTAGTCCACCGTTTTTAGCGACTACAACTGCTCCAGAGTCCTTAGCTGCTCTGTATTCTATACCTGTACCTATTATTGGAGCTTCTCTTCTTACAAGTGGCACAGCCTGACGTTGCATGTTTGATCCCATTAGCGCACGGTTGGCGTCATCATTCTCTAGGAATGGTATCATTGCAGTGGCAACTGAAACAACTTGTTTTGGAGATATATCCATATAGTCTACTCTACTATGTGGAACTAATTCAACGGCACCGTTGACTGTTCTACATACGACTCTGTTGTTTATGAATTTTCCGTTGTCGTCCAAAGGCTCATTTGCCTGTGCTCTTACGAATAAATCCTCTTCATCAGCTGTCAAGTAGTGTATTTCATCTGTAACTGTTTCTGTTTCTTTATCAAATCTTCTGTATGGAGATTCGATAAATCCGAATTCATTTATCTTTGCATATGTTCCCAAAGAGTTGATAAGACCGATGTTTGGTCCTTCTGGAGTCTCTATCGGACACATTCTACCGTAGTGAGAATGATGTACGTCACGAACTTCGAATCCCGCTCTCTCTCTTGAAAGACCACCAGGTCCTAGGGCAGAGAGTCTTCTCTTATGTGTAAGCTCAGAAAGTGGATTTGTTTGGTCCATGAACTGAGACAACTGTGAACTACCAAAGAATTCTTTTATTGCAGCAGAAACTGGTCTTATATTTACTAAGGCCTGAGGAGTGATTGACTCCATATCTTGGACAGTCATTCTCTCTTTTATAACTCTTTCCATTCTTGAGAAACCAATTCTTACTTGATTTTGTAATAATTCGCCGACAGATCTTATTCTTCTGTTTCCTAGATGGTCTATATCATCTATGTTTCCTATGCCGTAGAATAGATTGAATTCGTAGTTGATTGAAGCTATTATATCATCTAGCAGTATGTGTTTAGGAACTAATTCTTTAGCTCTTAGTTTTATAGCTTCTTTTATCTCTTCTTCTGTGTTGTAAGTGTCTAGTATTTCCTTAAGAGTTGGGTAATGCACCCTCTCTTTGATTTTTAAATCATCTATGTCAAATGTTATATGCGATTTTATATCAACAAAGTTATTACCGATAACTTTGGCGTTTTTATCTCCATCTGCTACTACAGTTACCGTATTTACACCGTCATTTTGTATTTTTTGGGCAACTTCATAAGTGATTTTTTCTCCAGCTTTGACGTAAACTTCACCTGTTTCATGATTAACCACGTCTTCTGCTGAAATTCTATTGTAAATTCTATTGCTTAGCGATAATTTTTTATTGAATTTATATCTACCAACTTTTGCTAGGTCGTATCTCTTTGGATCAAAGAATAATGATTTTAGTAGAGATGATGCACTTTCAACTGTTGGAGGTTCGCCTGGTCTTAGTTTCTTGTATATTTCGACTAACCCTTCTTCAACAGTGCTTGTACTATCTTTTTCTAAAGTTGCGATTAATCTTTCATCTTCGCCTAGTAGGTCTATTATTTCTGAATCCGAGCCTA
Source organism: Clostridioides sp. (assembly GCA_031261505.1). Taxonomy (GTDB): domain Bacteria; phylum Bacillota; class Clostridia; order Peptostreptococcales; family Peptostreptococcaceae; genus Metaclostridioides. The sequence continues at coordinate 29,598 of JAISJN010000007.1, read as the reverse complement.
TACCCAACGCTCTAAGCAGTACTGTAACTGGTTGTTTTCTAGTTCTGTCGACCCTCACTGATATTACATCGTTTGAGTCTGTTTCATATTCCAACCAAGCACCTCTGTTTGGTATTACAGTTGATGAAATCAATCTTTTACCGTTTTTATCTCTTTCGTGAGCATAGTAAACACCTGGTGATCTTACCAACTGGCTTACTATTACCCTTTCAGCACCATTTATTACAAAGGTACCTTTGTCCGTCATCAAAGGGAAGTCCCCCATGAATACTTCTTGCTCTTTTATTTCTCCGGTTTCCTTATTTATAAGTCTTACCTTAACTTTAAGAGGTGCACAGTATGTAGCATCTCTCTCTTTACACTCTTCTATGTCATACTTTGGTTTTTCATCTAGAGAATAGTCAACAAACTCCAATACAAGATTGCCTGTGTAATCTTCTATTGGAGATATATCTTCGAACACTTCTATTAAACCTTCTCTTAAAAACCACTTATAGGAATCTACTTGAATCTCTATAAGGTTTGGCACATCGGCTATTTCCTTTATTTTGGAAAAGCTCATTCTCGTTCTTTTACCTATTGTGACAGGATGTGGCATTCACTTTTCACCTCTCATATAATTAAAAATAAAACTAAAGTTCATTCTAACACATCTAATAATTTTATCATATTGTCAAGTACTTTTCAATATTTTTTTTACTTTAATGGGTATGTTTTTGAATAGACATCATAATTATAACATATATATTCTATCATTGGCGATTTGTAACGATTTAATTTCCTCTATTTTGCTACAAACACTAACATATTTATACTTTCCTTCTTTTATTAGGTTAATTTACGACATATTCTACTCTAGTTCGAATTTTTCTTCTATTTATATATGTTCTCTGCAGATTAATTCTAACAACTTTTTATTGAAGTATTTTTCAACCCAGACTTAAACTCGCGAATCTCCATATAAAATTATGTACTTTGTTTTAAACTGTTTTATCTTTCATTTAAACAATCAAGGCGCCCGCACATACGTAACTGTGAGACGCCTTAATTATTTAAATATCCCTCCAGTCGATATATTCGTTTAATTTATCTACGAACTCGACTAGGTACTTCTCTTCTAAGTCTGTGAAATTGGAGAATTCAAAGCTATCTATATCCAGCACCCCATATACTACTCCATCTTGTACTATCGGAACCACTATCTCTGAATTCGATGCCGAATCACAGGCAATATGTCCGGGGAATTTATGAACATCATCTACCCTCTGTACTTGTTTTGTAGAAACTGCAGTTCCACATACTCCTCTTCCGACAGCTATTCTATTGCAGGCGGGCATCCCTTGAAATGGTCCGAGTACCAACTCCCCACCCCTCATAAGATAGAACCCACTCCAGTTCAAATTATCTAAGATGGAGTATATTATCGCCGATGCATTTGATATGTTTGCGTATATATCTTTTTCTGCTCTCAGCTGACCTTCTAACATCATGAGCATGAACTTGTATTTTTCTTCTTTATCCATACCCTCTAATCCTTTTATTTTACTCATACCCTTCCTCCTCTTTTTTAATGGTATTCAACTAATAAAAACGGGTCCGACTTAAACCGCAAATGCAATTTAAATCGTACCCGTTTAATAAACTGATTTAAATATTTTTCGACCTTAGGTCGGATTGTAAGGTTTCCCGAAAAACACCAATCAATAATTTACTATATGTTTTTTACTCCCATTGCTTCTTTAAGAACTTCACCTATGCTAGTTATACCTTTTACTATTTTTTCTTCTGGCATACAAGAATAGTTTAGTCTGAATGTGTTTTCGAATCCTCCATTAGGGAAGAATCCTCCACCTGCAACGTAAGCTACGTCTTTTTCTAAGCATTTAACCATTAATTCTTTTGCGTTTAATTCTTTAGGAAGTATAACCCAAGTGAATAATCCACCTTCTGGATGAGTGAATTGAACACCTTCTGGGAATTGTTCTTCCATAGTTTTAAGCATTACATCTCTACGTTTTACGTATACTGCTTTTATTTTGTCAACGTGTGCATCTAAATCGTACATGTCCATAAATTTACTAGCTTCCATTTGAGATATAGTAGAAGATTGTAAATCTGCACCTTGTTTAGCAACGTTGAATTTAGCTAGTATTTCTGGAGCTGCACAAGTCCATCCAAGTCTATATCCTGGGCAGAATATTTTTGAGAAAGTTCCAAGGAATATAACTAGTCCTTTTGTATCTAGTGATTTAAGTGATGGAAGACCTTCACCTTCGAATCTTAATTCTCCGTAAGGGTTATCTTCTATTACTGGTATTTCGTATTTGTTTATTAATTCCATAAATTTATGACGTCTATCTAATGGCCAAGTTCTACCAGTTGGATTTTGGAAATCTGGTATAACGTAGATCATTTTGATTCTGTCAGTTGTAGCAAGTATTTTTTCTAATTCTTCCATTATCATTCCGTTTTCGTCTGTTGGTACATCTATGAAGTTTGGTTCGTAAGACTTAAACGCATTTAAAGCACCTAGGTAAGATGGGCTTTCACAAAGTATAACGTCGCCTTCGTCTATGAATACTTTTGCTGCGAAGTCAAGACCTTGTTGAGATCCACTTGTTACTAGGATATCGTCAGCGTTTACATTAGTGCCGTTTTTAGTGTTCATTCTTTCAGCTATTTGTACTCTAAGAGGTTCATATCCTTCTGTAGTTGTGTACTGCATAGCTTCTGTTCCTCTTTCGTCTAGTACAGCGACAGACACTTTTTTCATTTCTTCAACTGGGAATAGTTCTGGTGCAGGCATTCCTCCAGCAAAAGATATGATTTGTGGTTGTTGAGTTAATTTTAATAACTCACGTATTTCTGATCCTTGAAGTTTACTCATTCTTTTTGCAAATTTTACTGCCATGTTTAAAGACCCCCTAAAAGTTTTTTGTTTGTTGTTTTGTGTAATTTCATTACGTATTCATACAACATACTTGTGAAAAGGTTTTTCTCCTCTTCGTGTAACTATATATCTTAATTTTATTGTATGCTAAATTATCGTTCTTGTCTAATGATTTCTTTTATTCGCTTTTCTAGCGTCTCCCTATCCAACATTATCAACCTCGAGCATTCTGTGCATCTTATTTTTATGTCCATGCCTACTCTTATTATCTCAAACTCTTTATTTCCACAGGCATGGGGCTTTTTCAATCGAACTATGTCGCCTATTTTTAAATCCATTGGCATTGGTATATACCTCCTGTTTTTATACCTCAAACATCTAAAAACTTCTAATAATTTCCTAGAGTTTGCGTCATCGGCCGAGAATATTCGACTAGAATAATCTCTCAGCCTCTCTTTTTCCTTCGTCATTTTTTTTCAAATGGTATATTCCTTTAAAGTCTATTTCACTATCATCCAAAGTCTTTTTAACTAAATCTATATCTTCAATAGAAAACATTATAGATAGACCACAACTCGCTGAAATTTCTCTTGGTGTTGGAAGTATCTTTATGTGTATTTCTGTATTTTGCAATAGTTTTTCTGACCTCATTGCATGATGAGTAGAATTAAAAGATATTATATACATATCATTCATTGCAATTCCCTCTTTCAATGGTTGTTTTATATTTCCACAGACATTACATCTATGGCGTGAGAGCTGCTAGTCCTAAGATTAGGCAACTGTTCCCATTTATATTGTTATAGTGTTTGATGAATTTTTTAATTCCTCAACTATAGTGTACATATTTGTTACGCTTCCGACCTTTAACTCGTCCTTTAGATTGTAGTAATCTAGGCATGTACCACAAGAAAGTATCTGTACTCCTTCTTTTTCTAGTACTTTTAGGTTTTCAACTGTGTCAGCGTTGACTGTGCTTAGTTTTACTCCCCCATTTACCATTATTACACTCTTAGGATACGGTTTAGACTCTGTTAATGCATAAACAAATCCTTTTATGAGTACCTGTCCCAATTCTTCATTGCCAATACCTAGAGTTTCCTTAGTTATGAATATACATCTGTTTTCTAAATCGTCTTTTCTTTCTATCACTGCGTTTGCTGCCTCACATTCGGTCGAACACCCACTTGATTTTATGAGTTCTATAGTGATTAAATCTTGTTCGTCCTTCAAAATATTTGACTCTAGATTCATTGATTTAGCTAATTTCAGCAAATTTTCTCTAGCCATGGTATTGTCTACTGTTATTTCGACAACTCCCTCCACCATATTTTCTAGTTCTTTTTTTGCGTTTATAACCGGTTTAGGACAAGCTAAACCCCTAGCATCTATATCTATTTTCATGAAACAACCTCCCCCGTGTTAATATTGAATACATACTGTATTTATTTGTTTATCTTAGCGTGCTTGTTTTTCTTGCGCTTATTTATCAAAGCGACTTGTTTATCACAGTTACTTCTATATCTTAGATGAATCTATGACAATTACAAAAAATCTATAAAATGACGTTTTCACACGCCTTATTTTGCTATAAGCTCTTCGCTTTCTTTTATCTCAATTCCTTTTTTGTAGTACTCAAGTTCCTTGTTCTTAGATATATTTGAATAAATCTTCCCTAATTCGATGTAGAAATCAGCTAACACTCCTGATTTTTGTAGAGATTTAACTATTTCCACGCCCTTATTTAAGTATTCTACAGAAGTAGCGTAATCGCCTTCTCCTGCGTAAATTTCAGAATATTTTTTTAACACTCTATATTCCACTTCTTTATCCTTGCTTTTTATTGCTGTCGCTAATGTTATTTTACAATATTTTTTAGCTATTGTGTAGTCTTTCTTTTTAATATAAGCGTCTACTATCCTAAATAATCCATCTGTAATCCTATATTCACCAGATTCTTTTGTCAGGTCATATGATTTTTGCGAATATTCTATTGTCTTCTCTATATCCCCCAACTTGATGTACACGTCCGAGATATTTAAATATATATCTGCTAACATCTGTTGCTTGTTCTTGTCCTTTATTATAGATAATGCACTCTCAAACATAGTCTTAGACTCCTCGAATCTAGATAGTTTTAATAGATTGTTTGCCTTCATAAGAATCAGTTCCAACTCTTTTTCGCCAGCGTTCTCACCTTCTAATTCGTTGATCTTTTCTATGTATTTTAGAGATTTTTCAGCTTTATTTGTTTTTATATACGCTAACGCCATCTTACTGTACAGGTCTTTCAACGAAATGTAATCGTCCATTTTTTCATCCTCTACCAATACTTCTGCAAATTTATAATGTGTTAGAGCCACGCTATCTAAGTTCTGTTTAGTATATATATCGCCTATATTTACATAGCATTTATACATATTTGAGTTATCGTTATTTCTTATAAAATAAAATAAAGCTTTTTCAAAATTATCTATAGTCAAGTCGTAATCGCCTTGCTTCAGTCTAATATTAGCTAATAAAAAGCTGCATTTTCCAAAGTTCTCTATTAGGTTGTACTCCTTACATAGCTCTATGGATTCCCTGATAGTTTCCTCAGCGTTAAATAGGTCGTCATTATTTAAAGATATTTCGCTGCTTAAGATTAGATTGTCCACTATTTTTTTAGCCTGTACTTCCTTGGTTTCAAGTAAATACTCTACATTTACGCCGAGTTTATCCGCTAGGTACTCTAACAAATCGTAGCTTGTGTTAGACTTATCCCTTTCGATATGACTTATTTGGGCAGCTGTTATCCTGTCCCCAGCCAGATCTTTTAATGTCATATTCTTTCTTTTCCTCAGTTTTTTTATTTTCTCACCAAGACTCAATATTTCCATATAATTTTCACCTCTTGAAGACATATTCTTTTTTTCAATAATTTGTCCTCCCCTCTTATTATATAACGGTTAATTACCATCAAATCGTAATTGAATTAAATGCTGATTGCCTGTGCTGTAAATTACTTGTGGGGGCATATTTTAACCCCCACGAAAATGAGAACCTCCCCCACCTAAATAGATTGGGGACGCATTTCTCAAATTATACATATAATAATTATACTATAAATCTTCGACATATATCTCCAAAATCAAAAAAATAATTCTATTTTTGTACTTGAATGAAAAATGGGCTACAATATTCATACAGTAAGCATTAAGCCAAACTTATGACATATTGAAACCCATTTTTTAAAGCCCATCTTCTAAATCTAACTGTCAAACCTAATTCCTAAATATATCTAATTTTTTAAAGGTATTCGTCATCTTCCATAGATATATGCCCACTTCCGTAGTTCTTGCCGTCAACTGTCAGCTTAAGCTTGTCAAGACCTAGATTTTCTTTGAAAGTCTTTGCAAGCGCGTCTAACATCTTGCCTTCTGCATCACTTCCGTAGTTGTTTTTTAAAAATGCAGAGTCTACGTCTAGATATCCTATAGTTGAGCCGTCTACTTTCTTTGACTCAAAAGAGTTTACGCTAGATTGAGGTATAACTTTTAGCTCAACGAGTTTGTCGAATAGAGCCGAATATGTTACATCGATCATCTCTACTTCATTTTTAACTAAGGCGTCCTTGTCCACATCAAAACTGTACACAATTATAGCCTTTGCTGTTTTTATTGGTGTTTCCTTTGGTTTTTCTGTTTCTTTTTTATCTTTATCAGAATCTTTTTTATCGTTGTCCTTATTTGAAGCATCATCTGACTTGTCCTGATTGTCGTCCTGCGAAGTTATCTGATCACTCACGTCAGCAGTTTTTGTTTCCTCAGTATCTTTATCCACATTGTTTCCAGATGTGCATCCAAATGCAAAAGCAGAAATCGATACTATACTCAAGATTAATGCAAATTTTTTTCTCAACATATTATCCCTTCTTTCACCTTAAAGTTACTTAATATTATAGTCGTTATTAGAATATATATCAAAACTATTTTCTATGGGTGCTGTCGAGAAATTATTTATTGTAATTGCCCGCTATTTTAGCTATTGCCTTCACTGTCTTGTCAACATCGTAAGTCGTATTGAAATACCCTGGACTCATCCTCACTGCTCCCTGCTCTAGAGTACCTATAGTCTCATGAGCTAGAGGTGCACAGTGTATTCCGGATCTCGTCGCTATATCGTACTCGTTGTCGAGTATAAACGTAACCTCGCCAGAGTCCATATCTCCTATGTTGATACTTACTACTGCAGCCCTCTTCTTGCTATCGAGCGGACCGTAGATAGTCACTCCTTCTATTTTCTTGAGTTCATCTATTAAATACTGACAAAGCATCTCTTCATGCTCTCTTATCTTTGTTATTCCGACATCCATCACGAACTTAACACCTTCGTTGAGTCCTACTATTCCTGGGGTATTATGAGTACCTGACTCGTATTTATCAGGCAGTAATTCCGGTTGTACTATCTCTTCTGATTTACTTCCGGTACCGCCTTCTTTCATAGTCTCCAGCTTAAGTCCTTCTTTTACATACAAGATACCAGTACCCTGTGGCCCTAGTAATCCCTTGTGTCCAGGCATAGCAAGCATGTCTAAGCCTAAATCCTGTACGTCTATATCATATACTCCTGCAGACTGAGATGCGTCTACTAGATAGAGCACACCGTGTTTTTTAGCTATATCTGCAATCGACTTGATATCGACCAAGGTACCTACGACATTTGAAGCCTGTGTTGTAACAATTAACCTAGTGTTTGGTTTTATAGCCTTTTCTATATCGCTTGGCTCCACATTACCATATCTATCTGCATATACAATTGTTCTTTCGACTCCCTTATTTTCTAATGCCGTAAGCGGTCTTAAAACTGAGTTATGCTCCATGCTTGTAGTCACGACGTGGTCGCCCTGTTTTAAAACTCCCTTTATCGCTAGGTTTAGCGAGTCCGTTGCGTTGTCTGTAAATATCACTGACATTGGATTTTCAATGTTAAATAATTTAGCTACATTCTCTCTTGTATCGTAGATCATTCTGGCTGCCTTCATCGCTAATTTATGCCCGGATCTCCCTGGATTCGCACAGTAATTTTTCATGCAATCGTACATTTCATCGCATACTGCATCTGGCTTTGGAAATGTAGTTGCTGCGTTGTCAAAATAAATCATATATATCCTCCAATCGTAAATTTTCATATATTACAATTCAACACTTGCCTGAAATTTAATCAATTATCATAGATATGATATTGTTTAAATCCTCGTCGTTATAATACTCTATCTCTATTTTTCCCTTTCTCTTGCCCTTAGATATATTTACCTTTGTTCCAAATACACCCATCAACTTATCTTCGACATCTATTATGAACATATCTTTTTCTGCCTTTGTCTTCTTAAGCGGCTCTTCCTTGCCCTCACACATGTTTTTGGTTATAGACTCTAATTCTCTTACAGATAATTCCTCTTCTATAACCCTTTGAGCTAGTTTCAACTGGACTTCTGCATCTGTTATTTTCAGCAATGCCTTCCCGTGTCCAGCTGTTATCTGACCCTGGTCTATTAAATCCAATACATCCTCAGATAGATTTAACAGTCTAAGCGTGTTTGTTATATGAGGTCTACTCTTTCCTACAGCTTCTGATATCTCTTCTTGTGTCACCTCGTAGTTGTCTATTAATCCCTTGTACGCAAGTGCTTCCTCTACTGCGTTCAGATTTTCCCTTTGAAGATTTTCTATCAAGGCTATCTCCATTACATTTTTCATAGGTATGTCTTTTATAATTGCCGGTATATCCTTTTTATCCGCTAATTTAGAAGCTCTATACCTTCTCTCTCCTGCAATTATAAGATATTTCTTATTTCCGTCTGGTTTCACGACTATCGGTTGAAGCACGCCGTGGTTTTTAATAGACTCACTTAGAGCCTGAATCTTCTCTATGTCAAAGTATTTTCTAGGTTGAGCCTCGTTTGGATATATCTTATCTAGATTTATATTTACTATATCTTTGTGGTTTATTTCTTCAATGGAATCTGGAATCAGAGCGCTTAGGCCCCTGCCCAATCTATTTGATCTCTTTTCTTTTCTATCCATTAAATCTCTTCCTCCTCTAAATAAATGAATTCCTCTGCTAAATCCATATAGGCTATGGATCCCTTACATCTGCTGTCGTAGTAAATTGCAGGTTTTCCATGGCTAGGAGCTTCTGCCAACCTTACATTTCTAGGTATTAAGCTGGTATAAACACTTCCCTTGAAGTATTTTTTCACTTCTTCTACAACCTGGATTGATAGGTTTGCCCTTCCGTCGAACATACTCAGCACAACTCCCTGAATTTCCAAATCTGGATTCAATCTAGATTTAACCAACTTGATAGTCTCCATCAATTGACTTACACCCTCTAGGGCGTAGTACTCGCATTGAATAGGTATCAATACGCTGTCCACTGCTGTCAAACTGTTTATAGTAAGCATTCCAAGCGAAGGAGGACAGTCTATAAATATGTAATCGTAGTTTTCCTTGATAGGCTCTACTGCCTTTTTGAGTATAAACTCCCTATCTGCTTGATCTGACAGCTCTATCTCAGCACCCGCTAGTTCTGTAGCCGACGCTACCAAATCCACATTTTCAAATTCAGTAGTGATTACAGCCTCTTTCAGATCTATATTATCCAACATAACTTCATAAATAGTTGTTTCTACTTCATTTTTATCTATACCGTATCCACTTGTCGTATTTCCCTGCGGATCTAAATCCAGCACCAATATCTTCTTGCCCATCTTCGCTAGGCTGGCACTTAAATTGACATTTGTAGTCGTCTTTCCGACTCCACCTTTTTGATTAAATACCGCAATTACCTTACCCATTTACTTCACCTCTCAAATCCTCAATCGATAGGATATTCCTCTTAGGACTTCGCCATCATTTCCTATTGTTAAAAAAGATTACTATTTTAAAGTAATCTTTATTTTTTTGGTATCTTAAAGACAACTTCCATATAATCGCCCTTATCAACCTCTTTGTATTTAGCTTCAATTCCAGTTTTTGTTATAGCATCGTATGCTTGCTTTAAGGTATTTAAATATATTCTTATACTCATAGAACCCTTTATATTTTGTTTTTTGCTTTCTTCTGTCTCTTCCGATTCCTCTAGTATTTCTTTGATAAGTTTTTCTGTTTTCTTCACAGTCAAATCCTGCTTTACTACCTTTGCTAAAACTTTTGTCATCAATTCATCGTTAGGTAACTTAAGAAGCGCCCTCGCATGTCTTTCTGTAAGGCTGTTCTCTATCAAACTAGTTTTGATTTCGTTCGGCAGTTTAAGTATTCTAAGTTTGTTGGCGATTGTAGACTGGTTTTTTCCCAGTTTTTCAGCCAATTGCTGTTGAGTGAAATGATGTTCCCTTATTAAGTTATCATACCCTATGGATTCCTCTATAAAATTTAAATCTTCTCTCTGCAGGTTTTCTAATAATGCCAAAACAGCCGAAGATTCGTCATCCATTTCGTTTATTATGGCCGGCACTGTATCAAGCCCCGCCATCTTAGCCGCCCTGAATCTTCTTTCTCCTGCAATTAATTCATATTTATCATCTCTAGATCTAACTGTTATCGGTTGAATTATTCCATACGCCTTAATAGACTCACACAGTTCTTTTAATGAAACTTGTGAAAACACTTTTCTTGGCTGATATGGATTGGGAACTATTTTCTCTACTGATATCTCCATAACTCTTTTTTCTTCCATAACATACCTCTCTTTTTAGCATAAATATACTTCTTAATACTGTGTTAATTTCTCCATTAACTTGGCTAAAACCTCTTTTATACTCAATATTGCCTGGGAAATTAACGAGTAATTTCCCTATATTTTTGCATCATACATCTATTATTTCCTATTTTATAGGATTTTTTGTCGGTTTTCCAGCCTTTCTCGGATATTTCCCAGGAGTCCTACTCTTTTTTTCAAATACCAGGATATTATGACTAAGTCCGAGCTCTGGCAGCTCAATATCTATTTTCTCTGTGAATTCAACTCCAAGCACCCTCATTGCAGTCTTTGACTCCTCTAGCTCCATATCTGCACTAGGCCCCTTTAGGCATACAAAATATCCTCCGACCTTTATATAAGGCACACATAGTTCCAGTAGTACCGGAAGACCTGCCACAGCCCTAGCTGTTGCTATATCGAATTTTTCTCTGTATCTCTCTTCCTTTGCGAAATCTTCTGCCCTTCCGTGGATGTACTCTATCTTATCCAATTCGAGTTCTTCTCCGACTGTTTTTAGGAAATTTATCCTCTTATTTAGCGAATCCAGCAACGTGAGCTCTATATTTTCCAGACATACCTTTAAAGGTATACCTGGAAATCCAGCTCCTGTCCCAACGTCTATTAGAGACATTCCGTCCTGTATATATCCGCCCTTTACAGCTGAGATAGAATCTAAGAAATGTTTTATAAACACCTCTCTCTCTTCTACTATCCCTGTTAAATTCATCTTCTCGTTCCACTCGACCAAGGTCTTATGGTATCTTTTAAGTCTATCTACCATTAATTCATCTGAATCTATTCCAAAACTGTCTATTCCCGATCTTAGCAATTCTCTATTGTTCATCTTTAACACCTCTAGACCTTTTCATCTGTTCTAAATATATTAATAACACGGATATGTCGGCAGGAGACACACCAGATATACGAGAAGCCTGCCCTATAGATATAGGCTTTACTTTATTTAATTTCTGTCTAGCCTCAATCTTTAATCCGTCTATTTTTTCGTAGTCCATATTTTCATCTAGCTTCTTAGTTTCTAGTTTTTTGAACTGGTCTATCTGTTTCAATTGTTTGTCTATATAGCCCTCATACTTAGTCATTACCTCGCATTGGCTCTTAACTTCATTTGGTGTTTCGGCGTCTCCGCCCTTTCCTATCTGCTCTAGTATAGAGTAGTTTATTTCCGGTCTTTTTAAGATTTCATACAGGGATAGACCAACCTTTATAGTAGATACTCCCTTTTCCTCTAGCAACGGGTTTATCTCGTTTGGAGTTACCCTCTCGCTCTTAAGTCTTTTAAATTCGTCTTCTACCTGTTGTTTCTTAGCTAAGAACCTCTGGTATCTATCTTCTTTTGCAAGACCTATTTCATATCCTTTTTGAGTAAGTCTCATATCTGCATTATCCTGCCTCAAGTACAATCTGTACTCGGCCCTAGACGTCATTATTCTATAAGGTTCGTTTGTGCCCTTAGTCACCAAATCGTCAATCAATACTCCGATATAAGCCTCTGATCTATCTAAGATAAAAGGCTCACTGCCTTCGATTTTTCTGACCGCGTTTATTCCGGCGATAAGTCCCTGTGAAGCTGCCTCCTCGTATCCAGAGGTTCCATTGAACTGACCAGCGCTGAATAAATTATCTACACATTTCAACTCTAGGTTTATCTTTAACTGAAGAGGATCTACACAGTCGTACTCTATTGCGTATGCAGGTCTCATTATCTTACAGTTTTCAAGACCCTTTATACTCTTATACATATCTATTTGAACTTCGTAAGGCATACTTGTCGATACCCCTTGAATATACATTTCTTTTGTGTCCAGACCTTCTGGCTCTATGAATAATTGATGAGATTCCTTGTCGTTAAACCTAACTATCTTGTCTTCAATAGACGGACAGTATCTAGCTCCAGTACTATCTATTTTACCGCTGTACATAGGAGATCTACTTAAATTCTTAGTTATTACTTCCTTTGTATTAAGTGTAGTCCTAGTAAGGTAGCAAACTTGTTGCTCTACCTCTACCTTGTCGTTCATAAAAGAAAATGGCGTGATTTTCTCATCCCCTTCTTGCACTTCCATCACTGAAAAATCTATACTGTCCCTGTGAACTCTAGCAGGTGTACCTGTTTTAAACCTTCTCATCTCAAGTCCTAGATCTTCTAGATTTTGAGTTAGGCTCTTCGCATATCCCAATCCATTTGGACCCTCGTTGAAGGCTACCTCACCTATGTGTATCTTTGAGTTTAGGTATACTCCCGTAGCCAGTATCACTGCCTGGGCAAAATAATCGCAGCCCAATTTAGTTGTGACACCTATAGCTTTCTTACCTTCTGTAATTATTCCAACGACCTCGTCCATTACTATATCTAAGTTTGGTTCCTGTTCCAAAGTTTTTTTCATCTGCTCATGGTATCTAAATTTATCTGACTGAGTCCTAAGTGAATGTACAGCTGGTCCCTTTGCCGTATTTAAGAGCCTGCTCTGAATCAAGGTCTTATCAGCGTTTATTCCCATCTCTCCACCTAGAGCATCTATTTCCTTTACCAACTGACCTTTACCAGTACCACCTATAGATGGATTACAAGCCAGCATTGCTATCGAATCAAGTGACAAGGTCACCATCAACGTCTTATGTCCCATCCTCGCCGAAGCTAATGCTGCCTCACAGCCTGCATGTCCTGCTCCAACTACTATAATGTCGTATTCTCCTGCTTTGAACTTTTCCATGGTTCTCCTCTCCACAAATCGAATCTATTTAATCTAAATACCCTACTTTCCTATACAGAAGTTGCTAAATATAGTATCTAACAAGTCCTCAGTAACCGTATCTCCGTTTATATATCCAAGGTAATCCCAGATATTCTTCAAATCCACCTCTATAAAATCAAGTGGCATATTTTGATATATCGCATTCAAGGCATCTGTTATTGATTTATGTGCCTTAGAAAGTGCATCCCTATGTCTGCTGTTGCTTATTACTACCTCAGAAGAATTCTTTACCTCTCCTCTGTAGACTAGTTTTTCGATTTTGTCTTCAAATTTTTCTATTCCATCTTGCTTAAGTGCAGATATCTCTATTATACTATCTTTTTCTACATACTCGAGTATTTTTTGTGTATCTATACGCACCCCTAGGTCGCTTTTGTTTAAAAGCACTATCGCCTTTGACGAGTCTATTGCTTCTAGTATATCTCTATCCTCGTCTGTCATCTCTTCCGATGAATCGAGCACCATTATAACGAGGTCTGCATTTTTCAGTGATTTCCTAGATTTCTCTACACCTATTTTTTCTACTACGTCTTCAGTATCCCTGATTCCAGCAGTATCAACTATCTTTATAGGTATGCCCCTTATATTTACAAATTCCTCTATTACATCTCTAGTAGTTCCTGGAATATCAGTCACTATAGCCCTTTTTTCTCCTAGTATTACATTTAAAAGAGAAGATTTTCCGACATTTGGCTTTCCAACTATTACAGTCTTGAGCCCATCTCTAAATATTTTTCCACTCTCTGATGAATCGTATAACTTCTTTATTTCCTTTTCGAGTTTTTCACTCTTTTCTCTCAATGTTTTATAAGTTATAAATTCTATATCCTCCTCTGGATAATCTATAGAAACCTCTATATGAGCAAGTAATTCTGTTACATCTTCCCTTAATTCCCTAATCTTTTTAGATAGAGCTCCCTCTAGTTGCTCCTGAGCCAATTCATGTGATTTACTCGTCTTTGCGTTTATTACATCTATTACAGCCTCAGCTTGAGACAGGTCAATTCTTCCGTTTAGAAACGCCCTCTTTGTAAATTCTCCAGCTTCTGCAAGCCTAACATCCTTTGATAAAACCAACTCTAGTATTTTCTTTACTGAGATAAATCCACCGTGACAGTTTATTTCAACTACGTCCTCAGCTGTGTACGAATGCGGCCCCTTCATATAGGCTACCAACACCTCGTCTATCGTCTGATCTCCATTTACAATATTTCCGTACACCAAGGTCCTATTATTATAATCTGAAATCTTCTTTCCAGAAAAAGACCTAAATATTTCTTCTGTAACCCTCAGTGATTTCTCACCACTTATTCTAATTATCCCTATTCCACCCTCACCTGGAGCTGTGGCAATAGCGACTATCGTATCGTCTATATACAAACTTCTCACCTCTTTCGACTTCCTTAAAGCGAAATTGGGATGCCCCAAATAGGTTTTTCCTATTTTTGAGACACCCCTTACATATTTATTATTTACACTCTATAACTAATCTTCTATGAGGATCTGTACCCTCACTATAAGTTATAACGTACTTATCATTCTGTAGGGCTGAGTGTATTATTCTTCTTTCATATGGATTCATATAGTCTAATTTTTTTGTTTTCTTAGTCTTTGCAACCTCTCTAGCCATTTTATTGGCATATCTTACAAGAGATTCCCTTCTTTTTTTCCTATAGTTACCGATATCTATGGAAACTCTAGTCTTTGAATCCTTATTGATTTTATTGAGTGCTAGTCCAGTTAATAATTGAACTGAATCTAAGGTTTCTCCCCTTCTGCCTATAAGTCTATGCGCATCTTTACCTGAAATGTCTATCCTTATCAGATTGTTTTCATGTACTGCATTTACCTCAGCTTCAAGAGCTGCATTTTTTATTATAGTTTCAATAAATCCTTTAGATATATCCAGTTCGTTTTCCTTAAACGTAATCTTGTAAACTCCGTCTTTTACACCTATTATCCCCAAAAATCCCTTGCTAGGATTTTCTAGTACTTCTATTTCTAAGTCATCTTCTTTTGCATTGTGTTGCGATAAAACCTTAGTTATTGCAAGTTCTCTACTTCTTGCCCTTATTTCCAGGTTTTTTGGCATCTATAATAACCTCCTTAGAATTAGCAAGCTTCTTCTTCATTGGTCCGACTATCAAAAGATATTGAGCACATTGGAAGATGTTACTTGCTGTCCAGTAAATTGTAAGACCTGCTGGGAAAACAAATCCCCAATAGAACGACATACCAGTCATGACAATAAGCATTGTCTTCATACTTCCCTCCATCTGTTCGGACGGAGTCGTCATTTTCTGCATTAAAAATGCACTCGCACCGGATAAAATAGCCATTATGTAGTCTGGCTTAGTCAACGATTTTATCCATAAAAATCCTGTATCTGCATTTGTAAAATCTAATGCCGTAGCGAAAACGTGGTACTTAACAGGATCCCTAAGAACCCAGAAAAGACCAAATAATATCGGCATCTGTATCAATAGGGGTAGACAACCTGCCATCGGGTTGATCTTTGACTCCTGATATAACTTTGTTATTTCTTCATTTTGTTTCTGTGGGTCTTTCTTGTACTTGCCCTGAATTTCCTTGATTTTAGGTTGTATATCCTGCATTGCCTGCGTAGATTTAGTCTGTTTTACTGTTAAAGGCAACAATATCAATTTTATAATCACTGTGAATATAACTATTGAAAACCCGTAATGATGGACGATGTCGAATATAAATTTCAATACCGCCCCTAAAAAATTTGCTATTATACTCAAATTTAGACCTCCTAAATAATAATTTCTTAAGTTTTATTTCAATGGATCGTATCCACCTGGATGAAACGGATGGCATTTAAGTACCCTCTTCGTAGCCAAAAATGTACCCTTTATCAATCCATATTTACGAAGCGCCTCTATGGCATACTGTGAACACGTCGGATAGAATCTGCAAGTCGGTCCCTTTAGAGGTGAAATATATTTTTGATATATTTTTACAACCAATATTAAGCCTTTCGCCAACATCATATTGAAATCCTTCAATTTCTTCAAAGTTTTACCCCCTACGCTCAACTACCGCAGACTTCCTAGTCAGATAACCCATCGATTTTTGTATATCGTTAAAGCCCGCATCCTTGCTAGAATTTCTAGCTATAAATACTATATCATATCCTGGCTTAATTTTCTCATCTATATTTAATCTGTAAACTTCTTTTATTAAACGTCTTACCCTGTTTCTTGTAACTGCCTTGCCTACCTTCTTGGAAACGGAAATCCCAAGTCTACTTCTATCTGATTTATTCTTTAATACGTATATCACGAGATGTTTAGTTGCAAACGACTTCCCGTGCCTGTACACCTTCCTAAAATCAGCATCCTTCTTCAAGCCTAATGTCTCCTTAAAGTACATAACTTACCTCCAACTTTCTCTAGTTATACAAAAAGGCCACTTTGACAGCGGCCCCTCTCTTAACTAATGAGTTAGTCTATTTCTTCCTTTAGCTCTTCTTCTTCTAAGCACGTTTCTTCCGTTAGCTGATCTCATTCTTTTTCTGAAACCATGTTCCTTACTTCTCTGTCTCTTTTTTGGTTGATAAGTTCTTTTCATTTTATTGCACCGCCTTTCTATTTCTGTCTTCCCGTATATTGAAATAAATCACTCTACGCCAATTGTAAATATAACACATACAATTATAAATACTTTTCGTTATATTGTCAACGCATTTTTTGAATCAGTTTACATACGACTATATACGATATTATATGCAAATATTTTTTTGTATTATCCACAAGAAAATGAGCAGATCTGGGCAAAATTTGTATAACTTTATCAACAGGCTGTGAATAATCTGGATAACTTCTTGAAGTTTGTCATTTATTTTGATATTATTAATATACCTGTTGATAACTTTTAAGCAGTTATTAAGTTATGCACAATCTGTGGATAGTTTTGTTGATAACTTTTGAAAATGTCTATAAATTTATTAAATTTCAGCATTTATAGAGTTGATAATTTTATCTACAGCTTGTTTATATATAGTTATCTTGTCACAAAAAGTCAATTTTATCAAGAAAGATATCCATATATATTTTGAATTGCTATAAACGTACTTCTAAATGTACTACAACTGTTAATAACCTGTGGAAATAATCAGGATTATTAACTAACTTTAGATTAGAGGTAGTTCCTCATTTATATAAATAATATTACAAATTCTACTCGGAGGTTCCTATGATCGATATAAATACTATCTGGAATACTACCAAGAACCTAGTAAAAGGTGATTTATCCACCACTGAGTTCAAGGCAGCATTCGAAAACGTAAAACCGTACAAGATAATAAAGAACGATTTGTATCTCCTTGCGCCTAATGAAGAAATCAAAAAAAGGCTAGAGACGAGATATATCAACCTGCTTGAAAACTCTCTAAAAGATCAGGCAGTTAAAAATTATAATTTCAAAATAATTCTAGATGTCAACGACATCGAAGACGAAGATTTTAAAAAGACCGGAATAATAACAAATAACCGTACACACGCAAACTTAAATGAGAAATACACATTTGAAACGTTTGTAGTCGGAAACAGCAATAGATTCGCCCATGCTGCCTGTGTTGCGGTATCTGAATCTCCAGGAAAGGCGTACAATCCACTGTTCTTATACGGAGGGGTTGGGCTTGGCAAGACTCATCTAATGCAGGCGATCGGACATTATATAGTAGATAGAAATACTGAAGCTAAGGTAGAGTACCTGTCTTCTGAGAAATTCACAAACGAACTCGTCAACTCTATAAAAGACGATAAGAACGAGGAATTCAGAAGTAAATACAGAAATGTAGACGTCCTATTAGTAGATGATATACAGTTTATAGGAGGTAAGGAATCGACTCAGGAAGAGTTCTTCCATACTTTTAATACGCTGTACGAGTCAAGTAAACAGATCATAATCTCAAGCGATAGACCACCTAGGGATATACCTACATTAGAAGAAAGGTTGAGATCTAGGTTTGAAATGGGTCTTATCACAGATATTCAGGCACCGGATTTCGAAACTAGGATAGCCATACTTAGAAAGAAGGCAGAACTAGATAGAATAGAGGTTCCAGATGAGGTAATGTCTTATATAGCACAGAATATCAAGTCCAATATAAGAGAACTTGAAGGAGCTTTGACTAGGGTAGTTGCATACTCATCACTTAGCAATATGAATATAACCATTGAGCTAGCCAGCGAAGCATTAAAAGATATTATCCTTACACAGAGCGAAGAGGTAAACATACCTAGGATAAAGGACAAGGTATCATCAGCCTTTAGTATAAAGATAGACGACTTCAATTCTAAGAAGAGGACAAGGGCAATAGCTTATCCAAGACAAATAGCTATGTACCTGTCTAGAGAACTTACAGATCTCTCTCTTCCTAAGATAGGCGAGGAGTTTGGAGGACGCGATCACACTACGGTAATACACGCATGTGACAAGGTTTCAAAGGACATCGAAGCCAACGAAGATATTAAATTTAAAATAAATAAGATAATAGCAGAGTTGAAAGGTTAGTTGTCAACAGATAATTGTAGATATCCTGTTGACAACATGTGTATAATTTCGACAGCAAAACTTATGCACATTTTATCATCATTTAACTAACAATGATATCAACATTTGATGCACAGGTTCTTTTCCTTGCGTTTAGTTAGATAGATGTACTTATACACTGAATCCACAGCACCTACTACTATTACTACTAACTTATTACTTTATTTATCTATTTTTATAGAAAAAGGAGGTTATCCACATTGAAGATAATCATTAACCAAAAAACACTAGCTGCTAAGATAGGAATAGCTCAAAGGGCAGTAAGTTCTAAAACTACTGTAGACTTGTTAAAGGGGTTATTATTAATTGCGAAGAATGATCAATTGAAAATAAAGAGTTCTGATTCTGAAATAGGAATCGAAACTTATACACAGGCAGATGTGCAACAAGAAGGTTCCATAGTTGTAGATTCGAGATTGTTTGGGGATATCATTAGAAAACTACCAGATTCTCTAGTTGAACTTGAAACTGATGTAGACAACAATATATATATATACTGCGTAAATTCTAAATTTAAAATAAAAGGGTATTCATCTAATGATTTCCCTATACTTCCAGAGGTGGACGACGCAACCCTATGCGACCTTCCTCAGGAACTTTTAAAGAACATGATAAAACAAACTGTATTTGCGATAGCTCAAGATTCTGCAAAACCATTACTAACTGGAGAACTTTTAGAAATAAGCGACCAGAAGATAAACTTAGTAGCAGTGGATGGATATAGACTTGCAGTTAGATCTGCTAAATTCGCACAAGAGGGAATAAATGCAAAAGTCATAATTCCCGGTAAGACCTTGGTGGATGTAAACAGCTTGTTGGACGGAGAGGAGAATGTAAGACTCGGGTTCAATAATAAGAACGCGGTATTCATAATAGGGGAGACAAAGATAACAACTAGACTCCTTGAAGGCGAATTTATGAACTACAAAAATCTGCTTCCTAAGGAGTACAACACTAAGATAAATCTAAATACAAGGGATTTATTAAACAGCATAGAGAGAGCTTCCTTGCTTTCACAAACGGATAAGAACAACCTTATAAAATTTTCTATAAGAGATGAGATAATGGCTATAACATCTAATACAGATGTCGGAAACGTGTATGAAGAAGTAGCTATAAGCCTCGAAGGTGATTATCTCGATATAGCTTTTAACTCTAGGTATTTGCTAGAAGGGGTTAAAAATATAGACAGCGAGTTTGTAGATATTGAGTTTACAAAGAATATAAATCCTTGTATCTTAAAACCTTCAAATGATACTGACTACACTTATTTACTCCTACCAGTAAGGTTGTCGTAATCCAGGCAATTAAAATTAGGAGCTAATAATTTACAAAATAAAATAAATGCATGATCATAAATTCATAAGGATATACGTCCTATATTATGGATTGCATAATTCTTATTTAATTGGAAATAAATCGGACCCGATCTTTAAGGTGAGGGTCCGATTTACGTTTTAAGCGATTAGACCATGCTTTTTGAAGTTTTTATTGAATATAAGATAGAAATTGCTCTAAAAGGCAATTTAATTGAAATAATGACTAGTTTTTATGCATTAGAATGCAAACAAATCTGTTTTTGTGATATAATAATATAGTTAATTCAATTCAAAATTATTACGAAGAGGAGGCTTCTTATGATTGATATACCGATAGATTCAGATTTTATAAAGCTAGACCAGTTCCTTAAATTAGCAGAAATAACTTCTACTGGAGGACATTCTAAAATTTTAATAAAAGAAGGTTTGGTCAGGGTAAATGGTGAAATAGAGCTAAGAAGAGGTCGCAAGATAAAACCTGGTGATATTGTCGAGATAGAAGACGAGAAACTCAGAGTGAGTAATGTGTAAAGGGTGAATTATGCGTGAATCTTATAAATTTACAGCTTAGGAACTTTAGAAATTACGATAATTTATATTTAGAGTTTAATAAAAATATAAATTTATTGGTTGGGAAAAACGGTCAGGGTAAAACTAATATTGTAGAATCTATTTATATGTTGGCGATAGGTAAGTCGTTTAGAACAAATAAAGATAAAGAACTTATAAAATTTGATAGAGAAAATCTCTACATAAGGGGTAATTTCGATAAAATAGGCGGAGTAAGAGGGATAGAGCTTTTTATCGAAAAAAGCAAGAAGGGGATCAAGGTCAACAAGATTCCAATTTTAAAGATAGCAGAACTCCTTGGAAATCTAAATGTAGTTATTTTTTCGCCAGAGGACTTAAAACTGGTTAAAGATGGACCTAAGGAGAGAAGGGCTTTTATAGATAAAGAGATAAGTCAGATAATGCCTAAGTATTACAATTACCTAATGAATTACAATAAGGTGCTGCTTCAGAGAAACAGACATCTCAAGGGATATAAGGTGGATGGAGATTTACTAGACGTCTACGATATGAATTTAGCTAAATACGGTAGTTATATTTATATTATTCGAAGGGATTTCATCAAAAAATTATCAGGCATTTCAAAGAAATTTCATGAAGACCTAACCGACAAGAGAGAAAACTTGTCCATTGATTACAAAAATCAAATAGATTTAACAGATGATGATGATTTTTCCACAGCTAACGAAAAAATGCTAGAAAAATTGAATTCTCATAGGAATGGAGATATAGAATCTAGAACGACTAGGTATGGAGTCCACAGGGACGATTTAAATATATATATAGACGGTCTAGATGTTAGAATGTACGGTTCTCAAGGACAACAGAGGACTGCTTCTATTTCTATAAAAATATCTGAGATAGAACTTATTAAGATGGAAGTCGGAGAGTATCCAGTACTTATACTGGATGACGTCTTCAGTGAATTAGATGAGGTCAGACAGGGGTTGCTGGTAGACAAGCTAAAACATATTCAGATGTTTATCACCACCGCTGAACTTTCACATAAAAATATTTTCAACAAGAAAAATACTACTGTTTTCAATATAGATAACGGTAGAGTAGCGAGTATAGAGAATGGAGGTAACTAAATGGCAACAGATAAAGAACAAGGCTATGGTGCCCACGAGATTCAGGTACTAGAAGGACTTGAGCCAGTTAGACTTAGACCTGGTATGTACATCGGATCTACAGGAATAACTGGTCTACATCATTTAGTGTACGAAGTAGTAGACAATAGCATCGACGAGGCATTACAGGGATATTGCTCATCGATATATATAGCTATAGAAGCTGATGGAAGCGTTACAGTAGTTGATGACGGAAGGGGTATACCAGTTGAGAAACATCCACAGACTGGAGTGTCTACCCTAGAGACAGTTCTTACAAATCTACACGCAGGTGGTAAATTCGGCGGTGGAGGATACAAGGTTTCAGGTGGACTTCATGGTGTCGGTGTATCTGTCGTAAACGCATTATCTGAATGGATGATAGCAGAGGTAAGCAGGGACGGAAAAGTATACAGACAGACTTATGCAAAAGGTGTTGTTCAGAGCGCGATAGAAGTTGTAGGAAAATCTACAAATACTGGTACTACTATAAAATTCATGCCAGATGATACGATATTCGAAGATACTGACTTCAAATATGAAACGCTTGAATACAGATTGAGAGAATTATCGTACTTAAACAAGGGAGTAAAAATAATATTTGAAGACAAGAGAATAGATCCTGTCAAGTCGAATGAATTCCTTCACACAGGAGGTCTAGTAGAGTTTGTAAAATATTTAAATAGATCTAGAACGGCTATTCACGATGATATAATATACGTTGAAAAAAAGGCTAAAAACTCAATGGTAGAGTTAGCTATGCAGTACACTGACGGCTACACTGAAAATGTATTTGCATTTGCGAACAACATAAATACACATGAGGGTGGTACGCATTTAAGTGGATTTAAGTCAGCACTTACAAAGACGATAAACGATTATGCAAGAAGGAATAAATTCTTGAAAGAAGGAGATCCAGGGCTTTCTGGAGAGGATACGAGAGAAGGACTTACAGTCGTAATCTCTGTAAAACTAACAGACCCTCAGTTTGAAGGACAGACTAAGACTAAATTAGGAAATACCTTCATGAGAGGTGTAGTTGACAGCATAACTATGGAAGAATTAGGAGCATTCCTAGAAGAAAATCCATCTGTAGCTAGAATTATAGTGGACAAGTCTCTAAGAGCTCAAAGAGCTAGGGATGCAGCCAAGAAGGCAAGGGAGCTTACAAGAAGAAAGAGCGTGCTAGAGAGTACATCTCTTCCAGGTAAACTCGCCGACTGCGCAGAAAAAGACCCATCTTTAAGTGAAATATTCATAGTCGAAGGGGATTCTGCCGGTGGTTCTGCTAAACAGGGAAGGGATAGACATATACAGGCTATACTTCCTTTGAGAGGTAAGATATTAAACGTCGAAAAATCTAGACTCGATAGGATACTTTCATCTGACGAGATAAAAAATATGATAACAGCATTTGGATGTGGGGTAAGCGATGATTTCAATATAGAAAAAGCT
Source organism: Clostridioides sp. (assembly GCA_031261505.1). Classification (GTDB taxonomy): domain Bacteria; phylum Bacillota; class Clostridia; order Peptostreptococcales; family Peptostreptococcaceae; genus Metaclostridioides. The sequence continues at coordinate 6,158 of JAISJN010000007.1, read as the reverse complement.
AGATACCACAAGATAGTAATCATGACCGATGCCGACGTCGATGGAGCACATATCAGGACTTTGCTTTTAACATTCTTCTTCAGATACATGAGACCACTTATAGAAAACGGATATGTATATGCGGCTCAACCGCCACTTTACAAGATCAAGAAACAAAAACAAGAGTTCTACGTGTACTCAGATGATGAATTAAATGAAAAACTTGATGAGATAGGAAGAAATGGAGTAGATTTACAGAGGTACAAAGGGCTTGGGGAAATGAATCCAGAGCAGCTTTGGGATACTACTATGAATCCTGACACAAGGACTCTACTTCAAGTAAATATAGATGATGCGATAGTAGCAGATGAGGTATTCTCTATGCTTATGGGTGAGAAAGTCGGTCCTAGAAGAGAATTTATCGAAAGAAATGCTCAATACGTCAGAAATCTTGATATATAGGATAGGGAGGATAAGTTAGATGGATTTAAACAATAGAATAATTCCGTTAGAGATATCGGAAGAAATGAAAAAATCATACATTGACTATTCAATGAGTGTAATAGTTGGTCGTGCCCTTCCTGATGTCAGAGATGGACTAAAACCAGTTCACAGGAGAATATTATTCGCAATGAGCGAATTAGGTATGACTCCTGACAAACCACATAAGAAATCAGCACGTATCGTCGGTGAAGTACTAGGTAAGTACCATCCGCATGGAGATACAGCTGTATACTTTGCAATGGTAAGGATGGCACAAGATTTCTCTACCAGAGCACTTTTAGTAGATGGACACGGTAACTTCGGTTCTGTGGACGGTGACTGTGCTGCGGCAATGCGTTACACAGAAGCTAGGATGACTAAACTTTCATTAGAACTTCTAAAAGATATCGACAAGGAAACAGTTGACTTCATAGACAACTTCGACGGTTCTTTAAAAGAGCCAGCGGTACTTCCTTCTAGGTATCCAAATTTACTAGTAAATGGATCAAATGGTATAGCTGTAGGTATGGCGACTTCAATACCACCTCATAATCTACGCGAGGTAATAGACGCCACAGTTCACCTAATAGATAATCCAGAATGTGAAATAGAAGATTTAACTCAGTTTGTAAAGGGTCCAGATTTTCCTACCGCTGCAATAGCTATGGGTCTAGATAATATCGCCCAGGCTTACAAAACAGGTAGAGGTAAGGTAAGGGTTAGAGCTAGGGCTGAGATAGAAGAACTAAAAAACGGAAGACAGCAGATAGTTGTAACAGAAATACCATACCAGGTGAATAAGGCTAAATTAGTTGAAAGAATAGCTGAGCTAGTTAAAGAAAAGAAACTCGAAGGTATATCAGACCTTAGAGATGAGAGTAATAGAAATGGTATGAGAATAGTTATAGAGCTAAAAAGGGATGTAAACGCCAATATAGTTCTAAACAATCTGTACAAACATTCTCAGATGGAAGATACATTCAGTATAATAATGCTTGCAATAGTAGACGGAGTACCTAGAGTACTAAACCTAAAACAAATGTTATACTACTATGTAGAACATCAAAAAGATGTAGTTACACGTAGAACTAAATTTGAATTGAACAAGGCTGAAGCTAGAGCTCATATACTTGAAGGTTTATTAATAGCACTTGACAATATAGATGAGGTTATAAGATTAATAAGAGCGTCTAAGACTGCCGCAGAAGCAAAAGTTGGGCTTATGGAGAGATTTGGACTTACAGAAATACAAGCTCAGGCAATACTCGACATGAGACTTCAAAGACTTACAGGTTTGGAAAGAGATAAGATTCAAGCTGAATACGAAGAATTGATAAAAACTATAAATAGATTAAAAGAAATCCTAGCAAACGAAAGATTATTGTTAAATATAATCAAGGATGAAATGCTAGAGATTAGAAATAAATACGGTGATGATAGAAGAACTGAAATAGTTCATTCACAAGGTGAGATAGATATGAAAGACCTAATAGACGATGAAGAAATCGCCATAACTCTAACTCATTTTGGATATATAAAGAGACTTCCTGCAGATACTTACAGGAGTCAAAGAAGGGGCGGAAGGGGAATATCTGCAATCACAACTCGTGATGAAGATTTCGTAAAACAACTTGTTACGACAACTACCCACTCTAGACTTTTATTCTTCACAAATAGAGGTAGGGTATTCAAACTAGACGCCTACGAAATACCAGAAGGTAAGAGACAGGCTAAGGGAACTGCTATAGTCAACCTACTTCAACTAGGACCTGGTGAAAAGATAGCGACACTTATACCGATAACCGGAAATGAAGAAAGTAAATTCCTTCTATTTGCAACTAAAAACGGTATAGTTAAGAAGACTGGACATGAAGAATTTAAAAATATAAATAAATCTGGTCTTATAGCTATAGGACTTAGAGATGGAGATGAACTTATAGGGGTTAAGATAACAGATGGATCTGAAGAGGTTCTTCTAGTTACTGAAAATGGTATGTCTATAAAGTTTGACGAAAACGACATCAGACAAATGGGTAGAAATGCCATGGGTGTCAAGGGTATATCATTATCAAAAGACGATATAGTCGTGTCTGTAAATACTTGTAGCGAAGGCAAAGACGTCCTCGTTGTAAGTGAGTCAGGATTCGGTAAGAGAACTGATATCGACGAGTACAGGGCACAGATTAGATCTGGAAAAGGTATCAAGACTTACAACATAACATCGAAGACTGGAAAAGTAGTCGGAGCTGAGATGGTAAACGAAGATGATGAAATAATGATAATAAACTCAAATGGAGTTCTAATAAGACTTAAGGTCGATGAAATATCTCTATTCGGAAGGGTGACTAGCGGGGTAAAACTCATAAAAACCGACGAAGAGGTAAATGTTGTATCTATTGCCAAAATAAACATAGATGACGATGAAATAATATTGGACGACGAAGAATAACATGGATGACCGAGGATAATACTAAATAGAGACAGCCACTAACCTAGATTTTTAGGTGGTGGCTGTTTTAAATTCTTTTGTATATTATCTAGAAAAAATGTATAATGGATAGAGAATCAAATCTCGATTTATAAATAAAAAATTGATTAGAATGGTCGCGATTGTAATTAAGCTGATCTAAATATCGATAAGGGGAGGATTGTTATGTGTAAAAAAGCTAAGAAAAATACAGGTTTTGTTTTGATATTTGGTGCGATAATCGGATTTGTCATAGGGATTATGTTCGCTCCAAAAAAGGGAAAAGAACTCAGAAAAGACACATCAAAAAAAATCGACGAAATCAAAGAAAATCCAAAAGAATTTTTCCAAGAAACTTGTGACGACGTAAAAGAAAGATTTTCTATATTGATGGATGAATTAGAAGATGAATACGACCATATAGATTTTTCTGAAGAAGATATAGTTATAACAAAGAGCTTTGACAGAGATGACGACGATATTATAGATATAGGTAAAGAGTTAGACTCTTTAAAAACTACAAATTTCAAAGATATTCCAGAAAATTAATTTTTTATTTAGGAAATAAAGGAAAACAATGGAGGATATAATATGAATGCATGGGGTTGGCAAGTAGGGGCGGCGCTGATAGGCGTTTCATTCGTAATAATTGCGGTATATATCGCTAAATTATTAAATAATTTGAACAAAACTTTGGATAAGGCATATAGAATCATAGATTACTCCGAAAGAGATTTACAAGATATAATAAAATACTCTGCTTCAATTGTCAAAAGTGCAGAAACTATAATAGGAGTAATCACAAAATTATTTTCCGTTACAAATTTATTTAAAGTTTTAAAGAAAAAATAGTATATATTTTGGGTAAATATATAAATTAATATTAATGCTTATGTTTAAATGGCGATTACTTGTGCTGTAAAGTACATGGTGGGAGATTTGACTCCCACTGAAATGAGATTTATGCCAGCTACCTGTAGAGGTAGGGGACATTTATCTCAAGTTATATTGCATCTATATCGTATTTGCGTTTATATTATGTTTGTATTCATGTATATATGATAATAAGTTCAATTGAAAAGTGAGGTGGTTTGAGAATGTCTTTAGAAATAAATTACGTGTTGGATTCGAACAATAGAGCGTGGAATATATCGCTTATGGGAGAATTAGATATTTCTAATGCCGAATCGTTAAAGGAAAAAATGTACAGTCTACTTGAAGAAGAGATGATTGATATAAAAATTGACTTAAGTCAACTTGAATATATAGATTCAACTGGCCTAGGTGTTATGATAGGAGTTCTTAAAAAGCTCAAGTTAAACGATAGAGAGATATATATGTATAAACCTAAGAGCAATGTGAAGAAGATATTTGCTATAACAGGTTTAGATAAAATATTTAAATTGGAGGGATAGGATTTGGTTAATGATACTATTAAGATGGAGATCTCTACAAATCCTGAGTACGTTAGTGTGGTTAGATTGGCTACCTCAGGTATAGCCAATAAAATAGGATTTTCAATAGATGAAATAGAGGACTTGATGGTGGCTGTATCAGAAGCCTGCACAAATGTAATTAAGCACACTCAGGTTGAAAATTTTATAGTGATATTTGACGTTTTAGAAAACGGTCTGAATATATCAATCGTCGATAATGGAAAAGGCTGTAATATGGAAGAATTAGAAGAGGTTGACCTAAAACATCCAAAGGAGGGTGGCTTAGGACTATTTATAATCAAGAGTTTGATGGATGAAGTGAAGATAGAATCAGATGAGAATATAGGTACTTTTATAAAAATGACTAAGTATTTAGGGGTTGATATTTAATGAAGAATGTAGCTGATGCTACAAATTACTTAAATATGGATACGAAAGAGCTTTTTAAGCTGTACAGTACTAGCCATGATATTGAGATTAGAAATATATTAGTGGAGAGGCATCTTTATTTAGCTAAATTACTTTCTAAAAAGTATGCAAATAAGGGTGTAGATGCTGAAGATATATTTCAAGTGGCTTCATTGGCACTTATCTATGCTATAGATAGATACGATATCAGCAAGGGATTTGAATTCTCAAGTTTTGCAACTCCTACTATAGTTGGGGAGATTAAAAAATACTTTAGAGATAAAGTATGGACTTTGAGAGTCCCTAGAAGAATACAAGAGCTTAACAAGAAGATAAGCGAAGCTAGGACTGCACTTGAACAGCAAAATAAAAAATATCCTAAAGTAAAAGATATAGCAGATTATATAGGTTACACACAAGAGGAAGTATTGGAAGCCATGGAGGCTTCGTTTGGGTATCAGCCTATATCGTTGGATTCTTCAAATAAAGATGATTCCGAAGATAAGGATATGACGCTTATAGATAAGATCGGCAAAGAAGAGGACGATTTTGGAAATATAGAATACAAGGATTATATAAACAAGTTCATGGAGAGTTTAAATGAGCTTGAAATCAAGATATTCAAGGATAGATATTTCGAGGAGAAGACTCAGTCGGTCATAGCGAGAGAACTCAATATATCACAGATGTCGGTATCGAGGATTGAGCGAAAAGTAATAAATAAATTAAAAAAGGAATACGAGAACGAAATGATATAATTAAAAAAACATAGTTGCAAGGTTGGATTGGTATATATATAATTATCCTCGCTGCTCATTAGAGACATTCTCGACGACGCTGCGGTAATTATATATATACCAATCCCTATAGCAACTATATTTTTTTAGTTTAGTACATTTAGTTCAGGTATTCCTTTTTTATTGAGGCTGTGAGGGTAGGAGAATTGTGTATTGCATAACTGTCCTCGCTGCTCGTTAGAGGCGTTTCTCGACGACGCTGCGGTAGTTATTGCAATACACAATCTATATGATATGCATTAGGATTTGTGATAGTGTGGTAATCAATTTACTCTTTTTTAAAAAAAGTTTATAAAAAGTGTTGACTTTGTTTTATATCGGTGGTATTATAATACTTGTCCTTAAGAAAAGGGCAAACAACACAGCAACAAACGAGAAATAATTAAACAGAAGTCGAATCGAGACAAACAATCTTGGTTATCAAATAAGACTTAAAGAACATTGAAAATTAAACAGTAGGTAAATTAAGTTCGTTAGGTTCAGTCGGAACTAACGAATTATAAAAGAAAACGAAACAAACCATATAAAGCCAGATATTAAGAGATAACAAAAGTATCTGAGCCGATGAAACTTTAATTGAGAGTTTGA
>JAISJN010000006.1 GCA_031261505.1 Clostridioides sp. | reverse complement strand
AAGAGGATACACCTGTTCCCATTCCGAACACAGAAGTTAAGCTCTTTAGCGCTGAAGGTACTTGGGGGGAGACCCCCTGGGAGATTAGGACGTAGCCACTTAATCTTTTTTTATTGTAATTTTAAATTTAAGCCCAGTTGAGTCTACTTACGTATAAAGACTCAGCTGGGTTTTGATTATACCAAGTATTTTACATTGCACCAAAAAACAAACAACTACTAGTTAATTAAGCTATTAATACATTGATACTTGAAATCTCAAAATCGCTATGTTATAGTTTAAATAAGAGTACAAAATCATATGTTGTGAAATTGTACCAAATCGCAAATATAGGAGGGATTAAGAATGGAAAATGAAAATTATTTAAATGAAGATGTAGCTAAACATCTGAAAAAAGCAAAGACTTGGAATATGGTATTACTAGTGTTAGGTGTTATAGGAGTGATACTATCACTTATCGGTCTTCCTGGTATTTTGAGTCCAGATAAATCGAATTACGATGCTATGGGTGCAGCAGGTATGGCGCTATACGAACAAGCTAACAGTTTAAGTTACAAATCATATATGATAATTACATTGATAATAAGCATAGCACTTATTGTAATGTACCTAAGAGCAAATAAGACTCTAAAAAATGGTGAAGCAGCGCCTAAATTTCCATATTATTTAGATATTATAACAACTGTACTGGGGATATTATATTCTTTACTGTTTACTGTAAAGGCAGCTATACCAGATGTTGAGGGTGTAAATGTAGGACTTATAACACAAATTATAAGCATTTTATTCTCTTTAATACCAGCGCTACCATCGGTACTAGTATTGAGACATTTATTCAAGTTGGATTCTGAAGAAGAATAAGTATAAGCGTACTTTTAATAAGGATAGACGAGCGGCAGTAAAAAATATTCTATGATATTAAAATATCGGAAAGTGAAAATATATGAGGGAAACCAAGAAAAAAATTAAAAATGGAAAACAAAAGAAAGAAAGAAAACCGAAAAAGAAATTGACGAAAAAACAACAGATTAGATATAGCATAGGTGCAGGTGTTTTAGCATTGGTAGTAATAGTTGGAGCCTTTGTGTATTCTTCGAATAGAAAAGAAAAGGAAGCTAGCAATTATACAGTCTATAAGGTAGAAAAGGCAGAACCACTTGTATTCAAAGGAAATGTCGCAGCAGAAAAAACAGAGAATGTATTCTACGATGCGACACTCGGAAAGATCACAGACATACCCGTAAGTGACGGATTTGAAGTGAAGACAGGAGAAAGAATTTTAACGTATAAAAATGAGGCTGTGCAAGCAGAAGCAGAAACTCAGGACACAGGTGCAGGTAAATTAAAACTTGCTGTTTCAAATGCAGAGGAAAACTTAGAGACTGCAAAAATTAAACTAAATAAATACAATACTAAATTAGCAGATGCTAAGTACGAGCTTAAAAACTTAGATAAATCAACTGTTGAAGGAAAGCAAAAGGCACAGGAATTAAAGGCTACGATAGCTCAGTACGAAGAACAGGCGAGCGCTCAAGCAGATGTAGTAACACAGAGTCGACAGGCACTTAAAGCTGCAAAGGCAGATTACAAAGATGCTAGTAATTCTGTTGAAAGCACTAGAAAAAAAGCTACTAAACACATAACAGCGCCAATCGATGGGATAGTATTTGTAAATAAGTCTGGCAAGTCAGATCCGACGACTCCAGTTATAAAAATAGTGAGTAAGGACGTAGTAGTTCAAGGAAAGGTTTCGGAATACGACTACGATAAATTAACAGTACTGCAAAAGGTAAGTGTAAGGGCAAGTAATCAAACACAAGAAATCGGTGGAGAAATAAAACACATAGACAAACTTCCAGAAGAAGAAGCAGCATCGTCAGCAATGCCTGGAGTAGCCTCAGCTCCTAGTTCTGTAGCTAATTACAACTTCGTTGTAAAACTAGACAATCCTATTCAATACGGGTACAGCGTACAGATAAAGGTAGCTCAAAACGAACTTAGAATACCTCAAACAGCATTGATAAAAGAGGGAACAAGGGAGTATGTATATACTTATAAAAACGGAAGAGCTATAAGAAAAGCGATTAGGACTGAAAATGTAGATGGCGTAATAGTTGTAAAAGATGGTCTTAAAGAAAACGAAAAGATAATAGCAAATCCAGATGATAAACTCGTGGACGGTCAGAGTCTAGATATTAAATCAGATGAAAGTGCTGCGGGTGACGATGAAGCGACGGTGAGTGACAATGATTGATCTTAAAAACATCAACAAATACTACCACACCGGCGATGAAGAACTGCATGTATTAAAGGATGTCAACCTACACATAGAATCAGGAGAATTGGTTGCTATAATCGGACCATCTGGATCTGGAAAGTCGACGCTCATCAACCTTTTAGGATTTATAGACAAGAAATTTGACGGAAGTTATCTGTTTGAAGGAGAGTCTTTGGTCGCATCGAGCGACGATAGGCTATCCAAGATAAGAAATAAGACAGTTGGGTTTGTATTCCAAAACTTTAGTTTGATAGAAAACAACACCGTATACGAAAATGTGGAGCTTCCACTTTTATACAATGGTTACGGGATGAATCAGACTAAGGAAAAAGTAATGAGCATATTAGAAAAAGTTGGTCTAAAGGGCAAGGAAAAAAATTATCCAAAACAACTGTCAGGTGGTCAACAGCAACGTGTCGCTATAGCCAGGGCACTTGTAAACTCACCTAAGTTCATAATTGCCGATGAACCGACGGGAGCACTAGACACCAAGACTTCCGAGGATATAATGCAGTTATTCGTAGATCTCAACAAGGAAGCAGGGGTAACTGTGATAATCGTAACCCATAATCCAGAGCTTCTAGTTTACTGCTCAAGGGAAATCACAATCAGAGATGGTGAAATAATAGTGGACAGGGAGCTGATATAATGAAGTTCTACGTAATTTGGCGATCTGCACTCAAGGCGATAATGGATAATAAGAAAAGAAGTTTTCTCACAACATTTGGTATAATAATCGGTATAGCAGCGGTTATTGCCATCATGGCATTGGGGAGAGGATTTGAAAAGGATACGATTAAGAGTTTGACAAATAGCGATACAGACGATATAAACGTCGAACTTCAGCTCGTTCCAAACGACGAATCATTGTATCAAACTTCTATAGATATGTTTAAAGACTCTGACTTGGTACTATTGAGATCAGTTGAAGGTGTAGAAAAGGCTGAGCGTACTAAGAATGATAGTGGATATGTATTCAAGGATATAGAGGTAAGGGACAAGAAAGAAAATAAACAGATAAATCTAGTGGAAAAGACAGATAAAGAAATATTGGAAGGTAGAAACCTTACAAATGCAGATAACGATATGCATAGCAAAATAGCTACAATAGACAGCGAACTGGCTGAGGATATATTTGGATCAGCTAAGAATGCAATAGGTGCTGGAATAGACCTCGGAGGACAATTGTTTACCATAGTAGGAGTGTATCCAGGAAGTGCGACAGAAAGTATGTTCTCTATGCCAGACTCAAACGTAATGGTTCCAGAAAACTCGTACAACGATTATTTTGGTGAAAATCAATCGAATACAACTGTGACTATAACTATAGCCAAGGGAGCTACTCCAAACAAGGTAACTGAGGCAGCCATAAATAAGTTGAATGAATATGGAGCGATGAGGGACCTAGGTAAATATGAGGCATTTGATATGGCATTTCTTACTGATAGTATAGGTAAGATGCTGAGCACAATTACTTATTTCATAACTTCAGTAGCTGGAATATCCCTATTTATAGCGGGTGTTGGCGTCATGAATATGATGTACATCTCGGTAGCGGAAAGAACAAAGGAGATAGGTATAAGAAGGGCTATGGGAGCAACTGAAAAAGCAATTAGATGGCAGTTCTTATTAGAAGGTATTACCTTGACTCTTATTGGAGGGATAATAGGTTATCTACTAGGAATATCGCTCGCCTATATAATAGGAAAGGTAGCAAATATATCCGTATCAGTAGATGCATTTACAATATCACTCGCAATAGGTGTATCGGCGTTCGTAGGATTAGCCTTCAGCGTCGTGCCGGCATCGTCAGCGGCGAAGAAAGATTTGATCGATATATTGAGGTAGCAATACTTATATAAATTGAAATCGTTGAATCATCATTTAAAAATATTTTTGGAAACTATTCACACATATTTTAATATAATGAACTGTAGTGAGATATCGCTGATAATACAAGGTGATTAGCACTTTCAGTGAGGGAAGTATCCCAAATGAAATTAGGAGGTCACTTTAGTGGCTTCCTAATTTTATTTATTAGCGAAAATTTAGCGAAAACGTAGTTGTATAGGTAGATTAATACAAAATATGGTGGGGAGTGAAAATATGTGTGATAAGATAAATGAATCTAGATTTATAAAGGTGTGCGACAACCATTCAGATATTTGTATGGTGAGATTGCCGGATACATGGTGGAGTAGGCGATACGAATATCCTTGGGCGATGGAATTTGTAGATAGGGGGGATATTTGCCTGGATGCAGCCTGTGGAATAGAACATCCATTTAAATTTTGGCTTGCAGAAAACTGTAAACAGGTAAATTGTCTAGACGCAGACAACAGGATACTGAATAGGTCAGAGGTGCTATCGCTTGCAAGAGAAAATTGTACTCGGGAAGAATACAATAAGATAGAAGAAATATCAAATAAAATAGACTTTAAATGTGGGGATATAACAGCTACAGGATATCCAAACAAATACTTTGACAAGGTATTTTGCATATCGGTCCTCGAGCATTTACCAGCGAACTCAATGTTTAGAGCAATAAAAGAATTTTCAAGGATATTAAAGGACGATGGAAAATTAATTCTGACATTTGATTATCCGTCTGTAGATTTTCTTCAACTTACGACTGTAATGGAACAGGCTGGAATGAGATTTTTAGGTGAGGCGGATTTTGATTTAAACGATGATATTTTAGTAAGTAAAGTGTATGAAGGTGTGAAATGTGTCAGGGCAGTATTAATTAAAAATCAGTAAAAAATATCCCCAGCTGAAGAGTTGGGGATATTTTACTATATACTAGTTGAACTTGTTACGAGGTCGACAAGAACATCTGCTCGACTCGCAATGCGTACAAGTAGAACGCTCGTGTGGAGGACAATGATCGTCGCTGAGAAAATCTCTTTCTGGTTTGCAATGATGTCTAGGTACACAAGAATCATTTGCAAAGAAAATTCTGCCAGGAGCACAATGATGTCCAGGAGTACAACACGGATCATCTTCAAGGAAAATTTTGCATGGTTTGCAATGTTGAGCAGGTGGGAAATACGGATGAGGATAGCAAGGACAAGGATCTGGTGGATAAGGACCCGGTGGGTATGGACCAGGAGGATAAGGACCAGGTGGATAAGGCTTATCTGGAACACAACCTATACAGGGCTGATAATGTTGCCCAGTAGGACAAGTAGGGGGAGAACTTCCATCTACAACGCAGCCTCTACAAATTTCGTAATGTTGCCCAGTTGGGCAGGTAGGAGGAGGGCAAGGACATGGGGGGTAAGGACATGGTGGCCAAGGACCAGGAGGATAAGGTCCAGGAGGATAAGGTCCAGGAGGGCAAGGTCCAGGAGGGCAAGGACCAGGAGGCCAAGGACCCGGTGGATAAGGACCAGGAGGATAAGGACCAGGAGGGCAAGGATTATTACCGCCATTATTGTTGTTATTGTTGTTATTTACGACAAGATTTGAATTAGGATATGAATGAGGAGGATAAGGGTGACATTTAGATTTATGGCATCCATCATCACTTAGACAGACGCATATGCAAGTTGTCACATCATAAGGCACCTCTTCAAAAGCAGTTCCGTAATCTTGATGATGTGGCTCATCGATCGTATCATACATAAATACCACCTGAGTAAATGTTCCAGAGACGGTAGCACATATATTTATACAGAGCATTTTCTGTGTCATTGGAATTATAATATAGAATTCTTGATTGAGTGATGGATTTGAAATCCTATTTCCACAGAAATCAGCGAAATAATACGTAAATTCAGGTCCACAGTAACAGCAAGGTGTTATAGTGACAGTAGTAGTCGCGTTTTCGATATTGCTTGATATTTGAAATGGACCTAAAAGCTTTCGTCCACATACCTCTCTTAAATCGTATGGACATCCTATAAAATATGCATAGGGGTCGCTGTCGTTATCAGGAAATGTCGGGTCATTGCAACATTGAATATCCGGATTACACATGACGGGACAAGGATTTTGACTTCCTGGCAGAGCTGTAGGAGGATTGCTAGCACTTTTAGCATAAGCCTGAGCTTGAGCTAATAAAGAATTTAATCCAGACTGTATACCATTATTTTTGACATGTGGAACAGTTGGGTCATCGCAGTCCATAAACTGTGCTTGTGCAGGTGTAAGTTGTCCGAGAGACTCCCAAATAGCTGTTTGAGTTAGAGCTCTGGCATCATCGTCATTAAAACCAAGATTACCTATTCCAGCTAGGTCAAGAGTTTCCTGTCCAGTAGATGCGCCGTATGCATTTGCCAGTAACCATTCAACCATTAGCCGTTGTTCAGATGTGACTCCTGTGACTATATTCTCGGGGGAATCACTTTGGTAAGGAACATTATTTGGTCCAGCAACTCCTTTTTCAAGGCAGTATGCGACTGTCGTAGTTCCATCAGGAAGGTCTAGTGAAAATTTGAACATTAGGTTGTGCGTAGTACCTGGATCATTGATATTATATACATATCTTGAGTCAGTTGTAGAATAGCAGTAGCTATTTGGAGATGATTGAGCGAGACCAGTTATTGTAGTTCCTGTATTTACAATAAAAGGAGGGGTAGTAGTTGCTGCCTTTAATTTTGCCATTTTAAAATCTCCTTTCTGTGAGAAACAATTAATCTTACATAGAAAATAAATAGTATTAAATAATGGAATAAGTTCTAAATAAATTTAATACTATGACGCTTGATATATGTGAGGGATTAGCAATTTTTCTGTAAAAACATATCTAGCTAATCCAGTATATGATGAAAAGGGGAAAAGGTTCGAGTGACAAAATTGCAAATAGCACTCAATTCCGTAGAATGAGTGCTATTTGTGTATGAATGTATATAAAAAGTTAGTATTACTTGTCGTTAATTGTATATTGAGGTTACAAAAATTAATTTCTGATCCTAATAATTGACTTTGGTATGAAAAATAGTTCATTTAATCGTGATTACCTTGATTACTTATTTTAAAGCAAACAATATTAAAAATATGAGTATTGTCGAAAGCATAACGCATATAGATTAGCAAATATATAAATAAATTTCTAGATTTGTAGTCGGACGAATGAGAAATAGAAAACACACAAATATTTACACCCTCTAAAAATAATAAAAAAGGAATACAGTCCTATCTTAGCTTATACAAATAAGCTAGGATAGGGGCAGTATTCCGTCTTGCGTATAACTAACTATTAAAATTTTATCTACTTCATTATAGTGTCGATGAATTTTGCAAGTCTGTCGAGACCTTCAGTGAATTCACCTTCGCTGCATGCGTATGATATCCTGATGTAATTATCAAGGCCAAATCCCATACCAGGAACTACTGCAACCTTGTATTCGTCTAGGAACTTATCAGAGAACTCAACAGAGAAACTGTCTTTGTACTCAAATTTACCAGCGACCTTGCTCAAATCTATGAAGGCGTAGAAAGCACCATCTGGCTTAACATATCCTATATTTTCGATAGCGTCCATTTTTTCTATTATAAGGTTTCTTCTCTTAGTGTAAGTAGCAACCATATCTTTTATATCCTGTTCACATTCTAAAAGTGCACCGTAAGCTATATACTGAGCAGTTACGTTAGGGTGAGATACTATATGACCCTGGATTGATCCCATAGCCTTTGCGAGTTCTTTGTTAGTAGCTGTGTATCCAACTCTAAGACCAGTCATTGCAAGTGATTTAGCAAAACCGTTGACAGTTATAGTTATGTCTTTTGCCTTTTCGCTTATAGAGGCTATAGAAGTATATCCGTCTACGTAGCAGATTCTTTCGTATATTTCATCTGCTAGGATGTATACGTCGTGTTTAGCGCATACGTCGACGATAGCTTCTAATTCTTCCCTAGTGTATACACTACCTGTAGGGTTAGAAGGATTGGTGATGACAATCATCTTAGTCTTAGGAGTTATTGCACTCTCAAGTTCTTCTTTAGTAGCTTTAAATCCGTTTTCTGCCTTAGTATCTAGGAAGACTGGAACAGCTCCTACTATTTTAACTGTTTCAGGATAGCTAACCCAGTATGGTTTTGGAAGTATAACTTCGTCCCCTGGATCAGTTATAGCTAAAAGTGCATTTGTGATACAGTCTTTAGCACCACTAGCCAAAACTATTTCATCTGGTGTATAGTGGCAGTTGTTTTCTCTTTCTAGTTTTTTGCAGATTTCTTCTCTAAGTGGAAGGATACCAGCTACTAGATCGTATTTAGTACAGTCTCTGTTTAGAGAGTCGATTCCGTAAGCCTTGGCTTTCTCTGGAACAGTGAAATCTGGCTCACCGATGCTCAAGTTTATTACGTCCATTCCATTTTTCTGCATCTCTTTAACCTTAGAGCTTATTCCAACTGTAACTGAAGGTGTTAGAGATTCTAATTTCTTTGATAACATTTTACTCCTCCTAAAATACGTAAATTAAATTTATTCTATGATCAAGTTAATTTTAAAATGCTCATACATTTATTAAACTATAAATATCATTTCAATGGGAGTAAAATTCCCGACTGAAAGTGTTGAATCATTATTAAACTTGTACCTATATTATTATACGACAAAAACACAACTAGAAGAAGTGAATAATAAGAATAAATATAAAAATAAATGCCAAAAAAGAAATATTATGATAAAAAATTTATAAGTATTACAACAGCTAGCGTTCAGAAAAACGAGATAGCAATTTCAATTGATACGCGAATTTGACTTATATACGCGAATTTGATAATCTTAGTCTATAAGATAAAAGAACCCTTCAGCAAGTCTAGAGGGAATTTTTTTCGGGAATAAATACTATATATGGTGGTTGGGTTTAAAATGAACTACTATATATAGTTAAAACTTAAAATTCAAAAATTTTACGACAGAATATGTCGACCAACTTAAAATTCAAAGGAAATATCGATTAAATAAGGCAAATAGCATAAGAGAAGAGAAAATAAATTGGGGGGTAAATAAATGGTACAATCAGTAAAAAAGAGAGATGGAAGAACTATACCGTTTAACGGTGACAGGATAACCCGAGCAATATTTTTAGCGGCTACTAATGTGGCTGAGAGAGAGGGAGAAGTTCCTAATTACCAGACGGCTGAGGAGTTGACTAACGAGGTTACAAGATTACTCAACAAAACATTTGAGGATGATGTGCCAGGTGTTGAGGATATACAAAATGCAGTTGTCAAGGTGCTTATTGAATCTGGTCACGCTAAGACGAGTGAAGAGTATATAGTGTACAGGACTGAGAGAAGCAGAATAAGGAATTCAAAGACTAGGTTGATGAAGTCTATAGAAGAGATTACTTTTGAAGACGCTAGTGATGCAGATATAAAGAGGGAAAATGCTAACATAGATGGAAATACAGCCATGGGTACGATGCTACAGTACGGAAGTACAGTTTCAAAGGAATTTTGCAAGACACATACTCTTAAGCCTTCGCATTCATTTGCTCATGACAATGGGGATATACATATACATGATATGGACTTCTTGAATATGGGAACATTAACTTGCTGCCAGATAGATGTAGGAAAGTTGTTTGAAGGTGGATTTTCAACAGGTCATGGGTTCTTGAGAGAGCCAAACGATATTATGAGTTACGCTGCATTGGCTGCAATAGCTATACAGAGTGATCAGAATGACCAGCACGGTGGGCAGAGTATACCATTTTTTGATTATGGACTAGCTAAGGGAGTTTATAAAACATATAAAAAACTATATACATCTAATATATCAAAGGCTATTAAATTATTTAGAGATGAAGATGCGACTGATAGAGTAAGGAGCATTGTCAATGTAACTGAGGAAGAATCGGGCAAGAAGGTAGGCTTAAAAAGAGAGAAGTCTTATATAAAACTTGAAAACGAAAAATTGATGAAAGAGTTTGATATAGACATGACTCTAGCATCTAAGATACAGGAGTTTGCATATACAGAAGCTTTGAGAGAGACTGATAAGAAGACTTACCAGGCTATGGAGGGATTCATACACAATCTAAACACAATGCATTCAAGAGCTGGTGCTCAGGTTCCGTTCTCTAGTATAAACCTGGGAACCGACATTTCAGAAGAGGGAAGAATGGTGACTAAAAACCTGCTCCTATCTCTTGAAAAAGGTCTTGGAAATGGAGAAACAGCGATATTCCCAATAGTTATATTCAAGGTGAAGGAGGGAGTTAACTTTAATCCAGGAGAACCTAACTACGATTTATTTAAGATTTCTTGTAGGGTGTCAGCTAAGAGATTGTTCCCTAATTTCAGTTTCCTAGACGCACCGTTTAACCTTGAGTACTACAAAGAGGGGGATCCAGATACAGAGGCAACTTACATGGGATGCAGGACTAGGGTAATAGGTAATGTTTGCGGACCAGAAACAGTAAGTGGTAGGGGGAACCTCTCATTTACAACTGTAAACCTACCTAGACTTGGTATAAAACACGGGATATTAAACAACGAAGTTCCCGATATAGACGGATTTTTCGAAGAGCTGGACGAAAAGATAGACCTGATAACAGACCAATTGATAGAAAGAATGGTAGTTCAGGGAAATAAGAAGATGAAGAACTTCCCATTCCTCATGGGACAGGGAGTATGGATGGATTCTGAGGAACTAGATCCAGAAGATAAATTAGAAGAGGTAATTAAACAAGGTACTCTCACACTTGGATTTATAGGACTAGCTGAATGCCTAAAGGCGCTTATCGGCAAGCACCACGGTGAAAGTGAAGAGGCTCAGGAACTTGGGCTTAAGATAGTATCACATATGAGACAGAGGATGGACGAGGCTCAGGATAAATACAAACTGAACTTCTCGCTTATAGCGACACCAGCGGAAGGACTTTCGGGTAGATTTACGAGAATAGATAAGAAGGTATTTGGTGAAATAGAAGGTATAACAGATAGAGAGTATTATACAAACTCATTCCACGTGCCGGTATACCATGAGATATCTGCCTTTGATAAGATAGCTAAGGAAGCTCCTTACCACGAACTTACAAATGCGGGTCATATAACATATGTTGAACTAGACGGAGATACTTCTAATAACCTAGAGGCATTTGAAACCATAATAAGAGCTATGAAGGATTTGGGAATAGGTTATGGAAGCATAAACCATCCAGTCGACAGGGACCCAGTATGCGGATTCTCCGGTGTGATTCCTGGAAACATCTGTCCTGTATGCGGAAGAAATGAAGACGATAGTAATATTAAATTCGAAAGGATCAGAAGGATAACAGGTTATCTAGTCGGTACTGTCGACAGGTTCAACAACGCTAAAAAGGCTGAGGAACACGATAGGGTAAAACATAGATAGTCGAGACAAAAGTTTGGCAGACTATTGTAAATATACAGATAGACGAATAGATGATTAGACGTGGATTGAGCTTCAGATAAGGCGGAAATCCACGCTAAACATGATAAGTGAGGGATAGTAATGAAGATAAGATTATCGTCACCCGTCTTAACGGACAGCATAGTAGATGGACCGGGACTTAGAATGGTAATTTGGACTCAAGGCTGCAACCACGGTTGCAAGGGGTGCCACAACCCACTTACCCATGATGTCTGCGGTGGATTCGAGGCAGATACTGAGGAAATAATAGCTAAAATAGACGGACTTAGGCTACAAAAGGGAATAACACTTTCAGGTGGGGAGCCGTTTTTACAACCAGAACCTCTTCTAGACTTAGCGATTGAAGCAAGGAAGAGAGGACTTGATGTCTGGGCATACACGGGATTTACTTACGATAAGTTGTTGGACAAGAGCAGTGACTCGTATTTTAACAATTTAAATCTCTTGAAAAATATCGATATATTAGTAGATGGAAAATTTATCGAGTCGAAGAGGGATATAAGTTTAACTTATAGAGGCTCGAGAAATCAAAGACTAATAGATGTGCAAAAGAGTTTAAAAGAAAAGAAAGTTTGCATCAGTGAAGAATATCTTGATAGAGAGATTATTTAAGATTTTTATATGAATAAAACATGCAGTCAGGGGAATACTTTTTAATGAGAGTTTCAATAATTATTTGACGACTAGCAGTTAAATAATTTAACTCCCCCTTGAAATATGGACGCCCTTCGTATCCACCAGCTTGGAGGGCGTCCATTTAATTCAAAAAATTAGAAGGGATGCGCCCTATGAATCAAATCACGACGGATAGATTGTTATTAAGAGATTGGAAGATGTCAGACAAGGACAACTTGTACGAGTACGCCAAAAGCGAACTTGTAGGTCCTCGAGCGGGGTGGGCTCCTCATAAATGCGAGGAAGATAGTGAGAGGGCAATACGTAAATTCATAAAAGTTCAGGATACATACGCTGTGGAGTTGATTTCCGAGCACAAGGTGATTGGAAGTGTAGGTTTATACAATAAAAAACCTTTTCCAGTTATATTTGGAGATCGGGATAGAAGCATAGGATACGTATTAAATCCGAATTATTGGGGCCAGGGATATATTACCGAAGCAGTTCGTGCGGTTTTAGATTATGGGTTCAATAATTTGGGTATAAGTAGAGTGTGGTGTGAAATATATCTAGATAATGAGAATTCTAAGAGGGTTGCCGAGAAGTTTGGCTTCCAATATAGATACTCGAGGAAAGAAAGTATAAACATAATCGACCATAGCGAAATTATAACTTTAGTTTATTGCTTAGAAGATAAAGCTAATGTATAATTATATTATCCTGTATCACAGGATACAATAACATAGGAGGTGTAATATTATGAAAGCAAAAGTAGATCCAGACGTATGCATAGCATGTGGTGCATGTACAGGAATATGCCCAGAAATATTTAGTATGGGTGATGAAGGTTTTTCTGTAGCTAAAGAAGGCGAAATAGAAGAATCTCTTATAGGATCAGCTCAAGAAGCTGAAGAAACATGTCCAGTCGATGCAATAACAGTTGAATAATCACGATGATTAAGATTGGTACAAGTATATATTAAAAATTGATAAAAAGAGGTTGACTGGTGGATGATATTTATATATTTCCATTGGACAACCTCTTTTTGATAGTATGAGCATAAATCTCAAGTTATATATACTGAGGAGCTCTTATCTAATAATATGGTAATTTAACAGAGGTACCTGAACTTAAGGCATTGAGCTAAAAAATTTCGGGACTATATTCCTTACCTGCCATTTGCCGCGTATTTCATCGACCTCAAAATGTAGTTTTGACAAAACGCCCTTAGTGGCACTCGTTTTGACGATACAGACCTCGCCTCCTTGTTTCTTAAGTCTTGAAACTGAAGAATCTACATCGGAATTGCTTTGAGTCACGATCGCATCTATCTCCTTTGAGGAATTACATATATCTATTATAGATTTATCTATCTTCCCGTCGCTTGCCTTACCCGAATTAAGTACGATGACGACTATATCGGAACCTTTTGATTTCATCTCTCTAACGTATTTGTCCGTATTTTTTGCGGGATCTACAATAGTTAGACTATTACTGGTAGTAGATGTTGAAAATCCAGTACCTACACTGTCTAATGTGACGCCTAGGATTCCGATACGGATACTGCCTTCTTTTGTTGATACCACATTTATAGTGTACGGTGTATTATGTGGCTTTCCACTTGACTTATCTAGTATATTGCTCGATATAGTGGTTATATCTAGGTAGTAGCCCTTGTCTCTAAGATATTTTCTAAATTCCTTGTCATTCCAGGGGCTGTCGGAGGCTATGTCAATATTGTCTACACCAAGTATTACTGAGTTGAAGAATATGTACTGGTTGTAGTTAAATACCTTTTCACTGTCTTTCAAACTCAATGTCTTATCCTTGTATTTGGAGTAGAGTGAGTTTAAAAGAGGGGTCGCGGTATCGAGGTAGTTACCGTTGTCTACGAGCACGCTCCTGTATTGACTATCATATGATAAGTTTTCAAGTTGAGAGTAAATTCCCTCATTTGTGTCTGTTGGCATTCTTGAAGCAGTGATGACGTCTACGGATTCAAAGTTTTTGACAGCCGTGTGTTTATATATAACCTCCCACTTTCTGTATCGCTTCTCGAGTTTAATATTTATACTGGATAGATATTCACCGTGGTCGCCTGGCTGAGTTACAACAACCCTACGTCCATCTGGCGCAGTGTAGTTATGCTCGGATATGTACTTATGTGTATGAGCTGCGACTATGGCGTCTATTCCACTCACGCTCTCTGCTAAATCACCGATTACGTTTCCTGGATTCTTGGGGACCTTTGCCTTTTCACCAGAGTGGACAACGGCGATTATCAAATCGGGTTTTTCCTTGCTGTTCATCATCTTCACCCATTTTTTCGCCTCGCTTATCACGTCGTTAGCGTAGAGTTTGCCTCGGTAGTTATCCTGATTTTGAAGATATCGGTACTGGTTGTTGTGATAGGGATCGTCGTCATCCTTATCTCTTTCGCCGACCTCTCTTATAGTTAGACCGAGAATTCCAACCTTTAATTTGCCCTTTTTCGTTTTTATATTTTTCACAACGTAGGGTTTGACGTAGTTGCCACCACTGTTCTTGTATATATTTGCTGACAGTACGGGTACGTTATTTTGCCCAAATCCTGCAATTACTTTATCCAAGGCTGGTTTTTCATTTAGAAATTCGTGGTTGCCTAGGACTACAGCATCGTAGTTGATTTTTAACATGGATTTTAGAAATGGAGGATTTCCAGTGTAGGGGGCGGATATAGTACTGTACTCGGGTCCGTTTAGACTTAGCCCAATCAACTTTTTGCCGCTAACCCATTCCTTCATCTCAGTCGTCTGGGCGTCCCAAAAATCTCCACCGTCTACGGTGATTAAATTTGGATCGGAAGCTCGCTTTTTCTGTATATAATCGACTAGTTCATCCGGCACATTCCCGTGGAGGTCAGAAGTCGCGAGTACATTTACCTCGGCGTCGGGAATGGATTCATCTATAGATTCATATTCCATATATGAAATAAACGCCAAGATGAAGAATATTGTAGCTATGAGTATTCTCTTTTTATTCTTCATAAAAAATCACCCTCTCATAAAGTATTCAAAATAAACCCATTAATAAAGTATAAGATTTAGATTGTTTAGATATGACAAAAATGGCGATTGATTTTGAATGTAATATAGGATAGTATTAAGGTAATAGACAGAAAAGTATGCAAAAATAATAAGTGTCACAGGAGGATAATATATGAATAAAAAAAGTAGAATAAGTAGAATAAAGAAGAGTGTATCAGTGTTTTTGTCGATTGTGATGACATTAGTAGTATATTCAAATACACCTATGTCTAAGGTACTGGCAGATGACTCCAACGTACATAGAGTTATCTATCCACGTCCAGCGGATAAAGATCCAGAGTGGGCAGGGAATCAAGAATGGGCTGGCCTCATGGGGCACGAGCAATTGGCATTTCTAAACGGTTGGAATATAAATAAAGAAGATGGATTTTGGACGAATGCGATTGGGTCGCCAAATGGTCCAGCGGCGTACTGCATTGAGCCGGGAGTTCCTATAAGCGGAGAAAATCAAGCCGAATTATCGCAAAAGGATGAAACTTACTGGGATACATACCCGACTAAGTATAACGATATCCTGACTCCAAAGCAGATCGAGCAACAGATCGGCAGAATACTGTACTATGGTTATCACGCAAATAATTCAGACACATGGAAACCAGACAATGAAGAAGATATGGATAAACTAGGCAACGAAATTGCGACACAGCTACTCATCTGGGAAGTGCAAGTAGGTGAGAGGGATTTAAACTTCATGGAAAGAAGTGCTAGTTCGCAGGGTAAGGCGAGCGTACTAGATGCGGTGAATTATGCCAGCCCTATGAAACAGAAGATAATATCAAATTACGGTGTGATAGTAAAGGGTGTGAAGGAGCATTTGATGCTGCCTAGTTTTATGGCTAATAGCGAAGAATCTGCGAAGGTTTTAGAAATGAGCAAAGACAAAAACGGAGGGTACTCATATACATTTAATGACACGAACAATATAGCTGAACAATTCGATTTTTCGGTAAACAACGGTGCGACATGTGAAATCAGCGGAAACAGTATCAAGATACACAGCGATAAGGCACCGATAAAACCAATAGTATTAACTGCTAAAAAACGCAATTCAGTAAGATATGGTACAAGAGTTTGGTCTGATGGGGAAATAAAGACTAAGTCGCTTCAAGATGTTGTAACGTATTCTCAAAAAACCATGCCTGATAAAGTATTAGGATATGCAAAGGTCGGGGTAAAGGCAAAAGAAGAGGATAAAACTCTGGGAGCACTTAAGATAGTCAAATCATCGTACGATAAAAAGATAGAAGGATTCACATTTGGAGTAAGTGGTCCAAATGGATATAAAAAGTATTTTAAGACAAATTCAAACGGTATTATTTCACTGTCAAATCTACCTATTGGAGACTATACGATTTCGGAAATACAGGACGATACTTCTAAGAAATACACTCTACCAAAAGATAAGACAGTGACTCTAAAAGCTGGAGTAGTTACAACAGTTGAAATGTACAATGATAAGCCTAAAACGACGAGCAATTCAAGCAATTCAAATAAGAAGAATACTACAAGCAAGACAGCGCCTAAGACGGGTGAAAGCAGAAGTTTATACGCAATGTATATTATCGCTGGAGTTTCAGCAGTATTCCTTGGAATCGGCGGATATCTTGGATTAAAAAATAAGAGACATAACTAAGGTATTATGAAAAAAATAATATTTATAATGGCTATGGCAATCTGCGCTATTGCATTAGTTACAAGTGGAGTAAAGATATACGAACACGCAATGGAGGCTAGGGAGCAGAGTCAGAAATTTGACGACGTGTTAAACATGCTGGAGAAATCGGGAAAAAAAGGTGAAAAAGAAAATTCAACAGAGGAGCTGGATACTACAAAAGTTCCAAAAATGTCAGAGCTATGGACATTACGCAAGAAGAACTCTGACCTTGTAGGCTGGATAAACATTGCGAATACTAGGATAAACTATCCTGTGATGCAAACCAAGGAAAATAGAGATTACTACATCAACCACAACTTCGAAAAGGAAAAATCATCGTATGGTGTACCATATGTGGACGATAAGAGCAATCTCGATCTACCAAGCGACAATATAGTGATTTATGGACATCATATGAATAACGGAAGCATGTTCACCGATATTGATAGATATAATGATAAGAAGTTTTTTGAATCAAACAGGAAGGTGATTTTTAATACCGTAAACGGAGAGAATGAGTATCAGATAATTGCAGTATTTAGGGCTACGGTAGATACTGGAACTCATAAAGACTTTAATTTCTATAGATTTACAGATGCACAAATACCTGACGAATTTGAAAACTACGTAAATACATGTAAGGGCAAGTCCCTCTACGATACGGGAGTGGGCGCTTCTTACGGCGATAAATTGCTCACATTAGTAACCTGTGAGTATTCACAGCAAAACGGGAGAATTGTACTCTTAGCAAAGAAAGTTTAAACGTATATAACTTGAGATTTATGATCATTTGAAAAGTAGACTTGACAATATGTGCCACATTATTCTACTGGTATATATCTAAAAAATACAGCAAACCTTGTTTAATTAGAATATTTATGCTGTATTTTTTTATGTCTAAATTATCCTACTATGCTATTAGAAGAGAATGAGAAAGTCGAAAAATAAAATTTCAAAAAACGTTGAAAATACTTCTTTTTTACAGTATTATAGTAATTGGGAACGAATTAGCGTCCTATAGTAAAGAAATTTAAGAATAGACCTTAAATATGTCTGAAATTGAAAATCCTGTAAATAAGTATGTGAAATTTTCACATATGATTGTCAATACAGATAAAAAGTAGTAATTATATCAGAGGATTAGAAAAATGATGCCAATCGATGTATACAAAATACATATTAATCAAGTAAATCTAGAATCATAAATAGCTTTGTTCAGCAAAAACATTAGGCTGAACTAGCTGTATATGAATATATATAATTTAGAATCAAGAAGGGGGTGAGTTGAAACAAAGATTAAGTGATGTAGAGAGCCCAAAATACTTTGTCAATTATGGGTGACAAAAGACTTAGTATTAAGAACAACAAGGAGGGCTTTTATGAAGGAAGGAAAATTTATAAAACGAATAACATCGTTATTTATGTCTTTAATGATGGTACTGACAATGTACTCTGGTCTATTTACGAGCACAGCAGATGCCGCGGACAGGAATATATATTTAAACGAGTACCCGCGTCCATTAAACTCAGAGGGTGGAGACATCTGGAGCAGTTACTACGATGACTGGAAGGAAAATTTAGGTCATTCGGCACTTAAGTTCCTAAATGGGTGGACTGCAAACGCTAGCAAGAGTTTCTTTATCAAATCCTATGGAAGTAGCGAGGGAAGGGCTGCATACTGTATAGAGGCAGGAGTCCATTTGAACGGTACAACAGGAGAGCAGTTGAAACCAGCAGATGAAACATATTGGGACAAATATCCAGATTTAAACGATGTACTTACACCAATGCAGATAAAGTCGCTCATAGGTCGTATACTGGTATATGGCTACAGCGAGAATAACTCTTTGGCATGGAAACCAACTAATGAAGAGGATATGAATAAGTTGGCGTCAGAGATGGCAACACAGATTCTGATATGGGAAACGCAGGTTGGGGAGAGATATCCAGACTTTTCCAAGAGGACTCCTCCAACTGGAGTCAACCGTGTCCTAGAGGAAATAAAAGGTAATAACCCAATAAGAAAACAAATACTAGAAAATTACGCGAGAATTGAAAAATTAGTTCAAGATCACGGTAAGATACCAAGCTATATGAACTATCAAGAATCTAAGGCAGGTACTGTAAAATTTACAGCAGACCCAGCTGGAGGCTACACATGTATTTTTGAAGATCAAAACAATGTGACTGGTAATTTCGAGTATTCGGTAAAATATACGGATACGTCTGATGTAGTTACAATTGAGAGAGATGGACAGAAAATAATTGTGCATTCAGATAGTCTGCCAAAGGGAAAAATAACACTTAAGGCACATAAAGATATAAACCGTAGAGAAACGATAATGTGGACTGACGGCGAGGTTAGAAGTGGTAAGAACGGAGAAGTCCAAGATATTCTAACATATACAGATAATGTAGTAGTTGAAAGCGTCGATGGATATGTAAAACTGGATCTCGATTTAGGCGGTTTAAAGATAATAAAGACATCTGAGGACAACAACGTATCAGGAATTGAATTTACTATCACTGGTCCAAACAACTACAGTGAAATCGTCAAGACTGGTATAAACGGTGAAATAACAGTACCTAAAATTGATCCAGGTGAATATATAGTCAAAGAAGTAGAGCGAGATCCATACATGCCTCTAAATGAACAAAAGGTAGTTGTAGAACTAGGAAAGACTGCAGAGGTTAAATTCGATAACGTCCTCAAGAAAGGTACTCTTAAAGTTAAAAAGAGTTCAGAAGACGGAATAGTAGACTCAATGGAGTTCAGACTTACAGGGACATCACTATCGGGTAAAAAAATAGATATGAAAGCTACTACAAATACAGATGGTGTAGCTATATTTGAAAACATACCTATTACTGGCTCAAATGGATACTTACTCCAAGAAATAAATACACCAAATAGGTACGTAGTTCCTCAGGACCAGATAGGAGTAATAAACTGGGACAAGGTAACGACTATAAATGTTGAAAATAAACTTATAAGAGGTAGTATCAAGCTAACAAAAGTAGATAGTGAAGACCACGAGTTAAAATTAAAAGGAGCGCAGTTCCACGTGTATAAGGGTGACGAAGACCTGGGCGTACTTGTTGAAAACGACGGAGTCTATACCATGGGTGATTTGAAACCAGGTGAGTATACAGTAATAGAAACAAAGGCACCTGATAAGTATATCTTAGATTCAACACAACATAAGGTTACTATAAGCACTCAAGGTCAGATTGCAATTGTATACAACCTAGCACAAGGACAGTTATACACAAATGAAAAGGCTAGAGGTAAGATAACACTTACAAAGGTAGACAAGGCGTATCCAGATAATAAGCTATCGGGGGCTGAGTTTACGGTAACAAAAGACGGAAAAGAAATTGGAAAACTCAAAGAAGAGCCAAAGGGTCAGTATGAAATGGACAATTTGGAAATGGGCGAGTACAAGGTAAAGGAAACGAAAGCACCAGAAGGATACGTACTAGATACAAAGGAATACACAGCTAATATAAGTAAAAACGGTGAAGTAATAAACATAGAGAACAACGCCAATCACGGATTTGACAACGAAGCTGAAAATGGAACCCTAAGGGTAGTAAAGACAGCTGACGACAAGATGGTAGAAGGAATACTGTTTAGGCTTACAGGAGTCACTAAAACAGGAATAAAGATAAACCTAACAGCAAAAACTAATAAAAACGGTGTTGCGATATTTGAAGATGTACCGGCATCGGGAACAACTCCATATACATTGGAAGAGGTCGATACTGGCTCTAAATACGTAGTACCGCAAAAACAAGATATAACTATAGAATTCAACAAGGTGACAAACGCAACAGTAAACAACAAGATAATAAAAGGAAATATCAGGGTTAAAAAAATTGACTCAGATACAAATAAAGCATTAACAGGGGCAGAATTCACAGTGTACAGGGTAGATGCAGAAAATAATCTAGATAAAAATCAACCAGTTCGCGTGATGACTCCAATACCGTCAGAACCAGGCTCATATGAGACATTGGACCTGCCGTATGGAATATACGCTATAAGGGAAACCAAGGCGCCAAACGGTTATAAGGGCGATGATACGACTTATTATATAGAGATAAATGAAGACGGAAAGACATATGTAGTGACAAACAGAACCGACGGAGGATTTGGAAACGATATACAAAAGGGTAGAGTAGTAGTAAAGAAATCTTCCGAAGATAAATTGATTGAAGGTATAGAATTCTCACTTAAGGGAACTGCAGTAAATGGTACGGAAGTTAACCTAAAGGCAGTGACAGATAAAAACGGTGAAGCTGTATTTGACAATGTACCTATTTCAGCAAAAGACTATGTGCTAAGAGAAGAAAACGCAGGACCTCAATATGTCATCGTAGAAGCGATAAACGTGAAGGTAGAAGCGGATAGGGACACGACAGTAAAAGTTAAGAACAAACTCAAAAAGGGTGAACTCGAGCTTATTAAATTCGACAAGGACTATCCAGAGAACAGACTTACAGATGCGACATTTGAAGTATACGATTCAAAGGATCAAAAAGTCGGCGTGATGACTGAAACTACTGATAACAAGGGAATATACTTTATGAAAAACCTACCAATAGGTGTATATAAGGTAAAGGAAATAGTAGCGCCGGTCGGATATGAGTTAGATAAGAACACTTACACAGTTGAAATAAAAGAAGATGGTCAAAAAGTAAGGGTTGAAAATGTAGTTGGAAAAGGATTTGCAAATCAAAGGGTAAAAGGCAAGATAATGCTTACAAAAGTAGATAATGGATGTAATAACACTAAGCTTTCTGGAGCAGAGTTCACTGTTTACGATAAGGACGATAAAGAAATCGGAAAGCTCAAAGAAATATCAACGGGCGTATACGAAATGAGCGGCTTGAGTGTAGGGGAATACAAGGTAAAAGAAACTAAGGCGCCAGAAGGATACGTACTAGATGAAAAAACATATACAGTATACATTACAAAGGATAATGATGTAGCGATTGTCGAAAACGACAGCAACACTCATTTCTTTAAAAACACTAAAAAACCAGATACACCAAATGAACCATGTAAACCAAATAAACCAAATGAACCAGGTACTCCGGCTAACCCTGGTACACCTGAGCAACCTAAGGAACAGCCGAAAAATCCATCTGGTGGCTCTACTACAACTCCAAAGACTGGTGAAGACAATACCATGAATCTAGTTTACGCAGTAGCTGTACTAGGGATATTGGGTCTAGGAGTAGGAGGATTTACAGCATTTAAGAAGAAGAAAAACGACAACTAGGGGTAAATCACGTACGAACAATATTTTGTGAAGCAAGAAAAATAGATAACAGTATGATGAACAAAGCAAGAGCCAACAATATTCTAATGAAAAAACAAACGAACGAGCAAACAATATTCTAGTGAACAAAGATTTAAGGACCAAACAATATTCTATTAAATAAAGCAAGAAAAGAAAATATCCGGTGAGATAAGACTTGAAAGCAACAATATCAAACATATACATTGGAAGGATTGTCCCTAATCCTATGGGGTGGGGACAACCTTCTTAAATGTATGTTGATATATGGAAAATGAAATGCTGTGATGAAATTCGGAAACTACAACAAAGAGGTTGGATAATCCTAAAATATCGACATAAGAGTAAAGACAACAAAATAGAGAAAACAAGAGGAGATATTCATGAGAAAACATAAGGTAATCAAAAAAGGATTGTCACTACTTACAGCATTGTTAATGGTATTAAGCGGATACCTAGGTATATTTAAACAAACAGTGGAGGCGGCAGATAAGCAAGAGGTATTTTTATCAATATATCCAAGACCCGTAAGTTCAGAAAACGGAGATTGGAGGGGATATGACGATTGGAAAACAGGATTGGGACATACAGAACTCAAGTATTTAAATGGATGGGATGTTCACGAAAACAGAAATGGGTATTGGACAAAGTCAGTAAAATCTCAAAATGGTCCAGTAGCCTACTGCATAGAGACGGGAGCACCGTTGAATACGGGGACAGCAATAGGAAAGCTATCTGAGAAAGATGAAACGTATTGGGACAATTACCCTAATACATTGAACGACGTACTTACGCCAAGCGAGATAAAGTTAAACATCGGGCGTGTGCTTCAGTATGGATTTACTGAGAATAATTCAACAGACTGGAGACCAGATGTCAAAGAAGACATGGAAAAATTAGCAGATCAGATAGCGACACAACTATTGGTATGGGAGACCCAAGTAGGTGAAAGAAATCCTGATTTCTCACATAATGATGCAAAGATAAAGGGAAAAAACAACGTATTAGATCAAATAAAAGAAGATAATCCATTGAGAAAAGAGATATTAGAACATTACGATGCAATAGTTACGTCGGTACAAAATCATATAAAAATTCCAAGTTTCATGAGAAACACAGTAGGTGAGTCAACACCTGTTAAATTGACAGCAGACCAATCAGGTGGATATAGCTATGCGTTTATAGATGAAAACAAGATTTCAGATAAATTTGATTTTACGGCTACAGAGGGTGCTACTGTTACTGTAGATCAAGACAAGGTGACTGTACACATAGCAAAAGAACCTACGACTGCAATTACCATAACTGCAAAAAAGAAAGATTCAGTCAGAAAAGGGATAGTAGTTTGGAGCGATGGCGAGTTTAGAAAAAATGCAGATGAATTGGCTAATAAGGCTGGAAATATTCAAGATGTAATAACTTACAGCGATGTGGCGATACCAGATGAAATAAGGGGGCACGCAACAGCTCAAATAGAAAAGAAGGTTGAAGACTCGGGATCGATTAAAATAGTAAAAGTCGATTCAGCAGATAATAAGATTAAATTATCAGGAGCAGTATTTGATCTATACTGTGTCAAAGATAATAATCTAGGTCAGTTCAAAGAGATAGAAAAAGGTGTATATGAATTTAAGGACCTTCCACTAGGAGAGTACAAGGTTAAAGAATCAAAATCACCAGACGGATATGTACTAGACGGAAAAACATACACAGTTAAGATAGAAAAGGCGGGACAGGTAGTCATTATATCGAACGACGAGGGTGGAACCTTATTCACTAACACAAAGGAATGTGAAAAGAAACCAGAACCACCTTGTAAAGAACCACCAAAAGAAGAACCACCAAAAGAACAACCCAGTACACCTAGTACACCGGGAACAACTGAAAAACCTAAGGAAGTAGGTGGATCCTCAACAGCGCCAAAGACTGGAGAGGACAACAGCATGAAGGCAGTTTACGCAGTGGCTGGACTTGCATTACTCGGATTAGCTATCGGTGGAGTTGTAGGAATTAAAAATAAATTCAACTAGGATCAAATTTTAATAAATTAGATAATCGTTACAGATGAACGGAGGTCGTATGAAAAAGGCAGTTTTTCTAATATTTATGATTATATGCCTGGTCTCGGTTGGAGTCTGTGGTCTCAAAATATACGACTACCACAGAGAGGAAGCAAAGCAGGAGGGTGAATTTGATGAAATAGCCAAATTTGTCAGCGTGGATCCAAGTGGAGAAGATGCTCAAGTTCAAAACCCTCAAGGGGACAAGGATGTAAACAGTGAAAATAGCAAGGATAAGGCTAGTTCAGGTACTTCTTCATCGAATTCGAATAAAGGATCTAGTAGCTCGGGAGAAAATGGCACAAGCGATAGGATAACAACCGATACAGCGGGTTTAAATAAACTCTGGAACAAAAATCACGATCTGATAGGTTGGATAAGTATACCGAATACCAGGGTGAATTATCCAGTAATGCAGACGAAGAACAGTCCTAATTTCTATCTTAAACACAACTTCAGCAAACAGTATTCGCTTTATGGAGTACCGTATATAGAAGAAGCCTGTGATGTAAATGAGCCAAGTGACAACCTAGTAATATACGGGCACCATATGAATAATGGATCTATGTTTGCGGGCTTGATGAAGTACAAGGACGAAAGTTTCTTTAAAAATAATCAATACGTGTATTTCAATACCTTGGAGAGAGAGGGTACCTACCAGATAGTAGCAGTCTTTAAAGCTACTGTAAACACGGGTACTTCAAGAGACTTTCCGTTTTACAGATTTATAAATGCAGGCGAGGAATCGCAGTTTAACGATTATGTGAAGAGCTGTAAGAGCAGAGCACTCTATAACACAGGGGTAGAGGCTAAGTACGGAGATAAGCTCATAACTCTCGCAACCTGCGAAAATTCAATAGAAAACGGACGTCTGGCAATAGTAGCAAAACGCGTGAATTGAGAAGCGTTGAATCGACATTTAATGGGCATAACCTAAAGATTTGGGTGACATGTTTTTCAAGCTAGCCCAAACTAATCTCAAGTTAAATCAAGTTAAACGAAGGTCGGAGTAGATATACTCCGACCTTCGTTTTTTAAATGGTGAGTGCATGTGCTGGTAAGTGCATGGTGTGGAATTTCAGTGGTATACTAAAGTTTCCCGCTATTTTGTCAAGTCTATTGTGAAGGATTCGCCGACTGGTTTGAAGTCGTTGCTCATCTTGCCGCTTGTTTCTGGCATATTCACGGCATATGGTTTTAATGTCAGTATTTTAGCCTGTTCATCTATGTTTCCGTTTAGTTTTTCATTTTCGAATAACATTCTATTTTCATCTCCGCTAGATAGGTAGAATACTACATCATTTCCTAAATCGTCTTTACCTCTAAGCTCTAGGTCGTATTTTACTCCACCTTTTTGTGGACCAGCATATATTTTTTGCCCAAGGTTGTTACTAGTGTATTTTTTAAAATTGATATCAAAGTCTAAAGACAGATTTAGTACAGTATTTAATTCTTGAGAATAAGTATCTTTTGCTATTTCTCTAGAATTAGTTGTAAATTCGAATATCCAAGGTCCTTTTACATTTTCTGCAATTGCCTTACTTCCCTTATACGTGGATATATCGTTGTACACAATTTTGAAATTTAAATCTTCGTCTCCAGTATGAAAGTCTAAATCATTATTTGAGACATCTAAGTAAGTTTGTTCATCTAGATTCTTACCCATTCCACTGCCACCTGAAGTTACGTCTTTGCCATTGATTTATATGTTGCATGCGAAATGCATACCTTCAAATCCATTTTTTTCATCTCTGAAAGTAGTTGATGTCACAAGTCGGTCTCCATCTAAGACGATTAAATCTTTTTCCATTAAACATTCTTCTTGATAGCTTAGAAGGTTATAGAGCTGATTTCTTGCAGTCGATTTAATTATCCAGCCGTATTCATCTATTACATAGTACAATGCTTTTTCATTTCTACGTTTTAACTCAGCAATGAAATTTTCTTCTGTGATCTTCATTTTCAACCTCGTTTCCAATAAGCTTATTATTTTATTCTACACTTGTTATACGAATCAAAAACTAAAATCCTATCAAGTTTTATAAAAATTTATACGATTTTTGAGAACGGGAAGGTAAGTTGAGTGGAAACTTAGTAGGGTATTGCCCCAAATTAAATGAGAATCATGCCCGCCATCTGTAGAGGGGGACATGATTCTCAACTTATATCATAAAGCTAATGTCTATTGTAATGAATCTATTTTTTTGTCAATTGCAATTAATTGTTCATTGTATGCACTTGTTGCTACTGAAATTTCAGATCTTTTTCTCTGTGGCTCTAGTATAGCTAATTGTTCTTTAATCTTTACTGTACTCATTGCACGCTCTTCATTTAAATCCTTTATCATCTTAGCTTTTACATCATCTGAAAATCCTTCTGACTTTGTTTTAAGTTCTGCCATTTCTCTTTTAATATCTTCTTCTTGCGATTTTATCATAGTAAAACCTCCCTAGAATTGCTTAAATTATCATCTAATTGTCAGACGTAAAAATTTTGATGTGTGCAGGCAATAGAGTCTTTAAGACTACCTGTATTATAGCCCTTATTTCAGTATTTTGCAAGTTTTTGTAAAAATATTGCGAAAATTAAAATGGAGCGCGAGTAGAACATGGCATACCTACCAAGCATTTTCCGCAACATCCGTCAAAATTACCAAGGTAAGAGTAGCGCTGTGAATTTTCATTACATATCTTATCACAGGCGAACCTTTCAAAGCCACTGTCTGGGTGTAGAGCTTCGGCGACACATCTGTCTACACATAGCTTGCATGTTCCATTTCTTTTAAATAGACAGCTCTCTACAGATGCTCTAGAAGTCGGGGATATATCCATACTCGTAACGACGCTGCCTAGGCGCCCACAGCATCCGTCCTTTGTAATCATCATATTGTTCAATCCAAAAGTTCCAACCCCGGCTATGTACGCAATATGTCTTTGAGACCAGTTGCTGATGTCATTAACCTTGTCAAATACGTATTTGACGGGATAATCATAGCATTCATACCCGAGTTTTTCAATTTCTTCAAAGAGATGTGAGGATAATTCGGAAAGCAATTTATTTGTTTCTATGTAGGCAATCACCCATTCCTCGGAAGATTCCCTCTTGCCGTTGTCATTGCTTTCTGGTATTGAGTTTTCAAACGGCAAGAAATAAGATATTACTGTTTTAGCATTAGGGGAGAAGTCTATAGGTATCATGTGTTCAGGTCCTACAGCTGATTTTAGTTCATTGAACAAAGGGTCATTTACAGCTGCAAATCCTACTATAGGTGATTTCCATCTGGTCTTGACGTTATTACGCCTTGAAAATTCATCGACGTAACTCGATATAATACTTTCGATTTTATCTTTCATACAATCATCTCCAATCATTATTTAATTTAATTATACATTAAAGAAGAGATTAATTGGATAAATTTATGATATTTCAAATAAAAATATACCCCGCCTATATAGGTGGGGTATATTTATCTCAAGTTATATCAATCCGTAGGGACCGATAACACCAGTCGGTCCAGTATCAGGTGTAGCCCCAGTAGGTCCAGTAGGTCCAGTAGGTCCAGTAGGCCCAATAGGTCCAGCAGGTCCAGTATCACCAGTAGCGCCAGGGTCACCAGTAGGTCCAGTCACTCCATCGCTGCCAGCAGGTCCAGTATCACCAGTAGGTCCAGGTAAGCCAACAGCGCCAGTGTCGCCAGTAGGTCCAGTCACTCCATCGCTACCAGCAGGTCCAGTATCACCAGTAGGTCCAGGTAAGCCAACAGCGCCAGGGTCACCAGTAGGTCCAGTCGTGCCATCGCTGCCAGCAGGACCAGGGTCGCCCGTCGCTCCGGTAGGTCCAGGTCCACCAGATGCTCCGGTAGGTCCAGTAGGTCCAGTATCTCCACCAGGTAAGCCAGTAGGTCCAGTAGCCCCAGTAGCCCCAGTAGGTCCAGGTAAGCCAGTAGCACCAGTTGGTCCAGCAGGTCCAGGTAAGCCAGTAGCACCACTAGCTCCTGTAGCACCAGTTACCCCAGTAGGCCCGACTGGTCCAGGAACTCCAGGGACTCCAGGAGGTCCTGGAGGACCTGGCGTTCCATTTATAACTATAAAACATGGGTTACAACAGTTAGGCATACACTTATTGAAGCATTCTAGGATTAGCTCGTAGTCAATACAGGATGCATCGGTACTCGACATATTTATAACGTCGAATTTACGATTGCAATCACAATTACAGTTATGACGGTTATCATTTCGATAATTATTACTCAAAATATGCTCCTTTCATAAACGATTTGGCATGTGTAAAGAAAAAATTCTAATAATAGATATGCAGAAAAATTTTTCTTTATAATTAACTATATTCAGTAGTGGATTGAAAAATGTATAGAAATTAGTTCTAAGTGTATATAAGTTAAAATAAAAAATTCCTGTGAATGATAGGTAGGAAGCCCAGCGTTTATGCCGTCTGGGCAACCCCTAAATCAATCACAGGAATAGTTATTTTATAGAATTTCTAGTTGTTAATTACTATTTTGTAGTTCTGTTATTGTAATGTGTGTGTAGTAAGTGATGAGCCTTTTCAGAGTTTGGTTCACCTAAATACTCTTTGTATAAAGCTTGTATTTCTTTGTTTTCATGAGATTTTCTAACTGGTTTCGCAGCATCTTCACCGTAAAGAACATTTGATCTTTTTTGAACCATGCATAGGTCTCCGTTAGAGTATGGCTGTCCACCACCGTTTATACATCCACCTGGGCAAGCCATTACTTCGATGAACTGATATTTCTTAGCAGTTTCATCCATATGGTCTAGTAGGTATTTAGCGTTTGCTAATCCGTTTACTATACAGATGCTAACATCGTTTCCTGCTATATTTACAGTTGCTTCTTTAACACCTTGGATACCTCTGGCAACTTCAAAGTTTACATCAGGTAATTCTTCTTTAGTAATTACTTCGTAAGCTGTTCTTAAAGCAGCTTCCATAACTCCACCAGAAGTACCGAATATTACACCGGCACCAGTAGATTCACCCATCATGCTATCGAAGTCTTCTTCAGGTAGCCCAGCGAAATCTATACCAGCTTTTTGTATCAATTTAGCTAATTCTCTAGTAGATATAACAACGTCTATATCAGGTGTTCCGTGATCATTTACGAATTCATCTCTCTGTGCTTCGTATTTTTTAGCTATACAAGGCATTACAGAAACAACGTATAATTTTTCGACTGGAATTTCTAGTTTTTCAGCTAGATAGCTCTTAGCAATTGCTCCCCACATCTGTTGTGGTGATTTACAAGTTGATGGATGGTTGAGAAGTTCTCCGTATTCTTTTTCTATGAAGTTAACCCAACCAGGACAGCAGCTTGTTATCATTGGAAGGTTTTCGCCTTTTGTGAATCTAGTTACAAATTCGTTGGCTTCTTCCATGATTGTTAAGTCTGCACCGAAATCTGTGTCGTAAACTTTATCGAATCCTAGAGTTCTAAGAGACGCAGCCATTTTACCTGTTACAGATTGGTCCATTATACCAAATTCTTCCCCAAGAGCTGAACGTACGGCTGGAGCAGTACTTACTATTACGTATTTATCTGGATCATCTAAAGCGTTTAAAACGTCTTCAGTATTGTCTTTTTCCATTAACGCACCTGTTGGACATACATTTACGCATTGTCCGCAGAATACGCAAGTACTGTCTTTAAGATCTACGTTAAATTTAGTGCTTATATTAGTGTCGAAACCTCTATTTACAGGTCCGATAGCACCAACGCACTGAACTTCGTTACACATAGCGACACATCTTCTACATAGGATACATTTAGAAGTATCTCTAACTATAGATGGGTTAGCTAATTCCATCATCGAATCAGATTTTGATCCTTGATAAGCTATATCAGTAACACCGTAATCATGAGCAAGAGATTGAAGTTCACAGTGCATACTCTTACCGCAAGTCAAACATTCTTGAGGATGGTCTGATAATAGTAATTCTATTATATTTTTTCTAGCTTTTAGTACTTTTGGAGTACCAGTCTTAACTACCATGCCTGGAGCAACCATAGTTGAACAAGCTGGTGCTAAATTTTTTCTTCCTTGTACTTCAACAACGCAAACTCTACAAGAACCAGGCTTGTTAGTAGTTTTTTGATCGTGTAGGTTTAAGTAGCAAAGAGTAGGTATCTTTATATTAAGTTCTTTGGCAGCGTCAAGAACTGTAGTTCCTGCTTCCACAGATATTTCTCTATTATTTATTGTAAGTGTAACTAAACTCAACGATTTCACCTCTTTAATAAAATTTAAACTAATTCGATTGCTTTAACTGGACATGCAGTCATACAAGCACCGCATTTGATACATTTAGCTGTATCGATAACGTGTTTTTCTTTGACTTTACCTTGTATAGCATCAACTGGACATTGTCTAGCACATTTAGTACATCCGATACATTTGTCAGTGATAAAGTATTTCATAAGGTCTTTACATGCTCCAGCTGGACAAGTTTTGTCAGTAACATGAGCAACGTATTCGTCGTGGAAATATTTCATTGTACTCTGTACTGGGTTAGGAGATGTTTGTCCCAATGCACAAAGTGAAGTATCTTTTATAGTTTCGCTTAGTGTTTGAAGTTTTTCTAAATCTTCTAACTCACCTTCGCCTCTTGTTATTTTTTCAAGCATTTCAAGTAGTCTAGTGTTACCTATTCTACAAGGAGTACATTTACCACAAGATTCTTCTTTAGTGAATTCAAGGTAGAATTTAGCTATGTCAACCATACAGTTGTCTTCATCCATAACTATCATACCACCAGAACCCATCATAGATCCTATCTTAGTAAGTGAGTCGAAGTCTATTGGTGTGTCAAGGAATTCAGAAGGTATACATCCACCAGATGGTCCACCAGTTTGAACAGCCTTGAACTCTTTACCGTGTTGGATTCCTCCACCTACTTCGTAAAGTATTTCTCTTAAAGTTATTCCCATTGGAACTTCAACAAGTCCAACGTTATTTATCTTACCAGCAAGTGCGAAAACTTTTGTTCCTGGAGATTTTTCAGTTCCTATAGATCTGAACCATTCAGGTCCGTTGTTTATTATAGCTGGAATATTTGCAAGTGTTTCAACATTGTTTACACAAGTTGGTTTGTCCCACAATCCTTTTTCAGCAGGGAATGGTGGTTTGTTAGTTGGTTCACCTCTGTTACCTTCGATAGAGTGGATAAGAGCAGTTTCTTCACCACATACGAATGCACCAGCTCCGTATTTAATTTCTATGTCGAAATCAAATCCAGTACCGAGTATGTTTTTACCTAAAAGACCGATTTCCCTAGCCTGAGCTATTGCAGTTCTAAGTCTTTCTATAGCAAGTGGGTATTCAGCTCTTATATATATATTACCTATAGAAGCGCCTATAGCGTAACCCCCTATAGCCATAGCTTCTAGTACTGAGTTAGGGTCACCTTCGAGTATTGAACGGTCCATGAATGCTCCTGGGTCACCTTCATCGGCGTTACAGATGATGTATTTTTGAGTATCATCGTATCCCATAGCAAATTTCCATTTTTGACCTGTAGGGAAGCCTCCGCCACCTCTACCTCTTAGACCTGATTCAAGCATTATGTTAACTACATCTTCAGGAGTATATTCAGTTAAACATTTTCCTAAAGCAAGATAACCTTTTTCGCCTAAGTATTCGTTTATATCTTCTGGATTTATTAAACCACAGTTTCTAAGCGCGATTCTTTTTTGTTTCTTATAGAAGATCATTTCGTCTTGAGTTTTAACTTTTTGGTCGATTGTTGGTTCAGTGTAAAGTAATCTGTCTAGAACATTTCCTTTTATTAAATGTTCAGAAACGATTTCCTTTGCGTCCTCTGGAGTAACGTGTACGTAGAAAACGTCATCAGGAGTAACTTTGATGATTGGACCTTGTTCACAGAATCCAAAACATCCTGTTATTGACACATATATTTCATCTTCTAGACCTGCAGCCTTGATTTCTGCCTTTAAGTTAGTAATTATTTCATCACTTCTTGCAGACTTACATCCAGTACCACCGCAGATAAGTATTTCTCTTTTATAAGTAGTTCCCTTACCAGAGAAGTCTTCAGCGTTGTGAGCTTTTCTGATGTCTAAAACCGTTTTGGTTTCTTCGTATATTTTTTGTAATTCTTCAAAAGAATTTATTTTATTCAACTTCGATTCCTCCCAATTCTATTTGTATTCAGCAAGTATTTGTTTCATATCATCAGCAGTGCAGTGACCGTAAACTTTGTCGTTTACTGTTACAACTGGAGCAAGACCACAAGCACCAACACATCTTAGTGAACCTAGTGTAAACTTCATGTCTTCAGAAGTTTCACCGTTTTTGATACCTAGTTCTCTTTCGCAGGCAGCTAGTACATCAGCAGCACCCCTGACGAAACATGCAGTACCCATGCATACGTTTATTACATTTTCACCACGAGGTTCTGTAGTGAAGAATGAATAAAAAGTAACTACACCGTATACTTTAGATAGAGGTATTCTAAGTTTTTTAGCGACAAAAGCTTGAACTTCCTCTGGTAGATAACCGAATATTCCTTGAGCTCTGTGTAGAACACCTATCAAAGCTCCTTCTTTTTTTGCAGCTTCTTCACCTTTTGGTAAGGAATCAATATATTGTCCTAATTCCTCAAACATTTCATTTTTTTCAACGTTACAACACACGTAAAAGGACCCCCTTGTTTAGTAAGTTTAATACTATATAAGTCTAATTCAATATACAACATTACTCAACCGATTAAACTTATTTTTCCATGGTTGTTAAAAAGATAATTTAATAAATACGTTTTCCGAAAATAAAACACATTTTTAACAAACATAGAGTATACATAAAGTTTAATATATTTTTATTGTTTTGTACAGCCTTTTTTTGAAACTGATAACGCTTATTTGAAGGTTTTTAGGTATGTATCAAAAAGTCGAATAAGAAAGTATTTTCGGAC
Source organism: Clostridioides sp. (assembly GCA_031261505.1). Classification (GTDB taxonomy): domain Bacteria; phylum Bacillota; class Clostridia; order Peptostreptococcales; family Peptostreptococcaceae; genus Metaclostridioides. The sequence continues at coordinate 67,225 of JAISJN010000006.1, read as the reverse complement.
TATTGGCATAAAATCGCCTAAAATATAGGTCGAAGCTTGGGTAAAAGTGAATTAAATAACAAATAAATGTCAATAGTAATCGTTTTCAATGTTAAAAAATTATAAATCACTTTAATTATTATGGTAAAACAAGATAACAACACATAATATGATAATGAATGTTCAGAACAATGATGAAAAGTAAGCTAAAAATGAAATTAACCTAGTTTTTACCTGTCGGGAAATGCTGATAAAAAGTGTGAAAAGAATATCATAATTATACCTTTTAAAACATAGTAGAGCATGAGCGTATAATTTAATTAAAAAAGAATAAAAATATATAGAGAATATATTGATTTTTTCTCTAAAGCATAGTAGTATTCATTATATTGAAGATTTTTAAATGTAGGTTGTATCAATATATAACTATCGGAGAGCGAAGAGTATAACTTGAGATAAATGTCCCCACCTCTAGATGTGGGGGGCATAAATCTCATTTCAGTGGGGGATAAAATCTCCCCACTGAAATCGTTGAATCACCATTTAATATACAGAAAGCGAGAAATTTTAGAGGCTAAATATATGAATATAATAATAGTAGGATGCGGAAAAGTCGGAAAGGCAATTGCAGAGGAACTCGCTGGAGAAGGACATAATATAGTTGTAATAGATAAGAAACAGACGGCTTTAAACTCAGTAGCTGCATCCCTTGACATAATGGCTATCAAGGGTAATTGCATACAGCTGTCTACATTAGAGGATGCCGATGTCGAGCATGCAGACCTTTTGATAGCGGTGACAAATGCAGATGAGATAAATTTATTATGCTGTTTGATAGCGAGAAAATGCGGTACGAAGCATACAATATCAAGGGTTAGGGATCCAGAGTACACACAGGGACTCTACCTTATAAAAGAAGAACTCGGTATATCCATGGTGATAAATCCAGAGTACATCGCGGCGGAGGAAATAGCGAGGCTAGTCAGGTTCCCGTCAGCGATAGAAATAGACACGTTTACAAAGGGAAGTGTGGAACTATTCAAAATAAGTGTGTCAGAGAATTCTCTTTTAAATGGACTATCTCTGAACAACTCAAGTATACTTAAGAAATACAGCCTTCATGTCTGTGCTGTCGAAAGGGGCAGAGAGGTCATCATTCCAAGTGGTGATTTTGAGATATTAGCTGGAGACAAGGTGACGATAATAGGCACACCTAGGATGATTGCAAAATTCTGCAAGAAGATAAAGTTGATGAACCACGTCGGAAAGAATGTAATATTGATTGGTGGAGGTAAAATAACCTTCTACCTAGCAAAGGAGCTACTAGCAAGTGGTGCTGATGTCAAGATAATTGAAATCGACGCTAAGAGGTGTATGGAGCTAAGCGAGATGTTAGACGGAGCAACTATAATCGAGGGCGATGGAATGGACGAGCAGCTGTTGATTGAAGAAGGAATAGAGACAGCCGATGTCATGGTATCTCTAACAGGGTTTGACGAGGGAAATGTAATCCTATCGTTAAACGTATCTACAATTTCTAAATGTAAGATAATTACAAAGATAAATAAGTTCTCATTTGAAAATATAATTGATAAGATGGATGTAGGTAGCATAATTCATCCAAAGTACCTGATGGCGGAGTATGTCCTTAAATACGTGAGGGCGATGCATAATTCATATGAGAGTAATATAGAAAGTCTCTACTCCATACTAGGAGGAAAGGCTGAGGCTCTAGAATTCAAGGTAAAATCGAACTCAAGTTTGATAGGCAGAAAGATATCGGATCTGAGATTGAAAGACAATCTACAGATAGCCTGTATATATAGGAAAAACGAGGTTATCATACCTTCAGGTAACGATGTGATCAAACCAAAGGATTCAGTGATAATCGTTACGACACATTCAGGGTTTGATGAATTGGATGATATATTGGTGCACTAAATTGGACAATATATTTGTGAAGGGGATAATCGAATCCAATTTACAATGATAGGATATGGTTGATGGTGAATATAGATGAATAAATTTATGATTAGATATATTTTAGGGGTTGCATTGGCAATTGAAGGATTGTTTATGTTGCTTCCCCTAATCGTAGGAATAGTGTACGGAGAATCTGATTGGATCTGGTTTTTAGTGGTCTCGCTGGGGGCGATTGCCGTCGGAGCAACGATGTCTTCGGTACATAAGTCAAAGACAAAACATATGTTTGCAAAAGAGGGCTTCTTAGTAGTGGCTCTATCTTGGGTTGTACTAGGTCTCGTAGGGGCACTTCCTTTTTACTTGAGCGGTGCGATACCAAACTACATAAATGCGCTATTTGAATCGATATCAGGGTTGACTACTACAGGGGCTACCGTTATAGCTGATATCGAGTCTCTAAGCCATGGAATGCTGTTTTGGAGATCCCTTACTATATGGATAGGAGGTATGGGGATACTTGTATTTATGATGGCGATTTTGCCTCTAGCTGGTGGAGAGCAGAATATGCATCTTCTGCGAGCTGAGTCTCCTGGACCTATGGTAAACAAGTTGATGCCTAGGTTAAGTAGTACGGTTAAAATGCTTTATATATTGTACATACTACTGAGTATACTCCAGTTCCTGCTCTTGATATGTGGGGGAATGGAAGCCTTTGACGCGATAAACATCACGTTTTCAACAGCAGGTACAGGCGGATTTGCAGTAACGAACAGCAGTATGGGGGAATACGATAGCTATTATTTGAGAAATGTAGTGTCTGTGTTTATGGTGCTGTTTGGGACTAACTTCACGGTATTCTTCCTCCTATATGCTAAGAAGTTTAAGGAAATTTTGCATTTAGAGGAGTTGAGGTGGTATATTGTAATATTGTTGTCGACTACGGTTATGGTAGCGTTGAATATAAATCACATATACGGAAGTTTTTATAGCTCTTTAAATTACGCGTTCTTTCAAGTGAGTTCGCTTATGACCTCGACAGGACTTTATACGGTCAACTACGATTTATGGCCTGAATTTTCGAGGACAATGTTGATAATAGTTATGTGTATAGGAGCTTGTGCGGGAAGTACGGCTGGTGGATTCAAGATAAGCCGTTTGATTATACTCAGCAAATACGCGCTGAAATCATTCCAGAGGGTACTTCACCCTAGAAATATAAGGTCCATAAAGATGGATGGCAAGATAATTGGAAGCACGACAGTTCACGATACTTCTTCGTATCTGTCAATATATATAGGACTATTCTTTGTTTCAGTGATAATAGTATCGTTAAATGGATTTGACTTCTTTACTAACTTCTCGGCTGTAGCGGCGACGTTTAACAACGCTGGAGTTGGATTTAATATGGCGGGACCGACTCAGAACTACGCTAAGTTCACTGTGATTTCGAAGCTTGTATTCATGGTAGATATGCTTGCGGGAAGACTTGAAATATATCCGATACTGTTCTTGTTCGCACCTACATTTTGGAAGAAATTATAATTTGATATAAATATCCCCCACCTCTACAGGTGGCGTACATAAATCTCATTTCAGTGTGAGTCAAATCTCCCACTGGAAGCATTGAATCATCATTTAATAAATATCACACTTGTATAGATATATGTATACGGGTGTGATATTCTTAAGTTTATGGAAATAAAACCGTGAAATACGTCCGTGAATCTGAAGCAACGGAACAAAGAATCTTCGAAATGTGAGGTATGATTTTGAATACATATATAGTGAATAAACTAAGGGAAAATAAAAACAACGATATAATATCATTTCATATGCCCGGTCATAAAAACGGGAAAATATACGCTCGACTAGGTTATAGCGATATAATGCAGGATATGTACAAGTTTGACACCACGGAGATAATTGGAACGGATAACTTACATTCGCCAGAGGGGATAATCAAAAAATCACAGGATGAAATTGCAGCTATATTCGGTGCGAAGTCTACGATGTTTTTAGTAAATGGGACGACCTGTGGAATTCAGGCGAGCATTTTAACAGCCTGTCACGGGAAGAACAAAAAAAAGATAATTGTAAATAGAGATTGTCATCAGAGCGTAGTAAATGCCTGCCTAATATCAGGCATAGAACCAGTATACATTCCATGTAAAATAAATAGGTCGACAAATGCATTAGAAGGTGTAGATGTGGATATGGCAAAAGAACTTATAGAAAAGAATCGAGATGCATCTGCAGTTATCCTAACTTACCCGACGTATTACGGACAGACTTACAACCTGGAGGATATAGTAAAATTCGCGCATAATAAGGGTATGATGGTAATTGTAGATGAGGCACATGGATCACATCTAGACCTAAGCGAGAGGCTGCCAGAGACTGCACTTAGGCAAGGAGCTGATATTTCAGTACAGAGTTGGCATAAGACATTGCCAGCTTTTACACAGGCATCTGTGCTACATGTAGGCAAGAATTCAAAAGCCGATGAATTGAGACTCAGAGATTACCTGAGGATACTAGAATCTTCTAGCCCGTCTTACGTATTGATGTCGTCCCTAGAAATAGCGGGCGATATATGTGATAGGTACGGAAAAAAATTAATGGAAGACTTACTAGAATACATAGATGAATTTAAAAATAAATTCGAGTATGTATGTAGTTGCAGGAGAAAACTTGATCGCGGCAATTCAGAAATTGATAGCCGAGAACTCGGTAACTCAGAATATGCAGAGAAAAAAACAATCGGAAAAAATATAAAATTCTACGAAATGGATGATGCGACAAAGATATTTATATCGGCGGTTGAACTCGGGATAAGTGGCGGCGAACTAGAGGAAATGCTTAGAGGGGACTACAATATCCAAGTTGAACTCTCCAACTACTACGGTGTTCTATTGATTTGTACCATTGGAAACGATGTGAAGGATTTTGAAACAATGGCAGAGGCACTAGAAGAAATAGAATCCAAATACGTGGAAAAGAAATCTATGTCCAAAATTAAAGATATAAATTTTCCAAACAAGATATCGGAGCGAAAACTCCTTCCTTCTGAGGCGTTTGATATCTCATCATTAAATCAAGTGACGGAGCAAATTAAAAGTGTTAAAATAATAGATAGCGTAGGCAAGATAAGCGCCGAAAGCGTAGTTCCGTATCCACCTGGAATTTGTTTGATAGCACCAGGAGAGGTAATAGACCAAGAAATGGTGGATTACATCAATTTATGTAGGGAGAACGGGTTAAATATCACGGGAATACAGGACAAAACCATCGAGAATATAAGAATAATAGAGATAGAAGATAGGGTTTAAAAGAAGCAAGGATAGAGATTCGATGATAGATAAGGATATAAATAAATAAAGCAAGAAAAAATAGAGCAAGATGTAATTATTACATGGAGGAAACTTATGAAAGGCAAACTTATTATAATAGAAAGTGGAACAGACGCGAGTGGTAAAGAGACCCAGTCGGAAAAATTATACACTAGGTTAAAGGCGGAAGGATATAAGATAAAGAAGGTTCAGTATCCAAATTACGACTCCGAGTCATCTGCCTTAGTTAAGATGTACCTTAGGGGTGATATGGGAAAAGATGCAGAGTGTGTAGATCCGTATATAGCGTCGACCTTCTTTGCAGTGGACAGGTACGCCTCATTCAAGATAGAATGGGAAAAATTCTACAATGAGGGCGGTATAATCATAGCGGATAGATATACGACTTCAAATATGGTACACCAGGCGTCAAAGATGGACAAGGACGATAGGGAGAAATACCTAGATTGGTTGGATGATTACGAGTACAATATGTACGGATTACCTAGACCAGATGCAGTGATATTCTTGGATGTGCCAGTCGATGTAAGCGAAAGGCTTATGGCTGATAGGGATAAGTATACAGGAGGAGAAGAAAAAAAGGATATCCACGAATCGGATAGAGAGTATCTACGCAAATGCTACGACAATTCCCTAGATATAGCGAGCAAGTATGGCTGGAGTATGGTTGACTGTGCACCAGATGGACTTCTAAGGAGTATAGAGAGTATCCATGAGGAAATATACGGTATAGCAATTAAAACAGTAGGACAGGGCTGTAAATAGATGTTAGAGTGTGCTAAATATATCATGCATATAGGAGGAGATAAATATGAGTTTTGATAATATATTAGGGCAGAATTTTGCAAAGAAGTACCTAGAAAACTCCATAAAAAGAAATAAATTAAACAGCGCCTATATGTTTGAGGGTATAGAAGGCATAGGAAAGAAAAAGACGGCATACGAGATGTCGAAAATCCTGATGAATACTGAACATCCAGAGAACAACCCAGATTACGTCGAGGTTAAGCCAAATGGTTCGAGTATAAAAGTCGAGCAAATTAGAAAGCTTGAAGAGGATATAATCATAAAGCCAGTCGGAGAATATAAGGTATACATTATAAATAATGCGGAGTTGATGACGGTACAGGCTCAAAATGCTTTACTCAAAACCTTAGAAGAACCTCCACAGTACGCCGTGATAATACTTATCACGAGCAATAAGGAAGCGCTTTTAGACACTATAAAATCTAGATGTGACATAGTAAAATTCAACCCGATTTCAAATGAGGAAATAGTTAGCTACCTCGTCAAAGATGGAATCGATGAAGATACGGCAAAAATAGTACTGCCATTTTCTAGGGGAAGTATAGAAAGAGCACTCGATTTAGCGATAAACCAAGAATTCAAGGAAATCAGGGATTCGGCTGAGGATTTCATAGATGTCCTATTTCAGAAAAATATAGTAGAGATATTGGAATTACCAGCACAGGTGGAAAAATTTAAGCTGAGAATCGCCGAGTTCTTAGACATCATGATAGATTATTTTAGAGATGCAGTTTTGATAAAAGAGCGTGTAGGCGCTGATATGCTCATAAATAAGGATAAAATAAAGAGCGTAGAAAAGGTGGCTAGAAAAATTACCTATTCTCAAATTTCAAAGATTATTGGTATAATAGAAGAGGCTAAGAAAAAAGCAAGTAGCAACTGTAATTTCAATATAAACATGCAGGTGATGTTTCTAAATATATATGAGGTGATTAAATGACTAGTATAGTTGGAGTTAGATTTAAGACCGCTGGCAAAATTTATTATTTTGCTCCAGAAGGTTTGGATATAGAAAAAGGCATGGATGTAATAGTGGAGACAGCTAGAGGGATAGAATACGGAAGAGTGGTTGTAGGACTCAGAGATATAGATGAGGCAGAACTCACTTCACCGCTAAAGCCTATCATAAGGTTGGCGACAGACGAAGATAAAAACACCTATGCAGAAAACAAAGAGAGGGCAAAGGAAACATTTGAAGTTTGCCAAAAGAAAATAGAGGAACACGGTCTTGAAATGTATTTGATAGATAGTGAGTACACATTTGATAAGAATAAATTAATATTCTACTTCACAGCGGAGGGAAGAATCGACTTTAGAGAATTAGTCAAGGATTTGGCGGTTATATTTAAGACGAGAATAGAGCTTAGACAGATAGGCGTCAGAGATGAGGCAAAATCGATCGGAGGTCTTGGACCTTGTGGAAGAAAACTTTGCTGTTCGTCTTGGCTCGGAGACTTCCAACCAGTATCTATCAAGATGGCTAAGGACCAGAGTCTATCCCTAAATCCGACGAAGATATCTGGGATATGCGCTAGACTCTTCTGTTGTCTAAAGTACGAACACGATGTATACAGTGAAGCCTTGGACAAACTACCAGTGGTTGGATCGTTGGTCCAGACAGATGACGGCAAGGGAAAGGTAACGGAAATAAATCCACTTCTAGAGCAAATAAAGGTGGAGTACCACGATAAAACAGTGAGGATATACACACCTGAAGAGGTAAAAGTACTCAAAGAGGCCAGAAGATGTGACGGCTGCGGTGGACATAAACACGGAGTTGACGAAGAAACATTTAAAGAATTAAAGCAGCTTGAAGACTAAGGCGTTTGAAGGCAAAAATCTACGAGGATAAGAGTCTTAGAATTTAAAATAGTATAAATATATGACATGAGGGGGACAACTTGTCCCCTTTGTCGTTTTTAAGACAAGGTTTAAATTTGGGGAATAAATGATAATTAAAAATACGAGTGAAAGGCAACGGTTGAAATATGGAAGTAGAATTAAAGGAAAACGAGAGGATAGACGACCTACAGTTGAAGGGGCTAAAATTAATCCAAGATGTAGATGGATTTTGTTTCGGGGTCGACGCGGTTTTACTGGCTAACTTCGCCAAGATAAAAAAAGGTACTACAGTTGTAGATCTAGGAACTGGCACGGGAATAATACCTACATTGATAGCTGGCAAGAGCGAGGCGAAGAAAATATACGGAGTAGAGATACAGGACGAGGTATACGAAATGGCTACTAGGTCGGTGAAGTTAAACGACCTAGAGGATAGGGTAGAGATAGTGCATGGAGATATAAAGGAAATATACAATACAATCGGCAAGGGATTTGCCTCTGTAGTTACCTCAAATCCGCCGTATATGCACGATGCCGGCATTAAAAATCCAAATGATAAGAAGGCTATATCAAGACATGAGATAAAATGCAACTTAGAGGATATACTTAAGACGGCATCGCAGCTTTTAGTTTCACGTGGAAAATTTTATATGATTCACAGGCCGACTAGACTTATAGACATATTGACGCTCGGCAGGCAGTATAAACTAGAGGCTAAGGTAATTAGATTTGTACATCCAAGACCTGATAAGGCTCCAAACTTGATCTTAGTAGAGTATGCCAAGGACGGGAGACCAGACCTTAAGATATTAGATCCATTGTACGTCTACGGAAGCGATAGTGATTACAGCGATGAAATCAAGGCGATGTACAAAAACGAAGATTTAAGTTGAGAAGATTAAGTAAAGAGGTGACAATATGAGTGGAAAATTATATATATGTCCGACTCCGATCGGAAATTTAGAAGATATAACATATAGAACGATAAGGGTACTAAACGAGGTGGATTTGATAGCGGCCGAGGATACCAGACACAGCCTAAGGTTGCTAAATCATTTCGATATATCAAAACCACTTACTAGCTATCATGAGCACAACGAAGATTCAAAGGGTGAATACCTGATAGAGAAATTACTAAACGGCGAAAATATAGCTGTCATAAGCGATGCAGGTATGCCCGGGATATCTGATCCAGGTGAAGTAATAATCAAAAAAGCTATAGAAAACAATATAGAGCTTGAAGTTCTCCCAGGTGGAACTGCCTTTGCAACAGCATTAGTCGGATCTGGAATGGATACAAGGAGATTTGTGTTCGAGGGATTTTTGGACAGGGATAAGAAGGCTAGGAGAAAAAGGCTTGAGGAAATAAAAGAAGAAGAGAAGACAATGATAATCTATGAATCTCCACATAGGTTAAAAGAAACTCTAAAAGATATGTTGGCAATTTTAGGAGATAGAAAAATTTGTGTCAACAGGGAATTAACCAAAAAATATCAAGAGATAATTAGAGAAAATATCAGTACTGTGATGGATGTGTTTGAGAAAAGAGGAGAGATCAAAGGCGAATTTGTCTTGATTATCGAGGGATTCACAGGTGAGAAATCAGTTCAAAGCAACTACGATTTTTTAAACGAAAGAGAGTATGTATTGAAGTTGATGGAAGAAGGTATGGATAAGAAGGACGCAATTAAAAAAGTTTGCAAGGATAGAAAGCTTAAAAAGGATATAGTCTACAAGCAAGTGCTCGATATCTAATTTAGAATAAAATAATCCAACTTAAATAAAATAATCCCCTGAACTAGATGTAAGGGGATTATTTTAAATTAAATGATGATTCACCGATTCAAGTGGGCGATGCAAACACCCGCTGAAATAATAAAGATATCCATCAACTAAAGAAATGAGGGATATCTTTATTAAGTTATAATATAGATTTCGCTTGAATCGGAGTTGAAAGTATAACTGAAGTCTTGGTAGAACCAACGGTCTTAATACTGTCAATAACGTTTTCAAGTTCGTACATGTCTTTTACAATTACCTTAAGTAGTGAGCAATCGTCTCCAGTTATGTGGTGACATTCAACTATGCGAGGGTCATGTCTAGCTTTTTCAATAAAGTCTACATATTCATCGCTGGCAAGAGATATGTGTATAAAAGCCTTTATAACGCGACCGAGCTTATCTGGATTTACCATAGCTCTGTAACCTTCAATTATTCCTGATTCCTCTAATCTCTTAACCCTTTCAGATACTGCTGGAGAAGTCAAACCGACGATTTTCCCTAAGTCCTTCATAGAAATTCTGCCATCGCCCTGCAGTATCTCGATAATTCTGTAATCTGTTACATCCATAAAAAATAATCCTCCCTTAAATAATTAAACATATTGAATCTAAATTTTAACAAATGTTTACATCCTATTTTTGTTAGTGCTTGGATCGTGTTCTACTTGCTTTTTGAGCCAACCAAACTATCCTTTAATTCCTTAAGTGATTCCGAGAGTCTGACGTTATACTCTGATGGATTATAAAGTCGCTTGTACTTATCTAAAATACTACTTAACTCCCATTTTACATTATTTTTTAACTCAATAATAGTCTTTTTCTTATATTTTGACACGCCTTCGATGTAAAGAGGCTTAAGAAGGTCTCTAAAAGTGTAGTTTTTTGAAACTTTATTTGTTGATAGGTCGCAATTTTCAGCACTATTTCTCAATATTGAAAATGCCAATTTATCTACAATCTCATCGTGTAATAAAATAAAGTCTTCTACAGCAATTCCATCTTCGTCGTATGCCCTTACTACCTTTTTATAGCCAGGGTTGTTAATTTTATCCGGATTCTCCGAAACTTTTATCTTTGGTATTAATTCGCCATTTTGGGTAGTTGCGGCTAGTTTGTAGACCCCTCCCAACGAAGGTGAATCTGCAGACGTAATAAGTCTAGTACCGACTCCCCAAGAATTTATTTTAGCGCCCTTTTCCTTGAGAGAAGAGATGGCGTATTCGTCTAAACTATCAGATGCAACTATTGATAAATTTTTAAATCCAGCTTCTTCGAGCATCATTTCTGCTGCCTTGGATAATTCGACTAGATCACCTGAATCAATCCTTATGCCGAGTGGCTCGTGACCATTTTTTCTAAGCTCTTTAAATACCTTTATGGCGTTTGGAACCCCGCTCTCCAAGACGTTGTACGTGTCTACCAAGAGAAGACAGCTGTCTGGATAAATTTTGGCATAAGCCTTAAATGATTCTAGCTCAGTGTCGAATTTCTGTATCCAACTATGGGCTTGAGTTCCACTGACTGGTAGATCAAACATTTTTCCAGCCAAGACATTTGAAGTAGAGTCGCAGCCACCGATCACAGCAGCCCTGGCACCGTAAGTCCCAGCGTATGCACCCTGAGCTCTTCTGAGTCCGAATTCAGCAACGCTGTCGCCATCGGAAGCTCTGCATATCCTCGAGGCCTTAGTTGCGATTAGAGATTGGAAATTTATGATATTAAGCAAGGCAGTCTCGATAAACTGAGCCTGATATAGAGGTGCCTTGACGGTTATCAACGGTTCTCCTGGGAACATGACAGTACCTTCCTCGACCGCGTAAATATCGCCAGTGAATTTAAAATCACGTAAAAAATCCAAAAAACCATCTGAAAATTTATCTAAACTTCTCAAATAATCTATATCCGAATCTGTAAACTTTAGGTTGTCCACATATTCTACAAGCTGTTCTATACCACAAATAATAGTGTACCCACCATTGCAGGCATTTTCTCTAAAAAACATATCAAAGACGACCGTGTCTTCGTAAACCTTATTTTCAAAGTATCCATTCAACATAGTTAGCTGATAAAGGTCAGTTAGAAGAGTTAAATTGTCCATTATTTCGTCCTCCTCGATTTGTATTTATTAATACAAAGCTTCAATAAATAAGAAAATATAAAAATATTTCTAATTACATTTTACCAAAGAAACAGTAGACAATTCAAGTGTTAAGTATAAACGGGTAAATAAAATTTTTATTAAAGTACAGAAGGCTTATTGAACAAAATAACTTTATTCAGATTTGATTTCAAATTTCAGAATATGTACGTAGATTTAAAGTGAAGAATGGGCGTATGTCAAAGGTGAGAATCGGGTTAAATTTATGAGATATATTTTAGGACATGGAATCATAGAATTATAAGAGATAGTTTGAAATGAATAGCTTAAATTAATTGGTAGGCTGGAGTGAATGAAATAGCTTAAAATAAATCTATAGCTTGGATGATATGGTTATTGTTAGGAAGATATATGTTATGAAAATTGGAGGGATAAAATTGGCTAAGATATGGTTTTATATGATTGTCATTGGTATAGTTGGAAGTCTTGCGTTTAACAACCTAGGAGCATTGAACGGAGTGATACTTTCTGAAGCGTCAAACGCTATAGAGTTTGCGATAAGTTTAGCGGGAATAATGGCTATTTGGATGGGGCTTATGAATATAGCAAGCGAGGCAGGATTGATAGAAAAGATTGGAAATAAGCTCGGTGGAGTTATGAAGGCGTTGTTCCCAAAGATACCTAAAGGGCATAAATCGATTGATTATATGGTTATGAATATAGTGATGAACATGTTAGGAGCTGGAAATGGGGCTACTGCTTTTGGACTAAAGGCAATGGATGAGCTACAGACGCTAAATCACAAGAAGGATACAGCGACAGACGAGATGATAATGTTTCTGGTTGTAAATATATCCTCCTTGCAGATCATACCGTTTACCATAATCAAGCTCAGGATGGATATGGGATCGGTGAATCCGAGTGAAATTATATTTACGACAGTGTTTTCTACTTTAATAACAACATTTGTAGCTATAGGGACTTGTAGATTATTTCAAAAAAGATCTAGGAGGAAGATTAGATAGGTTATTATTTAGATTATTTAAAGAATGGGTAGACAGGGGGGGAGTGTGTGGAGTTATTTTCTAATTTGATAATACCTGCGATTATTCTATTCATAGTTGGATACGGGAAGATACGGGGAGTAGATGTATTTGACAGCTTCGTGAGAGGCTCAATAGACGGGTTAAAGGCAGCATGGGATATACTGCCGTACATAATAGGTATTTTTCTAGCTATAGGGATATTTAAATCCGGAAAAGGAATCGAAATATTGGAGTGGTTATTTTCGCCGATAGCGAGGATGTTTAGTATACCAAAGGAATTAATTGGACTAATTACAATTAAGCCAATATCGGGAAGTGGAGCACTCGGAGTCTATAGTGAGCTGGCAAAAAGAGTTGGGGTCGACTCAATGGTTGAGAGAATGGGCGCGACAATGGTAGGAGCATCAGAGACAATTTTTTATACAATGGCAGTCTACTATGGAAGGTTAAAGATAAAAAATACCAGACACACCCTACCCTGTGCCCTCCTATGCCATATAGCTGGAGTAATCACCTCGGTATTCATCTGTTATTTAGTATTTTCATAGAGCAATGTATCAACACCGCCTTAGATGGCAATTGTATATTCTGTAGTTCGCCCAACTTAATTGAGAAATATGTCCGTGAGATATATGTGAGGGGATGTATTTCTCAATATATTTGAATAATTGTATTATAATTTTTAATCTGGGAATAAATACTACAGAGCGAGTCCGATCTGAGCGAGGTGAGCAGTATTTCTCAACGAGCTCAATTAATAGCAAAAAATTATCAAATAATTAACGATAAAAAACGATATCTCGTGTTATAAACCGTTATGAAAAGGGTATCAATGTTAATAGATATACAAAGATACAAGGAGGGAGTTAGAGTTATGTCTTTAAAATCATTAGAAATAAAGAAAAATTTATATTGGGTTGGATCATTGGACCCAGATCTTAGAGTATTTGATATCATAATGTACACACCTTATGGTACTACCTATAATTCATACGTACTAAAGGGAAGCGAAAAAACAGCTCTATTTGAAACAGTAAAAGATAGGACTTTTGAACAATACATGGAAAGACTAAATGATTTGGAAATAGATTTGAACACCTTAGATTACCTAGTAGTAAGCCATACAGAGCCAGATCACGCGGGGAGTGTTGCAAAAATACTTGATTTAGCTCCAAATGCAAAGGTAGTTGCCTCACCAAAGGCGATAGAATTTTTAAAGGAAATAGTTAATAAGGACTTTCAGTATATTGCAGTAGGAGATGGAGATTCAATTTCGCTAGGCGATAAGACTCTTGAATTTTACTCTGTTCCAATGCTTCACTGGCCAGACACAATATACACATACGTAAAAGAAGATAAGGTTTTAGTGACCTGCGATTCGTTTGGAAGCCATTACAGCAATGAAAAAATTATAAACGACTTGACTCCTAGTGAAGATGAGGATTATTTAGATGCGTTGAGATATTACTACGATAATATAATGGGACCATTCAAACCATCTATGGTTTCAGCGATACAAAAAATTGCTGATTTGGAAATAGATACCATATGCCCTGGGCACGGTCCTGTCCTCACACATAATCCAAAAAGAATAGTAGACCTATATGAAAAATGGAGTACTGAGGAACAGATAAAGCTAGTAAAAGAAGTTACAATAGCCTATGTATCAGCTTACGGCTACACAAAGACTATAGCGGAGCATATTAAGTCTAGAATCGAGGGTACAAGTGACTACAAGGTAAACCTTTTCGATGCTACAGAAACCAGTGTTGAAGACATCGTGGCAAAAATGACTACTTCAAAGGGGATAATCCTAGGAAGTCCAACCATACTTGGAGACACATTGCCGCCAATTTGGCAGATACTGACTTCGCTCAATCCAGTAATACATGAGGGCAAGGTTGCATCTGCATTTGGATCATGGGGTTGGAGCGGTGAAGCTGTAGACAATATAATGGGTAGACTATCTCAGTTGAGGATGACTACAGTGACTCCATTTAAAGCGAATTTCAAACCTGATGAAAAAGAATTTGGATTTATAAATCTATTTGCCGATAAGTTTGTTGAAAAATTAAACTATAAATTCACAAAGAAAAAAGGTGCTAGAAAATGGAAATGTATAATTTGTAACGAGGTATTTGAAGGCGATGAACCTCCTCAAATATGCCCAGTATGCGGTGCATCCGAAGATAAATTTATAGAGGTGTACGATGAAGAAATAACTTACTTCAAAGATACAGATGAACATTACGTAGTAGTAGGAAACGGAGCTGCTGGATACTACGCGACTGATGCTATAAGAAAAAGAAATAAAACAGCTGCTATAACTATGATAAGTGCTGAAAGCGAGCTTACTTACTTTAGACCATCGCTGTCAGATGGACTGAATTCAGAGCTTGGAGATGATTTCTATATAGCTGATTGGAAATGGTATCAGGACAATAATATAAATGTAATGCTAAATACAAGAGTAGAAAAGATAAATGAGAAAGAATCAAGCGTATCGACTTCTAGCGAAGAAATACACTATGATAAACTTATAATAGCAACAGGAAGCAATAACTTTATACCTCCAATTCCTGGTTGCGATTTAGACAATGTCTACACACTCAGAAGCAAAGAAGACCTAGAAAAAATAAAGGCGGCGAGTGAGAAGGTAAGCAGAGTTGCTGTAATAGGTGGAGGCCTCTTAGGATTAGAAGCAGCATGGGAGTTCAAATTACAAGGCAAGAATGTGAATGTCATAGAGGCAGCAGATGGAATTCTAAGTAAACAGCTAGACGGTGAAGGAAGTTCGATACTTAGAAAATGTATTGAAGAGGCTGGGGTAGAAGTCATAACTGGCGCTCAGGTCTCCAGCATAGAAAAAGTAAGTGGAGTTACAGTAGTATCTACTATAGATGGTACGAAGATCTACTGTGATATGGTAGTCTTCTCAATAGGTGTAAGGCCTAATATAGGAATAGTCAAGGGAACAAGTATAGCCTGCGATAGGGGAATTTTAGTAGACGAAACGATGAAGACATCAGTAGATAATATCTACGCATGTGGTGATGCTGCACAGGTTGGAAACTCAGTATACGCAATCTGGCCTACATCGGTTGAAATGGGTAAGACAGCAGGTGCAAATGCCTGTGGAGACTCAAGGGAATTTGTGCCAGACACTATGCCGATAGCATTAGACGCAATGAACACAGATGTACTATCTCTTGGTCAAATCAAGGGAGCAGACGGAGAATTGTGCTTGAGAGATACTACGAACAACACATACAAAAAACTATTTGTAGTTAACGATAAGATTGTCGGTGCAGTTCTTATCAACGCCTCTAGCATTTCGATAAAGGTCATGAGATTTATAAGCGAAGGAGAAAGCGTTGAAGAGGTATTGAAGTCAGATATATTTTAAGAATACACTTTACAATTTGTAAAATCTATTGAGGTACTAAGTTCAGTTGTAAGAGAACTTCCAATAGAGATAAACAAAGAAAATTTGGATATAAATCTAGATACGATGCTCGACAATAGAGTACTAAGCCTTAGACACGAAAAATAAGCGCTATATTCAAGATTCAAAATATAATTGTAGCAGGTGTCAGAGAATATTTATCAGGAAATGATTTTACAGAGATATTCACACCGAAATTAGTGTCAGAAGGGGCTGAGGGCGGAAGCGAGGTCTTCAAACTAGATTATTTTAAAAACAGGCTTACCTAGCTCAAAGCCCGCAGTTTTATAAACAGATGATAGTTGGAGCGGGATTTGAGAGGGTCTTTGAAATAGGCCACGCTTACAGAGCAGAACAGCATAACACCTCTCGTCATCTAAATGAGTATGTCAGCGTAGATCTTGAGATCGGATTTATCAAGGACGAGTACGACATCATGAAGATAGAAGAGGAACTTTTAAAATACGTCTTGGGAAAAGTAGAGCGTGAAGGCGGAAAATACCTAGAATTATTGGATGCAGAACTTCCAAAGATCAAGGATGAAATACCTAGGATAGACTTCAACGATGTTTTGGATATTTTGAAGTCAAAATTTGGGAGAACCGACCTAGAGGGAGATTTAGATCCAGAGTCGGAAAAAGAGATACATCAGTATTGCAGTGAAGAGCTAGGATCTGACTTCTTGTTTGTCACAAATTATCCGAGAAGAAAGAGGCCTATGTACACGATACCTTTAGGTGAAAATGGCACACATAGCTTTGACCTACTGTTTAGAGGTGTTGAAATAACAACTGGAGGACAGAGGATTCACGACTACGATGAATTGGTAGAGAATATGAAGTACAAGGGATTTGAGCCAGAACAAGGTTGACTTCTTGATGTATTTAAATTCCAATCTAGGTAATTTTAATAAAATTGAATAATATCAAGAATTCTGGAGATAATACGGGAAGATAGGAATTTAGAAGAATATAACACGAGTTGAATTCAAAATTGATTGACAAATTGCCCCATATTTAATAAGATGGTAATAGAAACAAAAAATTAATTTAAACACAAGCTGAGAAGAGAAGAGTAAGTAAAATATTTATCTACAGAGAGTTGAGAGTGGTGAAATTCAACGTTAAATATCTACTGAACATGGCCTCTGAGCTTTCTGCCTGAATCCAAGTGACTAGGGTAGGACGGTTAGGCGCGTTAAAGCCTGCTAAGATATCCACAAAATATATGTGCTGTGGATAAATTAGGGTGGTACCGTGAGTAATCTCGCCCCTATGTATATACATGGGTGGCGAGTTTTTTGATACCAGTTTTAAATATTTTGAGGAGTGTGTATTGAGATTGCAGATATCCTCAATACGAGATTGCAGTACAGCATAAATTAGGAGGTAATAAAAAATGGAGAATAAAAAAAGCTACTATCTAACAACACCTATATACTACCCAAGTGGGCAACTTCATATAGGTCACACTTATACAACTGTTGCGGCGGACGCGCTTGCTAGATTCAAGCGTTTTTGTGGATACGATGTAAAATTCTTGACAGGAACAGATGAACACGGTGAAAAAATTCAAAAGAAGGCTCAAGAATCTGGAAAAACTGAAATCGAGTTTCTAGATGAACAGATTGCAAGCATAAAAGCTCTTTGGGGCAAGATGGATATATCGTACGATGACTTTATAAGGACTACTGAAGATAGACATACTGAAATCATACAGAAAATATTTACTAAGCTATACGAACAAGGCGATATATACAAGGGCGAATACGAAGGTAGATACTGTACACCTTGCGAAAGTTTCTGGACTGAATCACAGCTTATAGACGGTCATCTATGTCCTGACTGCGGAAGAGAAACTTACTTGGTAAAAGAAGAATCTTACTTCTTTAAACTATCAAAATACGAAGACAGAATAAGGGATTTATTTAAAGATGATAATTTCTGTCAACCGACTCATATAAGGAATGAAATGCTTGGAAACTTTCTAAATCAAGGATTGGAAGACCTTAGCGTTACAAGAACATCTTTCGACTGGGGTATAAAAGTACCGTTTGACGATAAACACGTAATCTATGTTTGGATAGATGCACTTTGCAACTATATCACAACATTAGGATATATGACTGATCACGATGAGGAAATGGGAAAATACTGGCCTGCTAATGTACAGTTCGTTGGTAAAGAAATAGCTAGATTCCACACTATAATCTGGCCTGCTATACTTATGGCATTGGGACTAGAAATTCCTCAAAAAGTATACGGAAACGGATGGATATTATTCGACAATGACAAGATGAGTAAATCTAAGGGAAATGTCGTTTATCCAGAGCCACTTATAGATAGATATGGTGTAGACGCATTAAAATACTTCCTACTAAGAGAATTCAACTTTGGATCTGACGGAAGTTACAGCAATAGAAAATTCATAACAAGAATAAATGCAGACCTTGCAAACGACCTAGGAAACCTAGTGAGCAGGACTGTGTCAATGGTAGAAAAATACAATGAAGGAATAATTCCAATGGCTAAGGGAGAATACGAATTCGATGCTGACCTAAGGGCTCAGGCAAAAGAATCAGTAGAAAACTTCGAGGCTGAAATGGATAAATTCCAATTCCATGAAGCGCTTGAAAACTGTTGGAAGTTAGTTAGAAGAACAAATAAATACATCGACGAAACAGCTCCTTGGATACTTGCAAAAGACGAGGCAAACAAGGCTGAATTAGACACAGTTCTATACAACCTATGTGAGTCTATAAGAATAATATCAACTCTTATAAATCCAATAATGAGCCTGACAGCAGAGAAAATATACGCTCAACTAGGTATAGCTGGCAATGAAGAAATCACAAACTGGGAAAGCGCAAAGAAATTTGGACTTATAAAAGAAGGAACTAAGGTGAACAGGGGAGAAGTTCTATTCCCTAGACTAGACGTTGAAGAAGAAGTAGCAGCCCTTGAAGAACTCTTCTCAGATGCACCAAAAGAAGAGCCGCTTGAACATAAGGAAGAAATAACTATAGACGACTTCGACAAGATAGAACTTAGAGTAGGTAAAATAATAAAATGCGAAAAACATCCTAAGGCAGATAAACTTCTAGTTTCACAGGTTAAACTTGGACCAGAGACAAGACAGATAGTATCAGGAATCGCAAAATGGTATAAACCAGAAGAACTAGTAGGCAAGGAAGTAACAGTTGTCTGCAATTTAAAACCTGTAAAACTAAGAGGAATTGAGTCTCAAGGTATGATATTAGCAGCAGGAAACGACGGAGAAGATCTAGTTCTCCCAGAAACTAGCGGGGTAAAAGACGGCTCAGAAGTTCGCTAATATAGCTATTCAGTTCGGAGATATAGCAGTTTGTTTTGTTAACATAGCAGTTTGCTTTGATTGGAGGAAATTATGCTTTTTGATTCACATGCACATTTAAACGATGAAAGTTTTGACGAAGATAGAGATGAATTAATAGAATCGCTTCCGAAAAATGGGGTCGACCTAGTTGTAAATCCAGCCTCAGACCTAGAGACATCTAGAACTGGAATCCAGCTGGCAGACAAGTACGACTTCATCTACGCAGCTGTTGGAATTCATCCACAGGACGTAGCAGAGACTGAGGAAGCGGATATTCAGGAAATAAAAAAGATGGCACAGGAAAACAAGAAGGTAGTTGCAATAGGCGAAATCGGTCTAGACTATTACTACGATGATGTGCCTAAGGATATACAGAGAAAATGGCTCAAGAGACAGATACTTCTAGCAAATGAGCTATCTCTTCCGATAATAATACACGACAGAGATGCTCACAAGGATACCTTCGATATAATAAAGGAAAATAAGAGCGAAGAGATAGGATGCGTAATGCATTGCTTCAGCGGGAGTGTAGAGCTTGCGAAAGAGTATCTAAAATTAGGGTGCTATATCTCTATTCCAGGTACGGTGACTTTTAAAAACAGCAGGAAGGTCAGAGCAGTCGCTAGGGAAATACCTCTAGATAAACTGCTTATCGAGACAGACTCGCCGTATTTGACACCAGAGCCGTACAGAGGAAAGAGAAATAACCCAGCCCATGTTAGATACGTGGCAGAGAGGGTAGCTGAAGAAAGAGGAATTAGCTTTGAGGAGGTATGTGATGCCTCAAAGGCAAATGCGAAAAAACTATTTAGAATCGAAGAGTAAAAGTCTAATGCTACAGCTATTTAGAACCAAATAGTTACGTATCAAATTAAACATGTAAATAAAATATCTTAGAACTACTGTAGCTCGCCAATGGGCTTATATCAGAATAGCCGCTCGTATAGAATTATCTAAACGAGCGGCTATTATAAATTTATTTCATAGCATCTGCTTTTACAAATGTTCCATTTCTAAGTTCTCTAGATGCTGTATTTATTTCTTCTCTAGTGTTCATTACTATAGGACCAGACCAAGCAATCGGTTCATTTAGAGGTTTACCTGAGCATAGTACGAAATGCAAGCCGTCTGAAGATGCTTCTATACTGAATTCATCGCCCTTAGTGAATAGGACGGCTGATTTTTTCTCTGCGACTTTTTTGCTTACATATCCTTCTCCTTCTACTACGTAGATGAATAAATTTTCTGCAGGATTGGTATCCATTGTAAAGAACTTACCTGGTTTTACTTTTACGTCTAACATAGTTGCTTGTACAAATTTGGGTTCAACGCCTTGCACACCTCTGAAATTGCCAGATATAACTTTCACAGTTGCAGTTTCTTCTTCAACTACTTGTATCATATCTTTTGTGATACCGAAGTAAGCTGGATGAGTCATTTTATCGTCCTTAGGAAGGTTTATCCAAAGCTGTAATCCTAGGAGATAATCCGATGCTATTGGCATCTCTTGGTGTATTATACCACTGCCGGCTGTCATCCATTGAGACTCGCCGTTTCCTATGACACCTTTATTGCCAAGGTTATCTGAATGTTCCATAGAACCTTTCATTAAGTAGCTTACGGTCTCGATACCTCTATGTGGATGCATTGGGAAGCCTTCGATATAGTCTCGAGGATCTTCTGAGTCAAATGCATCCAACATCAAGAATGGATCGTAGTCTCTTGTAGTTTCATTTCCAAGAACTCTGACTAAATGTACACCGGCTCCGTCAATTGTAGGTCTACCAAATACTGATTTTTTAATTTCTCTTTTCATTTTGCCACCAACCTTTTAGTTATTTTAATTATGTCTAATGTATTTTTGAAGGATATGGATACTGAAATTAATGAGACTGTGATTATCAATTGAGAAACGATGCTTATCGAAATCTAATCAATCTCATGAATTATCATTTATACATATAAGTATATCCATTTTACAAAAATAATTTACAAGTAGAGCTTTATTAACTCTATTGCCCTGGACTTGCATACCTAGTTATATACCCGTGTATTTTGGATACAAACAATTTTTTCAAAATTTATACTACAAATCAAAAAACATGACAATAATCTATATAGTGGATAAAATGTTCAGTCAAGCTGAGTTAATACTTAAAATACTTGATAAAACTAGTGAAAACCCTTAAAATTAAATAGAATGTAAAAATACAGGTTAAATTGTAATTCAATGATTTAACGTGGTATCGGATACAATTTGAATGAGAATCATATCCCAAGCGAAAGAGGTGGGATACATGATTCCCAAGTTAGACAAAATTTTAATAGATATACGCAAAATATCTTATCAAAACTCTAAGAAGAACAGGTGAGAATATAAAATGATAAAAGAAGTTATAGTAGTAGAAGGAAGAGATGATGTTACAGCTGTTAAACGAGCTGTAGACTGTGAATTGATAACAACGGGTGGATATGGATTTCCAAAGGGAACTATAGAGAGGATTCGCTCGGCAAAGGAAAGAAGAGGAGTGATAATATTTACAGACCCAGATTTTGCGGGTGAAAAAATAAGAAAAAAAATATCAAATGCAGTACCTGGGTGTAAGCATGCCTTCCTCCCAAGAGAAGAAGCTATAAAAAAGGGAGACATAGGAATTGAAAATGCAACTCCAGAAAGCATCCGCTCAGCATTGTCAAAGGTGAGAACTGAAATAAGAGAAGATAGAAGTGAATTTACCAGAGTGGATATGGTAAGAAACGGGCTTACATGTCATGAAGACGCGTCAAATAGAAGAGATAGAGTCGGCAAAAAATTAGGCATAGGATACGGGAACGCAAAGCAATTCCTAAGCAGGTTAAACAATTACGGAGTTGAAAGAGAAGAGTTCGAAGATGCAGTTTCAAAACTAGACTAGGGAAAGCAGGTAATATATGAAGCTTACAGCAAATCAAAGGACAAAATTAATAGTAGATAAATATAAATTCAGATTTTCAAAATCCCTCGGTCAAAATTTCTTGATCAACGACGATATACTAGAACAGATTGTCGAGGGTGCCAGGATAACAGATGAAGACTATGTAATAGAGGTAGGACCTGGAATAGGAACATTAACTCATGCGATGGCTTCAGAGGCGAAGAAGGTAGTAGCAGTCGAGATAGACAAAAATTTAATTCCGATACTCGAGGAAACACTCACGGATCTAGATAATTTAGAAGTAGTGAACGAGGATATATTAAAGGCTGATATACATAAGATAGTCCAGGAAAAATTGGACGGAGGGCCAGTTAAACTTGTGGCTAATCTTCCATACTATATAACTACGCCGATAGTAATGAAGTTTCTTGAGGAACATGTACCAGTAACCGATATAGTGGTCATGGTTCAAAAAGAGGTTGCTGATAGGATGAATGCTGTACCTAGCACGAAGGAGTACGGAGCGCTTTCAGTAGCAGTTCAGTACTACTGTGACACTGATATAGTAGCAAAAGTGCCTAGACATATGTTTATACCTCAGCCAAATGTAGATTCTATCGTAATCGGTTTGAGGGTCAGACCAGAGAGAAAATACAAGGTAGACGACGAAGAAATTTTCTTCAAGACAGTGAAGGCATCCTTTGCTCAAAGAAGGAAGACGATACTCAATTCCCTGGGGACTCTAGGGGCATTTGACAAAGAAAAGTTAAAAGAAATACTGGCAGAGGCTGGGATAGATGAAAGACGAAGGGGAGAGACATTTAGTCTAGAAGAGTTTGCGAGCCTTTCAAATGTGATAGCAAGAGAATGGAAGGCTGAGAAGTAAATCTCATTGCAATCAATCACAATCGTGCAATTGTTAGAGCAGAATAGAAATTAGAGAAAAATAAATTACAACTCGAGATAAATGCCCAACATCTCTATAGGTGGTTGGCATTTATCGCATTTCAGTTGTGGCAAAATCCAACACTGAAAATGTTGAATAACCATTTAGGAAGATAAAGAGGTTTGGCAAATAGAATTTGCCGACCTTTTTTTATTTAAGCATATTTACCAGCACAAGTACTCGCCAGCACAGGTACTTACCATTTAATCTGCTATGGACAAGTAATTGAAACCTTTAGTAATTTTTAATCCAACCTATACATATATTATCTTAGGAAGTACTATTTATATTTTTGATTCATATAATATTTAGAGAGAAACTATGTAAAGGGGGAATTTGGTTGAGTTCCAATAGAAGATTCAAACGAGATTATATAATCTTAGAGGCAAAGGATATAAACTTCAGAAACAAGGATAGGATAATGCCAAAGGCATTTGCGAAGGTTGAGGTAAACGATGGACAGTCATCAATATCTATATACGTGGAAAATATAAAATACGTCAAAGAAGGTTATGATGCGCTCGCTATCACAAATGAGTATGAGGTACTAGATTTAGGGAGAATAGTTCTAAATGAAAACGGAAGAGGAGAATTCAAACTTGACATCGACGAGGAAGACAGCGATATAAAGGGTATAGCAATAGTTCACAATGATAAAGTGCCGTTGATTGGATTTAAGGGCAGCAAAATAGAGAACTACCAAGATATCTTATTCCCCGAGGAAGAAGACGAGGATAGAAACGAAGCAGGAGGAAAGTACAATAATAAAGGCAAAGGATTTTATGATCAAGGATATAACAAGGATAAAGGATTGGGAGATAAGGGCTACAGCCAGGGTAAAGATGTAGAAAAGAAAATACAGGATACGGTTAAGGATGTAGAGAAGGAAAAACAGGAAACAGTCAAGGAAGAAGTGAAGGACGAGGCTGTTAAAAAAGAAGTAAAGAAGGAAGAAGCCAAGGACGAGGCTGTTAAAAAAGAAGTGAAGAAGGAAGAAGTTAAGGACGAGGGCGTTAAAAAAGAAGCCAAGGAGGAAGTTAAGGAGAAGGTCGTCAAAAAAGAAAAGGTAGAAGAAGTTGAGTACGAGGAATATGAGTACGAAGAGGAAGATATCGAGTACAAAATAAATAAAAAAGAGGATGAAATCAATTTTATAAACTCGATAACAGCACAAGATTTCTTCGGAGAACTCGATTTTGAAGAGGATGAGTACGAAGAAATCGATGAGGTAGATGAGGAATATGAAGAAGACGGGTATTATGAAGAAGACGACGAGTATTATGAAGAGGATTATGAATACGATGAAGACGAGGAATATGAAGAGTATGATGAAGAGGAATACGAAGATGACGAATATTATGAAGAAGATGAATTCGAATACGAAGAAGAAGTAGAGCTCGAATATAACTGGAATGTAGGCGCAAAGGCAGACGTACAGCAAGAGTACGATGAAGAAGACGAAGAAATAATATTGTACGACGTGGTAAAAGAGGACGATGAATGCAAATGTAAGCATAATAAAGGACACAACAAAGGACATAACAAATGTCATGATAAATGTCACGATAAGGGAAATAGTAAATGTCATGATAAATGTAACGACAAAGGACATAATAAATGCCACGATAAATGTCATGACAAATGTAAGCCAAAGAAACCATGCGCTTGTCCACCAAAAAAACCTAATCCACCGAATTCTGGAGGAGACAAGTATAACCCTGATGAGCTTATCGAAATAAAAGGCGAAGTTATAGAAGAAAGTAGCCATACGACGAAGAAAAGCAGCTCGAAAAAAGATAAAAAAGAGAATAAAAATAAACAATCGAGCAGTGGATCAAGTTCGTCAGGCTCATCGAGTTCGTCAAGCGGATCTAGCAGTGGTTATACAGGAGGAAAACAAGCCAGACCAATGAAGAACAAGAATCAAAACTACTATGAAGAATACTTTGAAGACGAAGACTCTGATTACGGCTATTATTCAGACAATGAAGTAGATGAAATAGACGAAAATGAAGAAATAAATTACGAAAGAGATGGTAATGAAAACGGAGAATTCGAGGAGGTAAACAATTACGATAAAATACATTACAAAGAAAAAGTGTCGAACAAAAACGATCCATTTAAATACATGAGCGAGCGAAAGAAAGTAACAAGCAGTGATTATGAGCAAGTAAAATACGGTGAAGAAGTTGAGCCAGAAGACTCTTCAATCAGTACGCCTATGATACCTAGAAAGATTAAAAAAGGTCTTAGAGCGTACAGCGAGGCTAAACCATTTGTGCAAGATTGTATTGAAAACACGAGATGGTGGAAGATGGAGATAAATCCAACGACCTTATGTGGATATGCAATGCCAAATCTAGGATACGTGAATGCGCTCAACTGTACTATGTACAGTGATATAGTAGTGAACTCGTATAAACACAGACATTATCTATTTGGAGTTCAGTACGACGAGTACAACAATAGAGAACATTATATTTATGCAATACCCGGGGATGAGCAAGATATACCAGATGAAGGAACAACTGGATTCACAAGATTCCAAAGCTGTGATAGCAGAAACAGCAGCATGGGTTACTGGTTGTGCTTCATAGATTCAAGGCAAAGAACTATAGTAGAATAGCTTGAGAAAGATATCCCCCGCCTCTTAAGGTGGGGACGTTCTCATTTTGTCAGGTATTGCATCGAACATTGAAATCTATGAATCTCACTTAATTCAAACAAGACTGGGAAAAATACCCTTACCAACGGCGGAAAGTGCTGAATGGCTTGAAATTACAAAGCTGTACAGCTACAGTAGGGGTATTTTTCTACTTATTTTCCCAACAGCCCTTAAAAAATAGGAAGAAAAGATATATAATGGGGTTAGACTATTTACTAGGGGGAAGATATGGCGAAAAAAAGAAAACTAAAAAAACCCGTGGCTATTGTGGTTGGAATAGCAGCCTTTTTTATAATATATTTCATAGCATTTCAAATAGGAAGCAAGTTGGAAAGGGATGCTGCTGAGGTTCCAAAGACTGCGGTAAATGATGAAGATATCAAAAAACCGCTTATAAGCCAGCTTAAGGCCAAGGAAAAACTTTATATATCAGACGGGAAGGCGTCAGATGTCAGGATAGAAGACGACACCAGAAAAGAAATTTTATACTCGTTTGAGGGATTCAAAGAAGTGAGAAAACCAGACTCATATAAATCAATATACGAGGGATATTCGGATGATGGACTTAAATTCTCGACAGATCTAAACTACTTTAGGGTCTACACAGTAAGTAAGGAGCAGTATTTCAAAGTTCCAATAGCTGGCAAGAAGCAATTTAAGGGAATGTTGGACAAGGCTATATACACCTCGTTTGATCTAATTACGAAGACCGAAAAATGGAAAGAAGTAGAGTTGAAATCAGGTAAAGAAACAAAGAAAATTCATAAATGGAAATTCGGCGACCTGTCTCATAAGATGGTATCAAAAAGGATTATGGGTAAGGTGCAGCCAGAAAAGAACAGGGATAGAAGTAAGTATAATTTTGAAATAAACATTGACTGTGAATCGTATAAGATAAAAATAGAGACTATGGGCAGAGAATATGTAAAAATCACCTGCAAAGACACTGTTGCGTACTACGAGGTATACACAGGTATGTTTGACTACCTAAAGAATGATATATTTGAAATAAAATAGATAAATAGGGCATTACGTAATTTGTGAAACCATGAGATGACTCTAGGTTGACAAATCACGTAATGCCTTATTTTGTAGACCGAAAAATGATTGTTGATTGAGTTAATTAATAATCATCATAGAAGATCAAATTTACAGAAATAAATTCATACTCTCAAATTATCAAATTAACGAATATCTAGCATTTTAAGCTTTTTCAATTAACATTTCTCCGACTTTATATATTGGTGTTGCACCTGCTGTGATGACGATATCGTCGCCTTCTACATTTTTACTTAAATAATCGACGATTTCATCAAATTCCTTGATGTAAATAGCATCGACGTTGTTTTGGTATAGTTTTTCAACGAGGTCCTTGGCGTGGATATCGCCTGGATCTTTTTCCCTAGCAGCAAAGATATCAGTTATGATTACCTTGTCAGCAGCAAAGAAAGCCTCAGAGAAATCGTCTAATAAAGATTTTGTTCTGCTGTAAGTATGAGGTTGGAATATGCACCATATTCTATCTCTCTTGATCTTTTTAGCAGCAGCAAGAGTAGCCTTTATTTCAGTTGGATGATGTGCGTAGTCATCTATCACTAAAGCGTCGTTGAAATGGCCCTTAGTTTCAAATCTTCTACCAACGCCCTTGTATAGTTTCAAATTAGCTCTTACAGTTTCTAACTCTATTCCAGAGATTAGAGAAGCTATTATAGCTGAACTTGCATTGTATATATTATGTAGCCCTGGAACAGAAAGTTCAAATCTTCCCAAAGACTTACCATCTAGTGATAGATTAAATATACCAAAGCCAGTATCTGTGAAGTCGATGTCAGTTATTATCGCATTATTTCCTTCATTTCTTCCGTATTTAATTATTTTAGCTTGGACATCGAAAAGGATGTCCTTAGTATTTTCGTTATCTCCGTTTATTATAAAGGCACCGTCACTTGGCAATAGCTTACCAAATTTGTTAAATGAAGCCTTTATTTCATCTATACCAGAGAAATAGTCTAGATGGTCGGCTTCTATATTTAAGACGATAGCTATTTTAGGATTGAAGTTTAGGAAACTGTCTACGTATTCACAGGCTTCTGTGATGAAGTGACTTGAATTACCTATTCTTACATTCCCACCTATTGAGCTTAAATTACCTCCAACCAATATGGTTGGGTCTAGGTTTGCAGTTTCAAATATAGTAGACAGCATAGAAGTAGTAGAAGTCTTACCATGTGTACCAGAAACAGCGATAGAGTTAGAATACTCTCTCATTATTTGCCCTAAGAATGCGGCCCTGTTCATCATTAATATATTTTTTTCTTTGGCAGCCACAAATTCCTCGTTTGTATCGTGGATTGCCGCTGTGTAGATCACCATGTTTATGTCATCGCTAATATTTTCTTTTTTTTGCCCTATAAATATCTTAGCACCCTGATTTCTAAGTTTGTCTAGAAGGTATGAATCGGTCATATCTGATCCTGAGACGTTGTACCCCTTATTAATACATATTTCTGCTAAAGCACTCATACTTATTCCACCGATACCAATGAAATGTATATTCAAAAAAATCACCCTTTCTTATTTTGTATAGTAGAAATTTAGATAAGAGAATTGGTATCTACAAATTTCCACAAGATACCTCATTGCAACCATTGTAGTTCTCAAATTAAATTCGAAGGTTTTTATTTAAAAGCTATAATATGAACAATTATTGTGGTATAATAATAAAATGTTCGAGTATTATGCAAAAAGGTCTCTTCTGATTCAATGCGAGGGAAATGTAATTCCTACGCAAGAGGTATATATATATATTACCACATTACAATTATATTTACTGGTATGTAATTAATATTACTCAAAAAACACAATTAATTATATCATAATAAGCATATTTCGCATAGAAGTAGGATTATATAAATAAGAATGAAGGTAGGCGGAACGCAAAATGAAATTTAAAAGAACGGAAAGAATAGGGGCGATAGTAAAAATACTATCCGATAATCCAAATAGAACTTATACACTTGGGTATTTTACAGATAAATTCAATGCAGCAAAATCAACGATAAGCGAGGATTTACTCGTAGTTAAAAGTGTGTTTGAAAAATTACAACTTGGTAAGGTAATTACAATTTCAGGAGCAGCTGGAGGAGTGAAGTACATACCTAAGACCTCAGTTGAGGAAAACAACCAGGTACTCATGGAATTATGTGATAAGATAAGGGACGAGTCTAGATTATTGTCGGGAGGATTCCTCTATCTTATAGACCTGATATACGACCCTACTATAGCGGCAAAGGTCGGAAAAATATTCGCGTCTAATATAGACTACGAAGATGCTAACTACGTGGTGACAATGGAGACCAAGGGTATACCTATGGCAGTGATGACAGCGAAGGCTATGAACCTACCTCTAGTAATAATCAGGAAGGATACAAAGGTATCTGAAGGACCTACGCTCAGCACGACTTATTTGAGTGGTAACATGCAAGTAGAGACTATGAGTTTGCCAAGACGTGCCCTAAAGCCAAACAGCAAGGTAATCATAATAGATGATTTCATGAGGGGTGGAGGGACTATCAAGGGAATGATGGAACTGATGACTGAGTTTGGAGCTGAGGTAATAGGCACAGGCGTATTTATATCAAAGGTCACAAAAGAAAAAAAACTTGTGGATAATTACATCTCACTCGTACAGCTTGACGTCATAGGAGATAAGATTATAGCTGAGCCAAATGTCAAAACGTTCAGAGATGAATACAACAACGATGAAATAGCGGCGTATTCCCTAGCTGCTGAAAATATGATAAACGAAATAGAATAAAAACACGTCACCCCACCAGTATCGGTGGAGTGCGTTTTTTTTTATAATTTGTCCCCCATCTTTATAGGTAGGGGACATTTATCTTATCTCAGCGTGGGTTAAACCCACCACTGAAAAAATTGAATCACCATTTAAAAATTACAAAACTTTTTTTCAAAAAAAAGAAGGATATTCTGGTGTCTATGTAGAAATTTGACTATAGACAGTCCTATATTGAGACAATATTTGGTGTACACTTATACAAAAC
The DNA here is from genome assembly GCA_031261505.1 of Clostridioides sp. Taxonomy (GTDB): domain Bacteria; phylum Bacillota; class Clostridia; order Peptostreptococcales; family Peptostreptococcaceae; genus Metaclostridioides. Next base: position 37,010 of record JAISJN010000006.1, on the reverse strand, counting down.
ACAAGGGGAAGGATGCAATCCCCTAGACTGGAAAATTTTTTAATTTGATTAATTTTATTTTGGCTTTCAACATATAGACGGGAGTAGTTAAGTCTACAGGGGTATCAGATACCAATTCCTCATATGTTTTTAATGTGATTTTCTGTCAAAATTGAGAAGGGGGATATAAAAATGAAAATAACAGATGTGAGGGTAAGAAAAGTAACAGATGAAGGCAAGATGAAATGTATAGTTTCAATTACATTTGACAATCTATTCGTAGTACATGATATCAAGGTTATAGAGGGCCATAATGGGCTTTTCATAGCTATGCCAAGCAGAAAAGTAGGAGAAGGTAACTTTAGAGATATAGCTCATCCTATAAATGCTGAAATGAGACAAATTATAGAAGATGCTGTGTTACAGGCATACGATGATTCGTTAGCACAATTAGAAGTAGCAGCTGAATAACATTAAAATATTTTGGCAGTATAGGGACCTTAAACTTTTAAGGTCCCTTTTTATAGGTGCAAATACCTACTACATAATCACCACCACATAATCAAGATTCAGCGAAAATCAATGTTTTATCCCATATTAAACATTCAAACTGTACTTTTATACTCAAAAATGATATTATTATTAATGAATGTAAAATAGACTGGATGTTTGTGCTGATACGAACGCATAAATATATCACAGCCAATCAATAAAAATCAAATTTGATTGAATGAGGGAGCATTTATGAAATTTAAAGCTATTATACTTGCCGCTGGCAAAGGGACAAGAATGAAATCGGAAGAACCGAAAGTTGTTCATAAAGTATGTGGTAAAGAAATGATCAACCATGTTATAGATACATCGAGATCTGCAGGAGTAGACGATGTAGTCGTAATTTTAGGTCACGGCGCTGACTGCGTCAATGACAGAATCAATTCAGACTGCGAGATAGTAAAACAAAAAGAACAACTTGGAACAGGTCATGCAGTAATCCAAGCTAAAGATAAAATAGGGGACGAAGATACGATACTGATAATATGTGGGGACACTCCTCTAGTAAAATCAGAAACTATAAAAAATTTATTTGAGCATCACCACGAAAGAGGAAATAAGGCGACAGTACTCACTACAGTAGTAGACGACCCAACTGGATACGGAAGGGTAATAACTACAGAAGATGGAGAACTGATCAAAATAGTCGAACAAAAAGACGCGAGTGAAGAAGAAAAGAGCGTACGTGAAATCAATTCAGGAATCTACTGTTTCAGTGGAGCTAGTCTAAAACATTCACTGGAGTCAATAGACAACGACAATGCTCAAGGAGAATACTACCTTACGGATACTATCAAGATACTCAGAGAAGAAGGTAGCAAAGTTGGCGCCTATAAAGGTGCGACTATAGATGAACTTATGGGAGTAAACTCAAGAGTACAGCTATCTCAGGCAGAAGAAATTATGAGAGCTAGAATCAACGAGGGGCATATGGACAATGGAGTGACAATGATAAATCCTGCCACTACGTATATAGAGTCAGATGTGCAAATAGGTAGTGATACCATTATATATCCAGGAGCTATGCTTATGGGTAGCACAAAAATAGGTAAGTCTGCTATAATCGGAATGAATTCTAGCATAACGAACTCTACAATAGGGGATTTTACAGAAGTTAAAAATTCTACTATAATAGACAGTGTCGTAGGATCACATACAACTGTTGGACCTTACGCATACCTAAGGCCAAATGCTAATGTGGGTGACCATGTCAAAATTGGTGACTTCGTAGAGATTAAAAATTCTAATATTGGAAATAATTCAAAGGCATCACATCTAGCGTACATAGGGGATGCAGATGTTGGAGAGAATGTAAATATAGGATGCGGAGTAGTATTTGTAAACTACGACGGAGAGAAAAAATTTAGATCTACAGTGAAAGACGGGGCTTTTGTAGGTTCAAACAGCAACCTAGTGGCACCGGTGACAGTTGAAGAAAAGGGATACATCGCAGCGGGATCTACTATAACAGATGATGTTCCAAACGCATCACTAGCTATAGCAAGGGCTAGACAGGTAGTAAAAGACGGTTGGGTAGATAAAAACAAGAAATAATCACCAGCGACGAAAAATAAGCAATGTAAATAAAAAACAAGAAATGCAAATAAAGAACAAGAAATAGCTACAAATATACAGTTAATCAACGAGAAGCGACCGAAATCAAGATAATATATGAGCTCAGGAGCGATAGATAAGGGCAACAAAGTGTGTACAGATCTGTTTGCGATATACGGCAGAGACGTGCACAACTGATATAGATAACAAATGATGGATAATAACTTTGTGTGGATAATGAGTTTATGCAGTTATTTAAAAAATCAGGAGGAGAAAGCACATATGAACACTAGTGGAAGTGAAATCAAAATCATAGCTGGTAATTCATCTAAAGAGTTAGCTAAGAAGATAGCTGACTACGTTGGAGTTAAATTACTAGACTGCGAGGTTTCTAAATTCAGCGATGGCGAAATATGCCTAAACATGAATGAGACAGTAAGAGGAAGTGATGTATTTGTAGTTCAGTCTACGAATGATCCAGTAAATGACAATCTAATGGAGCTACTTATAATGATAGACGCATTAAAGAGAGCTTCTGCAGGTAGAATAACGGCGGTAATACCTTATTACGGGTACGCAAGACAAGACAGAAAAGCTAAGGCGAGAGATCCAATCACTGCAAAATTAGTTGCAAACTTAATTACAGCGGCTGGAGCAGATAGAGTGCTTACAATGGACTTGCACGCGTCACAGATACAGGGATACTTCGATATACCACTTGACCATTTACTAGGTGGAAGTATACTTGCTGATTATTTCAACGAAAAGAAAATAGAAAACCTAGTCGTAGTTTCACCAGACCTAGGTAGTGTAACTAGATCTAGACAATTTGCAAATGCCATAACTGGTGAAGTTCCAATCGCAATCATAGATAAGAGAAGACCTAAGGCAAATGTCAGTGAAGTAATGAATATAATAGGTGAAGTCAAAGGTAAAAATGTAATCCTTATGGATGATATGATAGATACAGCGGGAACAATAGTAAACGCTGCAAAGGCGCTTAAGAAATTTGGTGCTGAAGACATATACGCATGTTGTACACATGGAGTACTTTCTGGACCAGCAATAGAAAGAATATCAGGATCTGATATCAAAGAACTTATTGTACTTGACACTATCCAACTTCCAGAAGAAAAGAAGATAGAAAAAATACAGATAAAGACAGTTGCTCCTATATTCGGGGAAGCTATAAAGAAAATATTCACAAACCAATCAGTTAGCTCTATATTCTAAGTGATTGACAAATTTCAATAATAAAGCCCCTATTGATTAGAAGGTACGCATATAAATTCAGATCAATAGGGGTCTTAATATATATACAATTAACAGAAGATGATAGGAGGCAATAATGCTATTACTTGCAGATAAATGGAAAGATTACGAGCTTATCGACATGGGAAATGGTGAGAAATTAGAGCGTTGGGGAGACTACGTTCTCAGACGTCCAGATCCACAGGTCGTTTGGCCAATGGAACACGAATGGGCTCTTTGGAAAAATCCACATGGACATTACCACAGAAGCGCAAAGGGTGGTGGTCAATGGGAACAGAAGAAAAAGTACCCAGAACAGTGGAAGATAAACTACAAAGATTTAAAATTCCACATAAGACCTACAGGATTTAAACATACAGGACTGTTTCCAGAACAGGCTGCAAACTGGGATTGGATGATAGATAAGATAAATGGTGCAAACAGACCTATAAGAGTCTTAAACCTATTTGCCTACACTGGTGGAGCTACGGTTGCATGTGCATACGCAGGAGCTGAGGTATGCCACGTTGACGCAGCTAAGGGAATGGTGAACTGGGCGAAGGATAATATTGAGCTATCTGGACTAAATGACAGGACGGTTAGATTTATAGTCGACGACGTAGTGAAATTCGTTGAAAGAGAAATAAGAAGAGGTAAGAAGTACGATGCTATAATCATGGATCCTCCATCTTACGGAAGAGGTCCAAAGGGAGAAGTTTGGCAGATAGAAGACAAGCTATTTGACTTTGTAAACCTATGTACGGACGTGCTTACAGACGAGCCTCTATTTTTCTTAATAAACTCTTACACAACAGGATTCTCGTCTATAGTGCTCGAAAATGTGCTCACTACGACAATTGGTAAAAAAGTAAACGGTGGAAAAATATATGGAGGAGAACTCGGGATACCAGCATCTAGAGATGGAAAGATACTCCCTTGTGGAATCTTCGGAAGATGGGAAAAATAAATGAGAAATTCATCGAAACACGCAATGATTAAATTCATTTATGAAGATAATCACCTGCTCGTAGTCGAAAAGCCAGTGAATATATTGTCTCAGGGCGACGACACAGAAGATCAGGACATGGTAAACGCTCTAAAAAAATACGTAAAAGAAAAGTACAACAAACCTGGGAATGTATATATAGGTTTGGTGCATAGATTAGATAGACCAGTCGGAGGCGTAATGGTCTTTGCCAAAACGTCAAAGGCGGCGTCTAGACTGTCAGAACAGGTCAGAAACAAGACATTCAAAAAATCTTACAGGGCTGTAGTACGTGGAATTCTTGACAGGGAAGGAGACAGCTTTGTCGACTACCTATATAAGGATAGAAAGAAAAACATGGTAACAGTCGTAGGAGAAGACCACAAGGAATCAAAGAGGGCCGAACTAAGTTATAGATTAATATCTAGCAAGAACGACTTGAGTCTGGTGGAAATCGACCTAAAGACAGGAAGACCACATCAGATAAGGGTACAGTTTGCAAGTAGAAATCACCCTCTATACGGCGACCAAAGGTACGGACAAGATATAAACAAAAGAGGTCAACAGTTGGCACTCTGGTCTCATAGGATAGAACTAGAACATCCAACTACCAAGGAAAAGATGGTATTCACGTCTAACCCTCCTGAAAATCAACCTTGGGGAATGTTCAAGGTCGAATAATACAACTTAAAAATAATTTAAAGTGAAAGATATCCACATACGGTTTGAATTGTGGATATCTTTTTTAATTTAACCTGTCCACATAGAACATATTTCTACATATCGCATAGAATGTATTAAAGGATATTTAGAGGATTAACTTTTTAAATGATGACAGGAGGAAAGAGATATGAATGAGAGCAAAAGCGATTGTATCAGATTCAAACCGATAGAGTGCAATAGCAAAATATATATATCGGGAATGGGTACAAAATCAGCAGGGGGAGAAGTTTCCATAGTAGATGGAAAGGATTTTAAGGAAATAAAGAAGTTAGAGCTATCGTCAAACGTCAGAGGTATAGATGTAAACGATAGGACAAAGCGAGTTTATGTGGCAAATATCACAAAAAATACAGTGAGCGTGATCGATGCGCGAACAGATAAAATTATAAAGAGCGTATCGGTTGGGGACTCGCCGTTTTATTTGAGGGTAAATCCAGTCACAAATCTAATCTATGTAGCAAATCGGGGTTCGCATCACGTTAGTGTTATAGACGGAGTTACAAATAAGGTTGTAAAGAACATAAAGACAAGGGGCTCTAACCTGCAAGCGAAGATTGATATAAATACAATTACAAATAGGGTGTACGTCTCTAATAATGGCTCAGGAAATTTAACAGTTATAGATGGAGTAAAAAACGAGGTAATCGACTACGTGGATGTCGGTTCATCACCATCGGGAATAGCTGTAAACCCTAGGACAAACAAAGTATACATCGGTTACAACTCAGCTAATGTAGATTATATCAGCGTAATGGATGGAGAAAAAAATTCTATAATTGGTAAGATATTTGTCGAGAAGAGACCCCAGTTTTTGAGGGCAAATCCGGATACAGATACAATTTATGTGTCTAATACGTCTGACGGAAGTATGTCGGTAGTAGACGGTGTACGAGATGAAGTTATAAGAAGTTTTAGAGTTGGATTAGCACCTTACGATATATTTGTGGATAAGACGTCTAATTTGGTATTTGTGGCTAATTACAGCTCTGGCGATGTAGCTGTGGTAAGAGGTAGTGAGCCAGGGGTAGTTGGATTGATAGAACCTTCGCTATGTGGTCTATGGGGAGTTGGGGTTGTCAATCTATAAGGATTCTGTGTATATAAAGGAAGTACGCGAAGTTTCAAAATATGTAGCGATATTAAATTTAGACGAAAAATATGGGGTTTTAAAATGTATATCGACATTCAACTTAGATGTAGTGAGTTTATCGGATTTAAATGGAATCCATTTTACACAAGGCGGGCGGTATGAAACTGATTTGGGTTTTATATTACTCGCTTTTTATATGGATTTTATTTAATATGATATTATAGTATAATATCATATTATGTAACTGTGGGGTAAATCCGACACTGAAGGTCTTGAATTAAAATTTAACTTGAGATAGATATCGCAACGATTAAATTATAATTTAAAGTTGGACGAGTAAAACATGAGGAGAGGATAAGATTATGGATAGATACACAGGGTTTTATATAGATGAACCAGTTGGAAATAATGTGTTTTCATATGAGGAGAGAAAAAATAAAAGCATATACGTTCCAAAACTGATAGAGGGAGACCTAGGAGATGTTAGAATAGGGAATCACACGACCTTTAACGAAGTGGATGGTGGAGTAGAAATCGTCGCAAAGGGACTGGAAAATTTTGTAGTATCCAACATAGATGGAAAGAGGATATACGTATTTGACAACCACAACCACGCCTTTTACTTCTGGATAAAGAGTCTACACGAGGGATTGTTTGAAAAGGGAGTAAAGTTGGTACACGTGGATCAACACAAGGATACAAGGCGACCAGATGACCTCAAAGTAGATATAGAAGATATGGACGACGTGTTCAGATACACAAACAGCGTCTTAAACGTCGGGAGTTTTATAATGCCAGCGATTGAGCACGGGGTGTTTTCATCGGTCGAAATTATAGACAGCACGTATTCTCTGGACAGGGATATCGACGGCGACTATGTCTTGGATATAGACCTAGATATATTCTCACCAGATATGGACTACATAGACTACGACTATAAGATGGACAGGATAAGAAGGCTCGTAAGCGGTGCAAATGTCATAACAATAGCGACTAGTCCGTACTTTATAAATCAAGATAGAGCTATAGAGGTAATGCACGAGATATTAAAAAATGATTAACAGAGGCAGTTTTTAGGCTTAGAATCGTCTGTAATTGCATTTACCACAAAAATATAATATAATGAATAGGTTAAAGCAAACTAGGATAAGCACATCTTTGTGTGTGGACGGAATAAACACATTACAGGGTTTTAGGAGGAAAATATGAGCGAATTATTTAAAAAATGGAATGAAATAAGTGAGCAACACGAAAGCCAAGAAGAAGAAGTAAAGTTCTGGGAAGAATACCTAAAGGTAGAATCAGGAATATACAGCGAAATATTAAACAACAAGACAGAATTAGTTGAGGGTAAGTTAAGTGAACTAGCTGAAAAATTCGGTACTACAAATGAATACTTCATGGGATTCATAGACGGAGTAAGCGAAAGTTTAAAAGAAGATATAGTATTGGATGAAATGGAAGCCGATTCAGAAATATCTTTAAAAATAGACTTCGATAAATTGTATTTCAATATGGTACAAGTAGAAGCTCATTGGCTATACAACCTACCAGGCTGGAAGGAAATATTAACTGAAGACCACAGAAAAGAAGTAATAAAGACATACAAGAAATCTAAGACAATAGTTAAGGAAGAAAAAATAGGAAGAAATGAACCATGTCCATGTGGAAGTGGAAAGAAATACAAAAAATGCTGTGGCAAAAACATATAGAGTTGACAGAAGAAGTTGCTAGACGTAAATATGACGCATAGCAACTTCTTTAGCGTAACTGAGATATAACTTGAGATAGATGTCCCATTCCTATGTAGGTGTGGGCGTAATTCTCATTTTAGTGGAGTCAAATCAAACGCTACTCAATCAAAATTTAAACATTGGAGGGTATAAGATATGAAATACATAGATTTACACTGTGATACGGTATATAAGATGATGGAGGATACAGAAAAATACGGCCTTAGAAAAAACGATTTCTCTATAGATGTAGAAAAATTAGCAAAGGGCGGATGTATGGCACAGATGTTCGCTCTGTTCTTGGATCAAGACGAAAATAAGAATCTATACGAGTATTGTATAGCTATGTCGGATAAAATAAATTTCGAGATAGAAAAAAATTCTGACAAGATAGCCTTGGCTACTAACTACGGGGAGATAATAGCAAACGACAGGGCTGGAAAAATATCAGCTCTTATATCTATAGAAGAAGGTGGAGCTATAGAAGGAAGTCTTGATAAATTAGATGAGTTCTACGACAGAGATGTAAGGCTTATGACCTTGACTTGGAACCATGTGAACGAAATCGGATACCCACATTGTAGGGAAGAGTATACAAATCTAGGACTAACTGAGTTTGGGAAGTTGACTGTTGAGAGAATGAATGAACTGGGAATGATAATCGACGTATCACATCTATCCGACGGTGGATTCTACGATGTTGCGAAACTATCTAAAAAGCCTTTCGTAGCGAGTCATTCAAACTCAAGAGCGATGAGAAATGTATCTAGAAATCTAACTGACGAAATGATAAAAATAGTCGCAAATAGCGGAGGTGTTACGGGTATCAACTTTGCTGACTACTTCCTTGGCGATTATGGAGATAATTTCAGTAGGATTTCCGATATGATAAGACATATTAAACATATACAAAAGGTCGGCGGAGTAGATGTGATAGCTCTTGGCAGCGACTTTGACGGAATAGGTTCAGAAGTTGAAATACGAGACGCATCAGAGATGGATAAATTATACCAAGCATTAAAGTTGGAAGGTTTTAAGGACGGGGATATAGAAAAGATATTTTACAAAAACGCATTGAGGGTAATAACAGACGTATTATTTTAACTTGAGATAGATGTCCCCCACTGAAAGCGTTGAATCATCATTTAACATAGAAAAGAAGTCTCACTGTCTTTTAGGTGGTGGGACTTCCTTTTCATTTAAGAGTGAATCACACACTTAAGAGTGAATTACATATTTTAAAAGAAATTACATACTTCAAAGGTAATAACATACTTAGCAATAATTATTTGATTTTATCTAAATGAAGCCAATAAATACCTAAATTTTATTTAAATTAAGTGAACAAATCTACCTGCTCCAGCATAGAATAATATGTATATAAATTTTCTTAGTATCTACACTACAGGATTATCACCCTGGTGTAGAGAGAATGTTTGGGGGTATTGCTATGAAAGTAGGCGATTTGGTAGCAAGGAAATCGTACAATAAGGACATTATATTCAAAATAGTATCATTTGAAGAAGATAAAGACGGGCAAAAAGTAGCCCTATTAAAAGGTATAGCATTTAGGATACTGGCAGACGCGTACCTAGACGATCTTGAAGAGATTACAACCCATGATCTTAGGGCTATTATGATAGATAAAGAGGTAGAACTCCTACTGTCAAGAAAGGTAAATCAACCGCTTGAAAGAAGTAGGAGGCTATCACGGGGCCTGGCGAAACAGGAAACAGAGGTTAAAACCTATGGGATACCCGGTAAAGTGCTGCAAATAGACGGAGATAGAGAATATTTAAATATCTGTTTAGATGTGTACGCAGAACTCGGCATACCAGCAGCTGGGGTTGCAATTCCGGAAGATGAACAGTATAAGGAAGTAAGGGGATTATTGGAAAAATACAACCCAGATATCTTGGTCATCACAGGGCATGATTCTATGACTGGGAAGAAGGGTGGAGTTGAGAACTTGAAAAACTACAGAAACTCGCATAACTTTGTCAAAACAGTAAAAGCTGCTAGAAAGTGGCAACCTAATCTAGATGCCTTAGTAATATTCGCGGGTGCCTGCCAATCAAATTTCGAAAAAATAATATCATCAGGTGCAAATTACGCAAGTTCTCCAGGTAGAATCATGATACACGCCCTAGACCCTGTGTTTATAGTCGAAAAGATAGCCTGCTCCAGGATAGATGTAGTAGTTCCTATAGAGGAGGTAATCGAACAGACCATAACGGGAGTGAAGGGCATTGGAGGCTCTGAGACTCGAGGCAAATTTAGGTGGGCTATGCCTCTGCTTGAAATAAATAAGTAAAACAAAAAATATATATCCGTCCGAAAAGATGGGTATATATTTTTGTTTTTAGGAAATAATACCATTAATAACTCTAGAAAGATATAACATGGCTCTAGATGTAGGTGTTCTAAATTTAATGTGACTCGTATCACCTACATAAGTGGCTGAATCATAATTTAACAAGTGAAATCAATTTGTAAAGAATATCCAGATGCCATTTAAGGAAAATGATATCTAAGCCAGACTAAAGAAAGAAAGTTAAAATTGTTAGTAAAAATTAACAATACATAAAAACTATTATAAAGATTTAACAAAAGTATTGACAATCATATAAAAAAAATATAAAATATATGTTTATAGATTTGACAAAGTCTCTAAAATATGTTATTATGTAAACATATTAACGTTGAAGAAGGTGATTTCGTGGCTACTGTTCAGACTCTAGACAAAATAAGAATGAGTTTAGAGAGGCATATCGGCAAAAAGATATTACTCAAGGCTAACAAAGGAAGAAAGCAAATAATAACGAAACAAGGTATACTCGAAAAAGTATATCCAAGTGTTTTTGTCATAAAATTAGATGATGAGAGTAACGGATACCCAAGGGTTTCATACAGCTACTCTGATCTATTGACGTCAAATGTAAAACTACAAGTATTTAAAGATCAAGATAATTTGCAAATAAGTTAAACAAGTAAATAAGCTAAAAAAAATTACACCTTGTATAAATAGGTGTAATTTTTTTGTCCTCAAACTAATATAAATATAGTGTGATAATTATAATTGTACTATGGGGAGGATAAGAGATGGAACTTATAAAAGATGTGATAAAACTCGACAACAGAATAGACTTTGGAAAATATCAAACATTTATAGAAGCGGAAACGGTCGTACCCGACAAAAAAATGGATGTATATGAAATAGTCAAGACAGAAGGTTACATATCATTTAGAAAAGTCGAGGCGGCAGACGGTAAGATACTTTTAAGGGGAACATTTAACTACAATGTCATCTATATAGCCGACGATAAAAACACAGTATCGAACGTAGATGGAAAGATAGATATCAACGAAGTCATAGAGAAGGACATAGTGCTTCAAGACATCAACTTCATGTTGTATCCAGAAGTTGAACACATCGACTGCACTATAATGAACGAGAGAAAATTAAAAATTGGTGCTTTGATGAATGTCAAGGGAAGTCTATTCGACAAGAAAGAACTCGAAATAGTAAAGGACGTCGACCAGGTAGAGGGAATTCAAAAGCATAGAAAAGAAATAAACTTCCAGGACATAATCGGCATAGAAAAATCAGAAACGACAATTAGAGACAGTATAAATGTAAATACGGATGAGATAAGGGAAATAATAAGCCTAAGCCCTTCTATGAAGGTGAAGGAAAGCAGGGTAACTGACAATAAGGTGATAGTAGGTGGAGTGCTAGAAGTAAATCCGCTTGCTACGACTTATGAAAATGAGATTGTAGAACTAGATAAAATAGGAATAGATTTCACTCAATTTGTGGATATGCCAGGGGTAACTGAAGGAATGACAGAAGAGATCCTACTGAGGATAGGAGATTTCAACTTTAATTTCAGTCCAAACAACGACAGTTCAAATGGAGTATTAGAAATTGACTGTACAGCAAGCTGTAAATGCAAGGTTACAGACGAGGTGACTAGAGAGGTGCTTCAAGATGCATACTCTCCACAGACAGTGCTTAAGTTTGATCAGAAACCTATAAAATTAAACAAGAGGCTGTGCAATGATGAAGAAAGCTTTACAATAAGGGACAGCATTAGCAGTGACAAGACGGATGGAATTCAAATAAACGACATAGTAAGCGTAAGTTGCAATGCATCTATAGAAAACGCATTTGTAGAAGAAAACACAAATACCATCCAAGGTATTATAAAACTAGATGTACTTTACGTGCCTGAAGAAGGTCTAAAAAAGATATACAGGATAAGTGAAGAAGTTCCATTTGAGCATGACTTAGCTATAGAAGACATGAGTGACAGCTCATCTGTATTCAACACAATAGTAGTTGAAAAGGTGGAAGCCGACTTAAATAGAGACGAGATAGACTTTGCAGTTAAGTTGAGAAGATTTACGGAAGCTATAGATAAGGACGTGGAAAGCTTTATAGTAAAGGGAGAAGACCAGGGTGCCTACGACCTTACAAATTCACCTAGTATAATAGTGTACGTATGTAAAGAAGGGGATACCTTCTGGGATATAGCAAAGAAATACAATACTACTGAGCAAGAGATAGCCGATATAAATGATTTAGCAATAGACGAAACCCTTAGACAGGGTAAATGCCTGATACTAGAAAAGAAAGTTGAACCATTCTGCTAATTACCTAAAATACAGGTAAATCTACGCAATAGGACGTTGTGTCACTTTAAGAACTTCAAGTGATACGAGGTCCTATTGTCGCGCGCAAATATAGAAGTTCTGTAGAATGTACATGAAATTTCGATGGGAAAAATTATGGAAAAAGAGGCTAAAAAAGTCATAATACATCAAAATAATTGCTTTTTTTCAACTTTTTTTGTTTTTGCGACCTATTATTTGAAATTTTAAAAATGAAATGTGTCCTACAACTTTGGTATAGTATAATAGTATATACAATATAAAATAAAATTTATAAAGTATGTATGTATTCATGATACAACGAGGGAGGTTAGATGGAATCAATTAAATTAAAAAGCAGAGCGAAGATCAACCTATCTATAGATGTAGTTGGAAAGAGGGAAGATAACTACAATTTAGTCCAAATGATAATGCAATCTATAGACCTGTTTGACATCATAGAATTAAAAGAATTAGTAGAAAACAAAATAATTGTAAAGAGCAATAGCGGGGATATTCCACTAGATGGTGACAACATAGTATTCAAAGCCGCGAGCCTTATCAAAGATAAATATAAAATTGACAAAGGTATGGAGATATTCATTACTAAAAATATACCAATTGCAGCGGGCTTGGCAGGAGGAAGTTCAAATGCAGCAGCAGTATTAGTAGGACTTAATGAACTTTGGAACTTGAACCTAACCGAGACAGAGCTTCAGGAATTAGGATTAAAATTAGGAGCTGATGTTCCTTTCTGCATATCGGGAAGACCTGCCTTAGCAGAAAATATCGGGGAACGATTGACATATATAAATGGATTACCTAAAAATACTAATATAGTAGTTTGCAAACCTAATATTTTTGTTTCTACAAAAGAAGTATATGAAAATCTTAATATGAGCGACGTAAAAACAAGGCCTGATACTAGTTGTCTTATAGAAAGACTAGGAGAGGGAGATTTAGTATCTGTATGTAATGATATGGTTAATGTACTGGAGACAGTGACATCGAAAAAATATCCTGAGATAAAAGAAATCGAGGACATCATGAGAGAAGACGCGATTGGGACTATGATGAGTGGAAGCGGTCCTACCGTATTCGGGATATTTAATAACGAAGTGGATGCACGAAAATGTAGCATAAAGCTTAAGGAACAATATAATCAAGTTTTCGTAACAACTAACAGTGATAAAGGAGTTGAAGTAATTGTATAACCTACCAAAATTAGATTTAAGTGATTACAGACCGTTAAGAGATGTAGTATTTGACAATCTAAGGGAATCAATATTGACAGGAAAATTAAAACCAGGACAAAGGCTCATGGAGATACAGCTAGCAGAAGGCCTTGGAGTAAGCAGAACACCAATAAGAGAGGCGATAAGAAAACTAGAATTAGAAGATCTAGTAGTTATGTTACCTAGAAAAGGTGCATACGTTTCTAATATGTCGCTTAAGGATATAACAAACGTATTACAGGTAAGGGCTAAATTAGAGGGATTAAGCTCTTCACTTGCAGCTAAAAAAAGAAATGATATAGACGTGGAAAATCTTAAGAAGATGACAGAGGAATTTAAAAAATTATCTAGTAGAGAAGACATGTCATATGATGATATAATGGAACTATCAAAGAAGGATATAGATTTTCATAAGGCGATAAGAAAAATGTCTGACAATAATGCGCTTACAAAGGCAGTAACAAGTATATGGGAGCAAGAGTATAAGTTCAGATTGTCTTATATGAAATGTTATGATACATCTATGAGTATAGCGGACGAGCATATGGGAATAGTAAAGGCGATAATAGACGGAGATGACAAGTTAGCAGAAGAACTAACATCAAAACATATAATGAACAGTGAAGAATTTATCTTAAATAACGCTGATTTTAAGGATTCAAGCTTATAAATCAATCATAAGTACTAGCCAGCACAAGTACTAGCCAGCACAGTCAATCAGATTTAAGATATATTTATTACTTTAGAGATATGAATTGAAAATTTGGACATCCATCCGAGGTGGATGGGTGTCTGTTTTAATTTTAAAGTACTGCTGTCAGATTCCTAGATTTGAGCTAATTGTCAATAACTAATATCGTCTTGAAATAATTGAAAATTAAGTGTATTCATAAGAAAATTATGTTTTCAAACGCTGTACGCATAAGGAAGGAGGCGTTAGTTTGAAGGAGGAAACTACAGTTAGAGATATACTCGAGAATCCACTGTTCGAAGGTATGAAGGTCATAGCTGGTGAAAATGGATTGGACCGTGTAGTTCAGTCTATAACAGTTATGGACGCACCAGATCCATTTTCTTGGACTAGGGGCAATGAGATCGTTCTCTGCAGTGGGTACATATTTACGATAAACCCAGATCAATTTGCCAATTTAGTTAGACAATTAGAGGATGAGGGAATGTCAGCGTTATTTTTAAAACTGGATAGGTTTATATTTGATTTGCCTGAGGATGTAAAGCAGGTGGCTGACGAATTAGATTTCCCTATAGTAAATGTACCACTGCATTTTGCATTTGTGGATGTTATAAATCCAGTGCTTATACAGATTATAGACCATCAATCAGAGGCGTTAAAATTGTCACAGGAAATCAACGAGAAATTCTCCCAGATAGTTATAAATAACCATGGCACGAGGGTAATAATAGATACATTGTCGGATTTTTTAAATGAAGATGTGCTTTATTATGATATGCATTTTCAACAGATGTATTTTTCTCATTATTCATCGAGAAAGAATCAGGATTTAAAAAAGATGGCATTGAGGGATATCCTGGATATCCGATCACATTACAAAATAGGATTGAACAACGAAACCTATGGATATGTTATATTTCTGGGAGAAGACGAGTTTAAGGTGGACAATTATGCGTCAAATGTATTAGCGCATGTGAACACTGCAATCATACTCGATGTACAGAAGAAGATATCAAGTATGCAGATAAAAGAGCGACATAAAAATGAGTTCGTACAGGACTTAATCATGAACAATATAAAATACAAGGATGAGATTAAAAACAGGGCATCTATATACGGTTGGGAACTCGAAAATACGAGTATATGTGCGATGGTAGCTGATATAGACGATTTCAAAGAAAAATACACCAAGGTGGAAAGTGGCTCAGGCGTCCACAAGTTGGAGACAGAGAGCAAGAAGATATTAGACGCTTGCATAGATTTTATGAAAAGGCTGTACAACGATGTTATATATGTAAAGTTCAGTGACAGCATAGTCTTTCTAATCAAGCAGGGTGATGTGAAGTCTACTAATATAAATGCATACATAAAACAGAGTGCAGATGAACTCAGAGAGGCTGTAACAAAAAAGAGTAAATTTACGATATCTGTATCTTACGGAGATTTCAAAGACGATTTAATGGAGATAAGCAAAAGCTACGAAGAAGCCGTGATTGCTATTAAAATAAGTAGAATAATTCACAAAGGGAAGAGCGCGACGGTGCTATACAAGGAACTTGGAGTATATGGGCTTCTTCACAATATATACAAGGATAACGATACTATTGAATTTTGCAAGAGAAATTTGGATAAGTTATTCGAACACGACAAGGCGTATAACTCAGAACTTATGAAGACCTTGCTCTTTATAATAGACAACGGCTGGAATCTAAAAAATGCCGCTACAGCGATGTTTGTACACTATAATACGATAAAGTACAGGTACAAGAAGATTTGTGAACTCTTGGATTCTGATTTAACCGATTACGAGACAAGGTTAAAGCTTACACTAGCGGTAAGGATATACCAGATGCTTAGTTAAGTCTCACAGTAGACTACTATTATCAAAGTATATAGAAAAAAATTATAGATATCCACGGAAACATAGAAGACATGATTTCGTGGATATCTCTTGTATACAGATAATTTAGTTGAATAACCTTTCGATAATTGCATATATATGGGAAAAAATACGCATTAGTGTTAAAAAAATAACATATATACCTAAAATAGAATAGAGAACGTTTAATTTAAATTAAATTATTAAAGTGAAAATTGAGAATTTATCAAAATGATAAAGAACGTTTTCACAAAAACGTTCGAAAATCAAGCTCCCAAAAAAAGGAATAAATTTCTTTTTTTGCGATAACTGTGAAAACGGAGTCATTTGCATAAATGCAAGGAATGGCAGTATAGCGAGGTTGTTAACGTTTGAATAATATTTAAATAGCCAGGGTAAAATAGGCTTAAATCGTTCTTTTTTTCGACTTAACGAAAATTTAACTTAGAAAATGTTTGCTTTTTAAAAAAACTATATTATAATATGACATGTACTAAAAATTTAACGAATAGGTATAATAATAAAGTTTTTACGAGCGACAAGACTTTTAAGAGAAACAGAGGGAAACGAGAGAGGAGAAATAAACGCAAATGGGAAACAATGAATTGAAAAAGACGCTTGGTTTGGCTGCAGCATTGACTACAGTTATCGGTTCTGTAATAGGAGCTGGAGTATTCTTTAAACCTCAAGCAGTTTACACATTGACAGGTGGACAACCTGGACTTGGAATGATTTTATGGTTAGTAGCTGGTATTATGACAATAACTGCAGGTTTAACAGCCGCAGAAGTTGCCGCAATGATACCTAAAACTGGTGGTATGCCAGTGTATATCAAAGAGATATACGGTGACAAATTAGGATTCTTAACTGGATGGATGCAGATAATACTCTTCTACCCAGGAATGATGGCTGCACTTGCAGTTATCTTCGCTCAACAGATTACAGGAGCAGACATGCTAAATATGCCTCATCTATTAGGACCAGCAGCAATCTTCATGATAATAGTAGTTGCGTTTATAAATATGATGGGCTCTAAGGCAGCTGGTGGGATACAAACAGTATCTACAGTATGTAAGTTAATACCTCTTTTCCTAATAATGATAGTAGGATTTATAAAAGGTGGAGGCGGAAATGGAGTATTTGCACCTCTTGCAGGCGCTGAAGTCAGCGTTGGAGGTATAATAGGACAAGTCCTTATAGCTATATTGTTCGCATATGACGGATGGTTAAATGTCGGTGCAATAGCAGGAGAAATGAAAAACCCGGGTAAAGATCTACCAAAGGCTATTGTCGGTGGATTGGCTATAGTTATGGCGGTTTACTTCTTAATAAACGTAGCTTACCTTTGGGTATTACCAGCTAGTGAATTAGCTAAGGTAGCTTCTCCAGCATCTGCAGTTGCAACTAAAATGTTCGGTGCAGTAGGTGGAAAAATAATATCAGTTGGTATCTTGATATCAGTATTCGGTACTTTAAACGGATATATGTTGACAGGACCAAGGGTTATATTCCAAATGGCAACAGACAGAACATTACCTATGTCAAAATCACTTTCAAAGGTAAATAGTTCTCAAGCTCCATCTAATGCGATAATATTAATGGGTGTTATAGCATCAATATACGCATTATCTAAACAATTCAACCTATTGACAGACTTAGCAGTGTTCTCAACTTGGATATTCTACGTGCTTACATTTATAGGTGTTATGAAGCTTAGAAAAACTGAACCAAACGCTGCAAGACCTTACAAGGTGCCACTATATCCAGTGGTTCCAATGATAGCAATATTAAGTGGTGCCTTTGTTGTACTAAACCAATTATTCTTCGCTGGATGGGGATCTACTAAAGTAGCCCTAGGAAGTATAGTTGCGACAGCTATAGGTCTACCAATATACATGTTTGTTCAAAGTAAAAATGCAAAGAACGACAATATAGACGATAGAGATGACAGAGACGTAGTAAATCAATAATTACTAGTCTAAAAATGGAGCTATTGCTCATGCTGATTATTTAGCAGGGTGATAGCTCTTTTTGTATTCAAAAATAATTGCATATATTACGATAGATTAATTATTTTGAAATAATTCTATTTAAATAAGGATTGTGAAGTATTATCTCAGATGCTTAAAATTATTCAGAATACAAAATGCATGCAAAAAGATATACAATAAAGACAAACTAAATAAAAGAATAAACACAAGTAATTCCAACGCTATTAAAGAGAATATTGATATAGTCTGAATCAATAGTACAAAAAACTATCTGTTTATTTGTACTCTAGAGATAGTGTAATAAATCGTATTATAATTTAGAATGTGTATAAGAAAGAATACTAAAAGGCAACTGAAATTTCGGACGAGACCATAATAGTCAACAAAAACGACATATGGAAAGAATGTCACGCATTTATTAGTAAAACAATTGTTCTAATTTCCTCTTATCGATATACAGAGGAAAACGTTTAGAACGGATTTAAAAACTGGGAGGGAATTAAATGGCTAGTTCAAATGCATTAAAAAAAGATTCAAATGTCAGCTCGTACAGGTGGGTAGTTTGGGGGATATTGGTAGTAGTATACCTAACAGTATTCTTCCACAGATTATCGACAGGAGTCATAGTTGGTAATCTCGAAGAAGACTTCGGAATGAGCGCGACACAGATAGCGAATCTAGGCTCAATGTACTTCTACGCATACACGGTAATGCAAATACCAACAGGTATCCTGGTAGATTACCTAGGGCCTAAGAAAACGGTTATAGCGGGTAGTGTAATAGCAGCGGCTGGTTCTATAATGTTCTCATATTCAGAAGTAGTAGTAATGGCATACATAAGCAGACTTATAGTAGGACTTGGAGTATCAGTGGTATTCTTATCAATTCTTAAGATACAAGGGAACTGGTTCCCACCAAAAGAGTTCGCCACAATGAGTGGTGTAACGAGTTTCGTAGGATCACTAGGAGGCCTATTAGCACAGACTCCACTTATAGCGGTTATCGGAGTGATAGGCTGGAGATGGTCATTCCGCGCAATGGGTATTGTTTCAGTAGCTCTAGCAGTGCTAGTAATGTTGTTCATAAAGAACAGACCGGGAGACATGGGGCTTCCAGAAGTGAACCCAATACTAATGGGTGGTGGAGATAAGGCAACGCAGAAACAAGAGAGTATACCTACGCAATTAGGTAAGATTGTGAAAAATCCAAGAATATGGGGTCCAGCAATAGCGTTTGGTGCTACAAACGGAGCAATGTTGCTGTTCACAGGAACATTTGGAGTTCAATATCTAGTTACAACTTACGCAATAGAAAAGACTGCAGCAGCGAACATAATTTCACTTACTCTTCTATGTACTGGTATATCATGTTTACTGGCAGGTACTATATCAGATAGAATGAAGAGCAGGAAAAAACCTATGATAGGCTTAGCGCTCTTAGGCTTAATAGGATGGGTTTCGCTGGTATTTATAAAAGGACCTCTTTCATTAGCTATAGCGGGTGCATTGCTAATAGGATTCTCGGGATCAATAGGTGTCGTATGTTGGTCAAATGGTCAGGAAGTGTGTGACCCTAAGGTTTCAGGTATGGCGATGTCTATAGTAAACGTATTTGGATTCTTATTTGCAGCAGTAGTGCCAGTTATCTGTGGTAAAGTCCTAGATGGAAATATGGCAGCGGGAATGGATGCGATATCAGCTTTTAAGGGAGCATTCATGGTACCAGTAGTATCGGTTGTAATATCTCTAGTATTTGCATTTCTAGCTAAGGAAACAGGGGCTAAAAACATATACCACGAAACATCAAATTAGTCGGCAATAGAATTAAATATAGAATCACAAATAGAAAGATAGTAAAGAAAAAAATCATTTGGTGGTCCATTTTTGAGGGAAGGTGGTATACCGCCGAATGGGTTGAAACAATCATATAAAATCGGCATTACTAAAAAATGGGAGCAACTGTAGAGAGGGAAGACTCACATTATGCTCCATTAATGGGAGGTAATACTATGGCTAAAGAAACAGAATTATTAAATGTACTTAGCAGGGCTGAAGCGATTGAAGATTTCATAGTAGATATAAGAAGAGATATTCATAAAAACCCAGAGCTAAGTGGACATGAATTTAGAACTCAAGCTAGAATAATTGAAGAATTGGAAAAGATGGGCGTTGAATACAAGAAGGCTGGACTAACTTCAGTTGTAGCGTTTATCAAAGGAAATAAACCAGGCAAGACAATTATGCTCAGAGGGGATATAGATGCCCTTCCTATATTAGAGCAATCAGGCTCTGACTACTCGTCTGTCAACGAAGGAAGTATGCACGCCTGTGGTCACGATACTCATTCAGCCATGCTTTTAGGTGCAATTAAGATATTAAACGATATGAGCGACGAGTTAAACGGAGAAGTTAGATTCTTTTTCCAAGAGTCAGAAGAAACATTTGAAGGAGCTCAAAGAATAATAGCAGATGGATTTATGAAAGGCGTGGATATGTGTTTTGGAATGCACAATCACCCAATGGTGCCAACAGGAAAGATAATAGTAAAAGATGGATACCTATCTGCAGGTTGTGACACTATATTCGTCAAGTTTGAAGGCGTATCTGGACATGGATCAACGCCACATCTAGCTAAGGACACAATACATCCAGCTACAGTATTCGTTCAAGATCTACAGGGAATAGTTGCAAAAAATGTAGATTCACAGGAGGCGATAGTTGTATCGGTAGGAAAGTTCGTAGGTGGAACTAAGGCTAATATAATAGCTAAGTACACTAGTTTAGATATATCTATGAGATATTTCAACAAGGAAACGAGGAAGACAGTTCACGAAGCTATTAAGAGACATGCAAAGGCTATTGCCGATATGTACGAAATAGATGTGACAGTAGATATAGAGGAAAGCGCGTTGAGCATTGTAAACGATGTAAATGCAGCAGAATTAATTAGAGAAGCAACTATTGAAATAATGGGTGAAGAGAGTCTTGGAAGGCTAAAAGACTACATGGGAAGCGATCTTCTCATGGGCTCTGAAGATTTCTCATATTATTTAGAAGAAACTCCTGGTGCGATGGTGTGGATTGGCTCGGGTGACGATGTCATAAAATATCCACCTCATCATGAAAAATTCCAAGTTATTGAAAAGTTTATGAATTACGGGGCAGCTCTACACGCTCAAGTAGCTCTAGATTTTTTAAATAAATAGTGCATTAGCACTTGTCATATAAAGATGCATACAATTAGTTTTAGACACAAACTTCTTAAAAAATTTAATCGAAACGACCAGTACATCTAGGCAATGTGCTGGTCGTTTGTGTTTCTTCGCATATACGGATAATTTTCTGAAAAACATATCTAGAGTTGAGTCTCTTAATACTGTATACTTGTGACTATAAAGTACAAAAATTTACATGGGTATTTGTACTTGAAATATTAAATGTATTAGGAGGAAGGTAAATGGCAAATTCGAACCAACTTAAGAAAGATTCAAACGTTAGCTCGTACAGGTGGATAGTCTGGGGGATATTGGTAGTAATATACCTAACAGTATTCTTCCATAGATTATCGACAGGGGTTATAGTTGGGAATCTCGAAGAAGACTTTGGAATGAGCGCAACACAGATAGCTAACCTAGGCTCGATGTACTTCTACGCATATACAATAATGCAAATACCAACAGGTATCTTAGTTGACTACCTAGGACCGAAGAAAACGGTTATAGCCGGAAGTGTGATAGCAGCGGCGGGATCGATTATGTTCTCGTATTCAGAAATAGTGATGATGGCATATATAAGTAGACTTGTAGTAGGACTTGGAGTGTCAGTGGTATTCTTATCAATTCTTAAGATACAGGGGAACTGGTTCCCACCAAAAGAGTTCGCCACAATGAGTGGTGTAACGAGTTTCGTAGGATCGCTTGGAGGTCTTCTAGCACAGACTCCACTTATAGCGGTAATCGGATTAATAGGCTGGAGATGGTCGTTCCGTGCAATGGGTATCGTCTCAGTGGCACTAGCAGTACTGGTAATCCTGTTTATAAAGAACAGACCAGGTGATATGGGGCTTCCAGAAGTCAACCCAATACTAATGGGTGGTGGAAATAAGGCGACAAAGAAACAAGAGAGTATTCCGACGCAACTAGGTAAGATAGTGAAAAATCCAAGGATATGGGGTCCAGCAATAGCATTCGGAGCTGCAAATGGTGCGGTAATGTTATTTACAGGTACGTTTGGAGTTCAATACCTGGTTACAACTTATGGAATAGAAAAAACCGCAGCAGCAAATATAATTTCGATTACCTTATTATCAAATGGTATATCGTGTCTACTGGTGGGTACTATATCGGATAAGTTAAAGAGCAGGCGAAAACCTATGATAGGCTTAGCACTCCTAGGCTTAATAGGATGGGCATCGTTGGTGTTCTTAAATGGATCTCTTCCGATGGCAATAGCGAGTTCGTCAATTATAGGGTTATCGGGAGCAATGGGTGTAGTGTGCTGGTCAAACGGTCAGGAAGTATGTGACCCAGAGGTTTCGGGGATGGCTATGTCTATAGTAAACGTATTCGGATTCCTATTTGCGGCAGTAGTACCGGTTATCTGTGGTAAGGTCTTAGACGGAAATATGGCAGCGGGAATGGATGCGGCGGCATCTTTTAAAGGCGCTTTTCTAGTACCTGTGGTATCGATTGCCATATCTGTAGTATTTGCATTCCTATCTAAGGAAACAGGGGCAAGAAATATATACAACGACTGAAATGATTAAAATACCCAATAAGAATGTGAGCCAGTACATTGAAGACAATGCACTGGCAAATTTTTGTATGGTGATTGCGTTAGATTTAGAATGTCCCAGTAGTATTTTCAAAGTTTGAGTATAAATTCAACCCATTTGGATATAATCTAAACATATTTTAGCGGCAGGTCGCCACAGATGAAACGAGATTAAAAATTCAGGGGGAATGAATGATGAAAAAAATGACGAGAGAATTAAAATTTAGAATAATGGCATTTACGATATGTCTGATATCAATAGTAGGCACTATGGGGTACACAATAAACAGCGAGACAGAGATGATAAAAAAGGCATCGAGCGACTACAAGGATAAGTTGATTAGATTTCACTGTATAGCAAACAGCGACACAGATGAAGATCAAGCGCTTAAGCTAAAGGTGAGGGACGAGGTTATAGCCTATCTACAACCGAAGTTAAAGGGCTCAAAGAGCGTTGGAGAAAGCGAAAATATAATCAAGTCTGAGATAGATAAATTGAAAGAGATAAGCGCTGAGGTAATAGAAGATAATGGATATGACTACAAGGTGGATGTAGCTCTTACACACTCGCAGTTTCCGACTAAGCAGTACTCAAATGTCGTGCTGCCAGCTGGAGAGTACAAGGCTTTGAAGATAATTATAGGAAGTGGACAGGGAAGAAACTGGTGGTGCGTGATGTTCCCTCCTCTATGTTTCGTAGACGATACAAATGCGGTTATAGATAAGGAAACGGACGATAAACTCAGAAACGCGCTCACAGAGGAAGAGTATAAACTTATAGCTGGAAAAGACAAGGGCGACGCCGAGGACAAGAAACTTAAATTCAAAACAGTGGAATTGATAGAAAAATTACAAAAGAAATAGCTCAATATTTAGAAAAATTCACTATAATGCGGTTTACACCTTTATTTTTTCGTGTTTTTTAAGTATAATTATCTAGATAGTGGAAGCAAATAAGTAAAGTGGGTGTAAATATATGAGTAGTAATAAACCAATAGGGGTGTTCGATTCTGGCTTAGGCGGGTTGACGGTATTGAAAGAGATCACTAGGATATTGCCAAATGAGAACATTGTTTACTTTGGTGATACAGCGAGAGTTCCATACGGACCTAGATCAAAGGAGACGGTAATCGAATATACTTTTCAAGCGATAAATTTCATGTTGGAAAAGGGAGTTAAGGCTATAGTCATAGCTTGTAATACGGCGACGGCGAGGTCGCTGACAGAGGCTCAGGTAAATTACGATATACCTATTATAGGAGTTGTAGAGGCTGGGGCGAGAACGGCTGCGTACACTACAAAGAATAATATAGTCGGAGTAATAGGAACCGAGGGAACTATAAGGTCAAAGGCATATGAAAAAGAGATAGGAAAAATAAATAAAGATATTAGAATAGTAGATAAGGCGTGTCCATTGTTTGTGCCTATAGCTGAAGAAGGCTGGGCAAATACAGATGTAGCTAGACTTACTGCAAAGGAATACCTAAGGGAACTGAAGGCAGAGGGCATAGACTGCCTAGTACTAGGATGTACACACTACCCTATATTAAAGAAGACTATAGGTGAGGAAGTGGGTATGGAGATAATCTTGGTGAATCCAGCCAAGGAAACGGCTATGGATTTGAAGGAGATTTTAGTAGATCAGGATATGTTAAACGACGGTCAGTCACAGCCTGAGTACGAGTACTTCGTTTCAGATATACCTGAAAAATTCTCTGCTATAGCAAATGAGTTCTTAAAAAAAGATATAGACGGTGCACAGAAAATAGATATACAGAAATATTAATTACATTGGAGGTCTCAATGAATTCAACAGAGGTAAATATAAGTATTACTTCAAAGCAATACGATGGGGATAGACTAGCAGATACAATTGAAGTGAAAAATATTGGAAGTCTTTATGCAAAAAACGGATCTACATACATCGTCTACTATGAAGAGGAAGGCGAGATTAAAATACTCAATACTATTAAGTTCAACAAAGATGAGTTGACGATGAAGAAAATGGGTGCGATCAACACGCTTATGAGATTTAGAGAAGGAGTTGATACAAGCACCAACTACAGGACGTCTCAGGGAGTTTTTTTAATAGAGACGAGTACAAAAATACTGGATATAAATAATGAAGGCAATGGAAATATAAAAATATATATAGACTATAATATAGAGATACAAGATTTATTTACAGGAAGAAATAGCATTCAAATAGAGATAAATAAGATAAATTAGTAAAAAAGTAGTTCAAATAACTACTTTTTTACTAATTTATATGATATTATCTTAATTATACAAAATTTGAGATAAAACAAGGACTTTGAGTATATATTATAGAAAGATTTACTATTAAAACTAACTGTAGGGGGATGGATATGATATTAAATAAAGTCAGAGAAACAATAAAAGATCACGACTTAATCCAAAAAGGTGATAAGATTGTTTTGGGTATATCTGGTGGCCCTGATTCTGTCTGCCTACTACATCTGTTATGCAGACTCAAGGAAGAGTTTGATATAGATATCTACGCTGCACATTTAAACCATCAAATAAGAGGGTTAGATGCCAGTTTAGACGCGTTGTACGTATCAAAACTCTGCAAGGAAATGGGAGTCGCTTTTTTTGTGAAGTCAATAGATATACCGGCATACTGCAAGGAAGCTGGATTGTCAGTTGAAGATGGAGCAAGAAAGAAAAGATACGAGATGTTCTACGAATTAAAGGAAGAAATCGGAGCAGACAAGATCGCAATAGCTCACAATATGAATGACCAGGCAGAGACCATACTCATGAGAATGATGAGGGGTACTGGAATTCAGGGGCTTAGGGGGATTGAATACGAAAGGGACGATGTTTTGATAAGGCCGCTCCTAGATATTCCAAAGTCAGAAGTACTGGAATATTGCAGTAAAAATTCTCTAGAGCCAAGAATTGACAAGACAAATCTAGAGACCGTTTACACAAGAAATAAGATAAGACTTAAATTAATACCGTATATGAGTGATAATTTTAATTCGAATGTGGTAGAATCTATAGTGAGAATGGGAAACAATATTAGGGTAGACAGTGATTTTATCGAAAGAGAGACCATGAAGGCGTACAGTGAAATATTATCAAATCGACCTCAAGATAAGAGCAGAATAGAGATAGATCTAGAAATTTATTCAAAACTTGACGGTGCTATCAAATCTAGGATAGTAAGACATGCTATCAAGGATGTATTAGGAGATACTAATTTCATGGACCAGGTACATATCGAACAAGTCATGTCTCTTGAGCCAGATTCTAAGTTGGAAAAAATGATAGTACTCCCGAGGGGTATGTTTGCATATAGAAAAAAAGGTAGTATAATACTAACAAGCGAGGAAATTATCGAAGAGAAGCTCGAATTCTGTTATAATGTACCTTGTAATGGTTTTATAAAAATCAGAGATATAGGAAAAGTTGTAAAGACTGAAGTGATGGGAATCGAAAGATTTAAAAGCCTGAAAGTCGACAAGGGCTCGAAGGGCTTTGATTTAAATAGAATTAAAGGGGGTATAGTTATAAGGAATAGACAGCCCGGTGACAAGATCAAGCTAGCCATGGGCAATAAAAAAATTAAAGATTTATTTATCGATATGAAAATACCTAAAGAAGATAGATGTAGGATACCTATAGTTCTAGATGAAGAAGGTGTTATGTGTGTAGGTGATTTCAGGATAAGTGAGGATTACAAAATAAGCGATACCACACGAGAAGTCCTAAGAATTACTTTCGCCAATTTATAGAATTAAGAGAATGAAGGGAGGGTTTCCGTATTGAATAAGTATCTAAAAGGAGCAGGGTTCTATGTAATATTGGCGATAATATTACTGGGTATAATCCAGTTTACAGGGAAACCGACAGAGAAAATTGAAAGTCTTGATTTCTCCCGAGTATATAGGGAGTTAACTGACGGTAACATATCAAAGATTCACTTTATCGACAAGACTCAAGTAGAGGGTACGATAAAGAATAAAAACGTTAAATTTAAATCATACGTTCCATCAGAAGTAATGGGCGATAAACTCGCAGATGAAGTATTAGGTCAGGTAAAAACAGGATCATTGGTGCTAAGTGGTGAGGCTAAGCCAGCTACTCCATGGTTTGTAGAGATGATACCTACACTTATGCTTATAGTGTTCATGATAATAGTTTGGTTCTTGTTCATGAGCCAGTCACAAGGTGGCGGTGGCAAGGTGATGAACTTTGGCAAATCAAAAGCTAGGGTTCACAAAGACGATGAGAAAACCAGAGTTACATTTAGAGAAGTAGCAGGACTAGAGGAAGAAAAAGAGGATTTACAGGAGGTTGTAGATTTCCTTAAAAATCCTAAGAGATATATTGAGCTTGGAGCTAGAATACCTAAGGGGATTCTTATGGTAGGACCTCCAGGGACAGGTAAGACATATTTATCAAAGGCTGTTGCAGGAGAAGCGGGAGTACCGTTTTTCAGTATAAGTGGTTCAGACTTCGTTGAGATGTTCGTCGGTGTCGGTGCTTCTAGGGTAAGGGATTTATTTGCCGAAGCCAAGAAGAGTTCACCAGCGATTATATTCATAGACGAAATTGATGCAGTTGGTAGAAAAAGAGGAGCGGGTCTCGGCGGTGGTCACGACGAGAGAGAGCAGACTCTGAACCAACTTCTAGTTGAGATGGACGGTTTCGGCGTCAACCAGGGTATAATTATCATGGCTGCGACAAATAGACCAGATATACTAGACCCAGCACTACTTCGTCCAGGTAGATTCGACAGACAGGTAGTAGTTGGTAGACCGGATGTCAAGGGTAGAGAGGCTATATTTAAGGTTCACTCTAAGAACAAACCTCTTGCAGACGATGTAAAATTAGATATATTGGCAAAGAGAACTCCTGGATTTACTCCAGCTGATATAGAAAACTTGATGAATGAGGCTGCGATACTTACAGCTAGAAAGAAAGAAAAGAAGATTAGTATGGAAACCATAGAAGAGGCAATCACTAAGGTAATAGCTGGTGTTGCTAAGAAATCTAGGGTAATAATAGAAAAAGAAAGAATACTTACAGCTTACCACGAGGCGGGTCATGCGGTTTGTGCAAAAGTGCTAGAGACTTCTAGCCCAGTGCATCAGGTAAGTATCATACCAAGAGGTATGGCTGGTGGATTTACTATGCAGCTGCCACTTGAAGATAAATTCTTTGAAACTAAGAGAGAGATGCTCGACGATATAGTCGTATTACTAGGTGGTAGGGTTTCTGAAGAACTCATCTTAAAGGATGTATCTACAGGAGCGTCAAACGACTTAGATAGGGTTTCATCTACTGCTAGGAGTATGGTAACTAAATACGGTATGAGTGCGAAACTAGGGCCTATGACTTTCGACTCGCAAGAAGAAGTGTTTATAGGAAACACTATGTCAAGTACTAGACAGTATTCGGAAGCAGTTGCTTTTGAAATAGACCAAGAGATAAAACAAATAGTAGAAGACGCTTACGTAAGAACAAAGAAGATACTTATAGAAAACATGGGAAGTTTAAAATATGTAGCCGAGTCTCTCCTAAAATACGAAACTTTAGATGCAACTCAATTTGAAGATGCATTCAACAAAGTTCTACCTATGAAGGACGACGAAGCGGAGATAGTAGAAGTTAATTTAGACAAGGATGACGATAAACATATCGATCTAGACAAAGATATCTAAATAAATTATTTACAGAAATATTAAAAGCGGCAAGGATATTTAGATAAATCAAATTCTGGATGCTTCACGAAAAGTTTCGTGAAGCATCCTTTGTTTTTAAGGAGGATTTATAAAATGCTAGATGTAGATAAAATATATGAGAATTTGAAAACCGAGTTCATTGGAAGAAAGGTTATATACCTCAACAGCGTAGACTCTACAAACGAGGTTGCAAAAATAGAGGCTGGAAACAGCCTAGCTGGAACTATAGTTCTGGCAGATGAACAGACAGGTGGTAAAGGGAGAAACGGCAGAAGGTGGATATCCAAGTCGGGCGAGGGTATATGGATGTCTCTGATTTTAAAACCGAGTATACAGCCAAAGGATGCGTCGCTCATGACTATAGTAGCTGGAGCGGCAGTATGCAAATCCTTAAACGATATGGGAGTAGACGCCGAAGTGAAATGGCCGAACGACCTAGTTTTAAACGGCAAGAAAATTGCGGGTATCCTGTCAGAGCTGTGTTTGCAGGGAGATGAGATAGGGTATTTAGTAGTTGGAATAGGAATAAACGTGAGTACTCTAAAATTTGACGAGGAAATAGAGAGAAAGGCTTCCTCTCTTTTAAAAGAGGGCTTTGAAATAGAGAGGGAAACGCTTATATTTTCAGTGTTAAATGAATTTGAAGAACTATACAAAGAGTACGTGGATAAAGGCGAGAAGACAAAGATACTGGATATAAACATAAATAGGTCAGCTCTAATAGGCAAGAGGATATATTTAAATGGAAATGAGAGCAGACTGGTCGATTGTATAGGTCTGAGCGAAGAGGGAAGCTTAATAGTGCAGGATGAATACGGAAACAGGATTGAGGTAAACTCAGGAGAGGTTTCAGTTAGGGGCGAGAATGGATATGTATAATAATATATTAGATATAAAGGGATTAAAGGTTGGACAGGTCGAGGATAGAGATGCACTTACAGGCTGCACCGTCGTTATATGCGAAGAAGGAGCTTGTTGTGGTGTAGATGTAAGGGGATCAGCTCCTGGAACGAGGGAGACCGATCTTCTAGATCCGATAAACAGCGTTCAAAAAGTACACGCAGTAATGCTTTCGGGAGGATCTTCATTCGGACTCGAAGCATCCTGTGGAGTTAGTCAATACCTTGAAGAAAAGGGTATTGGTTTTGACGTCGGAGTTGCTAAAGTCCCTATAGTGGTCGGAGCCGTGCTATTTGATTTAGCTGTAGGAGATTGCAAGGTGAGACCAGATAAGAAGATGGGATACGAAGCCTGTGTAAAGGCGACGGATAAAGAACTCAACCAGGGGAATTTCGGAGCTGGCTGTGGATCGACAGTCGGAAAATCACTTGGGCAAGACAGGGCGATGAAGGGTGGAATAGGAAGTTATTCTATTTCACTTGACAATGGTCTGATAGTGTCGGCTCTAGTAGCTGTAAATGCCTTAGGAGACGTGTACGAGGATGGGAAAGTAATAGCTGGGGTAATGAGCGAAGATAAATCCAAAGTCCTAAATGGCTACGATATACTGAAGAACAGCATGCAAAGCGGTGGTTTTGATATAGATAATACTACAATGAAGAATAGCATGCAAGGCGGTGGTTTTACTATAGATAATACTACGATCGGAGTCGTTGCTACAAATGCAAAGTTTGACAAGTCTGGATGTAAGAAGGTGGCTCAGATGGCACACGATGGGTACGCTAGGGCGATATTCCCTATTCACACTGAGCACGACGGGGATGCTATATTCGCCCTTGCAACTGGCGAGATAGAGTCGACAACTACTGTGGTTGGCTCGCTTGCAGTAGAGGCAGTTGAAAAAAGTATAATAAACGCAATTAAAAACGCAGAGAGCGTGGATGGCATAATTTCATATGATGAACTGAAAATAAAATAGACAATATTTTACATTAATTGTATGTGGTATTGACAATGAAATTACATGCTGTTAGAATTATTTTGTCATAGCTAGCATTTCGCAGACGCGAGAGCTTGACTAAAGACGACAAAAAATATATTTAATAGTTCGGCATCTCATAGAGAGCTGAAACGGAGGTGTAATTAAAATGAATAAAAAAACGACAGCAATTGGAAATGGTGTAAATGCGGACAAGCTAGGTATGAATGGGACGGGAGTAATCAGTTCAAACTCAAACATGCACAGGGGAACAAAGATAAGTTTAAGAAAGATGACGGTGATAGGACTCTTGTCGGCGATATCTATTATGCTATCTATGACTCCACTAGGATATATTCCTCTGGGACCAGTTAACGCGACGATAATGCATTTACCGGTAATAATAGGTGCAGTAATAGAAGGACCGATAGTAGGTATGGCGATAGGCTTTATATTTGGGGTTACAAGTCTGATAAGGGCGATAACCACTCCTACAATAACGTCATTCCTATTTATGAATCCATTGGTTTCAGTACTGCCAAGGGTGATTATGGGTCTTTTATCTTACTATGTATTTGCTTTCGTTATGAAAATCAGCAAAAAAGTATCGGCATCTGCCTTCATTACAGGGGTAGTGGGATCTATGATCAACACTGTAGGTGTACTTGGAATGATATATTTTATATACGCTGATAGATATATGGAGATAATAGGAAAAACAGGTTCGGCTGTAAAGGCAATAGCAGCTCTAGCGCTTGCAAACGGGATTCCCGAAGCATTGGTTGCGGCTGTAGTAGTTTCGTCGGTAGCCGTTGTAATAAAAAGAAAAATTTAGACTTTGGTGAGAAAGGACGGTAAAATCGATGTTACTAGTGTTTGATATAGGAAACACCAATATGGTTCTAGGTGTTTTCGAAGGTAAAAATTTAATAAAATCGTGGAGAATAAAAACTGACAAGGATAAGACTTCGGACGAGTATGGAATACTCATAGGAAGCCTGTTCGAGAGAAGTGATTTAGATATGGGGGCGCTCGATGACATTATAATATCGTCGGTAGTTCCAAATGTAATGCATTCAATAGAGAATTTCTGTTATAAATACTGTAAAAAGAAACCTCTAATAGTAGGTCCTGGAGTAAAGACTGGACTTAATATAAAATACGATAATCCAAAACAGGTTGGAGCGGACAGGATAGTAAATGCAGTCGCTGGTATAGAAAAATACAAGGCGCCGCTTATCCTAGTTGATTTCGGTACGGCGACTACGTTTTGTGCTATATCGGACAAGCATGAATACCTAGGTGGAACAATAGCACCGGGTGTTAAGATTTCAAGCGATGCTCTCTTTGAACACGCTTCAAAGCTACCTAGGGTAGAACTTGTAAAACCAGGTCGCGTTGTCTGCAAAAACACAGTCTCTTCAATTCAGGCTGGAATCATATATGGATACGTTGGGCTTGTGGACAAGATAATAGCAATGATGAAAAAAGAAATAAAGAGTTCGGAAATTACGGTAGTTGCGACTGGAGGACTTGCAAATCTAATCGCATCTGAAACGAAGTCGATAGACTGTGTAGATCCGATGTTGACTTTAGAAGGATTAAGAATAATATACGAAAAAAATAAAGAGTAAAACACAATGCCCCCAACTCAATAGATGGGGGCATTGCATTTTAAGCTACAAAGGAGAAGTTTATGAAGATTGGAAAATTTAATCTCGAAGGCGGAGTGATATTGGCTCCTATGGCTGGAGTGACAGATCTTGCATTTAGGCTAATATGTAAGGAAAAGGGATGTGACCTTGTAGTTACTGAGATGATAAATGCAAAGGCGCTTTGCTATGACGACGAGAAGACTAAAAAAATGTTGAATATAAGACCTGAAGAAGGTCCAGTATCAGTTCAGATATTCGGTTCTGAGCCTGAGTACATGGGAAGGGCTGCAGAAATTTTAAACGATTATCCAAATGCGACTTTGGATATAAACATGGGGTGCCCAGCTCCAAAAGTAGTTAAAAACGGAGATGGATCAGCCCTCTTAAAAGAGCCAGAACTAGCTGGCAAGGTGATGGAAGCTGTCGTAAAAAATTCAAAAAAACCAGTTACAGTAAAGATAAGAAAAGGTTGGGACGAGGATTGTATAAACGCTGTAGAAATGGCAAAAATAGCACAGAACTCTGGAGTATCAGCTATCACAATTCACGGTAGAACAAGAGAGCAGTACTATTCGGGAAAGGCTGACTGGGAGATTATAAGACAGGTAAAAGAGGCTGTAGATATACCGGTTATCGGAAATGGAGATATATTTTCTGTAGAAGACGCAATAAATATGTTAACTACTACGGGCTGTGATGCTATAATGGTAGGAAGGGGATCTCAGGGTAATCCTTGGATATTCAACCAAATAGACACATATTTAAAAAATGGAATAGTACTTCCTGGACCGGGTGTCGAAGAAAGGATTACTACTGCAATCAAACATTTACATCTTGCAATACAGGAGGATGGTGAGTACGTAGCTGTCAGAGAGATGCGCAAACACCTTGGATGGTATTTGAAGGGACTGCCAAAATCAGCTAAGCTCAGAGATGAGATAAACAAAACGACATCGTCAGTTGAAGTGATACAGAAATTAGAATCGTACATGAATGAAGCTTTAAAATTTGACAGTGGAGTGTAGACGAACACTCGGGCTGTGTACGTGGAAGGTATATTCCACTATTTAGACCACTACAATCTTGACAGAGTCGCGGTTGTAGACTATAATATACCGGATAAATAGAAAATCACGAACTGTTTTTTGATCTCATTACAGTTGGGAATCAAGTCAAAAACTGTAAACGTTAAATCAATCATTAAAAATGGTTTTGGAAAAAACGAAAGGAATGTTGAGACTATGGAAGAAAGCAAAGAAACTCTCCTTACCCAAGAGGGATATCAAAAATTAGAAGATGAGTTAGAATTACTCAAGGTAACAAGAAGAAGAGAGGTAGCGGAGAGAATTAAGGTCGCTATATCTTTTGGAGATTTATCAGAAAATGCAGAGTACGATGAAGCGAAAAAAGAACAGGCACAGCTGGAAGAGAGAATAGTAAAACTAGAGAATATGCTAAGAAAAGCTGTAATCATAGATGAGAGCAAGATAGATCTAAGCATAGTAACTATAGGATCAATAATTAAAGTTAAAGATTTTGAATACGATGAAGATGTAGAATATGCAATAGTTGGTTCTGCTGAAGCAGATCCATTTGACGGCAAGATATCAAACGAATCTCCAATGGGTCAGGCATTACTAGGTAGAGGAGTGGATGACATCGTTGAAGTTCAAGCTCCAGATGGGGTTATCAAATACCAAATATTAGGAATCAAAAGATAGTTCGAGGTTAATCGCCCACCGCCTGACTTGTGAATCGGCATTTACAGGTGGGTGGACGTTCTCGTCTTACTGGGATATAATCCAAAATAGAGCAACAGGAATTTAAATATATGCAATTATCATTAAATACAGTAACTAGAACTTAAACATATATAATTATTATAGATTGACGGAAATGTCGGTTTAAAATAAAATACGGAGGGGAAATACATGGCGAACAAAGGACAAAATGGCCAAGAAACCGAAGCTCAAGTAAATCTTAGCGAAGTACTCCAGGTCAGAAGAGACAAGCTAAAGACTTTACAAGAGATGGGACAGGACCCATTTAAGGAAACAAGATACGATAGAACTCATTACTCAAATGAAATAAAAGACAAGTTTGAGGAATTAGAAGGCACAACTGCTAAGATAGCAGGACGTATAATGAGTAAAAGAATCCAAGGAAAAGCTGGATTTATAGATATACAAGATCAAAATGGAAGAATCCAATCATATGTCAGAAAAGATGTTATAGGTGATGAAGAGTACGTAGTTTTCAAAACTTATGATATAGGTGACATCATCGGTATTGAAGGTGAAATATTCAGAACAAATAGAGGTGAGATATCAGTAAAGGCTCATAAGGTAGTTTTGTTAAGTAAATCACTTCAGATACTTCCTGAAAAATTCCACGGTTTAAAAGACCACGAACTTAGATACAGACAGAGATACGTAGATTTAATAGTTAACCCAGAAGTAAAGAATGCATTTTTGACTAGAACAAAAGCGCTTAAAGCTCTAAGGACTTTCTTAGACGACAGAGGTTTCCTAGAAGTTGAAACACCAATACTAAACACAATAGCAGGTGGAGCTAATGCAAGACCATTCATAACACACCACAACACTCTAGATATACCTATGTACCTTAGAATAGCCAACGAACTATATCTAAAGAGACTTATAGTAGGTGGATTTGATAAGGTTTATGAAATGGGTAGAATGTTTAGAAATGAAGGAATGGATGTAAAACACAATCCAGAGTACACAGCGATAGAATTATATCAGGCGTATGCAGACTACACTGACATGATGGATATAACTGAAAACGTAATAGCTGAAATGGCAAAAGTAGCTACAGGAAGTATGGTAGTTGACTATCAAGGAACTGAAATAGACTTCACTCCTCCATGGAAGAAGATGACTATGGAAGACTGCGTCAAGTTAAATGCAGGTGTAGACTTTGAAACTATAAACACAGACGAAGAAGCTATAGCTATAGCTAAAGAAAAGGGAATAGAAGTGAAAGAAGGGATGAGAAGAGGAGAAATAATCAATGAGTTCTTCGAAGAATACTGCGAAAAAACTCTAATTCAACCTACATTCATAACTAATCATCCAGTGGAAATATCACCACTTTCAAAGAGAAATGCTGAGGACCCAAGAAAAACAGACAGGTTTGAAGCATTTGCCAACGGATGGGAGCTTGCCAACGCATTCTCTGAATTAAATGATCCAATCGACCAGAGAGGAAGATTTGAGGACCAAGAGAGAAAGAGAAAACTAGGGGATGACGAAGCTTTCGAGACTGATGAAGACTTCTTGAACGCATTAGAAGTGGGTCTTCCTCCAACAGGTGGACTAGGTATAGGTATAGATAGGGTTGTTATGTTGCTTACTAACTCTCCATCTATAAGAGACGTATTATTATTCCCAACTATGAAACCTATAGAAAATAAAGACAGCGAAGCCGAATAATTCATCGGTTTATCCGTGATAATTACAAAGGACACGCCTTAGCTCAAGGTATTAGGCTTAGGTGTGTCCTTTTTTAGTGCGTAAAGCATGGGCGTAATCCAAAGGATTAAAGTCCATTCTGTCCTAGTTATTTAATTTGATAGCGTAGTAAAATTATTTTGCTGACGGCTTTGTTCAGTTTTGAACAGCATGTGATTTTATTTGCTACGAGATTTTGAAGGTATGTACTTTATAAGGTGAAATACAGTTCAAAATAAAATATTGTTGCCAGTATTTGATGTTTTTTTCTTGGAGGAAACAGGAATATTTCTTAGAATTCATATATTAAATGGTGATTCAACGATTCAACGTGGAATTTGAATCTGACTCAAATGAGATGAATACCATACCTATATAGTTGGGGAATTTATCTCAAGTTCTATTTAAAGCTATATATAAAACTATATACTCGAATATATATGCTCGATAGCTTATTTTATGCGTGGAAGTCTATTAAAAATATGGGGGTAGTGTTATGCTTAATTTGATGAATGTATTTTGTCTTTTATGTATTGGTTTTTTAGTAGGGGATGTTATGGTGTACTTATGCAAGGATGCTCTTAAAATCTGCGAAGAGAGAAGTGTTAAGAAAAAAAGTTACTCAACGGGTAGTAGAACTAGTAGGAATATAGGTGAACAGGTTAATGTAGATTATTATATAAACTCAGTAGCCAAATAATGCTTAAAACTATAGAAAAACAATCGAGAATTAATTTTGATAGCTAGGTAGATATGTTCTCATGAACAAATACATGTAAAACTATAGAAATATACCAGATTCGATAAAACCTGATAAAACTCGATGAAAATCAGTGTTTAGAGTGATCACAGGATATTGTAAGAAAGTGAAATGAGTTTTTTGATGTAAAAAAATAAGTTTTTTTATAAAAACACTTGACCATATGGATTTTATTTGATAATATAATACTTGTCCTTAAGAAAAGGGCAAACAACACGGTAACAAACGAGAAACAATTACAAGAGTCGAATCGAGATAAGCAATCTTGATTACAATAAGACTTAAAGAACATTGAAAATTAAACAGTAGGTAAATTAAATTCGTTAGGTTCAGTCGGAACTAACGAATTATAAAAGAAAACGAAACAAACCATATAAAGCCAGATATTAAGAGATAACAAAAGTATCTGAGCCGATGAAACTTTAATTGAGAGTTTGA
>JAISJN010000008.1 GCA_031261505.1 Clostridioides sp. | reverse complement strand
GCAAAGAGGATACACCTGTTCCCATTCCGAACACAGAAGTTAAGCTCTTTAGCGCTGAAGGTACTTGGGGGGAGACCCCCTGGGAGATTAGGACGTAGCCACTTAATCTTTTTTTTATTGTAATTTTTATTCAACTAAATAAGCGAAATACATAAGATAAAATAGAAACACATACTTCTTTGAAAAAATTGGGGGAGAGATAATGAAAAAATTTGAATTTATAGAGAAACCATTCATGCTAGATGACGATTTAAGTCTAGCCATAGTAGATAAAAGGGTAACAAAAAAAATGAAAAATAGTTTAAAAAACAAAAATATAGAGATAATAGAAACTGTAGAGTGTAAAAATGTGTATGAAAGTATTAAATACCATCCAGATATTGCGGTCTGTAGTTTGGGAGATGGAAATATTGTCGTCGAACCTACGTTATATGGAGAATACAAAAAGTTATTAGACGAGTTCTGCTTTAATATAATAAAGGGAGAGACGAAATTAGGAAGTAAATACCCATCTAATATAGCCTACAATACAGCAATTTTTGGTGAATACGCCATACACAATTTCAATTACACAGACAAAACTATACTAGAGTATGTTGCAAAAAATAAACTAAATATGATAAATGTAGCTCAAGGTTATTCAAAATGTTCAATATGCATCGTGGATGATAATTCGATAATTACATCTGATGCTGGTATATATAAAGCTGTTCAAAATACAGGAATAGACTGCCTGTTGATTGAAGAAGGTCATATCGATCTATTTGATATGAATCACGGCTTTATCGGTGGTTGCAGTGGACTTATATCCAGAAGTGAACTAGCGTTTTTCGGGGATATAAGGAGACATCCGAGCTACTCTCAAATAAAAAATTTTGTGTATTCAAAGGAAAAGGATATTGCGATCTTGAGTGACGAACATTTATTAGACCTTGGTTCTATAGTGCCTCTTGCAACAAAAAGAAAGGAGCATGCAGATGATAGGTAGACCTAGAATTTCATCAAACGAATACTTAAAAAATAATAATATAGACAATAGATTAATTTATACAAATGGTGTACTTGAAATTGTTTCGAATAGCGGTAAGAATGAAAATGTACAGAGAAAATCAATCGGCGAAATACACGATGGCGATGGACTCGATATGGATGACATCACTGAAAATATAACGGATAAGATAATTGCAATACTGAAAAACGATGTACTGAAAAATTACATATACACAAATTTTGCGAGTGTATATCCTAAGGAAATAAACAAGATTTACGAATTCTCTTTAAAGACTTTCAATGAAAAGGAAATATTTATAAGAGATTCTGTATTTATGAAGGTTGGCAATTACGTAGCGGAGAATGATTATCTAGATGTAGAGGGCTTCATTCAATTTAGGTTGAAGGAATTTATGAAATATATATCGGCTATATCGGATATTGCCCTCGAGGAATTTTTGATAGAAAGAGATCATAAAGAATTTATAAGAGTACTTAGGTATTTTGTCGAGAATCAAGACGTGAAGATAGACTATTTGATGGTTCATATTATGAATGACAATAGCTTTGTACTATACAACAAAAACGGAGAAAAAATCGATAGCATAGACGATGAAGAGATAATCAATATGGTAATTAGAGAAAATTTAAGTTATGAAGATTTTTTGATAAGTACCTTGTTGTCGCTTTGTCCTATGAAGATAGATATATTGGACAGTGTACAAGATAAGTGTTCAAAAGAGGTGATAGAGACTCTAAAGTCGATTTTCGAAGGTAAGGTTAGAATCGTAAAGGAATAAATTTTGACATATCCAGATAAAATTGTATAATATACTTAAACGGTGTTTAGATGTACACTCTAGAGTAAGAGGACAGGAGAAAAACAATGAATATTTGGATGAGAGTGGTATTTTTGACGCTCATAGGTGGGATAATTGGTTATATCACCAATGTTATTGCAGTTAGACTTTTATTTAAGCCTATAGTACCGATAAAGATACCAATAGTGAATTTTGAAATAGTTGGTCTAATACCAAAGAGAAGAGATGAGATAGCTTCAAATATTGCAGAGGTCGTAGAAAAAGAACTTCTGTCAATCGATGATATATTAGATAGCGCTATAACAGATAAAGACAAGGATGAGCTCGTGGCATATATAAAAGCCAGGGTGACTGTATTGCTCCAAGAAAAATTGGGAATAGTACCCTCGACTATCAGAGCTATGATAGAATCCTATCTAAATAAAATCGTGGAAGAAGAAGTCAAAAACTGGGTAGATGATATCTCTGGAAAAATAGGAGAAAAGGCTAGAGAGAGAATTGATATCAAAAAAATGGTCGAGGAGAAAATAAATGCATTCGACCTTGAAGAACTCGAAGATATTATTTTGAGAATAGCGAAAAAAGAGTTGAAACATATTGAGATACTGGGATTGGTGCTTGGACTTATCATTGGTATACTCCAAGGTCTAGTGCTTTTGATTTAGGTATTTCAAATTGGAATTTAAACGAGTAAGTTAAGTATTTCGAACGAGAATTCTCATAAGTAAGGTATATGTTTAAAGTTGGAATTCAACTGGGTAAATAAAATGCTTCAAGTTGGATTCACAGTGGTGAATTAAGAAATTTTTGAAAAAAATTAAAAATATCTTGATTTGTATAAAAAACTATGATAAACTTCTAAACAATACATTAAATAAAACACAATAAAACTTGCATTGAAGAGGACAGTAGAATAGAAACAGTTCACAGAGAATTTGGGTTACGAGCTGAAAGCCCATTTAACAAGACTATTTGAAGACTACCTTGGAGCAGAGCGTCAGTAGCTTAGGCGAAATCGTTCGGTCGACTACCTTACAGTCAAACGAGATAACCACCTTGTGGTTAACTTGGGTGGAACCGCGATATTACAGTCGCCCCAAATTTTACGTTTGGGGTGGCTTTTTTAATTTTCAAATATTTTAGGAGGTAAGAATTATGGTACAGGTATCATTAAAAGATGGATCAGTAAAAGAATTCGAAGCTGGAATTTCGGTTTTGGACGTAGCAAAATCAATAAGTGAAGGTTTGGCAAGAAGTATAGTTGCAGCATCTGTAAACGGAGAGACAGTTGGACTAGACTATAAAATAAACGAAGATGCAGATTTAAATTTATTCAAATTCGAAGATGCAGAAGGAAGAGATGTATTCAGCCATACATCAGCACATATACTAGCACAGGCACTTAAGAGATTATACCCAGAAGTTAAATTGGCTATAGGACCTAGTATAGAAAACGGATTCTACTACGATATAGACCTAGATCACAGATTAGTGCCGGAAGATCTAGAAAAAATAGAAGCAGAAATGAAAAAAATTGCTAAGGAAGATTTAGCGATAGAGAGATTTGAACTACCTAGAGACGAAGCGATCAAAATGATGCAAGAACAGGGCGAAGACTACAAGGTTGAATTGATAACAGACCTTCCAGAAGGAGAGGTAATATCTTTCTACAAACAAGGCGATTTTACTGACCTGTGTAGAGGACCACATCTTCAATCAACTAAAAAAGTTAAGGCTGTAAAACTTCTAAACGTAGCAGGAGCTTACTGGCGTGGAGATGAAAAAAACAAGATGCTTCAAAGAATCTACGGTATATCTTTTGAAAAGAATAAAGACTTGGAAGCGTACCTACACTTCATTGAAGAAGCTAAGAAAAGAGACCACAGAAAAATTGGTAAAGAATTAGACTTATTCATGATACCAGATGAAGGAATTGGTTTCCCATTATTCTTACCAAGAGGTATGGAACTTAAAAACGAACTTATGAAATACTGGAGAGAAGTACACAAGAGATATGGATATGTAGAAATAGAAACTCCTATAATCCTAAACAGACATCTTTGGGAAACTTCAGGGCATTGGTTCCACTATAAAGAAAACATGTACACTCTTAAAATAGACGAAGAAGACTACGCTATAAAACCTATGAACTGTCCAGGAGTATTTATATACTACAAACATAAACCACATTCATACAGAGATTTCCCAATGAGGGTTGGAGAAGTAGGTAGAGTTCATAGACATGAATTATCTGGAGCACTTCACGGGCTTATGAGAGTTAGAGCATTCACTCAAGACGACGCTCATATATTCATGTTACCAGAACAAATAAAAGATGAAATAAAGGGTGTAGTTTCATTGATAGATGAAATCTACTCAACTTTCGGATTCGAGTATCACCTAGAATTATCTACTAGACCAGAGGATTCTATGGGTACTGATGAAGAGTGGGCTACTGCAGAAGACGGACTTAGAGAAGCTTTAGAAGAATTAAAACTTCCATACGTTCTAAACGAAGGAGACGGAGCGTTCTACGGACCTAAGATAGACTTCCACTTAAAAGATTGTATAGGAAGAACTTGGCAATGCGGTACTATCCAATTAGATATGCAGTTACCACAGAGATTTGATGCAACATACATCGGTGAAGACGGTGAAAAACATAGACCAGTGATGATACACAGGGTTGCACTTGGAAGTATAGAAAGATTCATAGGAATATTGATAGAAAACTACGCTGGTAAATTCCCGGTTTGGATATCACCAGTACAGGTTAAGGTACTTCCTATATCTGAAAAATACAATGATTACGCAAGACAGGTAGAGAAAGTTCTATACGATAGAGGAATCAGAGTTGAGGTAGATGATAGAGCAGAAACAACTGGTTTCAAGATAAGAGAAGCTCAACTTGAAAAAGTTCCTTATATGATAGTAGTTGGAGAAAAAGAAGTAGCAGACGGAAGTATATCTGTCAGATCTAGAGATGATGGAGAACTTGGAAATGTGAAACTTGAAGACTTCATAGCTAAGGTAGAAGCAAAAATACAATCTAGAGAAAATGTAGTTTTCGAAGATTAATATTAAACTAGCCTGAACACATATTTTATATAGAAATGAGGATATTGCCAACCCACTTCCATAGGTCGACGATATCCTCATTTCATTTGTATATAACGTTAGTAAGTATATAAACTCAGCGACACTTTAAAATTAAAAAGATGCCCAAATCTGTGAAGGTGGGCATCTTTTTAATTAGATCTTTTAATTAACCGCTTGTTTTTTGATTAAATTCTTGAGTTCATCGTGGCTCATAGTCTCGTTTTTAAACAAGTGAGCAGCTAGGACCTCAAGGTCGTTTTCATTTTCTTTCAATATATCTAAGGTATCTACAAAACAACCTTCAACTATTTTATTTGCTTCAGCCTTGATTGTACCAGACATGAAGTGTTGCTCCCTCTCAGTTATAGTCATAAATCCTAGGTCGCTCATGCCGTAGTTACATACCATGTTTGTAGCTATCTCAGAGACTTTCTTAAGGTCATCGCTAGCACCAGTTGACTGATGGTTGAAAATCAACTGCTCAGCGGCCTTGCCAGCGAGTAGGATCATCATCTTGTTCAATAATTCTTCCTTAGTATATATATACCTGTCTTCATCCGGAAGCTGCATTACATAACCGAGAGCTTGACCCCTTGGAATTATAGACACTTTTTGAATTGGATCGAGTCCAACTAAATCGCTTACTAGGGCATGCCCTGATTCGTGGTAAGCGACTATCCTTTTTTCTCTTTCGATAAGTTTAGAGTTTTTTGATTCTAGACCAGCCACGACCCTTTCCAGAGCCTTGTCAAAATGGTCTGAGGTAATTGTATTCATACTTTCTCTTACAGCTATTATAGCGGCTTCATTGGCTATATTAGATATATATGCACCGCTAAAACCATGCGTTTTCTTAGCTAACATCTCTAGGTCGACGTCTCTGGCAAGAGGTTTATCCTTTGTGTGTACTTTCAAAATTTCACATCTAGAGTGGAAGTTAGGCGCTCCCATCTGTATATGCCTGTCAAATCTTCCGGGTCTGACTAAGGCTTCGTCTAGTAGGTCTAATCTATTTGTCGCACCAATCACAAGAACGTTTGAATCCTTGTTGAAACCATCCATTTCGACTAGGAGTTGGTTTAGAGTCTGGTCTTTTTCGTTATTGCTCTCTAGATGTCTCTTTACACCTATTGCATCTATCTCGTCTATGAATATTATACTCGGAGCTTCTTTTCTAGCTTTTTCAAATAGAGTTCTCACCCTCTTGGCGCCGACGCCTACGTATTTTTCTACAAATTCAGAACCTGTTATATTGAAAAATGATGAATTTGTCTCTCCTGCAACGGCAGAGGCTAGTAAGGTCTTTCCGGTGCCTGGAGGCCCGTAAAAGAGAACTCCCTTTGGTATCCTAGCACCCATAACCTTGTACTTATCGGGATTTTTCATAAAGTCCACTATTTCAAATAATTCTTCTTTCACTTCTTCTAGACCGGCGACATCATCAAAAGTAGTCTGCGGATGTGAAGAAGAGGAATCTTCGTTTTTATCCTCCTTCTCGGTTTTAGACTGTGCCAAAGCTGGAACGGGATTTTTAATCTTTTCAAAAATTTTTCTTAGTTTTTTCATAACACACCTCAGATATTTATTTTAGTCTTTTACTGCATGGTTTTATATTTACCAATATTACTAAGATTTATGAGTGAAATGATAAATTAAGCAGAAAAAATGGTAATGAATAATCTACCAATTTAATAAAATACTTCAATAAACGAAAATTAAACAAAAAAAATTATATAATATCTAAAATAACTTGCAAAGTTGCTCTAAAGATGTTATAGTAGTTAAGGAAAGAAAATAAAGAAGAAGTCCGCTTCTCACCTTACGATGAACAGTAG
The DNA here is from genome assembly GCA_031261505.1 of Clostridioides sp. Lineage (GTDB taxonomy): Bacteria > Bacillota > Clostridia > Peptostreptococcales > Peptostreptococcaceae > Metaclostridioides. The sequence goes on along the minus strand of JAISJN010000008.1, from coordinate 498,894 downwards.
ATTCTATTGTTAGGGTAAATATATAAGTTGAACTTAGAAGAGCTAAGTTCATTGCGTAAGATACTTATATGGCGGATGATGAAATCATTCGCCATTCTTTATTATCTGATAAAAAATTAAACGGAGGTGTCTAACAATTAGCAAAGAGTTAGCAATCAATGAGAAAATAAGAGCAAAAGAAGTGAGACTTTTATCACCAACAGGAGAACAATTAGGAATATTCCCTGTAAAAGAAGCACAGACAAAAGCATATGATAAAAATTTAGATTTAGTCGAAATATCACCGACTGCAAAGCCACCAGTGTGCAAGATTATGGACTATGGTAAATTTAAATACGAGCAATCAAGGAAAGAAAAGGAAGCAAAGAAAAAACAAAAGACTGTTAACCTAAAAGAAGTTAGACTTAGACCAGGTATCGAAGAAAACGACTTAAACACTAAGGCAAACAACGCAATTAAGTTCCTACAAAAAGGCGATAAGGTCAAAGTAGAACTTAGATTTAGGGGAAGGGAATTAGGGCATAAAGATTTAGGGAAGGTAGTTATGCTTAAATTCATAGAAATAGTAAAAGAGTTTGGTGAACCAGCAAAAGCCCCAGCATTTGAGGGAAATAATATGGTTGTAATTATAGATCCAAAAAAATAGATGGTTAATCGAGAGGAGGAAATACTATGCCTAAAATGAAAACTCATAGAGGTGCAGCAAAGAGAATTAAGAAAACAGGAACTGGAAAACTTAAGAGAGCTAAGGCTTTTAGAAGCCACATACTTACTAAGAAATCTCCAAAGACTAAAATGAACTTAAGAAAAGCTGCTATAGTTACTAAGGGAGATGCGAGCAGAATAGCTCAACTATTACCATACAAGTAAGAAAAAAACATCGAAAAAACAAAAGGAGGTAAACTACGATGGCAAGAGTAAAAAAGGCTATGAATGCCCGTAAAAAACATAAAAAGATATTAAAACTTGCTAAAGGATACAGAGGATCAAGAAGCAAATTATATAGACCAGCGAATACTTTCGTAATGAAAGCATTAAAGAACGCATATATAGGTAGAAAGTTAAAGAAGAGAGACTTCAGAAAACTTTGGATCCAAAGAATAAATGCAGCAGCTAGGATAAACGGAATATCTTATTCTAGATTAATGAACGGATTAAAATTAGCTGGAATAGAAATAAACAGAAAAATGCTATCTGAACTAGCTATACAAGATCCAGAAGGTTTCTCTAAATTAGTTGAAACTGCTAAAGGTCAATTAGCATAATACTTACGATTATACGAGAACTATCCAGAATTCTATTGAATTTCGGATAGTTCTTTTTTGTTTTTTTGAAATTGGTTCTTGACATTTAATGTGTGAATCGCAATTTAACTTAAGAAAGATATCCTAAACCGCCCAATCACAATCTAAGTTTTTAGTAGTTAAATTATTAGTCTAGAATTAACGTTTACACGCATTGTGTTTAAAATACTTTTGTACTATAATATATATGGTCTGAGAAATGACCTTAAATGTAGCGATAACTTGAGGTAAATTCCACCACTTATATAGGTGGAGTGTATAGATCTCATTTCAGTGCTGGTTGAAATCTGCCGCTGAAATCGTTGAATAACTATTTAATAGTATAGATATACAATTAAAAAAGGCAGTGCAAAATCTACACAGCCTATGAATTTTGGAGGAGAAAAGTGGATAAAATTACAAGAAGACTCTTGATTCAAGTTAAGAAGATGCAAGCTGGACAGATTATACTGATTGGGTTTGCAGCGGTAATCTTGGTTGGAAGTCTTTTATTGACATTGCCTATTGCAACAGTAAGTCGTGTGAGTGGGAGTTATATAGATTCTCTGTTTACAGCAACTTCTGCTGTATGTGTGACCGGTTTAGTTATAGCAGATACGGGAACACATTGGAGTCTATTTGGACAGATAGTAATAATTTTGTTGATTCAAACAGGGGGCTTAGGTTTCATGACCGTTGCAACTTCGTTTGTAATGTTCACAAAGAAAAAAATAAATTTAAAAGAGAGACTTGTAATTCAGGAATCGCTCAACCAGTTAGATCTTTCGGGACTAGTTAAAATGGTTAGATATGTTGTACTGATTACATTTATAATAGAAGGCCTAGGTGCGATATCTCTAGCGACTGTATTTGTGCCGGAATTTGGGATCAAGGGTATATGGTTCAGCGTATTCCACGCAATATCTGCATTTTGCAATGCTGGATTTGACCTTATGGGAACAGTTAGCGGCCCATATACTTCTATGACAAGGTATGTAAACAACGCCACTGTAACATTGACTATAAGTCTATTGATAATTTTTGGAGGGATAGGCTATCCAGTGTTTATAGACGTAGCTAGAAATAGAAAATTCAAGAAGCTAAATATCAATACTAAGATCGTATTGATCACTACGGCGATTCTCCTAGTTGCAGGAACAATTCTACTATTAATAGCTGAATTGTACAACAAAAAAACAATAGGAGATCTAGGGGTAAAGGGAAAACTACTATCGACCTTCTTCTTGTCGGTATCAGCGAGAACAGCTGGATTTAATAGTATAGATCTCACAGCGATGAGCCAGAGTGCGATGTTTATATTTATAGTACTCATGTTCATGGGGGCATCACCTGCATCTACAGGCGGTGGATTAAAGACCACCACAATGGCTGTGATTTTCCTAACTGTTAAGAGCTTTATACAGGGTAAGGACGAAATAGAGGTATTTGAAAGGGCTATAGATAGGAATACTATAAGAAAATCACTTGTCATATTTGTAATTGGAATTACAGCGTCACTGACAGGAACGCTTTTGATCTCGCTTACACAGCCAAGTTTTTCAGTTATGGATGCTAGTTTTGAGGTTGTATCTGCATTGGCGACAGTTGGAAGCAGTTTGGCTGGAAGTCACAACCTAAATATATTTGGAAAACTTGTGATAATATCGCTTATGTACATCGGAAGAGTAGGATCTTTGACATTGTTTATGGCGGTACTTACCGGTTCTAATAAAAAATCAAAGTCTATTAGCTACCCAGATGGAAAAATAATGGTGGGTTAATTGAATTTGTGCTTAATATCGGTTAAAAAATAAGAAGAGCTATAATAAATAAGAAGATATATAATAAGAGAATATATAATAATAAAATATTTAATGACAACAAATTATTTAAACATAAGGTAAATAACAGATTTGGGGGAAGTTTCATGAAACAATACATTGTAATCGGATGTGGAAGATTTGGAAGCTCAGTGGCTACTACAATATATACATTGGGAAATGAAGTATTAGCGATAGATAAAAACAAGGAAATAATTCAAAATATATCAGATAAGGTGACTCACGCTGCAATAGTAGATGTCACAGATGAACAGGCGCTTAGATCATTGGGGATTGGAAACTTTGACGTAGCAGTTATATCTATAGCGTCGGATATAAGGGCTTCGATTATGGCTACTCTAATCGCAAAGGAAATGGGAGTATCCCAGATAATATGCAAGGCAACCGACGAGCTTCAAGCTAAGGTATTTTACAAGATAGGAGCTGACAGGGTAGTCTTCCCAGAGCGTGACATGGGTGCAAGATTAGCACATAACCTAGTGTCAGACAATGTCTTAGACCATATTGAGCTGGATCCAGAGTACTCCATAATGGAGATTGTTACTCCTAGGGGATGGATTGGTAAATCACTCCTAGACCTAGACCTTAGGGCGAAGTACGAGATAACAGTACTAGCGATAAAGACAGGGGATCAGATAGAAGTAACGCCTTCCCCAGATGAAAAATTAGAATGGGGAAGTATACTTGTCGTAATTGGGCAAAACTCTAAGATAAGTTCGATAACAACTGAAAACCACAACTTTATAGGACGTAGATAAGGGGTATAAAAATGATAAAAATGATTACAAGTAGGGACAATGACAGATTAAAGTATACAAGATCACTACTAAAATCCAAGAATAGATTTAAGGAAAATAAGTTTATAATAGAAGGTTACAGGATAGCTACACTTGCCATAGAGCAAGAAGCTCCTGTAGAGTACGTCGTAATAAACGAAGATTTCGAGGAAAAAGACGAGCATATAAAATTAATCAAAGATTTTGAGGACAGAGATATCGAAATCTATAAAACGACGAATAAAAACTTCAAAGAGATTGTAGATACTGAGAATACTCAGGGGATAGTTGCAGTATCTAAATTTGAAAAAAAAGATATAAACAAAGGCATTATGGATTCAAAATTCATTGTGATTTTGGATAGGATACAAGACCCCGGAAATATGGGGACTATAATTAGAACTGCTGATGCAGCAGGAGTAGATACAGTAGTAGTATTAAAAGGAAGCGTAGACGTATACAATCCTAAGGTTATAAGGTCGACGATGGGATCTATATTCAGTATGGATATAGTATTTGCAGAGGAGGACGTCATAGATATTCTCAAGGCGAATGGATTTAATATAGTATCTAGCTACTTAGGAACCGACAACTATTACGATAAGGTCGACTACGGCGAAAAGGTCGCACTTGTAATAGGCAATGAAGCAAATGGAATATCTGATGAGATAATAGAGATGTCAGATATTCTAGTCAAAATACCAATGTATGGAAATGCAGAATCTTTAAATGCTGGAATAAGTTCTGCTATACTTCTATATGAAATAAGAAAAAAGTTTTATTAGAAAGTCTAAAATATAGGGGGTTATAATGAAAAAAATGTTTGTTTTCTTGATGTTGATAGTTCTAACAATCACATCATCATTAACGACATCTATGGTATTTGCACAGGGGGATAAAAAGAATGAAGCAGTAAGCAGATCATTCCCAGTAAGTAATAAGAGGGGAGATTTTTCAATCACTGCGAAAAATGACGTCGTTGAATCAGGAAACTTAGCTGATTTCAACATTTATCTAAAAGTCACAGGGAGTAAGACAAGTTTTAAAAATGCAAAAATAGTTCTTGATTTGCCGAGTGAAAGCTACATTTCATTAGAACAAGATCTAAATCAATTGAAGATAGACAATAGAATTCCTATTTACGATAAGGCCAATCATAAATTGACTTGGTCATTTGACGAATTGAATTCAGGAATTTCGCAGAAGCTTGTTTTAGAATTAAAGACATCAAATGGAATGACGCCTAATGATAGCCTAATCAAAGTAGAGGGAGTATTTAGTGCAGACAATTTACTAGACGACAGCGGCAACAAAGAAGAAATCAGAGAAAGTGCATCTGTTAAAGTGGTGAGCAATGGGAAGATAGCGATGACGAGTAAGTTTTCAACTGCAGAAGGTAAATTTCTTGTCTCACCAGCACAGGGTGAAAATGGTGTATGGAATTTTTCATGCAGCGTGCCAAAACTTGAAACAGGAACTAGATTTATAAAAGAGGGAAGTAAGATAGAAGTTAGCTATACATTGGATGAATTTGTACATTATGTAGATGTAGTAAACGATACACTAAAACCAAAGGAGATTACTACAGATAATAATGGAAAAACGACGTTAAAATGGGAGTTTGAAGCAGCTGATACCAGCGCTCAAGAGGCTGCTGAAAAAAACATTTTTGAACGAAGTTTTAGTGTAAAAACGCTGTTTGACGAGGATACACCACAGTTTCAGTCAGTAGAAAACAATTTGACGACATCAGTGCAATTTTTTGACGGTACAGTTAAGTCAAGTGAATCACTAGCGGCAAGTACCACAGTTTTGACAAGGGATCCAAAGTATCCAGAATCAAATGGAACGCATTGGACTATTGCTGCTAAGGGTCCAAAAGACTCAGAGGGCGGACTTAGCGGCTCGGAAAACCTAGATATAACAGCTCATGACACAGCCTTATTGGCGTTTGGAGCAAATCTTACAGTTGGACCAGCTGATAACGCAACTTGTGGTCCGTCTTCATATGAGTTTTACTACCATATTGACGACCATTTAAATATGGATAGGTTTTATAGCGGGGATTTTTTCTATAGACCGAATAGTGCATTTCCTGCAGGTCTTCCAATAAAAACACCTGTTGAATACGATGTCTATGCGAAGTATGGATATGACGACTCTAGGGGTAAGGATGCTGAGTATTCAATGCTGTTCGAAGGAGTAACAACGAGTAAGTGGTATAGAAATATTCCAAAGGATAGGCATATCAGCGAGTTGAAATTGGTTGTCAAAGCCAATGAACCAGTTCCATCTGATTGGTACGACCAAAGTATAAAATTAATTCCAGCCGGAATGTTTGGACAGCTTGCCAGATTCTATTTTACCGTTGAAGGCGATTATGTCGGCAGAGTTGAGAATAAGATAGAAAATGTCGTTATAATGGATGGATGGAGTAAGGAAGGACATCTAATTGTAGATTGGGGAACTCCAGAATATCCATGGGACAAGAATATGTCAGAATACTTTGGTCCTCATTCAGCTAATATCGTACCAGTTGAAGGCGGGGAAACCAGGGTAGTCAAAGTATCGACCAAGTTTTCTAAGAAGAATAACAATATTGTAAGTCCAGGGAAAAACAGAGTTGTAGCAACATTTGAAAGCGATGCAACTTCACTTAAAAATATAGATGCTCCATTCTATGGATATGTTCTACTACCTACAGGGGTTACGCTAGATGACAATCAGAGCAATCCAACAAGTGCAGTGTTGACAAAGATCAACGACAACTACAAGGGAAGTGGACGCCAGCTTGTAAAAATTGAATGGAAAGAAACTGAACTTAGGCCAAAGGGATATATACAAGCAGGGCTTGATGTAACTGTGGCCGACGACGGACCTAATGACCTAAATATTGATTTTTCGATGTTTTTAGGTTCAAAAGATTTTACAGTGCCTACTATAACAGGTGATGGATTGATAACAGATACCTACCGAAAAGTAGATGAAAATGACTTAAACGAAAACAAGGACACATCAGAATTCATAGTGACAACAGGCAATCACTATATTGCCAATAAAAATAATTCACTCTATGCAGAAATTCTAGCAAAAGGTGATATGGATGCAAAATATCTTAAATCAGCCAAGTCGACAGCAGGTTCAAAAGTAAATTACAAACTACAACTTAAAAATACGACTGACGAAAAAATTTCAAAAATGGTATTAATAGACACATTGCCAAGTATTGGTGATAAGGATATAACTGTCAATGAGGCGAGAAATAGCGAATACGCTCTAATGCTAACCGGTCCGTTAAAATTGCCGACTGCTTGGAGCAATAAGGCAGAAGTAAAATACAGTACAGTAGCGAATCCTAAAAAAGTTGGAACACTAGATAAGAATACAGTGTACTCACAAAATTCTGCCCACTTAGAAGATAGCGATGATGCAGAGATTGCAAATTGGAAGAGCGAGGCCGAAGTAGATAATTGGGAGGATATAAAATCATTTAAGATAGAATCAAATGAGGATATAGATTGGATACAGGGAAGGAATGCCGAGATAACATTTGATCTGAAAATGCCTGATAAAAAGTCTGGTGTAAATGAAAAAAGTATTGCATATACCTCATTTGCAGTAGCTGGCAATCACTCGCAAGCTATAGAACCAAATGATGTAGGCGTTGAATTAACGGTCAAATCAGATCCACCTCCGACTCCTACTCCAAAAAAGAAATCGGTGATATTAGCAAGTGGTGAGAAGTATACTGATGTCTTGACTGCGACAGTACTTGGAAATGAGAAGGACTGCCCAATCCTATTGACTAAAAAGGACGTAGTAGATGAAAAGACTATAAATGAGATAAAAAGACTAGGTGTAAGTGAAGTTATTATATCTGGAGGAGAAGACTCGGTTTCAAACAAGGTAGTACAGCAGTTAAAAGATTACAATGTGAGAAGAATAGCTGGAATCAATAGATATGAGACTGCAGTTAAAATAGGCAATGAAGTAAGGTCTTTGTCTGGAAATTTAAATGAAGCTATGCTAGTTGACGGGACAAACTTCCCTGATGTCATAACAATATCGACACTTGCATCACAAAAAAGAGTTCCAATATTGATAACTAAACCAGATAAGTTAGTTGACTTTACAAAGGATACATTAAAAGATTGGTCTATAAACAGTACTATAATTGGAGGAAGTTATAATTCAGTATCCAAAAATGTTGAAAATAGTTTAGGAGTTTCTAGTATCAAGAGGATTGGCGGAGTAGACAGATACAAGACAGCAGAGCTAATTGGTACGGAAGTTAGAAATTTGACGGGTAATAATTCAGATATGATATTAGTCGACGGAACTGATTACCCAGACGGTATAACGATCAACAGCGTAGCGGCAAAGACTAAATCGCCGATATTATTGACAACTCCAGATAAGTTAACTAAAATAACTGAAGATAAGATATTAGAATGGTCGGTAAAAAACATATTGATCGGAGGAGGGTATAACTCCGTATCTAAGGATATTGAGGATAAATTACAAGTATCGAAGAAAGAAAGGGTTGCAGGTAAAGATAGATACGAGACAGCAGTGAAAATATCTCAAAAATTATCCCTTGTATTATCTAAAAATAAGTGATATACTTTTGAAGTATATCAACATATTTAATACTATGAAGGAGTCAAGTATTTTGATAATCCACCGCAAAGAGATAAACACCTAGGCTGGAAGTGTTTTCGGAGGACTCAAATGAAGTTTCGCTCTGGAGTATGCGGGCTGAAACTAAGTAGGTTTGCACGTCAAAACGCGTTAAGTTTTCGAGTGGCTTGAAGAATTTTAAGCTACTAGGGTGGTACCGCGAAATATAGCCTTTCGTCCCTAGCTGGGATGAAGGGCTTTTTTTAATTAAAAAAAAGAAAGGGTGACATAGATGGAAGAAAAATTGTTAGACTTAAAAGACTTGGCATTAGAAGAAATAAATGATGCTGCTACACTTTTGGATATTGAAAATCTGAGAGTTAAGTACCTAGGAAAAAAAGGTGAACTCACTAAAATCCTAAAGGGAATGGGTAAGCTATCAGCTGAGGAAAGACCAGTGATAGGTAAGATAGGTAATGAAGTTAGGGATGCTATAGAAGAGCATCTAAATACAAAGAGGGAAGAGTTGAAGGAAGTAGCTAAGGCTGAGAAAATAGCTGAGGAAGTTATAGACGTTACTCTACCAGGTAAAAAACAAGAAATAGGCAGAAGACATCCTATTACAAAGATAGTGGATCAAGTCTCTGATATATTTGTCGGACTCGGATTTTCAGTAGCTGAGGGACCTGAAATCGATACTGTTCACAATAACTTCGACGCCTTAAATGCGCCAAAGGACCATCCTTCTAGGGATATGTCAGACACATTTTACATTACAAATGATCTGCTTTTGAGAACTCAGACATCTCCAGTTCAGGTTAGAACTATGATGAAGGAGACTCTTCCAATAAAGATTATATCTCCTGGAAGATGTTTTAGAAGGGATACTCCAGATGCTACTCACTCGCCTATGTTCCACCAAATAGAGGGTATGGTAATAGGTAAGGACGTGACAATGGCAGAGCTTAAATGGACTCTTGAAGAATTCGTAAAGAAACTATTTGGAGAAAATACTAAAACCAAGTTCAGACCACATAACTTCCCGTTCACAGAGCCAAGTGCAGAGGTAGATGTCACTTGCTTTAAATGTGGAGGTGTAGGCTGTCCAACTTGTAAGGGTGAGGGTTGGATAGAGATACTAGGTTGTGGAATGGTACATCCAAACGTGCTTAGAAATTGTGGAATAGACCCAGAAATATACAGTGGATTTGCATTTGGTGTAGGAGTAGAAAGACTTGCTATGTTCAAATACGAGATAGACGATATAAGACTTTTATTTGAAAACAACAAGAGGTTCCTACAACAGTTCTAGTATTAGAGCTAAATAGAGATTGACTGGTTTTGGTATTATTATCAAGCTAAGACAAAAAGATATAGCGAAAATATAGAGTAAAAAATGTAATAAAATACAATGTAAAAACACAGAGCAAAAATATAGAGTAAAAATATAAAGGAAATAAACAGAGGAGGCAAAAACATGTTAGTACCTTTAAAATGGTTAAGAGATTACGTTGACATAGATTTAGATACAAAAGAATTTGCGGACATGATGACGATGTCTGGTACAAAGGTAGAGTTAGTTGAATTCCTAGGAGAGGATGTGCAAAATGTAGTAGTTGGTAAAATCCTAGACATCCAACCTCACGACAATGCAGATAAGTTAATAGTTACACAGATAGATGTAGGAACTAAAAAAATCCAAATAGTGACTGGGGCAAACAATGTATCAGTTGGGGATTACGTTCCAATAGCCCTTGACGGATCTAAGCTACCCGGTGGAAAGGAAATACACACAGGAGAACTTAGAGGCGTGAAATCAGAAGGTATGATGTGCTCTTCAGAAGAACTAGGTATAGACTCTATGTTCGTGAAAGAAAAGAGTAAGAATGGAATCTTCCTATTAGACTACGAAGACAGCTATAACTTGGGTCAGGATATAAGGGAAACCTTGGGATTAAATGACGCTATAATAGATTTTGAATTGACTTCAAACAGGCCTGACTGCAGATGTATAATCGGTATAGCCAGAGAAGCAGCTGTAACAATAGATAAAAAAGTTAAATATCCAGAAATAAGTGTAAATGGAAGCGATGAAGAGATAGATTTTTCTGTTGAGATAGAAAATACTAGTCTTTGCAGAAGGTATATAGGAAGAATTATCAAGGATGTAAAAATAGAGGAATCTCCTTACTGGATGCAAAGAAGGCTTATAGAATCAGGGGTAAGACCTATAAACAACATAGTAGACATTACAAATTTCGTGATGTTAGAGATGGGACAGCCTATGCACGCCTTTGATTTAAAGGAAATAGGAACAGACAAGATAGTAGTAAAAAATGCAGTTGATGGAGAAAAATTCACAACACTAGACGAAAACGAGAGAGAATTAGACAGCGATATGTTGGTTATAACAAATGGTGAGCGCTCGCTCGCAATAGCTGGGGTTATGGGAGGTTTAAATTCTGAGATAACCGAGTCAACTACTGAGATCCTATTTGAAAGTGCTAACTTCGAACCTGAAAACGTGAGAGCAACTTCTAAAAAATTAGGACTTAGAACAGAGTCTTCATCAAGATACGAAAAGGGAATAGACCCAGAATTAGCTGAAAAAGCAGTTGATAGGGCTGTTCAACTAGTAGAATTACTAGGTGCAGGCAGGGTATTAAACGGAAGAGTTGAGAAATATCCAACAAAGATAGAAACAAAGCCAATTAAGGCTAGTGTTAATAGGATAAACAGGCTCATAGGCATAGATATAGAAGCTTGTGAAATGGTAAAAATACTCGAATCTCTAGAATTTACTTGTAAATTAGATGGAGATAGCCTGGAAGTAGTTGCACCAAGTTTTAGACTGGATATAGAGCAAGAAGTAGATCTAGTCGAAGAGATAGCTAGATTACATGGATTTGACAATATAGAATCGAAAGAATTAGAAGGAAATCCAACAGTCGGTATAAAGACAGCTGTACAGAAGTTTAGAGACAATGTAAAAAATAATATGACTGCTATGGGATTTGATGAAATACTTACCTATTCATTCGTAAGTCCAAGTGGGTTGTCTAAGATAAAAGACAATAGCGGAAAAGAATCTTCACAGGTTGAGATATTAAATCCACTGGGGGAAGAAACTTCAGTTATGAGAACTACATTGATACCAAACATGCTTGATGTAGTCAGTACTAATGTAGCCCATAGAGTAGACGAACTCTCTATATTCGAATACGGAAATGTGTTTGAAACTTGCGAAGAAGATAAATCTAACTCAAATATAGATAAAGAGCCGAAACAATCAGAAAAACTATGTATTGGCATGTATGGAAAAAATAAAGATTTCTTTGAATTAAAGGGAGTTGTAGAGACTTTACTTGAGAAATTAGGCTTAAAAGGATGTGAAATTGAACCAGAAATAGATAATACTACTTTCCATCCAGGAAGATGTGCTAAAATAGTATATAAGAACGTAGATATAGCTACCTTTGGAGAATTGCATCCAGACGTAATAGAAAACTACGATCTAGGCCAAAGGGTATATGTATGCGAAATAGATGCAGATGAAGTATTTGCAAATGCTGATACTACTTCATTGTACACTCCACTTCCAAAATATCCATCTACATCAAGGGATATCGCACTTGTCGTAGAAGATAAATGCTATGTAAAACAAATAAGCGATATTATAAAGGAAAATGGTGGAGACTTGGTGGAAAGCTTTGAACTTTTCGATGTCTATACAGGGGATCAAATTGAAGCGGGTCACAAGTCGGTAGCGTATTCGATAGTATATAGGAGCAAGGACAAAACTTTGACAGATGAAGATGTCGCACAGGTACACGACAAGATACTTCAAGAATTAAAGGATAAGTTAGGTGCTGAGCTTAGAACAAACTAATTTCTATTTAGGGGGGCTTTATGAATAGAGTTGTAGTCAAGATAAATGGATATGAGTATACGATGCTCGGTGAAGAGCCTGAGAGTCGTATGCTAAAGGTTGCAGAGTACGTAGATGAGGAAATACAGAAGGTTGTCTCTAGAAATCCTAGACTCAGTCTTTCGCAAGCGGGTGTCTTGACATCCCTAAACGTTGCCAGTATGTTATTTGAATCTTCCTCAGAAAACGAAAAAATTACTTCTGAAAAGAAAGAATTAGAAGTAAAGATTGACGAACTAATTTCAAAGAACGACGAACTCAGCAATAACGAGAATTCGAATATAGAGGAAATGAGCAAGAGAATCTATGAACTCGGAGATAAACTAAGTGAAAAAGTAAGAGAGTTTAAGCAACTAGACCTAAAACTTGAGTCTACAGAGGCTAAGTTACTAGCTGCTGAAAAAAAGAACAAAGAATGTGAAGCAGGGAATAAATCTACGAAAAATTTGGATGCAAATACATCGGTTGATACAGAATCGAAGTTAAATTCGAATCAAAAATCAAACGAAGATAGAAAGTCAAATGAAGAGAAGAAACAGAATGTAGAGAAGAAGTCGAACGAAGAGAATAAGTCGAATGAAGAGAAAAAACAAGAATTGAACTACGATGAAGTTCTAAAAAAATACGAAAAAATGAAGAGCGACTATGAAGCTATGAAGTCTGGCTACGAAGATATAAAGGCGGAAAGAGATGAGGCGAACGCTAGTGTCAACACATCTATAGACCTAGCCTCAGAGTTTCAAAATCAACTGTACGATCTTCAACTTAAGTACACAAAGCTCGAAAATTCTTTAAAGAAAAAATAGAGCGAAGAGCAGTATTAATTCGGACGAATAAATAAAACTACTGGAAAATATCTTAATAATTACGAACAGCATTAGACGAGGGGTGTAAGTGAAATCGACATTTACATCCCTCGTCTAAAATTTAAGGAACACGGGAAGTTGATGAGATGAAAAATATAAGGAAAAATAAAGTAGAGTTGTTGGCACCGGTAGGATCTTGGGATTCACTCAAGGCAGCAGTTCAAAACGGAGCAAATGCAGTCTATCTAGGCGGAAAAGAATTTAGTGCGAGGGCATCGGCAAATAATTTTGATAGAGAAGAGATGAAGGAGGCTGTAGCCTACTGTCATCAGAGGGAAGTATCAGTATTTGTAACGGTGAACACCCTGATAAAACAAAGGGAGCTAGAGGATTTTAAAGAATACGTTAAATACTTATACGATATTGATATAGACTCTCTTATAATTCAGGATATAGGAGTGGCAAGTTTAGTAAAAAGACTTCTGCCTGACTTTGAAATCCATGCAAGTACTCAGATGGTCGCACATTCACTCGAGGATGTACTGTATTTAGAGACAGTAGGATTTGACAGGGTAGTATTAGCTAGGGAACTTCCTCTTGACGAAATCGAACATATATCCAAAAATTCAAAGGCGGATATAGAAGTATTTGTTCACGGTGCGCTCTGCGTATGCTATTCAGGTGCCTGTCTTATGAGCAGTATGCTTGGAAAGAGATCTGGAAACAGGGGTAGATGTGCACAACCTTGTAGACAAAAGTACAGATTGATAGATATAGAAACGGGTAAAGAAGTTGAATCTAAAGGTGATTATCTACTCAGCACAAAGGATTTGATGAGTATTGAGGATGTAGGAAGAATAGTAGAATCAGGGGTATACTCATTAAAGATAGAAGGTAGGATGAAGAAGCCAGAGTACGTAGCTACAGTAGTAGACGCGTATAGGAAGGCTGTAGACGAATACATTGAAAGTGGTGACCTCAACCTAAAAGAAGGCATAATTGAAGACCTATATACGATATTCAATAGGAAATTCACCAACGGATACATCCTAGGGGATGTGGGCAGTGATATAATGAACAGCCAAAAACCAAATAACCAAGGTCTCTACATCGGAAAGGTGCTAGACTGTAATAGGAAGACAAGGCGATTAAAAATTGCACTCGAATCGACGCTCAAAAAAGGCGATGGAATAAATCTGGGCGGAGGTACAATTGGAAGGATAATCAAAGGAAAGAACATATCTGAGATAGGACATGCTGGAGAGACAGTAGAACTTGACTTCATAGGTGAAGTCAAGAGAAATCAAGAAATATACAAGACTTCTGACGGAGAATTGCTAGAAAGGGTACAGTCGACTTACAGGGGAGAGAAGGAATTTGTAAAGATTCCAATATCTGCATCTGTTCAAATAAAACTCAATGAATATCCAGCTTTAAAGATAAGGGACGACAGAGGAAATGAGGTTGAGGTAAGTGGAGATAAGTTGGTCGAAGAAGCTCTAAAAGTAGCTATTACTGAGGAAAAGGTAGTAGATCAACTCGAAAAACTAGGAAACACACCTTACTTTATGAAAGATATAGACTTGAGCTTAGATGAGGGTGTAAGCGTTCCAGTGAGCGTATTAAACAAGATGAGAAGAGAGGCTGTAGACTCTCTAAACATAGACAGAGTCAAAATAAAGGAAAGAAAATTCAAGGACTGCAATATATCAGAACTCGAGCGTATAGATAGAGAACACAAGGACTGTAATATATCAGCGCTCGAGTGTATAGATAGAGAACTCAAGAGCAGTAATATATCGGACATCGAATGTGAAGATATAGATATTGAAGGAATCGGCGGCTCAAAGTCAGATGAAACAATAAAATCTAAATCAGAAGAGCAAGAATTAAAAAGAGAAGAGTTAGAAATTGATTTGGATTATGCAGACTCTAAGATAAGAGTTAAGGTAAAGAATTTAGAACAATTAGAGGCTGTACTAGGTAAAAATCTAGACTGTATTTACTATGATTCTATAGATACACTAGATTCCGCTATTTCAATGGCAGTAGATACGGGAGATAAAATAGTATACTCAGCACCGAGAATAGTAAGGGATAGGGTTCTAGAAGTCGATAGCGTAAAAAACATACCGAAAGATATACCGGTATTGATTGGAAACTTGGGTATGTTAGATAGATTTAAAGACAGAGAAATCCATGTAGACTACAGTTTAAACACGTTCAACAGAGAATCCTTGAAATTCTTTAAAAAATCTGGTGTAAAGTCAGTATGTATGTCTTTAGAGATGAGCATGGATGAAATTTCAGAGGTAATAAGCTCGGAGAATGAAAATATTGATGAGGTAATAAAAAAGGATAATAGAAACATAGATACAGAGGCTCTAGTATACGGATACATTCCGATGATGGTGAGCGAATACTGCCCAATGGGAGTTGTGCTAAGAGAATGCAGGAAGAATAAGAGATGTGAATTATGTTCACAGGGAAGGTATGCACTTGAGGATTCAGAGGGCAGTAGATTTAGGATTACACAGGATAAAAACTGTAGGTCAAGTATCTACCACAATAAACCGCTATGCGTACTAGATGAGTTAAAAAGACTATCAGAGGCAGGAATATCTGTATTTAGACTGGATTTCACATTTGAAGATGGTGATACAGTAGGTAGAATAGTGGATGAAACTATAAAAATTGTAGAAAATGAAAATAAAATTGAAATTTCTGTAAACGAATTATGTAATAAGGTGATTAAAAGTGATATAATGTTAGGAAAATACTATGAGGGAGTCGAATAGACCATGAGAGATAAGGCTGTAGAAATACTAGATAAACACCTAACTACACCACATTTATTAAAACATTCATACGCAGTAGAAGCGGTGATGAAGGCATTAGCACAGAGGCTTGAGCCAGAAAATACAGATAAATGGGGAGTAGCTGGACTATTACACGATTTAGATTCAGACACCTTAGACTGTTACAATAACGAAGAAGACATGAGAAAGCACGGAATAGAAGCCGCAAATATTTTAAGAAAAGAAAATTTTGGAGATGAAGAAATATATCATGCGATAATGGCACATAATCAAGCGACAGGTACGGATAGGTCGAGTATGATGGATAAGGCTATATACGCAGCAGATCCTATCACTGGTTTTATAACAGCGATAACACTCGTCTATCCAGACAAAAAAATATCGAGTGTAAAGGTAAAATCGATCACAAAAAGAATGAAGGAAGCGAGATTTGCAGCCGGAGCAAATAGAGAGGCTATGAGAAGCATAGAAGAAGTAGGGATACCATTTCCTGAATTTGCTGAACTAGCGCTAACAGCAATGCAGGAAATAAGCGAAGAACTAGGTCTTTAAAATTAGATAAATGCTCACCAAGTCTACATGTGGTGGGCATTTATTTAATTTCAGCTTGTGTTTGAAATCAAATACAATACAATTCCCATCTAACTTGAGAATTAATACTAAAATTGTTATTATATCAATGAAAAAGATAAGTGGAGTTGCAAGAAAGATAAGTAGCGTAATTTATGAAATAACTGACTAACGAGTGAGATAAGAGAAGCAACTAAAAATATTTATGCAATTAAAAAAATCTTGAGATAATGGAGGCACAAGAAGTGGTGCGCCGTATTAGCCAGGCGTTGTCGAGAATACTTCAAACGAGCAGCGTGTGTCTAATACGGCAGTACACTTGGGTCTAATACCGCCAATATCTCAAGATTTTATTGTTTAAAAACTATTTTACAGCTTTTAATAAAGCAAGTAAGTAGTTCCATATATGTTCTACAGAAGGGATACTTACATGTTCGTTTGGTGAATGAACGTCTATAGTGTCAGGTCCTATAGATATTGCTTCAGCATTTGGCATCTTAGCAAGAAGAAGACCACATTCAAGTCCAGCATGTATAGCAGTAACTTCTGGTTCTTTACCGTAAAGATCTTTGTAAACAGAGATACTTAATTTTTCTAGGTCAGCTCCAACTTTATGTTCCCAAGCTGGGTAAACACCAGAAACTTCGTTTACAGCACTGAATCTATCAGCTAATATTTGAAGTCTTCCAGCAAGTTCTTCTCTTTCAGATATTATTGAACTTCTAACTGCACTCATGAAACCTATAGTATCATGACCGTTTTCTATTATAGCGAAGTTAGTAGAAGTTTGGATAAGTCCGTTCATGTCAAGACTTACAGCTTGAACACCATGAGGTATTAAACATCCTAATTCTATAACGTTAGCCTTACTTGCATCGTCCATTACTTCTTCACATTTAGTATCTACTATATGTGCTTCAAGACCTGGGTCAGCTGTTAAGAATTCGTTTTTGAATTGAGATACGATTTCATTTATTTCGTTTTTAGCAGCTTCAACATCTGATCCGTTTACAGATATTATAGCTTTAGCTTCGTTAGGGATAGCATTGTGTTTAATACCACCTTCTATACAAGCTAGGTCGAAATCTACTGTTAATAAGTTAAGTAATCTACACATTAATTTATTAGCATTAGCTCTTTGAAGACCTATTTCTATACCTGAATGTCCACCTAGTAATCCGTTTATTTCTATTTCTAGAGCAGCGTCTTTTTGAGCAGCTTTGTGGCTTACAGGAAGTTTGATGAATGAGTTTGTACCACCAGCACAGCTTACAGTTATAACTCCTTCTTCTTCAGAATCTATGTTGATTATGTATTTACCTTTCAACATAGCTGGGTCAACTGCATGAGCTCCGTCCATACCAGTTTCTTCACTTACAGTAACTAATACTTCTAATTCAGGATGTTCTATAGTATCGTCTTCAAGTATTGCCATACCCATAGCAACAGCGATACCGTTGTCAGCACCTAGAGTAGTTCCAGTTGCATATAACATATCTCCATCAACTCTAAGTTTTATAGGATCTTTAGTGAAGTCGTGTTCAACGCCTTTATTTTTTACACAAACCATATCCATGTGACCTTGTATGATAACACCTGGAACGTTTTCAAATCCCTTTGATGCAGGTTTTCTAATGATTACGTTTAATGCTTCATCTTGTACTGATTCAAGACCTAAGTCCTTACCAAATTTAAGGATGAAATCACTTACTTCTTTTTCATTTCCAGAACCTCTTGGTATGTTTGAAAGCGATTCAAAATGTTTTAACACGCTTTCTGGTTTTAATCCAGCTAATACACTTGCCATAACTAACATCTCCTTGATATTTTATATTCCAACCTTTGAATCCAATGGATCCTGCGTTGGTTTCAAAATTCGCTATAAGTAGTATCAATATAGCTTCATTAATAGTATAATACAAAATGTGTATAAAAAGTATAGTAAAATTATAAAAACACAATATTTTTTAAGATTTTTCGCCGATAAATCTTTTAAAATGTTCTATATTTTTTGTATTTAATACTAAAATTAAACAATCTTAAACTATGGAAATTGCGACAAATCTGATAAAATAGAGGTATATAGCATATATAGTATAGATTGTGGAGAAGTTTATCAAAATACATAGGTAAACTCTCTTCATCATTGGCAATAAATTAGGTATTAAAGAGGTGAAAAGATGAACGAAAAATCCATGAAAGTTTTGGAATACGGAAAAATAATAGAAATACTAAGGTCGAAGGCTTCGTCCACATTAGGACTTAGATATATTGATAAACTGACTCCGAGCTCAAATGAAGAAGAAGTAAGGCTGATGCTGGAAGAAACGAGCGAAGCGGAGTCTATTTTGATAAAAAAAGGATCTGTTGGATTAAGCGGTGTAACGGATGTAGAGGATAAGGTAAAAAGGGCAAATATAGGGGCGTCTTTAGATGCTGGAAGTTTGCTAGCGGTTGCAAAAAACCTCCAAGCTGCCAGAAGTATAAAAAGGTCTCTAGAGGGAGCTGAAGAAGAAGATTTTAATTATCCAATAATACAGGCAATGGCTGGATCGCTAAGCGTGTTTAGAAATGTTGAGGATGATATCACGAATTCTATAATAAGTGAAGTAGAGATATCAGACAATGCCTCTCGTGAACTAAAAGACCTAAGAAGGAAGATAGTAGGCAAGAATCAGGCGATAAGGGCAAAACTAAACTCGATTATCACATCTAGCACGTATCAGAAATATCTTCAAGATGCTATTGTTTCGATGAGGGATGATAGGTTTGTCGTGCCTGTAAAATCAGAGTACAAGTCGATGGTATCTGGAATAGTACACGATCAATCCTCATCAGGTGCTACAGTGTTCATAGAGCCTATGAGTATAGTCAATATGAACAACGATCTGAGAGAGCTTAAGTTGAAAGAAAAAGAAGAGATAGAAAGAATTTTAGCTGAACTATCTAGTGAGGTAGGAGAAATAAGCGCAGAGATTCTAGTAAATCAAGATATACTAGGAAAACTAGATTTTGCGTTTTCAAAGGGAAAACTATCCATCCAGATGAGGGGGATAAGTCCAGAGATAAACCAAGATAAATATATACACATAAAAAACGGTAGGCATCCTCTTATAGATAAAAAAGCAGTGGTTTCAAACACCGTATACCTTGGAAGGGATTTCGACACCCTAGTTATAACAGGACCGAATACAGGTGGTAAGACAGTCACTATCAAGACTGTAGGTTTATTTGCGCTTATGACTCAGAGTGGTCTACACATACCGGCTGATTTTGGAAGTAGTATGTGCGTTTACGACAACGTGTTTGCAGATATCGGAGACGAGCAGAGTATAGAACAGAATCTATCTACATTCTCATCTCATATGACAAATATAGTAAATATAGTCGACAAGGTAAGTTCAGAATCATTGGTGATATTTGACGAGTTGGGCGCAGGGACAGATCCAGTAGAGGGTGCAGCCCTAGCTATATCAATACTTGAATACGTACACATGATGGGTGCAAAATGTATAGCTACAACTCATTACAGCGAGCTTAAAAACTACGCATTGACGACATCGAAAGTAGAAAATGCAGCGGTAGAGTTCGATTTAGAAACCTTAAGTCCGACGTACAGACTACTTATAGGTGTACCAGGAAAATCAAATGCCTTTGAAATATCAAAAAAACTAGGTCTTCCAGAGTATATAATCGAAAAGTCTAAGGAACATATAACAACAGATAAGATAGCTCTTGAGGATGTACTTCAAAATGTTGAAAAAAGTAGACTACAAACAGAGGAAGACAGGTTGGAAGCTAAGAGGTTGAAGTTAGAGATAGAGACGATAAAGATAGAGTACGATGCAAAGATGGAAAAACTAGAGATTCAAAGGGAAAAAATTCTAGAGAAGGCGAGAAGTGAAGCATTCTCAGTTGTAAGACAGGCAAAAGAAGAGGTAGACGATATAATCAAAAAGATAAAGAGGATGGAAATAGAAAGAGCCTCTAGTGATAAAAACAGGAAGATAGATGCGCTCAAGAGGGAACTTACGAATTCGCTAGGAGATCTTCAACCTTCAGTACAAAATATGATAGTACCGAGAGTAAACAACAAGGAAATCAAAAATCTAAAACCAGGGCAGGACGTAAAGGTAATAACTTTAAACCAGAATGGGACTGTTGTAACAGCTGACGACAAGAAAAAAGAAGCCTTGGTGCAAATAGGTATAATGAAGATGACTCTACCGTATAAATCGCTCAAGGTGACTGGAAAACGCGAGCAACAGGTTGTCACAAAATCGACTAGAAATATAATAAAGTCGAAGTCTGGAAAGGTAAAAAGCGAGGTAGATGTAAGAGGAATGAATCTAGAAGAGGCGACTCTAGCAGTGGAGAAATACCTGGACGACGCATCTATGTCAGGTCAGGAAAGAGTTACGGTAATACACGGGGTAGGTACAGGTGTACTCAAAAAGGGACTTCAAGATGTGATAAAGAGCAATAGAAATGTTAAATCTCAGAGGCCTGGAGAATACGGTGAAGGCGGAATGGGAGTCACAATAGTATCGTTTAAATAAAAGGGGGGAATAGCGGTGATACTTGTATCAGCGTGTTTAATAGGAATAGATTGTAAATATACAGGGGATAATAACCGAAATGAGGATGTAGTTGAATATCTAAAAGACAAGGAATACGTAGTAGTTTGTCCAGAGCAGTTAGGAGGGTTGTCGACTCCGAGAATGCCAGCAGAAATAGTAAAAGGGCGTAATAAATTAAATAAAAAAGTAGTTACATGTAAGGGCGACGATGTTACGGAAAACTTCATCAGGGGGGCGTACCAGACTCTTAAAATAGCGAAGAATTTTGGATGCACAATGGCTATATTTGCAGAAAGAAGTCCGTCTTGTGGAGTACATGAAGTCTACGATGGAAGTTTCTCAAGCACGAAGTTACCTGGAATAGGTGTTACAACTGCACTCTTAAGAGAATCAAACATCAAGGTGATAAGTGATAATGATATATACAAATTGGAAGATTTGAAAAAAGTATAAATTTAGATTAAAATATGGTAACATAGAAGTATTGATTAAAAATAAGCATACTGAAAATAGACGAGAGGAGATAATAATGAAGGATTTTAAATTAGCTATAGCCGAGTGCCTAAAATCTAAGATAGAAGATTTGACACTTGATGAAATAAAGGAACTTATAGAAGTTCCTCCAAATAAGGATATGGGGGATTATGCCTTTCCTTGTTTTAAGCTAGCGAAGGTATTTAGAAAGGCACCAAATGCAATTGCCGAAGACCTAGCCAAAGAAATATCTTTGACTGACGACGTATCTAAGGTTATAAACCTGGGAGGATATGTAAACTTCTTCGTAAGCAAGAGCGAGATGGCAAAAGAAGTAATAAAAAAGGTATTAAATGAAAAATCAAACTACGGTAAAAGTGCATTTGGAGATGGAAAGACTGTAATAGTAGAGTATTCATCGCCTAATATCGCAAAACCATTCCACATTGGACATATAAGGACTACTGTAATAGGAAACGCCCTATATAAAATATACGATTCACAGGGATATAATACAATAAGAATAAACCACCTTGGTGACTACGGAACTCAATTTGGTAAACTTATAGTAGCGTTTAAAAGCTGGGGAGATAAGTCTTTAGTTGAGGCAAATCCAATACCAGAGCTTTTAAAACTATACGTTAAATTCCACGAGGTCGCTGAAGAAAAACCAGAGCTTGAAGATGAAGCTAGAGAATGGTTCACAAAATTAGAAAATGGGGATGAAGAAGCGAAGGAACTATGGCAGTGGTTTAGAACCGAAAGTTTAAAGGAATTCAAGAGGGTTTACGACTTACTCGAGATAGAATTCGATTCACTTGCTGGTGAAAGTTTCTACTCAGATAAGATGCAATCGGTAATAGACACACTTAACGAAAAAGGGCTTCTCCAAGAATCTCAAGGAGCTCAGATAGTTGATCTAGAACCGTACAATATACCGCCAGCTCTAATAATGAAAAACGATGGCTCTACACTTTATATCACAAGGGATTTAGCAGCTGCAATATACAGAAAACAAACTTACGATTTCGATAAATGCCTATACGTAGTAGGTTCTCAACAGAACCTTCACTTTGAGCAATGCTTTAAAATACTAGAACTCATGGGCTATGAATGGTCTAAGGATTTAAATCATATACCATTTGGCATGGTTGCACTAGAAGAAGGGACAATGTCTACAAGAAAAGGAAGGGTAGTATTCCTCGAAGATGTATTGAATCAAGCTGTAGATAAGACTAGAGAAATTATACTAGCTAAAAATCCTAATGCAGGTGATATAGACGCTGTTGCCAAAGAAGTTGGGGTTGGAGCTGTAGTATTCCAGGAGTTGTCTAACAGCAGAATAAAAGACTATACCTTCTCTTGGGAAAAGACATTGAGCTTCGATGGAGAAACAGGACCTTATGTTCAGTATACACATGCTAGATGTTGTTCAGTCATTAGAAAATACGGTCAGGATATAGATTCAAATATAGATTTCAGTTTACTTCAAGACGAAGGCAGCTTCGAGGTGCTAAAATTGGTTGAGTCATTTAATCAATCAATACTTGTAGCTCTTAGAAAAAATGAACCTCATATAATAACTAGATTCGTTTTAGACTTAGCTCAGGCATTTAATAAGTTCTATCACGACAATCCAATTTTGGTTGACGACGAAGAATTAAAAAAGGCTAGAGTAGCTTTAGTCGAGGTAACTCGTCAGACGCTTGAAAATGGTCTAGCATTACTAGGAATGAAAGCACCTCATAGAATGTAAATAAAATAGCTATAAAAAATGACACAGTATTAACATATTGTGTCGTTTTTTATGTTAAATAAAACACGTAAAATTCAATATAGTTGAAAATTAAAGTGTATACTGTATTAAGAGTAGATATCAATATTAAGTAATAGGAGCAAGAACGTAGATTACAGTATGAAAAGCTAAAATGGAAGAAATTACATCTTTTCTAAAACTGTTGCAAATAGCTATGTATATTGGATACAAAATATATCCTACTAAATTAAGACAAAAAATCACTTTAATTTCCAGAAAAACTGTCGTATAATGTAAGTAGGTAGTAGTAATACATCTAAATGTATCGTACTATTTAGTTTGACAATCGAATATTTAGTACACTACTATCCCCCTATATTTTGACAGCTCTCAGAGTTGTCTTTTTTTTGGAGTACTCTTTAAAGGTACATTTTACGATAAATATTGAGCTTAAATATCAATTCGAAAAGGATATTAATAAAATTTAAGATAAAAAAACAAAGGCATCCCCACAATTATATTTGGGGGTGTGTTTTTTTGATTTGGACTTTTGTATAGAGTTGGGGCATGCTTTGTATATTGGTATTAAAACTATGAGCCGAAAAATTATTAAAAACAACTAAAACGCTCCAACATAGGTTATAATTAAAGAGTACAATGGAAGTTTTGCGCAGAGGGAGGATAAAATGAAAGAAAATCTATTAAAAAATTCATACGTATCTGCGTTTGAGACTACGGACGATGTGATACGGGATTTAATTATAATAAACACAAAGTCGTTGGTAGACGATAAGGAAGAACATAGGGTATATATAGACGAAAATCGTCTGAAAGCAGAACTTAAATACTATAATTACTACGGAAATAGGATAGTTGAGAGTAACTTACTCGGGACTCTTTTGCCGGTGGCGCTATCGAATAAGGATGTATCAAAGGCAGTTCAAGAGTCGATTGACCTTATAACCAAGCTCGTGAGTTATTTTAAGATAAATGAAAAGCTGTACGACTACATACTTGCATCGGTGACGTATGTAACAATGGTGAGCAAGATACTCGGGAACAAAGATATAGAGTACGGAGAACTCCTTCAAAAGATGAAGGAATCTGTAATTGAGCTTGAGTTAGACGTGACGAGAAAAGATGTGGTAAAATTCCAGATGTCTAGGATATCCCTGATAAAACTAATCGACGATTACATAGACCTAAGGGTAAGTGAATACGCAGATGGTATTATGCAGGGGCTACTTGATGTCGTATACGATGTGTATATAGAGGATAGGACGACGGTGGAAGACGGAGAATACCACAGTGGCAATACTATGCGCGACGAGGGGCTAAATAGCATAAAAAAATCTATACTATCGCTCCTAGGTGAAGAACCTAATCGAGAGAGTATAGATAACTATAATTTTTTGGACAATATGTCCGATTATGTATATAAGCTCAGAAATTACAGTATTGCTATGAAGCCATTTTGTAAAGATGTTGACCCTAGATATATAATAAGTCTCAATGTAGGCGACAGTGCACAAGATCCGGTCTTAAATAAGCTTAAAGTCTTGACTAAAGTGCTTACTGACAATATCCTATCAGTTGAGATCACTTGCAAATCTGGAACATATGTATTAAAGTTCAGAAAAACAACATAATCTTAGTAAATAAGTGATTATGGGGAATATTATCCCCAGTGAAACGAGTGAGACTACCACGATTTACATGGTAGTGTATTCCTCAAATTAAAGTTCGCTATGTGTTTCTAAATAATTTATAAATTCACCTTCAGTAGTCTCAGTAAGGAAACATAATTCTTTGACTATATTATTTCTAAGACAGATAAAGTCATCTAGATTAGTGCTTTCATTAGTAAACTCTAAAGCTTTGATAATAAGTAATAAGTCTTTTTTTGATAGTGAGTCGATAGAAACTTTGTCTATTTGTTCCATGGTATACCCCTTTCCGCATTGTAGATAACTGCAATACGATAATGATTTATGACGTTAACATTACGACATTTATACATATATCATTTTAACATAAAAAACTGAAATTAATGTGTATATTTAGAAATTAGCGTTTAGAAAAATTCGACAGCGTAAAATTAGAGGTAGGTATAACTTGAGAAATAGGGTATAAAGATAAATATAGAGATAGAGATAGAGATAGAGATAGAGATAAAGATAAAGATAAAGATAATAATTACGAGGTGAGACATGAAAATACTACTTACGACATTAAACTCAAAATTCATCCACACGAACCTAGCCCTTAGGTATTTAAAAGCCTATGTAGAGGGTACGGTAGACGTAGATATTAGAGAGTACACAATAAATAACGAATTGGACTACATCCTAAAAGACATCTACAGAAATGACTACGATGTAGTCTTGTTTTCCACATATATCTGGAATGTCGAGGATATAGCGAGGATTTGCGAAAACTTAAAAAAAATTAGACCAGATGCAAAAATCGCTCTTGGAGGCCCAGAGGTAAGTTACGACAGCGTAAACTCTATGGAAAAGTACGATTTTGTGGACTATATACTCTATGGCGAGGGAGAGAGGGTATTTGGAGACTTCGTAAAAATGCTAAATGGCGATTTAGACGAATCAGAGGTCAAAGGTCTAGTGTATAGAGATAAGCTCGGGATAATAGAAAATGAGCCTATGGATGCGATAGAAAATCTGGACGAGATCCCAAGTCCTTACAAGAACATAGACAGGTCTGAGTACGAAAACAAGATAGTGTACTATGAATCTTCAAGGGGATGTCCATACAACTGTCAATACTGCCTATCTTCTACATTGAAGGGACTTAGGTACTTCAGTATAGAAAGAATAAAATCGGATTTGAAATCTCTAATAAATGCTGGTGTGTCACAGATAAAATTCATAGACAGGACATTCAATGCAAATAAAGAAATAGCTATAGAAATAATGAAGTTTTTAATTGCAAACGACAATGGGTACACTACATATCATTTTGAGGTGACAGCACATCTTATAGATGATGACATGTTGGATTTTTTAAAGGATGTAAAGGAAGGGTTATTCCAGTTTGAGATAGGAGTGCAGTCTACGAATGACAAGACTCTAGAGGCAGTTGGTAGAAGGGATGATTTTACTAGACTTTCATACGTAGTAAATAAAGTCGAGTCGTATAGAAATATCCACCAACATCTCGATTTAATAGCAGGGCTTCCATACGAAGATATGGAAAGCTTTGAGCATTCCTTCAACGACGTGTTCGCCCTAGATATAGAGCAGCTTCAACTAGGATTCTTAAAAATGATAAAGGGAACTGGAATAAGAAGAGATGCCTGGATGCACGATTTCAAGTACAAGGACTATCCACCTTATGAGGTTCTTTCAAATAAATACATGGCTTATTCAGATATTTTAAGGTTAAAAGACATAGAAGAAATGCTTGAGACGTATTACAACTCAAAGAACTTCATCCTGTCTACAAAGTATATAATAGAAAAATACTATAAGGACAGTGCATTTAGGTTCTTTGACGAACTTGCCGAGTATTTTGATACGCATGGGTATTTCGATATGGCACAGGGAAAAAACGCCCTCTACCAGATTTTCCTAGAGTTTTATGAAGAAAAGATAGGAAGAGATATGGATTTATTTAGGGATATCTTAAAATTCGACTACGTATCACTAGGGAAGTCGTCAAATATACCTATTTTCCTAAGGGAGACCAGTGAAGATGTAGACAATTTCACAAATATAAAGGACAGGTCTCATAAATTTTTACAAGATGAATTAAACGTTGAGAAGTACCTTCCTAAATTCTTTGGAACACCTGCTAAGAACATAATGAAGTCTGTGCAGTTTGAAGTATTCGACTACAATGTTATAGATTTAAAAAACAATGTAGAGTGTGATATAATAAGGGGTAAGAACGTCGTACTTTTCTCATATGGAGACAAGAAGGTATTTGAGAAATCAAAGGCGTTTAAGATAGAATTAGGAAAATAATCTATAGACGAGGTAAAAATATGAAATTTTTAATTGAAAAATATATACTTGAGAAGGCAGATGAACTAGCCTTTATAACTATAAAAAACGATGCTGACTTTCATCTGGACGGATACGCTCTACCAGCTGGAGGACTTGATGTTCCGATAAAAAACGACGTCTTGGTAAAGGGGATAAAGGAGAACACAGCGCAAGAAAGACTCAGTGCGATGTCTTTTGCAGACGCAATGATATATATAATTGGTATAGATTCAAACTTCAAAAACAACGAGGAGTACAGGAAATTTATCAAGGCATTTGAAGATAAGACTGATTTTGACGCAAAGGCGTACATGGGATATATGTCTAGAAAGTACTTTGAAGTCGGAGAGAATACAGATGCACTTATATACCTAAAGGCACTTATAACTATGGACGAAAACGACGTAGAGGGATTGTACCACTACGCTATAGTATGCCAGGAGATAGCAACTAAGTACCAAAAAGACGAAGAGTTTGAAGCCATGGAAAAATACCTGCTAGACGCATTGGAAAAACTCGAAAAAATAATAGATATAGACGAAGAATTCGCATACGCATACTACCAACTTGGATATCACTACTACAACCAGGGACAGTTCATAAAGGCGAAACTTACTTGGGAGAAGGCAATGAGCCTTGGAATAGATAAGGATCAGTACGCAGAAATCCAGGATAATATAGGCAAGATGGACTCAAAGGTTCAGTACGAAGAGGGATGTAATTTACTGTTTGGTGGAAAACCAAGAGAAGCTCTAGAAAAATTACTTCCTCTAGAAGATGAGTACCAATACTGGTGGAATCTATTGTTCATGATAGGTCTATGTTATAAATATTTAGAAGAGCTTGAAGATGCGAGAGGATATTTTGAGAAAATACTAATACTAGATCCAGAGCAAGTTGATTCAATAGTTGAACTAGGTCTTCTAGACGCTGCTATAGGCAATATAACAGGGGCTATAAGCCATCTAGAAAGGGCTGCGAAATTAAAAGAAGACCCTGAAATATTCTGTAACCTCGGTATGGCATACCTCAGCAATGGAGAGGTAGATGACGCATCTTACTTCATAGAGAGAGCTCACGAGATGAACCCAGAAGACGAGGTAACTCTAGCCTGTATTCAGGAATTGAACAAATACAAATAAGAAAATACAGGTAAATATATGTAGGACAAGATATCGGAAAACGTATATGAATTAAAGAAGATGCCTTTACTTACATAGTAGGGGAAGGCATCTTCGGTACATATAGATTGAGATATTAATTAAAATTAATATAGATAATGTTTTTTGACAACGAAAAACACAATAATCTTTAGGAGGAAAATAAATTGATTAAAAAACTTGATGAGATGTTCAAAGCAATCGAAGGCTCTAAAAAGGGTGTATTGGCAGTAGCGGCAGCCCATGATGAAGAAGTTTTAATGGCAATTAGAGATGCAGTAAAGATGAGCATCGTAACTCCTATACTTGTCGGAAACAAGGGCAAGATAGAAAAAATATCAGGCGAAATAGGTCTTGATTTAACAGGTATTAAAATAATAGACGAAGATGACATATCAGTTTGTGCAGAGCAAGCGGTTAAACTTGTATCTTCAGGAGAAGCAGACTTTGTAATGAAAGGACTTCTAGACACATCAGTTCTTCTCAAACAAGTTCTAAACAAAGAATACGGACTTAGAACTTCTAATCTACTAAGCCACGTTATGTTATACGAGGTAGATACATATCATAAACTGATGATAATGACAGATGGTGGAATGGTAATAGCACCAGACTATAAACAAAAAGAGCAGATAATAGAAAATGCAGTAAAGGCAGGTTTAGCACTAGGTGAGGACGTAGTGAAAGTAGCCTGTATCTGTGCAAAGGAAAAAGTAAATGAAAAAATGCCTTCAACAGTTGACGCAAAGGCACTTCAAGAAGCTTGCGAAGCTGGTAGATTTGGAAACACTGCAATAGTAGAAGGACCACTTGCATTTGACCTAGCTGTATCTAAAGAAGCTAGTGAAGTCAAAGGATTTAAGAGTCAGATATCAGGTGATGTAGATGTATTCCTAGTACCTACAATAGAGGTAGGTAATGGTATTGGGAAGGCGCTTACCTACTTAGCACATGCAAAATCAGCAGGTGTGGTAATGGGTGCAGCTGCTCCGATAGTTCTTACTTCAAGAGCTGATACACATGAAACTAAACTTTACTCAATTGCCTATGGAGCATTGATAGCAATGAATAAATAACTTCGGATTCTGAAATTGTATATTTAAATAAGTTAGGAGAAACTATAATGAAAAGCGATATTGAAATAGCGCAAGAAGCAGTGCCAAAACACATAAAAGAAGTGGCTATAAAACTTGGACTAACTGAGGAAGAACTAGAATACTACGGAAAATACAAGGCGAAAATAGATTACAACCTCTTAAAAAGAGAAACAGGGAAAAAAGCAAAACTGATACTTACAACAGCTATCAATCCAACTCCAGCTGGAGAAGGTAAGACTACAACTACAATAGGGATAGCGGATGCACTCGGAAAACTAGGTAAGGACGCATCGGTTGCACTTAGAGAACCATCTCTAGGCCCGGTATTCGGGATAAAAGGTGGGGCAGCAGGTGGAGGATATGCTCAGGTAATACCTATGGAAGACATCAACCTTCACTTTACAGGTGATTTCCACGCAATCGGTGTGGCAAACAACCTATTAGCAGCGATGATAGACAACCACATACATCAAGGAAACTCTCTGAGAATAGATAATAGAAGAATCACTTGGAGAAGATGTGTGGATATGAACGACAGACAACTTAGAAATGTAGTCGACGGTCTAGGTAAAAAAGTCGATGGGGTGCCTCGTCAAGATGGATTTGATATAACTGTCGCATCTGAAGTAATGGCAGCCTTCTGTCTGGCAAACGACATATCCGACTTAAAGGAAAGACTTGGTAGGATAATTATAGGATACAACCTAGATGGCGAACCTGTGACAGCCAAGGATTTAAAGGCAAACGGAGCTATGGCAGCGTTGCTTAAAGACGCTCTAAAACCGAATCTTGTACAAACGCTAGAAGGAACTCCTGCATTTGTACACGGTGGACCATTTGCAAACATCGCACACGGATGTAACTCAGTAATAGCTACAAAGATGGCTATGCATTTTTCGGATTATGTAATCACGGAAGCTGGATTCGGGGCAGACCTAGGAGCAGAAAAATTCCTAGATATAAAATGTAGGATGGCAGATTTAAAACCAGATGCAGTGATAATAGTTGCAACTGTTAGAGCGTTAAAGTACAACGGTGGAGTACCTAAGGCTGAGTTGAACGAAGAAAATCTAGTAGCACTTGAAAAAGGGCTTCCAAATCTACTTAAACACGTAGAAAATATCACAAAGGTATTTGGTTTACCTGCAGTTGTAGCTATAAATAGATTCCCTCTCGACACAGAAGCCGAGCTAGATTTAGTTAAGACTCACTGTCAAGAACTAGGAGTAAATGTAGCACTTTCAGAAGTTTGGGCAAAAGGCGGAGAAGGTGGAGTAGAGGTAGCTAAAGAGGTATTAAGACTTATAGAAGAAGGAGAAAACGACTTTAAATTCTGCTATGAAGAAGATCTAAGCATAAAGGATAAGATAGAAAAAATAGCTACGAGAATATACGGTGCTGACGGTGTGGACTACACTAAGGAAGCTGATAAAGAAATACTCAACCTAGAAAAATTGGGATTTGCTAAATTCCCCATATGCATGGCTAAGACACAGTATTCACTATCAGATGACCAAACTCTTCTAGGAAGACCAGAAGGATTTAGAATTACTGTCAAACAGATAAATATCTCTGCTGGAGCAGGATTTATAGTTGCGATGACTGGTGATATCATGAAGATGCCAGGACTTCCAAAGGTTCCATCAGCTGAGAAGATAGATGTAGACGAACACGGAGTAATATCTGGATTGTTCTAATTAAGAAATGGCAGTGTAAGGTAAATTAAAGCAAAGTACTATATAACTTTACATTTAACATAGTTGATCGAGTTCGAATAGACTATTATATAAAGTAAGGAAAGCGAAACTTTACACTGCCAAGAAATTGCGAGAGGTGAGATTCATGAATAAGATAGCGAGTAAGAGTTGTATAGAATTTATAAATGTGCTCTCGTCTAAAGAGTCTGTACCAGGAGGTGGTGGTGCTGCAGCCTTGGTAGGAGCAACGGGTACGGCACTTTGCAGCATGGTAGACCAACTTACAAGAGGGAAGAAAAAATTCATACAATACGATGAAGAACTTAGAGTAATCCTGGAAAAAGCAGAGGTATTACAAAATAAATTTATAGAAATGATAGATGCAGATGCGGAAAACTTCATACCGCTTTCGGAGGCGTACAAACTGCCTTCAAGTACAGAAGAAGAAAAATCATATAAAGACAAGGTAATGGAAGAAGCGCTAAGACAGGCTTGTACCGTTCCAGTCAATTTAGTTAGACTCTCTTATGAAGCTATTAAACTTCACGAGCAAATTGTGGACAAGTGTTCTATGGTAGTGATAAGCGATGTAGCAGTTGGAGTTCAATGTTTGAGATCGGCTCTCCTTTCAGCTAAGGTCTGCGTAACTATCAACACGAGCAGTATGAAAGACCGTGAATATGTGAATCGAATAGACGAAGAAGTAGAAAACTTTGTTACAGTAGGAGTAAGGATTTGCGACGAGGTGTACGAAAAAGTGGTGAAGGCTCTAGGTTAAGTTTCACTACTTGGGCAATGTCTAAGGGGCAATTAAGGAGAATGTAATATGAGTAAAAACGCATTGATAAAGGGAAAGCCTGTTGCAGATAAAATAAGTGAATCTCTGATTGAAGAGATAGCAAAATCAAATATAAATCCAAAACTTTCAATCATTAGAGTCGGTGAAAAACCAGACGACCTCTCATACGAAAGAGGTGCTTTAAATAGATGCACAAAGATTGGAATTGAGGTAGAAGTAGTCGTATTAGACGAAAACGTAAGTCAAGATGAGTACATATCAAAACTTCATAGTCTAAATGAAGACGAGAGTGTAGATGGAATTCTATGTTTTAGACCTCTTCCAAAACATCTTGATGAAAATATTATAAAATACGAAATATCGGTCAAAAAAGACGTAGATTCTTTTAATCCATTAAATCTAGCTAAGGTTGTAGAAAACGATCAAACGGGATTCGCACCCTGTACTCCAACTGCAGTTGTTGAAATTCTAAAGCATTACGGGGTCGAATTAAAAGGAAAAAATATAACCGTAGTTGGCAGGTCATTAGTAGTTGGAAAACCAGTGTCAATGTTGCTTTTAAATGAAAATGCCACAGTGACAATCTGCCACTCTAAGACTGAGGACCTGCAGGACGTATGCAGGAAGGCTGACATAGTAGTAGCTGCAATTGGCAAGGCAAAGATGTTAGATGAGTCTTACGTAGGCGATGGAGCAGTCGTGGTAGATGTGGGTATAAATGTAGACGACGAGGGAAATCTATGTGGTGATGTAGATACTGAAAGAGTCTTGGACAAGGTGTCGATGATAACTCCAGTACCAGGTGGAGTAGGATCGGTAACAACGTCTATACTGGCAAAGCACGTGTTAAAAGCATATAGACTGAAATATTAATAAAAAAAGTCCAGCGTAACTGGACTTTTTTTATTTCATATTAAATCTCAAGTTATATTGAAAATCTGTTGATAGTGGTCTAATTATTTCTATTTATAAGAATCAGCCAGTATAGCAACCGAGTCATCGTGAGTGAGTTCGACCCTGTCGAGAGTAAACAGTCCACCCATAGTGTCTAATGCGTTATCAGCGATCTTGTCAAATTCATCTTCAGTGATTCCGTAGTCAGACATCTTGAGATTATCGACTCCACAGTCCTCTTGTAATTTAACTAGGACTGTTATGAAATCAATAGCTTCTTTAGCGTCCTCCATTCCCATAGCCTTAGCCATATCGATGAATCTATCGTCGCATACGTGTTTGTTTATAAAATGAGTAAAGTAAGCACGACTTATCATCGTAAGTCCAGCTCCATGAGGAAGTTCTTGATGATATGCAGACATAGCGTGCTCTAGAGAATGTTCGCTTGTAAGTCCACCGACAACCATGACTAGACCTGAAAGCGTGTTACCAAAGGCAACCTTCTCTCTTGCCTCCATATCGAAACCGTCTTGTACGCAGGTTGCAAGGTTTTTACCTATATTTTCTATAGCTGTGATTGCGTACATATCGCTCATGGGGTTTGCTGCCTTTGAGATATATCCCTCAATGCTGTGGAATAATGCGTCGAAACCTTGATACGCGGTAAATTTCGGTGGAACAGACAACATGAGTTCAGGGTCTACTATAGAAAGGACTGGGAATAAGATATCCCCGCCTATACCGATTTTTTCGTTGGTTTCTTCATTTGTTATAACTCCAAACTGATCGACTTCTGAGCCAGTGCCAGCTGTAGTGGTGATTGCTACAAGAGGTAGAGGAGATTTTTGTACAGGCAATGCCTTTCCGCTTCCACCTTGAACGTAGTCCCAGACGTCACCATCGTTTGTAGCCATAAAGGATATAACCTTTGATGCGTCCATTACGCTGCCTCCACCTAGGGCGACTAAGAAGTCGCATTTATTTTCACGGGAAAATGTAGCTCCAGCTAAAACTGTAGACTTTAGAGGATTTGCCTCTACCCTATCGAATACGGCAGTTTCTACACCTGCTAATTTCAATTGTTCTTCCAAACGAGTTAAGTATCCATTTGATCTTGTGGATTTTCCATTTGAGATAACTATCATAGCTTTTTTACCTGGAAGAACTTGTTTGTGAAGGCTGTTTAACTTACCTGGACCAAATA
The DNA here is from genome assembly GCA_031261505.1 of Clostridioides sp. Taxonomy (GTDB): domain Bacteria; phylum Bacillota; class Clostridia; order Peptostreptococcales; family Peptostreptococcaceae; genus Metaclostridioides. The sequence goes on along the minus strand of JAISJN010000008.1, from coordinate 464,583 downwards.
AAGTTCTTGTCGGCATATACATATTGAATTTCATTCTATATTACCCCCTTGATAATTATTTAATTTATTTCTATCTAATAATTCTGTCAAAAGACATATTCTTAAATTGATTTGTCGTTGAACTATTTTATCATAAATACCAATATTAAACAATATACAATCATAGTGTACAAGCCAAAGAAAATCCTTACGGAGATACATTCAAGATTTAATTTAAAATTAATTACATTAACCGCGACTAAGGCAGATTGATTTTACTATAATGGCGAGTTGTGATAGAATGAGCTTGAATTGGATATACATAACTCTGTTGTGATTGTCAGCTAAATATTTAGCAATTGCAACTTGGGATGAATGGCAAGGTAATCTTAATTTAAGCATTAGAATATGCATTGTAGAGGGAAGTGAAGAATTGTATTTACTATTAGTATTATTATTTTTAGCTGGGTTCGTAGATTCAATAGCAGGTGGTGGCGGGTTGATATCCCTGCCTTCATTTATGGCAGTAGGGCTTCCAGCACAGCTAGCATTAGGTACAAACAAGATGCAATCAGTGCCGGGGACATTGGTATCGGCGTTTAGATTCGTGAAAAAAGGGCATGTAAACTGGAAGATAGCTATTTTTGCCTTTGTAGGTGCAATGATTGGATCAGTAATAGGTGCGAGGACTATTATGCTCGTATCTGACCGTGTCATAAGGTACATAATGTTAATCGTCGTACCAGCAGTTGCGATATTTACATTTACAAGAAAGACGCCAAAGGACGAAGGCGAGGCTCATGGCAAGGTGAGTCAAGATGACAAAGGAGCAGTAGATGATAAAGTAGCACTAGACGACAAGGGAGCAGTAGAGTGTAAAGCTACTCCAGATAGCAGAGTGACTATAGATAACGAGGTTGCTCCGGTAGACTATGGAGAGCCAGATAGAAGAGGAATTTCAGATAATAAGTTGGTGCCAGATAATAAAGGGGTGCCGGATAATAGGGTAGTGCCTTACTCGATAGTATCTGGATTAGTGATAGGATTTTACGACGGTCTGCTCGGGCCAGGGACGGGTACGTTTCTGATATTGATATTCACAGGGCTTCTAAAACTAGATATGCTTACAGCCTGTGGCAATGCAAAGATTGTGAATGCAGCGTCAAATGTAACCGCTCTTGCTACTTTTGCGCTCAGTGGGAGCGTCTTGTACAGCATAGCTATACCAGGTGCAATCTGCAATATACTTGGAAATATAATAGGTTCAGAACTTGCTATGAGAAATGGAGCGAAAATAGTTAGACCTATGATGTTGGTAGTTATGTGTCTTTTGTTGATAAAAATAGTTTTGGATCTGATGGGATTTAAAATTTGAGATTTGAATTAAGTCAAGTAACAAGGGATTAACTGGCAAAAAGGTCAATGATACAGACTTAAATTTATATCTATGTTATAATGGATATTGTATAATAATGTAGGAATATATTGTAAAATGGAGAAGTATATTTATATGAAAATTAACAAAGAGAACACACCTGAGATAGAACCTCAGGAGAACAAAATGGGGACCATGCCGATAAATAAGCTACTTCTTACAATGTCGGTACCAATGATGATATCCATGTTGGTGCAAGCGCTCTACAACGTTGTCGATAGTATATTTGTCGCACAGATAAGTGAAAATGCGTTGACAGCAGTTTCATTGGCGTTCCCGGTACAGATGTTAATAACAGCTGTAATGGTTGGAACCGGAGTAGGGGTAAATTCATTCCTATCCAGAAGTCTAGGCGAAAAGGATTTTGAAAGCGTAAAAAAAGTGGCGGTAAACGGAGTATTTCTAGCCTGGATGAGTTCACTGGTATTTGTGCTTATAGGAATATTTCTAGCGGAACCATTCTTTAAGACTCAAACTAGTTCACCGGAGATTATCAAATACGGTGTTGAGTACTTATCAACTGTATGTATATTTTCAATAGGAATATTTAGTCAAGTCATTTTTGAAAGACTACTTATCTCAACTGGTAAAACGATGTATTCAATGATTTCACAGACAGTTGGAGCCGTTACCAACATAATACTGGATCCGATATTTATATTTGGATTTCTAGGGGTACCGGCTATGGGTGTAAGGGGTGCTGCTATAGCAACAGTTATAGGTCAGTGTTTTGCGGCCCTCATTGCATTTTATTTTAACATTAAGAAAAACGATGAAGTTCCACTTTCATTTAAAGGATTTAGACCTGATTTAAAAATAATCAAAAAAATCTACGCGGTAGGTATACCGACAATGGTGATGCAGTCGATAGGATCTCTTATGACCTATAGCATGAATAAGATATTAATATCTTTTACGCCGACAGCAACAGCGGTATTCGGAGTATATTTCAAGCTCCAGAGTATTATATTTATGCCAGTGTTCGGTCTAAACAATGGAATGGTGCCTATAGTAGCGTATAATTTCGGGGCGAGAAATCCTAAGCGTATCGTGAAGACTATTAAATTGAGTCTCGTGTATGCTATATCAGTTATGTTTATAGGGTTCTTGATATTCCAGACATTCCCTAACACCCTACTTAGAATGTTTAATGCATCCAATGATATGGTAGTCTTAGGAAGTACTGCTCTGAGAATAATAAGTACACACTTCATGTTTGCAGGATTCTGTATAGTTTTAGTATCAGTATTCCAAGCACTCGGGTACGGACTTAGAAGTATGTTTATTTCTATAACTCGTCAGTTGGTCGTCCTGCTTCCAACAGCATGGATATTGGCAAGGGTAACAAACAATGTAAGTGCAGTTTGGTGGGCATTCCCAGTATCAGAGCTAGTCAGTCTACTGCTTTGCCTGTACTTTATAAAAGATGTATATAATACAAAGATAAAAACTCTTTAATAATTTGAAGAAGATGTCCCCCACAACTATAGGTGGAGGGCGTCTTTTTTAATTTATATGCAAAACAGAGATTGAAGTGTAAAATAAACGTATGCAATTGAATTTAAATCAGGTGAATTTATGCATAGTTTACAATTGCAGTATATAATTTAAGTATATATTGCGTAGGAGGGATTGCTGTGAATAGAATAATGGTAATAGACGATGACCCATATATCAGGGAGTTACTCATGACATTATTGACTAAGACAGGTGAATACGAAGTAGTAGAATCAAAAAATGGAAGAGCTGCACTTGCAAAAATATCAACTGAAAGAGTCGACCTCTGTATTCTAGATATAATGATGCCAGATATGGACGGTTTTGAATTTTTAGAGCTATTTAGAAAATACCACGATGAGATTCCAGTTTTAATGCTTACAGCAAAGTACGACATAGCTGATAAAGTAAGGGGATTTAACCTAGGTGCTGACGACTATATGGTGAAGCCATTTGAGTCGGCTGAACTAATAGTAAGAGTGAAGGCATTATTAAAAAGATATAATATTTTATCATCGAAGTCCATTCGAGTTGGTAGAATTGAGATAGATAAAGAGTCTTACATTGTGAATTTTGGGGAAGATAGGATTGAACTTCCATTGAAGGAATTTGAACTATTGTATACCCTAGCAAATTCAGTTGGAAGGACGCTGACAAGGGATACACTGATAGAAGAGGTCTGGGGATATGATTTTGACGGAAACGAGCGTACCCTGGATGTCCACATTAATAGACTTAGGGATAAATTCAAGGCTGAAGAATGCGGACTTAAGATATCGACGGTAAGAGGCTTGGGTTATAGACTGGAGGAGGTAAGATGAGCTTAGATAATAAAGAAATATCGCAGCTGAAACATTTTTTAGTGCATACAATGGGTGCGGTGGCGATGATACTGGTTGTATTGGCATGTTTAGTAATAGGTTACTATATATCTCAATTTATTCTATTAAAATTTGATAATCCCAAACCATTAACATCACATATGTTATCTGGATTTATAGGAATATTGATATTTATGCTTGTATTCAAAATCATAATCAGTTTATCGGTTAAATATTTCAATAGACCACTTCCACTTCAGTCAGAGCTGATATCGGCAATCGAAAAAGTGGCGAGTGGTAATTTTGATGTATTTGTACCAATCCATGGACGAGAACATCCATTTTCAGAGATGGTTGAAAGTGTGAATAAAATGGCTAAAGAGCTTGGAACTATGGAGACATTGAGACAGGAGTTTATCTCAAATGTTTCACATGAAATACAGTCTCCTCTGACGTCTATAAGCGGGTTTGCGTCATTGCTTAGAAATGAAAACATAAATGAGTCCGATAGACTACATTATATTGACATAATAGAAACTGAAAGCAGGAGGCTCTCAAAGTTAAGCGATAACATGTTGAAGCTTTCTAAATTGGAATCAGAAGAGATAAATATAAATGCGAGTGGATTTAGATTAGATAGGCAGATTCAAAATGCAGTGTTGATGTTAGAGCCTCAATGGTCGAAGAAAGATATAGAATTTGATATAGATATTGAGAGTGTAGATATATTTGCAGATGAAGAACTATTGGCACAAGTGTGGATCAATCTTATTCACAATGCAATTAAATTTTCCAATTACGGTGGGAAAATAAGAATAAGGTTGTGGAGAATAGATTCTGCTAAAAAAACAAATTCACATAAGGTTGAAGAAAATAAAAAAATACATTTAGAAATATCTGATGAGGGTGTGGGTATTTCTGATGAGGACAGGGTCCATGTATTTGAGAGATTCTACAAGGCGGATAAATCTAGAGATAGATCTCTTGGGGGAAGTGGACTGGGGCTATCACTAGTCAAGAAGATAGTTGAAATTCACGGAGGAGAAATCGAAGTAGAAAGTGAAGTTGGCAAGGGAACTAGGTTCAAGGTGCTGTTGTAGATATAAGTTTAAATTTAGTTTATACAAAGTTTATTTTGAGTTTATAAATCTCCAATACAATGGTGGTATCAGTTGATGGAGGTGTTAGAAACGTGAATGAAATAATCAAAGTAGAAAATCTGGTAAAGCGATACAATAAGGCTGAAGAGCCATCCGTAAGGGGGGTAGACTTCCACGTAGATGAGGGAGAATTCTTTGCCTTCCTAGGGCCAAATGGTGCGGGGAAGACTACTACTATATCTATACTGACTACTACCCTTAGCAAGACATCTGGCAGGGTAGAAATAGCGGGATACGATTTAGATAAGGATATGAAGAAGATAAGGGAAAATGTAGGTATAATATTTCAAAAACCAAGTTTAGACAAGGCGTTATCAGCGGAGGAAAATATAAGATTCCACGCCTGCCTATATGGAATGTACCCATACAGACCAACATTTAAAATGATGCCAGCAGAATATAGGAAGAGGGTTGTAGAACTGGCGGATATAGTCGGAATAGGAGATAGTTTGTTTCAAGCAATTGGAAAGATGTCTGGTGGAATGCAGAGGAAGTTGGAGATAATTAGAAGCTTAATCCATACTCCAAAAGTACTGTTTTTAGACGAGCCAACTCAGGGGCTAGACGCAGTCAGCAGAAAGTCACTTTGGGAGTACATTCAGGGAATAAGGAAGGAATTTGGTACTACTGTATTTTTGACAACACATTATATCGATGAGGCAGAGAATGTCGACAAGGTATGTATAATAAATAACGGAGAAATGGAATTTAGCGGTTCTCCGGATAGGCTAAAGGAAAAACTACTAAAAAGAGAACTGATATTAAATTCGGATGACAGGGGCAGATTGGTTGAAGAATTAAAAAATATGAATCTCAATCCAATTGTGGATAAGGAAGTAAGAGTATCGTGTAAAAATTTGCAGGCTCAAGAGATAATCATAAACTTAGATAGTAAGCTAACTACATTAAAGATACACGAGCCGTCTTTGGAAGATGCGTATTTTGAGTTATTAGAGCAGTCATCAAAAAAACAGACTAGATTAGATAACGTGTTGAGTCTATGATTAAAACTATTCTTAATAATAAGCAATCGAGAGATCGAGAATGAGCGATTGAGAATGAATAATTAAGACTAAGTAATCGAGAATAGGCGATCTAGAATGAATAATTAAGACTAAGTAATCGAGAATAAGCGATCAAGCAATAAAGAATGGGAAATTAAGAATAAATAATTAAGAAATGAAGGACGGAGGTAAAATTGAGATGACAAGGATAGCTCATGAAATAAACGCAGTAGTTACAGTAGCTGCTAGAGATATAACGTACGCAGTAAAAACACCTCAGATGTTGGCGATGAATTTACTCATGCCTATAATAATGATGGGAATGCTTGGAGGAAGTTTGTCACAGAATATGGCTGGAGGTCTAGGCTTTGATTATGGCCAGTATATGATGATAGGGATGATGGTAAATCTCTTGTTCATGGGGACTACAATGGGGGTTACCTCGTTAATTCAAGATAGAACGCAAGATTTCACTCAAGAGATGATGATATCACCAGTTTCTAGATATTCGATAGTAATAGGAAAGATATTAGGAGCGTCGTTTCAAGCATTATTACAGCTAGTCGGAACGATAATCGTGGCGTTGATCATGAGGATAAATTTCAGTTTTAGCCAGATATTATCGTTCTTGGCATTATCTCCTTTTATATGTCTATCAGCAGGTGCGGTTGGTATGGCTATAGTTGGATTCGTTAAGAGCGATAAGGTCGCAAATATATTGGTAAGTATCGTCGTTATGCCTCAGATGTTTTTGAGTGGTGCAATTATTCCAATCAACCATTCAAAGGGAGTGCTGTACGTGCTGAGCAGGATGATGCCTATGACATACAGTCTGGACTTGGCAAGGTCGGTATTTTATGCTGGAACTAAAGAGTATTCAAAGGTAGTACTCTTCAATCCATTTGTAAATGCAGCGGTTTTGACGGGACTTACATTGATGTTTTTGGTAATCGGAACAGTAGCGTTCGCAAAATCTGAAGTGAACAGATAATTTAACTTTAGATAAATCTCACAATCGCTATAGGTGTCGGGTATAAATCTCATTTTAATGTGGTTGAAATCCCAAACTGAAATTGGTGAATAAGCATTTAAATAACAAAAAATTGGTCTAGAATACTAAGGCCAATTTTTTGTCGTCTGTGATTATGTCTGTATTTTTGTTATAATAAATACTAAAGCGAAAGATAAATAGGAAGGGGTGTTGTTAATGGCCATACAGAAAGTAAGAGAGTACTTTAAATCATTTGGAATAGAAGATAAGATAATGGAATTTGAAAAGTCTAGTGCAACAGTAGAGCTAGCAGCTCAGGCAGTTGGATGTGAACCGGAGAGAATAGCAAAGACATTATCATTTCTAGTGGACGATAAATGTATATTGATAGTTGCAGCAGGTGATGCAAAGATAGATAATAAAAAATACAAGTCCGAATTCAAAGCAAAGGCTAAGATGATACCCTTCGAGGACGTAGAAGAAATAACAGGCCACGGTGTAGGCGGGGTCTGCCCATTTGGGGTGAACGAAGGCGTGACAGTATACCAAGATGAATCGCTAAGGAGATTTGGGACTGTCTTCCCGGCATGTGGAAGTGACAACAGCGCTATAGAGCTTACTATACCAGAACTTGAAAAATACTCAAACTCTGTGAAATGGGTGGATGTATGCAAGGGATGGCAGGCGGAATAAGCTGTGTAACCAGCAGTATTTAGTATTTAAGAAGGTGAAAAGATGGCAGTAAATTTAACCGAAGGGTTAAACGAGAATCAAAAAAAAGCAGTAGCCCACGTGGACGGACCGTGTTTGGTAGTAGCTGGCCCAGGATCTGGAAAGACGAGGACTATATCTCACAGGATAGCTAATTTAGTAATAAATAAGGGGATAAATCCGAGGTCGATACTCGCTATAAGCTTTACAAAGGCTTCATCTCAAGAAATGAAAAAAAGGACTCTGTCAATTACAGCTGACAGCAGAATAAGAAGGGTAAACTTCGGAACCTTCCATTCTGTATTTTTCAAGATATTGAGGTATTTTTCTGGATATGAACTCAACAGCCTTATAGATGAAAAAGTGAAACTCAAGGCGGTCAGTACAATTATGAAGAGCCTAGGGTTAAAAGAAGCAGATGACGGTGAAATGTTGGGACGGGTTATAACAGAGATATCATATGTAAAAAACGAGCTCATGCATCCTAGGGACTTCGATTCAGAATTGTTTGACAAAAGTGTATTTGAAAGCATATACAATAAGTATGAAATGTTTAAACACGAGATAAAAAAGATAGATTTCGACGATATGTTGATTATGACATACGAGTTGCTAAGAGCGAATAAAAGGGCGTTAGACACAGTAAGAATGTCGTATAAGTATGTATTGGTAGATGAATTTCAGGATATAAATAATGTCCAATTTGAAGTGATAAAACTAATAACTTTACCAGAGAATAACCTGTTTGTAGTTGGAGACGAGGACCAGAGTATTTACGGATTCAGAGGCTCAAGACCGGATTTCCTTCTAGAGTTCGAGAAATACTTTGAAGGAAGCAATAGAATAGTACTCGATATAAACTACAGGTCGAATAGCGAGATAATCACAGCTGGAAACAACCTCATAGGACATAATGTCAACAGGTACGATAAGAGCATAAAGCCATATCTAGGAATGGGTGGAAGAGTAGCCTTTATAGAGCCAAAGGATTCTGAAGAGGAGGCAAACTACATCGTAAACGACATCAACAAAAAAGTATCGAGTGGGGAAGCTGAGTTTTCGGATTTTGCAATAATTTATAGAAATAATATCCAGTCCAGAGCATTTATAGATACCTTGATAGATATGAGAATAGATTTCTCGGTTAAGGATATACAGGTTGGAATTTACGATCATTGGGCCTGCAGAGATCTGATATCCTACTTAAAGATAGCTAGTGAAGTGAGCACGAATGACGACTGGGTTAGAATTATAAACCGCCCGTTTAGATATTTGTCTAGGGAAGCTATCAGCAAGGCTAAAAGCAGCAATGACTTTCTATATTCATTGACGACAGACTGCGACTTAAAACAAATTCAAATAGAGACTGTGGAAGATTTAGATGCAGACCTGCATTATGTAAAGGGATTGGCTCCTTCTTACGCAATATCTTATATAAGGTCGACCTTGGACTACGACAGATACATCCTAGACTACTGCAATGACAAGAAGCTCAGGGTGAAGGATCTTACGGATATATTAAATGAATTTGAGTCTTCATCTAAAAAATACAAGACTATACCAGAGTTTTTAGAGCATATAAAGTCGGTGAAAAAGGAACTCGCTGCGAAGAGGGTTGTAAAAGATGCAGATAGAGGGGTTGTACTGACGACTATGCACAGTGCCAAAGGTCTTGAATTCAGACATGTATATATCATAGGAGTCGATGAAAAGACAATTCCGTACCAAGGTGAAAAGGGTACAGAGATGAGCGAGAGCCACGTTGAAGAAGAGAGAAGACTCTTCTACGTAGCAATAACGAGGGCTAAAGAAAGTCTGCTCATAAGTTCGCCACATTATAAATTTGGTAAACTCGTTGAAGAATCTATATTTATTTCTGAGACGAAAAAGAAAAAGGTCGAAAAACTAAAATTAAATGAAGATAAGTCCTAGACTTTTAAGATAAAAGTACTATAATAAATATTGTAGTAAATTATGGATTGTTTGAAGTGAGGGGTAAACCCTCACTGAGACATTGAATCACCATTTAAATATTAGCTGTTGAGAGTTAGAAAAAGTTAGAGATTCATTAAAGATAAGTTGAGAGATACGCTGACTTTATCGACCTGCCAAACGTATTCCTCAATAAAATAAGAGGGGGTATAATTGTGCATTTTAGTATTTTTGAAATCGGTATGTTGGCTAGCTTTGGTTTCGCATGGCCGGTAAACATTTACAAATCGGTTAAATCGAGGACTGCAAAGGGAAAGAGTGGAATGTTTCAATGGGTAGTAATCATAGGCTACATATCTGGGATTATAAACAAGCTTGTATACAGTAGGGACATTGTTTTGGTTTTATATATAATCAATATTCTGATGGTTTTGGTCGACACCTTATTCTACTATCGAAATAAGAGGCTGGATAGAATCAGGGATGCAGAAGCTGGCATGGACATTGGTGAAGAGGTGGAAGTTGGCGTAAATCCAGCGAAGGCAAGTGAAAAAAATTAAAATAAATTCTGAAATATGTTGACAAAGTTCTGATAACTAAGTATAATCATATTAAATTAAGAAACAAATAATTAATTAATAAATAATTAAAGTCTATGAAGAAGAGAGTAGCTGGTGTGACATCTCAGCGAGTCGGGGGTTGGTGTGAGCCCGATGGTATAGCATTATGTGAAGAGAACTTTGGAGATTATTATCGGAAATTAAGTATGATAATAGGTAGCCCGCCTTAAGGGATTGAGAGGATAAGTTTTCTTATCAATGAGAGTGGTAACGCGGATATAATTCGTCTCTTGGCCTAATGGCTGAGAGACTTTTTTAATACAAAGATTTAAGTCTACCAATTAAGCAGTAGACCGAAAAATCGATAATCCGACCAACACTATCAGGGATATTGTGAAAATCTATCAACAAGAGTGGTAACGCGGTAAATTCGTCTCTTAGTCATTAGACTAAGGGATTTTTTTGATTTGAGTTTAAAATAAATCAAAGTTGATAATGCTAGATTGAAAAGAAAAAAATTAAAATTATGGAGGGTACGAATATGAAGGCAATCAAAAAATTAGTAGGTTTAGGTTTGGTAATGGCACTTGCAGTTGGTGTTGTAGGATGTTCATCAGGAAGTTCTGAAACAAAGTTAGACCAGATTAAATCAAATGGAAAATTAGTAGTGGGTCTAAGCCCAGATTATCCACCGTTTGAATTCCCAGTGATGGAAAACGGAAAAGAAAAAATACAAGGTGTTGACCCAGCTATAGGAGAGGCAATAGCTAAGGAGATAGGAGTAAAAGTAGAGATCAAGAAAATGGACTTCGACGGACTTATTGGTGCTGTAAATTCTGACAAGATAGATATAGTTTTATCAGCAATGTCACCGTCACCAGACAGGGTTAAGACTACAGATTTTTCGGATCTATATTTTGAAACAAAGAACGTAGTATTAGTTAAGAAAGATTTCACAGGTAAGATTGAATCAGGTGAAGATTTAAAGAAACTCAAGGTAGGAGTTCAAAGGGGATCAATCCAAGAACAATATGTTAGAAATGAGCTTAAGGTAGCTAATTCTAAATCATTAGCAGCAGTTACAGACTTGGCTCTAGATCTTAAGAACGGAAATATAGATGCAATAGTTGTAAACGACTTAGTTGGTAACATAACAGCTAAACAATACAATTACGTAAAAGTTGCAAATTCATCAGTAGGTGGGGATGTAAAAGAAGGTATGGCAGCTGCAATTAAAAAAGCAGACAACAATAAAGAATTCGTAGAACTTGTAAATAAAGTAATAAAAGATATGAAAGACAGCGGTCAATTTGATAAAACACTCGATGAGATGACTACATTAGCATCAAAGAGTGCACAATAGATTTTTAAATATGAAATGAAAGAGATGATAGTATGAATTTTGGAGTTTTACCACAATATTTCCCATTATTTTTAAAGGGAATAGGCGTTACAGTTTCGATTTCGTTTGTAGCGTTGTTATTTGGAGTTATAATAGGTTTGGTTTTATGTTTGGGAAAATTATCTGTGCATAAAATCTTCAACATACTCGCTAGTATATATATAGAAGTTATAAGGGGAACACCAGTATACGTTCAAATATTTATCGTGTTCTTTGCACTACCACAGTTTGGAATAAATTTCACAGAGTTTCAAGCGGCAGTATTCGCCCTATCAGTAAATTCAGGTGCGTATGTAGCGGAGATATTCAGATCTGGAATACAGTCAATAGACAGTGGTCAAGTAGAGGCGAGCAGGTCTTTAGGACTTAACTACGCTCAGACTATGAGGTTTATAATAATACCTCAGGCGTTAAAAAATGTATTACCGACACTTGCAAATGAATTTATAGCATTGATAAAGGAATCTGCAATAGTATCTGTAATAGGTGCGACAGATATAATGTTCTCTGCAATGATGGTGAAAAATACGACTTATGACGCATTTCCACCACTTATACTTGCAGCCTTCATCTATTTTGTACTGACATTCACACTTTCAAAGGTGGTTGGTCTAATAGAAAAGAAGATGTCTGTTTCAGATTGATAGCTTGAAAAAATTAAGATACCAAGGTGAGTGATAATATGATAAATATAAAGAATTTAACCAAGAAATTCGGAGACTTGACTGTACTCAAAAATATAGATTTAGAAATTAAAAAGGGAGAAATTCTGGTAATAGTAGGACCGAGTGGATCGGGAAAGAGTACCTTGCTTAGATGTATGAACCTACTCGAAGTACCGACTGGCGGAGAGGTAATATTTGAAGGTAAAAACATAGCCGACAAAAAAGTAAATATAGACTCTGTTAGACAGAAGATAGGAATGGTATTCCAAAATTTCAACCTCTTCCCACATAAGAGCGTGATTGACAACATCAAGCTAGCTCCTATCAAACTGGGCAAGATGAGCGATAAGGAGGCCACAGAGAAAGCTGAGACCTTGCTCAAGAGGGTTGGGCTATTCGAAAAGAAAGACGGATATCCTTCTCAGTTATCAGGTGGTCAAAAACAAAGAATAGCTATAGCGAGGGCGCTTGCTATGGAGCCAGATATGATGTTATTCGACGAGCCGACATCAGCCTTAGATCCAGAGATGGTAGGTGAAGTTCTAGATGTCATAAAGGAACTTGCGAAAGAAGGCATGACAATGGCAATAGTTACACATGAGATGGGGTTCGCCAAGGAAGTTGCAGATAGAGTAATATTTGTGGACCAAGGATCTATTTTGGAGGATGGAACTCCAGAGCAGGTGTTTGAAAACCCTAAGAGCGATAGAACAAAGGACTTTTTAAGAAAAGTATTATAGTACACACGTACCTCGATTGGTGGAAACATCGGTCGGGGTATTTTTTTATTTAGGATATTCATGGAAAATTTAAATCGAACAGGCACACAACCAGTATTAAATGGCTATTCAACGCTTTCAGTGGGAGATTTGACTCACACTAAAATGAGATTTATGCCCGCCACCTGTAGAGGTGAGGGACATTTATCTCAAGTTATAAATTATCATCTATAAATAAAAAAAACTAAAATACAATAAATAATTATTGATAATGATAATTAATTTAATATAATCACAGTATGGAAATATAGAAAATATGAATATGAAGGTAAGGATTGGTCTATGAGTAGTAATATTAGAAAAAACAGATTAGAGAAAAATTTAGTAAAAGGAGGTAGAAGTTTTATAATGACTCTTTCGAGGGTGGTATTGATACTAGCCTTATGCGGTCTTGGCGGCGCTGCGTTAATCGGTCCATTTGTTGGAGGTTATATGTTGATAGGCGACTTTAGCATTATTAAATTAGCAGAGCTTGTAATAGGATGGGTCTACTGTGTGGCGTATTTTATAGTTTTTTTCAATATGTTGTGGATCAAAGGAAGTTTCTTTACAACTCCGTTTATCAGTGAAAATGTAGGTAAATTAAATACAATGGGGATTTCACTATTAGTGGTGTCCATTATAGATTTATTTAACAAAGGGAATACGGGAATGAGTCGGATATCAGTTGACAATATTAATTTGACATTGCAAACCTATCGATATTAAAAAACAACAAGGCAAAGGCGATAAGGTTTTCGACCTTAAATGAAATATGTAAGGCGCTCAATTGTCAGCCCGCGGATATACTCGAGTACAGGGAGGATGAAGATGAGATAGAGCTTGAATATTAAACTGTGATTCAAAGATTTCAATGAGTGCTCTTAGTACACGCGAAATGAGAACGCAAAGAAATTATTTAAGATTAGGATAGAAATTTTATAAGATTATTTAGTCACAGCAAAAAAGAGCTTTGGGGAAGCTCTTTTTTGCATTTTAGTTAATCTTTCGCTATTAACCAGTGTTCTTTATAAAAAAATTTATAAAAAGGGGATTGGGAATAGATATATTAACTAACTAGGGTTATCAGGGGGATAACCTTCTTATATTATAGCAAAAAGCGACAAAAAAAACAATAAAAATACAATATACAAATTAATATTTTCTTGTTTTTTAAAACTTTTTCAGTAAAATGTAAAGTTCAAACTAAGAAGAACAAATTTAGCACTTTTGATTAAAAACTATGAAAAAAAGATGCCCTGCTACATAAAGAGGTGGGGGACATCTTTTTCAACTTAAGGGATTAAAATTTTCCATAATAATTAGAATTTATACATATACTTATTTATGCGTTGTATACGTCGACGCCGAATTGATTGAGGATTTTGCTCGCAGCAACTATGTCTTCTTGATTTCCATCTCTTATGTCCTTCAATTCATAATCGATATCGAGTTCTTCCCATTTATGTACACCCATAGAATGGTAGGGTAGTAATTCCACCCTTTCTACATTTGTTAGAGAAGCTATAAACTTACCAAGTGCTTCAAGATTCTCCTTTGTATCGCTGATTCCAGGGACAAGGACGTGTTTTATCCAGACTGGAATATTTCTATCACGAAGGTGTAGAGCTAGCCTTTTAGCTTTCTGGGCGGTTACGCCTGTGAGTTTTATACATTCCTCGTCAATCATGTGCTTTAGGTCTAACATGACTAGGTCGGTATTGTCCAAAATTGGATCAACTACGCCTATGTCGACGAATCCACAGGTATCTAAGCAGGTGTGGATTTTGTTTTTCTTAGCGTCTTTAAAAAGTTTTGTCAAAAACTCTGGTTGGAGTGTAGGTTCCCCTCCAGAAATAGTCATACCACCACCTGAGGCGTTTCTGTACGATTTGTATTTCTGAGCATCGTTTATTAGCTCATCTACAGTGTATTCTTTGCCGCCAGAGGTATCCCAAGTGTCGCGGTTGTGGCAGTACTTGCATTTCAATGGACAACCTTGGAAGAAGATTACGTATCTTATACCAGGACCATCTACGGTTCCGAAAGTTTCTATCGAATGAATTTTTCCTTTTAACATATCTATCACCTCAAAAAATTAATGTGCTTGCCCTTAAATTATACCATAAGCAGTGAATCTATCATTAATAACTTTAGATAAATGTCATTGTAAGCAATCGTCATCGCAAACGTTTACCATTTAACCGGAGCACAGGCTATTATCAAAAACAATAAAAATACATACAGAATGCTTGACATGTATGATTAAATTATTGTATTATGTTATTAACACAGTAAGTCAAAAATACAAATCTTTTACAGAAGTGATTAAGTGATTTAACAATAATCTGGATTGGATGGTTTGTATAAATAGCCATCAAAATATTATTTTAAGGAGGAAATTCAATGAAACATCTATCTTATACTCAGAAATTTTTCCTATGTGCATTGAAACCACAAGGAAGCACAGCATTAATAAACTCATATGAAAGCGCAATCTGCCTTTTAGCTGGCGGACTGCTCGAATTATTGACAGACGGCATTGTTTGCTTGGATGAAAAAAACAGGGTACTGATAAATAAAAAATTGCCACCAGAAAAATTATATTTGACAGCTATATACGAAATTATCGAGGAGAGCAAGAGTATAAAAATTGAAAAACTAGTAGATAAGCATTACAATCGTAGAAAACAGGATGAATTATTCGAATCAATAGGTATGTCCATTGTAGGGGGAGGGTACGTGACTGAGGAAATACATAGGGGATTGTTCAGAGATAAAATATTTTTCACACCAAATGGAAGAGCGGTAACCGAGGTGGTTGAAGATATACGTATAGAAGTCTTGATAAAGGAGGAAGTTCCAGCAGAAATAGTTGTACTAGGAGCACTTCTAAATAAGAGTAGGCTGCTAAAAAAATATTTCTCCAAATACGAGGTTGAAAGGCTGAGGTGGCGTTTGAGAGATGTCAAAAGAAGCGATGGAGCATTGCTAAAAAGAATGGTTGATTGTATAGACAACTGCTCTGCTTGTGCACTACTTCCTGCTATTATCTGAAAAAATGGAATAGACATATAAACATAAATAGAGAAATATCCCTGCATTTTGTAGGGATATTCTCATTTCAATGGGATTTAAATATTTAAATAAAGCATGTCAGTAAAATTACATTCTGTAGATTTTATCGACATGCTTTAAATTATTATTTACTTTTAAATGAAATGAGAATTTTTATTTGTCGGTCCACATACATGTGCTGAGGTACATCGGAGAAGATCCGACTGGAATTGTCTTTACAACCTTATTAGTTGAAGTATCTATAACGCTTACGGAATTGTCTCTCAAATTTGTTATATACGCTAGTCTTGTATATGGATTGACGTCTATTCCATATGGTGAAGAACCTACAGGAATCGTATCCACAATAGTATTGGTAGGACCGTATATAACGCTTATATTGCCAGATTCAAGATTGGATATATATATCATATTTGAATTTGGATCGACGTCGACACCTGTTGGGTACTCTCCTACAGGAATAGTACCGACGATCTGGTTTGTAGCCGTATCTATATAGCTTACGTTGTCAGAACCTCTATTTGCTACATACAGTAAGTTTGTATTTGTATTTATTTCAAAATTAAGAGGTACGCTTCCTACAGCGACAGTAGCTATAATTTGATTAGTAGCACCACTTATTACACTTATATTATGTGAAGTAAGATTGGATACATATATTAGATTTGTATTTGGATTTACTAATAGTCCATGTGGGTAGGTAGAGACTGGAATAGTAGCTATAATCTGATTAGTAGAACCATTTATTACGCTCACGTTGTCAGAACCGCTGTTAGGCACATAGATTAAATTTGTATTTGGATTTACCTTTGCCATACCTGGTGTAATTCCTACAGGAATAGTAGCTACAATTTTATTTGTATTAGCGTCTATTACCTCTAGCGTGTTCGACGCTGGAGTAGCTACGTAGAGCAGGTTGGTGTTTGGATTCCACGATATTCCAAGTGGTGGATTTGCAAGTGATATTGTAGATGTCACCGTATTTGTATTTGTGTTTATTATGCTTATGTTGTTTGAGAGGCTATTGCCTATATAAATATTTGGAGGGCAGGCAAATACCGGTTGAGTCGGTTGAGTAGGTTGCGTTGGTTGAGTAGGTTCAGTTGGCTGAGTAGGTTGTGTTGGTTGAGTAGGCTGCGTTGGACTCATACATTCTATATAGTATACTCTAGGGCCGCGGCAACACGGGTCACAGCAGTCGTAGCCACATAAATCAAAGAATGGAGGACGGTGCTGGTTATAGTTAGGTCTGTTAGAGCCTGAGTTAGAGTAGTCGTCATCTCTGTCATAATAGGGGCGACGTGAATCATTGTCAGGTCTATGGTTGTTACAGTTATTAAAACTCATTATATCATCTCCTAATGAAATCAATATAGATTTAACGTTGACGTAAGATTTTAATCTAAGAATATTAGAATCCTACACGTATTAATATATGTAGAATACATAAATTTGTGAAAGAAATCGATAAAAAAGTTTATAACTTGAGATAAATGTGTTATAGATATATTTTTTGTGTTAAATAAGAAATATAAAAACCCAGTGGAATTATTATATTCATACTGGGTTCATTGTTTTTATTTAAAATTTACCTCATCTTGCCGTGGAAGGTTCTGTTTATTACATCCACCTGTTGTTCTCTAGTCAATTTAATGAAGTTGACAGCGTAACCAGATACCCTTACAGTAAGTTGTGGATATTCCTCTGGATGTTGCATAGCATCTTCGAGAGTCGACCTGTCAAACACGTTGACATTTAAGTGGTGAGCGTCCTGTCCGAAGTATCCGTCCATCATCGCTGCTAGGTTTACAACCCTTTCACCCATACTCTTTCCGAGAGCTCCTGGTACGATTGAGAAGGTATTAGAGATACCGTCTTGAGCGTACTCGTATGGAAGTTTAGCTACAGATGATAGAGAAGCTAGAGCGCCGTTTGAATCCCTACCGTGCATTGGGTTTGCACCTGGAGCAAATGGCTCACCTTTCTTTCTACCGTCTGGAGTAGAGCCTGTCTTCTTACCATAAACTACGTTAGAAGTTATAGTAAGTATTGATTGAGTTGGGAAGGCATTTCTGTAAGTTTTGTTCTTTTTGATCTTAGTCATGAAATCTTTCACCAACCAAACTGCTATATTGTCAACCATGTCGTCGTTGTTTCCGTATTTAGGGAAATCTCCGTCTATTTCAAAGTCTATTGCTATTCCTTCGTCGTTTCTTATAGGTTTTACCTTAGCGTATTTGATAGCTGAAAGCGAGTCGACGCATACTGACAGCCCAGCCATACCACAAGCCATTGTCCTAAATACATCCCTATCGTGTAAAGCCATTTCTAGAGCTTCGTAAGAATATTTATCGTGCATATAGTGAATCACATTTAAAGTATTTACGTAAAGGTTAGCCAACCAATCTGTAAATGGTTCAAATCTAGCTAATACCTCGTCGTAGTCTAGGTATTCAGAAGTTATAGGAGCAAACTTAGGTCCGACTTGAACTCCTGATTTTTCATCTACACCACCGTTTATAGCGTATAGAAGGGTTTTAGCAAGGTTTACCCTAGCTCCGAAAAACTGCATTTGTTTACCGATTCTCATTGCAGATACACAACAAGCGATACCGTAATCGTCTCCCCAGTATCTTTTCATCAGGTCGTCGTTTTCGTACTGTACAGAGCTAGTGTCTATAGATACCTTAGAGCAGAATTTTTTAAATCCTTCAGGGAGTCTTTGAGACCAAAGTACTGTAAGGTTTGGTTCTGGTGATGGTCCTAGAGTGTAAAGTGTGTTTAGAACTCTAAATGAGTTCTTTGTTACAAGTGTTCTCCCGTCTAGCCCCATACCTCCGATGCTTTCTGTTACCCAAGTTGGATCTCCTGAGAATAATTCGTTGTATTCGCTAGTCCTTAGGAATCTAACCAGTCTAAGTTTCATCACAAAATGGTCCATGAGTTCTTGTATTTCTAATTCTGTAATTTCTTTGTTTCTTAAATCCCTTTCAAAGTAGATATCTAGGAAGGTAGATGTTCTACCTATAGACATAGCAGCTCCGTTTTCATCTTTGACTGCAGCTAGATATCCAAAGTATAGCCATTGCACTGCTTCTTGAGAGTTACTAGCAGGTCTAGCTAGGTCCATTCCATATGTTTTACCGAGGTTTATAAGCTGTTGTAATGCATTTATTTGTGAACTTATTTCTTCTCTTAATCTGATTACATCCTCATCTATGCAAGATACTTCTAAAGAAGCTTTCTGCGCGATTTTATCTTCTATGAGTCTATCAACTCCGTAGAGAGCTATCCTTCTATAGTCGCCGATTATTCTACCTCTACCGTATGCATCTGGTAGACCAGTCACTATACCTGATTTTCTTGCTCTTCTCATCTCTGGAGTATAGACGTCGTATACACCTTGATTGTGAGTTTTTCTGTATTTTGTAAATATATCCTTTATTTCAGGATTAAGTTCGTATCCTAATTCTTTGCAAGAGGTCTCAACCATCCTTATACCACCGTAAGGCATAATAGCTCTTTTAAGTGGTGCCTCTGTTTGAAGTCCTACTATTTTTTCTAAATCCCTGTCTATATATCCAGCCTCGTAGGCGTCTATTCCAGATATTACATCTGTGTTAACATCAAGAGTACCGCCGTTTTCTCTTTCTTTCTTTAAAAGTATGGATACTTGGCTCCATAGTTCTTCTGTGTTATCGGTTGCTGATGTTAGGAAGGAACCATCTCCTCCATAAGGTGTGTAGTTCAACTGAATGAAGTCTCTTACATCTATCTCTTTTACCCAATTGCCTTGCTCAAATCCCTGCCATTCATTCATAATAGCGCCTCCTTGGATTTTTTAAATCTGGATTTACATGAGTCTTCAAGTAACAGATTTAAAAAACACGAATATTTTTAAAGAATATATATAAATAATACCATATTTATGCGAATAATAATATAAAAAAATATCAAAATAATAAAATTGTAAAATTGAGAATAAATAATTCAATTTAGACTTTTCTTTTTTTATTAAAGTATGCACACCTTTGCTTAAGATAAATACTATAGAAGAAAATAAATTAAAATAGATAAAAGCATGGTGATTATAGAGTGGTGATTATGGGTAAAATTAAAAACAAAAGTATTTAGAGTAAATGAGTTTAATGTCTTGACAATAGTAAGTATAAGTGCAATGCGAAATATAAGCGAAATCTACCTAGTCTTCGACAAAAGGATATTAAATTAAATGGTAAATTGTACCTGAGTAAATGATAAATCGCATTGGGGTATGGATTTCTCAGGTTCGGAAGATAGGTAGATGACTGGAAATATTGTATACGCTGTATACAACTTAGCGCTGGATTGATAATTTAATATCTATTAAATGCAAAAATATAAATTGCACAAAAAACTTCTGGAGTGTATAATAGATAAGTTAAGATAGATAAATTACAAAGGTAATCTATACAGAAAGGAAAATGTATGAATATAACAAAGTTTGAAGATTTACAAGTAAATGAGGACATAAAAAAAGCAATTTCTGAAATGGGGTTTGAAGAACCATCTCCAATCCAAGCTCAGTCTATACCAATGATACTAGAAGGAAAAGATATTATAGGACAAGCACAGACAGGTACTGGTAAGACAGCTGCCTTCAGTATACCAATCCTTGAACAAATCGATGCAAATGATAAGAGCTTACAAGCGGTTGTACTTTGCCCAACTAGAGAATTAGCAATCCAAGTATCTACTGAAATAAGAAAATTAGCTAAGTACTGTACAGGAATCAAGACTCTTCCAATATATGGGGGGCAAGCTATAGATAGACAGATCAAATCATTGAAATCAGGAGTTCAAATAATAATCGGTACTCCAGGTAGAACGATAGACCATATAAATAGAAGAACAATAAAAATGGACAAAGTAAAGATGGTAGTATTGGATGAGGCTGACGAAATGCTAGACATGGGATTCAGAGAAGATATCGAAACAATACTAAGCAATACTCCAGAGGAAAGACAAACTACTTTCTTCTCAGCGACTATGCCTAAGGGAATTGTAGATTTAATCAATAGATATCTGAAAGATCCAGTTCAGATAAAGGTAGTAAGAAAAGAACTTACAGTTCCAAATATAAAACAATACTATATAGAAACTAGACCTTCAAACAGGTTGGAAGTTCTATGTAGATTGATAGACGTCTACAATCCAAAACTTTCAGTTGTTTTCTGTAATACAAAGAGAAGAGCAGATGAAATAGTAAGTGATTTACAGGCTAGAGGATATTTTGCAGATGCACTTCACGGAGATTTAAAACAATCTCAAAGGGATATAGTTATGGACAAGTTTAGACACGGCACAATAGATATCTTGGTTGCGACAGATGTAGCAGCTAGAGGTATAGATGTTGACGATGTCGAATGCGTATTCAACTACGATCTACCTCAAGACGAAGAGTACTACGTTCATAGAATAGGTAGAACTGGTAGAGCTGGTAGAGAGGGAATGTCATTTAGTTTCGTCTTCGGAAAAGACATAAGAAAGATGAAGGATATCGAAAGATACACTAAATCTAAACTTATCAAACACAGCATACCTACGATCTCAGATGTTGAAGAGAAAAAAGTTGGAGCATTCTTCGATCAAGTCAAAGAAACTCTTACAGCTGGAAATCTAAACAAACAAATGGGATGGATAGAAGATTTCTGTGAGGGCTCAGAAGATTATTCTACAATGGACATCGCAGCAGCACTTCTTAAATTATCTCTAGGAGATGAATTAAAAGAAGAAATAGTTGAAGAAAAACCAAGAAGAGACTACGGAGACAGATCTCGTGGAGATAGAAAAGTAGTAGCTCAAAACGGTATGATAAGACTGTTCATAAACGTAGGTAGAAATCAAAGAGTACAAGCTAAGGACATAGTTGGAGCAATAGCTGGTGAAGCTGGAATTCCAGGTAAATTAGTAGGCTCAATAGATATATACGACAAGTATACATTCGTTGAAGTTCCTAAAAAGAATGCAAAGACTGTCCTTGAAAAAATGAAAGATATAAAAATCAAGGGAAATAAGATAAACATAGAAAAAGCTAACCAAAGAGACAATGCGGGCCAAAGGGATAACGCTAGGGGAACTAGAGACGCTAGGGACGCAAGAAGAAAGAATAAACAATACTAGATTTAAAGTCTAGTATACAGTGAAGCCGTATACGGTAAGAAATAATACGACAATACGGAAATATATAACAAAAAACAAATAAACAATACAAATAAAAAGAACCTCGTAGCAGGGTTGATGAATAGATTACAATTATTTTAACATAACGGTTGAGACCAATTAATATAGTAACTTTTAAATCAGACAAAACTAGTCATTTTTCACCAAAGGAATTTGGGTGTAGACTAGAGAAATGATTTAGAGTTACTATTTTTTTAATCGAATATTTATTAAGTATATTAAAGGGAGGAATCGACTATGTTTGAATATTCTTTGGATACTAAGAATCTTCTTGTTGAATTTTCTTGCTCAGAACTCGATCACCATATCTCAAATGAGATAAGAGAAGATCTGGACGGAATATTAAATTCAAATCAGGTTAAAAACATCATATTTGACTTTAGGAGCATCAATTTTATGGATTCTTCGGGAATAGGTGTTATAATAGGGAGATATAAGAAGATCTCTGGCGAAGGTGGAAAAGTTTCAATAATAAACGTAAACGATAGGGTTAGAAAAATTTTTGAACTATCAGGTATGAACAAGATAATTAACATTTACGAAACGTATGAAGAAGCAGTTAGTTCTTTGTAAGGAGGAGTGGTCTATGAGTAATATTTTGGAAGTGAAATTTTCTGCTAAATCCGAAAATGAGAGTTTAGCGAGAGTAATAGTAGCATCGTTTGCCGCTAAGTTAGATCCTACCCTAGATGAACTAGTAGACATCAAAACAGCCGTTTCTGAGGCAGTGACAAATGCTATTATACATGGGTATGAAGATGACGAGGAGAAGTTTGTATCCATTAAATGCAAGATAGACGGTGACACAATCACGATAGCTGTTGAAGATGACGGTTTTGGAATAGACAATCTAGAAGAAGCTATGGAGCCGCTTTACACATCAAAGCCAGAACTCGAAAGGTCTGGTATGGGATTTACCGTCATGAAGAGTTTTATGGATGATGTAAACGTGAGTTCGATAAAGGGGAAAGGAACCAGAATTGAGTTGGCTAAAAAAATAAATTCGCCTAAATAAAGTCCAAATGAATAGAGGTTTTTTTATGGATACAACTGCTACGAGAGATGAAAAAAAGAAGCTTCTAAGTCATGAGGTCACTCTAGAACTTATCGACAGAGTTCAGAAAAACGATGACGAAGAGGCTAAGTCAATGCTGATTGAACACAATTTGGGACTTGTGAGGAGTGTAGTCTCAAAGTTTTTAAATATAGGTTACGACAGAGATGATTTATTTCAATTGGGATCAATAGGACTTATGAAATCTATTTATAAGTTTGACCCGAGTTTCAATGTGAAATTCTCAACGTATGCTGTTCCAATGATACTAGGTGAGATAAAGAGGTATCTAAGAGACGACGGTATGATAAAGGTATCGAGGTCTCTAAAGCAAATAGCCGTAAAAGCCAAGATGACAAGCGAGGTTATGACGAAGAAAAACGGGAGAGAACCTACTATCGACGAACTTGCAAAAGAGATAGAAGTAGATAAAGAAGACCTTTTGATGGCGCTTGAAGCAAATGTCGGCGTAGAGTATCTAAACGGCGTCATACACAAGGACGAAGGCGCACCTATATGTTTGATAGATAAGATAAGCATGCAGGGAGAATGCGAGGAGGAGAAGGCTATAGACAACATCCTGCTAAAGGACGTGCTTGGAAAACTCGAAAAAAGAGAGAGACAGATAATTATCCTCAGGTATTTTGAGGATTTAACTCAGAGTGAAATCGGAAAGATGCTTGATATATCGCAGGTTCAGGTTTCAAGAATAGAGAAAAAAGTGCTTTCAAAGTTGAGAGAATACATAAGTTGACGGTACGAATACGTCAATCGCCATTTAAAATAAACTCAGATTCTATATTAGACAAATTATAGAATCTGAGTTTATTTTTTTCTGTTGAGGGGACAATAAAGCAGAGAGGTGATTTTGAGATGAAGGAAAAAGGAAGTATGAAAAATGAGGAGTACAAGGATTACGTTGAAGCTTTGAGCCCAAAGCCGACATTGTTAAAAAATAATATAAATGCATTTGTGGTTGGCGGTCTTATCTGTATGGTAGGTCAGGGTATAAACGATTTATGCAGATATTTTTTAGGCGTGGATAAGATTACAGCAGGTGGAATGACTTCGATGATATTGGTGTTTTTAGGGGCTTTACTCACTGGTCTCGGTATTTACGACCTTATTGGAAAGAGGGCTGGAGCTGGCTCAATAGTCCCGATTACAGGATTTGCAAATTCAATAGTTTCCCCGGCTATGGAGCATAAGCAAGAGGGACAGATACTCGGAATTGGAGCAAATCTATTCAGGGTAGCGGGACCTGTTTTAGTATACGGAATAGGTTCGTCCGTTATATGTGGAATAATTTATTATATATTTCTAGCTTTAAGTTAGTCAAAAGAGGTGAGGTAATGGAAGGTAAGAGGATAGGGCGAAGGACTTTGAAGATGAAGTCTAGTCCAGTTATAATAGCTACTTCTTCAATTGTAGGAGAAAAAGAGGGACTTGGACCGCTTGGAAAAGAATTCGATGTAGTGCTAGAAGACGATACCTGTGGTGAAAAAAGTTGGGAAAAAGCGGAAACGAAGATGTTCCAGCTCTCTATGGAAAACGTAGTAAAAAAATCTGGAAGAAATATAGAGGAGATTCAGTTTTTATTTGCTGGAGACCTTATAAATCAAATCACACCAGCATCATTTTCTGCGAGGGAGATGGGTA
Source organism: Clostridioides sp. (assembly GCA_031261505.1). Lineage (GTDB taxonomy): Bacteria > Bacillota > Clostridia > Peptostreptococcales > Peptostreptococcaceae > Metaclostridioides. The sequence continues at coordinate 439,655 of JAISJN010000008.1, read as the reverse complement.
TACCATTCTTTGGAATATATGGAGCCTGCTCGACAATGTCTGAGGGAATGGCTCTTTCGGCTATGGCTGTAGACGGAGGATTTGCGGACTTGGTTTTGTCTGGCACCTCAAGCCATTACGCGACGGCTGAGAGGCAGTTTAGATTTCCGCTTGAGATGGGTAACCAAAAGCCTATGACATCACAGAGGACGGTTACAGGAGCAGGTAGCGTACTTATATCATCAAAGGGAAAGGGACCTAAGATAAAGGCTGTAACAATAGGTAAGGTAGTGGATAAAGGAATAAAAGATCCGAATAATATGGGCGCAGCGATGGCACCGGCGGCAGTAGATACTATTTATTCTTATTTTGAAGATACATTGGAGGATCCAAATAGCTTTGACGTGATAGCTACGGGTGACCTCGGAACTCTCGGAAGTGAAATATTGATAGATCTTCTCAAAAAAAAGGGTTTGGATATTTCGAAGAGACATAAGGATTGTGGAGTAGAGATATTTTATTTAAAGGAGCAGGATGTACACTGTGGTGCAAGTGGATGTGGATGCGCTGCATCTGTTTTTACAGGAGTGATATACAAAAGACTATTAGAGGGTAAATACAAGAAGGTGATGCTGGTATCGACTGGAGCCTTGCTTTCACCTATGAGTACTCTTCAGAAGGAGAGTATACCTTGCATAGCACATGCAGTCGTAATTGAAAATTGATTGGAGTTGAAGAAATGTTGTATTTAAGAGTTTTTATCGTAGGCGGTCTCATCTGTTTATTGGCACAGATTCTTATGGATAGATTTAAAATACAGTCTCCGTATATACTCGTGAGCTACGTAACCAGCGGGGTCGTCTTATCGTTTCTAGGAATTTACGACCCGTTAGTTGAATTCGGAGCAGCTGGAGCTACGGTTCCGATAGTCGGTTTTGGATATACCTTGGCACAGGGAGTAAAAAAAGGCATTGAAGAAAATGGACTCATGGGTGTTTTTACAGGTGGGATAACGGCGACGGCTGGAGGTATAGCTGTTGCTATAATTTTTGGATATATAATGGCAGTTATATTTAACCCGAAACCAAAACCTTAAGTTGAATGAAAAGAGAGTTATAATGAAAAGAGAGCTACGTTTTACAAAAACAGTGGCTTGAGCTTAATATATACTAAAAAAGCAGTGGGTTAATTTCCACTGCTTTTTTTATTGAACATATTTGAGCCTATTTAAATATATTTTATCTATTATCTCTTATCTCTTATATAGCGTGTATCTTATTTATAAGGTGAAGCACGTGTTGAGTGCCACTCCGAATTACTGAGTCTAGTTCTACTGAGTGCCACCGCCGTTGGCTGGAGGAGTGCCGCCGTCAGCTGGTGGAGCTGGATTGTTTCCACCGCCGTCGTTTCCAGGACTTGCGCCACCGCCGTCGTTGTTGGCTGGAGGATTATTGCCACCGCCATTTCCTTGAGCTGGCTTCTCTTCGTCAGTTCCGTTATTACCATTTTCTGGCTGTTTAGGTGCAGTCTGTGCTGGAGATGGTTGAGAACTTACTCTAGATGGAGATGTTCCGTCTATAAATGCTGCCTTTGATCCGGTAGACTGTCTACCTCCGTCAAGTAGATTGATCCTAGTAAAGTATATATTGTCTGGAACTTCAAAGTCCTTTACTTCTAAGTTCTTGTGTACCTTTGACATTACATTCGACCAAAGTGTCGCACATGCGTCACCACCGAAACCGAGACTCCTACGCGTGTATCCGCCGTCTCCATCTGAGACGCTTTTTGAGTCGTCTGCCATGTATGTCGCACATGAGTAATAAGGTGTGTAACCTGCAAACCAGATATCCTTACCACCATTGGTTGTACCTGTCTTACCAGCAGCGGTCATCTCGTTGTCCAATTTAGCATTTCCTGCTCCACCTTCTTTTATGGTACCTTCTAGCATATCCGTCATAACGTAGGCAACGGCTGGGTCTACAACCTTTCTCTCTTCACGGGAATTTTTGAATAACAACTGTCCGTCATAGGTAGTTATTGTAGAGAGTACAGATGGTTTCACGTAGACACCGCCGTTTGCTAAGGCTCCATAGGCTGAAGACATTTCAAGCGGTGATATACCAACTGTCATACCTCCGAGTACAAGTGAAGGGAACTGTCTATCGTTCTGTTTTTTCTCGTCGAGAGCACTGACCTTTAGCGTACTTATACCGAAGTTTTCCAAGTAGTCTATCATTATGTCATAGCAGTCTTCAGGTGTATCTCCAAGCATTTCAGCAGTCTTTGCAGCTATCGTATTTGAAGATTTTTCAACGGCCTTACGAACGCTCCAGCCGCTAGTTTCAGAACTTGAAGTATGTGGGTTCCATTTTTTGGTGACTGCAAACTTATATCCACCTCTAGCGTTGCTTATCCTAGTGGACTGAGTTATTTCCATAGTGTCTATTGCAGCTGTATATACAGAAAGTGGTTTTATAGTAGATCCTGGTTGATGAGGGTTTATCGCCCTGTTGTAAGCTCTTCTGCTCTTTATGTTTCTACCACCGATCAATCCCTTTATTTCACCGTTTCTGTAGTCTGTGATTACCATACCAGACTGAGGTTGAACGACCCCGTCTTTTCCCATAATTGAATGTGGGAAGTTCGAGCTCTTAGCGTATTCTTCTTCAATAGACTTTTGAATCTTAGGGTCTATTGTAGTGTTGATTATCAAACCGCCGTTGTAGAATAAGTTTTTCGCCTCTTCTTCGGTATTACCCTGGTCTACCAATGCTTTTATAGCCTCGTCTGTGATATAGTCTTCAACAGATGAAGCAACGGTTTCTCTCTTGTCGGGTAGTTTTATGTTTATAGGTTCGCTGACAGCTGTTGCGTACTCTGATTGAGAAATCTTCTTGAGAGCGAGCATCTTGTCTAGAACCGTCTTTCTTCTTTCTTTTGCTTCCTCGTTTGGAACTGCCTTTCTTACTACCATAGTAGCAGCCTTAAGTTGTTTGTACTCATCGGAATTGATCAATTCCCAATCGCTCATCTTTTCTATCATATCGAACTCGATCTGAGTTGGCTCATCCAACTTATCTTCTTTGGTATTTGGGAATAGCAGCACTCTGTGTTCTAATTCCTGTTTAGTTTCATCTCCGTTGAGTTTTGAAGTCTTGTAAGCTGAGTATCTGCTTGGATTTTTAGTAGATCCAGCTAGTAGAGCGGATTCAGCTAGTGTTAAGTCGGCTGCATCCTTGTCGAAATAACCTCTCGCTCCGGCTTCAGCACCTGAGAGACCTTGACCTACGAAGAAAGTATTTAAGTAGATTTCAAGTATTTTATCTTTTTTAATAGTCTTGCTCATCTCATTGGCGTAGTACAGGTCCTTTATCTTACGAGTAACGGTCTGTTCTCTAGATGTCAATAATACTTTTGACACCTGCATAGGTATTGTACTAGCCCCCTGTTTTGTACCAGTTACAGTCCTAACCAAGGATCTAGCGAGACCCTTGTAGTCGACCCCGTTGTGTTCGTAGAAACGCTCGTCCTCGATTGAGATGATAGCCTCTCTAAGGTATTTTGACATCTCGTCTAGGTCTACTGGAGTCCTCTTTGTTATGTTTGGAGCTAGTGACAAGCTTTCACCGTTTGCATAGTTAATTTTTGTTGTTAGGTGAACTTTCTTATCGAGTGTGGATTCAGTCACTGGTTGTACATTTTTAAGCGAGGCGAATACGATTCCTGTAGCTGTTGCACATCCTACCACGAAACACACTAAAAGAGCTATACCTACATTTCTGATTATTCTGTATTTACCTGTAGGTTTTTTCTTTTTCTTCTTATTATTTGCGCTTGGTTTTACGCTCTTTGTTTCACTGGAATTACTTTTTCTCTTTATTTCGCTTGTACTTGGTTTAGCGCCAGTGCCAGCTGTGTTCCTAGGTGTATTAGTACCGTTAGAAGAACTACTTACTCTTTTTCTTCTAATCTTGTTTTTGTTATCGTTGTTATCATTATTCATTAAGTTATAATCCTCCTTACTAATCCAATATTATATCATAAACGCAAGATGTTTTCTATTAATACGGCAATTTGATACTTTTGTGTGTTAATACGGCATAATTTTTGCAGAAAATTGTAACTTTTATCGTATAACCTACTGCAATATATTATGAGCAATTGACATATAAATATGTTAGGGGTGATAATTTTGCGCAGAAAATTTAATAAAAATAAATATAAAAAGAATTTTAGAAGCAGTGAGGCCGACGAAAAAAACGTTAAAAAGGCGGTACTTATATTAGTTGTTATCTTCATATGGTCAGTAGTAATCGGAAGCTTCATATATATAGATAGAACTCTCAGACCGACTATAACCGTTTTGGCAGAAACAAAGGCATTGGAACTTGCAAATAAGTCGATTAACCAGGCGGTGGCAGAGCTTGTAGAAGGGCAAGTAAACTACGAGGACCTAATGGACGTAAGATTAGACAACTCCGGTAAGATTACAATGATTCAGGCGAATACAATCATGATGAACGAACTCGCTTCCTCGGTGGCGCTTGGAATTCAAGAGGAGCTGCAAAAAGGAAAGACTACGAGCGCTTTTATTCCCATAGGTACTGCATTAGGGAGTCCAATCCTAGCTCAACACGGACCTAAAATAAAGTTATCTACAGAGCCAATAGGAACTACAACTGTAAATTTCAAGACAAAATTTGAATCCTCGGGTATAAACCAGACAAGGCACAGGATATATCTAGAAGCGAAGACTCAGGTCAAGGTGATAATACCACTGATAACGAGTACAAAGGAAGTTAAGTCACAGATACCGATTTGCGAGACCATCATAGTCGGTGACGTTCCAAACAGCTATGTAAATATCCCAGAAAGCGATTTAGGAAGTGCAATAAGCGATATACAAACATTTATGAGGGACGAACAAAATAAAAAAACTAAGTAGATAGAATTTATTGCAAAAAAGGGCAAGGGCGAAGTGCGTTTCGCCATTGTCCTTTTCACATTTTTTAATCCGTTTAAAACATCCATTTAATATAGATTCCGTACCCTACAGTCGGGTCGTTTTCCAGTGCATGAGATACAGCACCGATTATTTTATCGCCTTGGATTATCGGAGTACCGCTCATTCCTTGAACGATACCTCCAGTTTGCTTCAACAAATCCTTGTCCGTGACCTTGATCTTAAAACTTTTTGATCGAGGGACATCTTGATTTTCTACACTCAGTATCTCAATGTCAAATTTTTCTGGTTTATCGTCTTTTGTACTTAAGATGATCTGTGCCTTCCCAGGTTTTACATCTTCTAGTTCGGCTACCTTATATTTCGGAAGATCGCTCAAATCGAAATTATCCATTTTACCTCTGATACCGAAATCCGTGTTTTGGTTAAAGGTACCAATTACGTCGAGTTTTTTTGCGTTTATTGAACCGACATTTCCTCGTAAGGATTTTTCAATGCTCAAATCCGTGGTAGAAGAGATTGAGCCGTCCTTAATAGGAATCTTCCTTGAATTGCAGATACTTATAGGATGACCTACAGCACCGAAGTCTAAACTGTCTGGATCGACGTAAGTGAGGGTAGCGAAACCAGAGAGCAGGTTGTTGAAACTAACTTTTTCTAATATTTCTTTTTTGCAATCTGTCGACAATGTCTGACCGTTCCTGTTTAAAGTAATAGATACATCTTTGGTCGGGTCGACTGTGCTAAGTCTGTCTGCAAAATCCTTAAAACCATCAAATGATTGACCGTTGATTTCCATTAGAACGTCTCCTGGTTTAAGGGATGAACCGTCTACAGAGTGACTTACAATAATATTTTTGAGTTCTGCATCTATTTGTAGAACATTACCAATAGGTACCAGGTATTCAGGCGAATCTTTTTGCTGACTTTCTGCATAAATATTATTGATTGACACAAAATATAGTAAAAATAGTAGTGTAACAATCAGTAAGGTTTTCGTTGTCCGTAAATTTTTATTAAATTTAGTAGACAAAAAACCACCTTCCTTCTATAAAATTTTGAAAGTACGACTTGATTGCAGTCTAAAAGTCAACAGTTAAGAATCAATTCTCAGTAGTACAGGCGTTGATTTTTAATTTATCAAATTTAGACAGGCTTTGAAGAGTGCGTTCTTCATCAGCCTCAATATTATATTGTGCAAGTTGGAACTTTTAATCCGTGGAAAACTGACACAGTAAAGCCAATTGATATTTTGTATATCTCTAAGAGAAGTTTTTACAAGGAATGTGGGCGATTACGAAAAATTTAAAATCATAATTGGTATTTTTAGAAAGGTAAACAAATGAAAAAGAGCAATGCATTTGTATTTGGAATTATTGCCGCAATTATAATAGTCTTATCTTTTTTAAGTGCTCGAGGAAGTTACAGAAACTTGCCTAAAGAGAAGCCGGTTTCAATGACACAGGGTTACAATAAAGGGCGGGTTGATGATTCTATTAGAAATGAAGAAAGCAGCAATAAAAACGATATAGCCAAAAAAACAAATGAAAAAAAAGACAATGAGGGAAAAACGAAAATCGATGTAGATAAATCTCAAATGCAAAAAAATGGACAGATTCTCGTGTACATCGACCCAGGACATCAGGCAAAGGGAGATCCTAAGCTTGAGCCAACAGCACCGGGATCGGGAAATCAAAAGGCGAGGGTCTCAGCTGGAGCAGTAGGGATATCGACTAGAAAACCAGAGTACGTCTTAAATTTAGAGGCGGCAGAGGTACTTAAAAACATACTCATAGATAAGGGCTTCAAGGTCATGATGACTAGGGAGACTCACGACGTGAATATAAGCAACGCAGAGAGGGCAAGACTCGGAAACGAGGCAAAGGCTGACATAGTTGTTAGGGTGCACGGAGATAGCATTGCCGATACAAGCAAGACAGGAGCGTCTATACTGGTACCAAGTAAGATCAGTCCGTACACAAAAGGAATTTTCGAAAAGAGCAACTATGTAGCTGAAAGTGTAAAAAAGGAGATGGAAGGCTCAGGGATAAAAGTAAACGGAATTTTTGAAAGGTCGGATCTTACGGGATTCAACTGGTCTACCGTCCCTGTATTCTTAGTTGAGATGGGATTTATGAGCAATTACAACGAGGATCAAATGTTATCAAACCCAGACTATCAAGCTAAATTGATGCAGGCAGTGGCCAATGGAATTGAGAACAGCTTCAAATAAATACCATAGCGTTGATTGTGCACACATTGAAATGAAATCTAAAATACAGCAATCGAGACTTATGGTTTCGGATTAAGTTTTCATTTTCTAAAAGCAGCTCATGTGAAAAGACAGGGCTGCTTTTTCTGTATCGAATTTCAAGTAGATATCCGATTTAGATAAGTCAAAAATTGATTGTGTGGTTGGAATTTGACCACTGCAAAATGAGATTTATGCCAGCGACCTACATATGTGTTCATGAACCTCAAGCTATAACTTCCTATTTAATACTGTTTTAGCTTGAAATATTGACGAATTATAGATATCATATAATAATGGAATAGAAATGTTTATTAACAAGAGAATTATTATTGAGAGGTGCAAAATGCTAGTAGTAGAAAATGTAAGTCACGGATTTGGGTCGAGGACTATACTCGAAAATGTATCCTTTAGATTGAGAAAAGGGGAACATATTGCGTTAGTAGGAGCCAACGGAGAAGGAAAATCCAGTTTTTTAAATATAATAACAGATAAACTCATGCCGGATTCAGGTGTGATAAAATGGTCATCTAGGGCTACAGTTGGATACCTAGATCAGCATACAGTACTTGAAAAAGGATTGACGATAAGGGACGTGCTCAGAGATGCGTTCAAGCATATGTTTGACCTCGAAGCTGAGATGTTGTTGCTTTATGACAAGATGGGCGAGGCTACAGACGATGAGATGGCAAAATGCTTAGAAGATACTGCTGAGATACAGACGATCTTAGAAGACAGTGGATTCTATATAATAGATGCAAAAATCCAAGAGGTTGCAAATGGACTTGGTCTTGGAGAGATTGGACTAGACAAAGACGTAACAGATTTGAGCGGTGGTCAGAGAACAAAGGTACTGCTTACAAAATTACTCCTTGAAAACCCAACAATCTTGGTTTTGGACGAGCCTACCAATTATTTGGACGAAGAACACATAATATGGTTGACAAGATATCTGCAAGAGTACGAAAATAGCTTTGTACTGGTTTCACATGATATAGATTTCATCAACAATACTTGTAATGTAATCTACCACCTTGAAAATGGAGAATTGAACAGATACAAGGGAAATTACGACGAGTTCGAGAGATTGAATGAAATTAAAAAACGTCAGGAAGAACAGGCATACGATAAACAGGTGGAAGAGAGAAAGAGACTAGAGGATTTCGTGGCTAGAAACAAGGCGAGAGTTGCTACGAGAGGAATGGCAAACAGTAGACAAAAACAACTTGATAAGATGGAAATACTGGAAAAGCCAAAAGAAAAAGTTAAACCTACCTTTGCATTTAAAGAGGCTAGAGTTCCTAGTAGATTCTTAGTAGACGCTGAGGACTTGGTGCTAGGGTACTATGAGGCATTGACAAAACCGCTTAATTTTAGTATCGAAAGAGGCAAAAAAATAGCTCTAAAAGGAATGAACGGCATAGGAAAGTCTACGCTCTTAAAAACTATACTTGCTCTAATCAAACCATTTGGAGGCAAGGTTACCTTGGGAGACTATATCGAGCTAGGATACTTTGAACAGGAGAGTGCGAGGGATAATTCAAATACGCCGATGGACGAAATTTGGAGCGAGTATCCAGGTCTATCAAACTACGAGGTAAGACAGGCATTGGCGAAATGTGGTCTTACAAATGAGCATATTACAAGTCAGATGAAGGTCTTAAGCGGTGGAGAGGCTGCAAAGGTAAGACTTTGCAAAATCATGTTGAAGGAAATAAACTTCCTAGTACTCGACGAGCCTACCAATCATCTGGATGTTGAAGCAAAGGACGAGCTTAAAAAAGCCATAAGAGATTTCAAGGGTACAGTTGTACTAGTGAGTCATGAGCCAGAATTCTATTCTGAGTTCATAGATGAGGTAATGGATATAGAAGACTTCACGACAAAGATAGTTTAGTAGATATTTTATTTGCAGAAAGTAGGGATGAAAATGGAGATTTACCTTGATAATAGCTCTACTACAAAACCATACAGAGAAGTAGTGGACAGTATCGTGAAATCATTGGAAATAGATTACGCAAATCCGTCTGCAGCGCATAGCAAGGGAGTTGCAGTCGAAAGGGAAATAAAGAAAATAAGACATACAATAGCGAGGTCGATCGGTGCAAAAGAAAATGAAATAATCTTTACATCTGGGGGAACTGAGTGCAACAACACGATAATCAGAGGAATTGCAAGTATAAATAAGAAAAGAAAGAAAAACCATATAATTTCAACAGTGATAGAGCATCCATCGGTTTTAAATACCCTCAAGGAATTAGAGGGTGAAGGATTCGAAGTAACCTATCTCGGAGTCGATCAAAATGGACTTATAAATATCGATGAATTGAAATCGGCAGTAAAACCATCGACCTGCCTAGTGAGCGTAATGCACGTGAACAATGAAATAGGAAGCGTGCAACCGGTGGATGAAATCGGAAAATACCTCAAAAAACTAGACGAAAAAGTATACTTACACGTAGATGCGATACAGTCCTTTGGCAAGATAGACTTCAAACCGTCGAAATACGGAATAGATCTCATGAGCGTGAGCGGACATAAATTTCATGGACCAAAGGGTATCGGGTTTATGTATGTAAATCAGGACTCTAGACTAGTTCCTCTCTTATACGGAGGTGGACAAGAGTCTGGAATAAGATCAGGAACTGAAAACGTGCCAGGTATATATGGACTAGGTACAGCGGTTGAAGTACTGTATTCTGACCTAAGAGGAAATATAGCGAAGATAAACTCGCTAAAAGAACTCTTGAAATTTGAAATTGTAAATAATATAGAAGATGTAAAGGTGAATTCTCCAGAAAATGGGGTGTGCCATGTATTAAATATTTCGTTCAACGGAATAAAGGGCGAGGTCTTATTGCATTTCTTAGAAAAAAAGAGAGTGTACGTCTCTACAGGTTCAGCCTGTTCTTCTAAGAAAAAAGGAAGCCACGTTCTAAACGCAATAGGCTTAAGCAATGAAGAAATCGAGGGCACTATAAGATTTAGTCTCTCTGATTTAAATACTGAGGAAGAAATCTTGGAAGCGGCAAAAATAGTAGCTGACTGCGTAGGCGAACTGAGAAGCATAATGAAGTCACAACACGTTTAAAAAATTTGACAGCATCACAAGCAATCATCATTTAAAGGAAGAACAATAGAGGTGAAAAATGTATAATATTTTAATAGTTAAATATGGCGAAATAGGAGTAAAGGGAAAAAATAGATATTTATTTGAAAACAAACTCATAAGAAATATCAAAAACATGTTGAGACCAATAGGAAATTTCAACGTCTACAAGGAATACGGAAGAATCTATGTAGACCTTGAAGACTACGATTACGAAGAGGTAATCGAAGAAGTGAGAAAAGTCTTCGGTATAGTAGGGGTGAGCCCAGCTATAAGAGCTGAAAAAGACTACGATAAGTTAAAGGAAGTAGCCCTTAAAATGCTTGAAGAAAAAATAGAAGATGGAGTAAAGACTTTCAAAGTGGACTCTAGAAGAGGTGACAAGTCTTTCAGACTTACATCTCAAGAGATGAGCGTGGACATAGGAGGTTATCTACTCACTAAACTAGACGGCAAGATAGGGGTAGACGTAAGAAAACCAGAGGTAACTGTTCACTGTGAGTACAGGGAATTCCACACAATGGTATACTGTGATTCAGTACCTGGATACGGAGGCTTACCACTTGGAACAAACGGTAAGGCAATGTCATTGTTGTCAGGTGGAATAGATAGCCCTGTAGCGTCTTGGATGGTAGCTAAGAGGGGCGTGGCATTGGAATTAGTACATTTCCACAGCTACCCATTTACAAACGAGAGATCACAGGAGAAGGTCGCAGACTTGTCTAAGATATTGGCAAAATACTGTGGTACTCTTAGATTAAACAAGGTAAACATACTTGAGATACAAAAGGCAATAGCAGAAAACTGCAACGAATCAGAGGCTACAATCCTATCGAGAAGGTTTATGATGAGGATCGCAAACAGACTTGCAGAAATAAGACATTGCGACGCTTTGATAACTGGTGAAAGCATAGGTCAGGTAGCTTCACAGACAATACAAGGATTGACTTGTACAAACGCAGTTGTAGATATCCCCGTGTTTAGACCTCTAATAGCTATGGATAAGTCCGATATAATAGAGGTAGCAGAAAAAATAGGTACATTTGAGACTTCTATAATACCAGAAGAGGACTGTTGTACAGTCTTCTCACCTAAAAAGCCGACAACTAAGCCTAGACTGGATAAAATAGAACTTTCTGAGAGCAAATTGGATGTAGAAAAATTGATTCAAGAGGCAGTTGACGGAGTTGAAGTGGTAGAGATAGAATTCGAATAGATAGTAAGATTAAATTAAGATTAGAACAGGACTAAGACAATAAGTAAAACAGAACTAAAGCAGAAATTGTAATATTAAAGTAAAACTAAAGCGAAACTAAAGCGAAACCTACACCGAAGCGTAAACTGCTGTAGTGTAGGCCTTCGCATCTACATAAGAACAGGAGGTAGCCATGAAAAAAAAATTAACCGTTTTGACGATGGCAGTGATAATGCTTTTAACATCGTCAGGATGTAGCGTATTGACACAAGAAACCGTTAAAAAAAACAGGCCAAAGGACTTCAAGGTCGTAGTGATAACAGATGATAAATCAGCAAACAAAGAAAGATACACATCTATAAAAACTACAATAAAGAAGTATAAGGATGATTTAAAGGAGCAAGAAGAAAAAGAAACTGGTACTCCTGAGCGAAAAAAATACGTACAGGAATTAGTGCTACCAGCGGATATTACAAAAGATATGCCTTCAGTTGAAGCTAAGATAAAAAAACTAGCTAAGGATAAGCGAGTACAGGCATTCGTAGTTTCAACTGAGCAAGTTGGACTCTTGCCAGTAATTGAGAAAGTAAAGAAAGAAAGACCAGAGATTACTACAATAGCAGCTCCAATGCAGGAAAACGCAAACTATCTCTCAGAAGCGATGGACGTTGTCTTGTCTATGGGGCAAAATGAGAGAGCAGAGGCAATGGTTCAGACTGCCAAAAAAATGGGTGCTACTAGATTCATCCACTATGCGAAGAGGGATGATTTAAAGGATAAAAACATCCAGTTGAGGAAGGATGCAATCAAAGAGTTCTGTAAGAAGAGTGGATTAGGGTTTGCAGAAGTTGCTCTTTCAGACTACACTGACGAAGCAGGAAAAGAAAAAATGAAACAAATTCTTACAGAAAATATAGATAGTCAGATTAAGAAATTTGGAAAAGACATAAATGTATTTGGGGCGAGTCCTGATCTAGACGAAGTAATCTTAGAAAAAGACAAGCAATCAAAATATATAGTAGCAGAACAGAGTACTCCAGATCCTAGCAAAACCTATCCTGAGGTAATGGGATTCAAAATAAGCAAAAAACACAAGGACGACTACATGTATATGAGCGACCGCATAAGCGAGGGTGCTAAGAGATACGGTCTATCAAACAGACTTGCTGGATATCAAAAGCCTTACGACGTATTTTTACCTGCATTTGCAATCGACTTGGCGGTAGAAATGGCTGATAGAGATCTCACTCAAGAAGACATAACTCAAAAAGATTACCTGGAGGCGTTTGTAGAGAAAAACTACGGAGTTTCTTCAGAGTTTAAAAACTACAGCGAGGCTATGTACAACTACCAAGTATTCACAATAGAGCATATGGTGTACTAAAATTACGAAATAATTTTTTGCATAAATTAACCGAACAAATCTAAGCTGTATGAGCGAATAGAATTTAATAAATTTGGTGAACGAGTATATTGTACAATTAAACGAAAATTATCACTCAATTATATAAATTGAATAATAAAAAAACACGTTGACAAAAGACCTTTAATATTTTATTATAGTCAATAAGAATCAAAGGAAAAACAGAATCAGATTGTATAAAGACAGAGAAGGGAAGAGTAGTCATAGAATTAAGTTCAAGCGAGTTGGTGAGGGTGAGAGACCAATAACCGAAGCTGTGATGAAGAACGTCCTGGAGTTTCTAACCGAAAGTGTGGCGAGTAGGCTTAGACGGATCCAAACCGTTATAGTTGGGAATGCATCGAATTATCTGTGCATGATAAGTGAGTTTGCCAAACTAATTTGGGTGGTACCGCGGAAGATATAGCCTTTCGTCCCTATACAGGGATGATTGGCTTTTTTTAATGCAGAGAATGTATGAAGTGTATAGAGTGAGAAGATAATTCAAGAGTACAATCAGAATGGATTTGAATTGGCAGAATAAAATTATTTAATCGAGGAGAGGTTAGTATGGATAAGAGAATAATACCAAAGGGATATAAGAGTGGGCTTGGAACGCTTGAAACACAGGTAGCCATAAAAGAACTAAAGGATTATTTCGAATCAAATCTAAGTAAGGTCATGAACTTGACAAGGGTGTCGTCACCACTGTTTGTACTTCCGAACACTGGGGCAAACGATAACTTGAATGGTGAAAAGGCAGTGAGTTTCGATATACCATTTATAGGCGAAACTGCAGAGGTGGTACAATCACTTGCAAAATGGAAGAGGTTGGCGCTGAAAAAATACGGTATCCCAGTTGAGAGCGGAATATACACAGACATGAATGCAATAAGAAAAAACGAAGAATTAGATAACCTTCACTCGGTGTATGTAGACCAATGGGATTGGGAGTTTGTTATAGAAAAATCAGATAGAAGCATAGAAAAATTAAAAGAGATCGTAGAAAAGATATATAGAGTATTCAAAGAAACCGAAAGATTTGTATATATAAAATACGGAATTGAGCCTATTTTGCCAGATGATATACATTTTATAAGTTCTCAGGAACTTTTGGACCTATATCCAGAACTCGATCCAAAGGAAAGGGAAACCGCTATAATCAAACAAAAGGGCGCTGTATTTTTGACGAAGATAGGCGGACTTTTATCTAATGGAGAAAAACACGACGGAAGAAGTCCAGATTACGACGACTGGGAATTAAACGGAGATATACTATTTTACAACCCAGTTCTAGATGAGGTATTGGAACTTTCATCAATGGGTGTAAGGGTTGATGAGGAAGCGTTAGATAGGCAGTTGACAATAGCGGACTGTGATGATAGAAGAGAACTTGATTACCATAGAAAATTACTGGCAGGAGAGTTGCCGTACACAGTTGGTGGAGGTATAGGTCAATCGAGGATATGTATGTATTTCTTGAGAAAAGCACATATAGGAGAGGTACAAGTAGGAGTTTGGCCAGAGGATATGTTAGATGAATGTTTGAAGGCTGGAGTAAGATTGCTGTAGAGGTAAATTTGGTTTAACTTAAAACGCCTGTACAAATAGTATAGGTGTTTTAGGTTATTACTGTTTTAAATATTTACAATAAAGCAAATATAGAGATTATAAGCTAAGGTGTTGACTTTATCTCATAAAATATATAGTATACAAGTTGTGACGTATTTTTCACATCATTGCTAAAATTATCACATTAAGAAACATAAGAAACATTAAGAAACATAAGACGTATTGAGGCATATAAGACATAATGAGACAATTTTAAAAAATTAACGAGGGGGTAGAAAGATGGAAAAGAAGAAAAAATTAGGTCTAGTACCTAAACTGATCATCGGTATCATCGTAGGTATACTTGCTGGGAGTTTCCTACCACACGGAATTGTAAGGATATTAATAACATTTAGTACATTGTTCGCTTCGTTCTTGAAATTCGTAATACCATTTATAATCATAGGATTTGTAACTGCGGGTATAGCAGATTTAGCAAGTGGAGCAGGTAAACTTCTAGGGATAACTACGGCAATATCTTACGGTTCTACTTTGATAGCAGGAACTATAGCGTATTTCATAGCTACTACTGTATTTCCTAAATTTATAGATGCCAGCGTAGCATCTCAGATAGGGGATCCAGAAGCTGGTATGCTTTCTGCAATATTCAACATACCTCTAGAGCCAATGGTAGATGTAACTGCTGCAATAGTATTTGCATTCCTTATGGGTCTAGGTATATCGTCACTTAGAAATCGTGGAAAGGGAGAAGTGCTATTCAACTTCTTTATGGAATTCCAAGATGTAATTACGAAAACGTTATCAACAGTCATAATACCATTATTACCATTTTACATTGCGGGAACATTCGCTAATATAACAGTAGCTGGTGAGGTTTGGACTATCCTAGGTGTATTCTGGAAAGTCTATGTAATCGTTTTACCACTTCACGTTGTATATATAACAGCTATGTTTATAGTAGCTGGAGTATATGGAGGAAAAAGTCCTGTACAGATGATCAAAAATCAGATACCAGCGTGGTTGACAGCTGTAGGTACTCAGTCTTCGGCTGCTACTATTCCAGTAAATGTTGAATCTGCGAAAAAGAACGGCGTAAGTACACAGATAAGAGAATTCGTAGTTCCGCTATGTGCAACTATTCATCTAGCTGGTAGTATGATATCTCTTACTTCATTCACTGTAGCAGTTCTAATGATGAATGGAATGCCTTTTGGACCAGCTATAATGTTCCCATTCATAGCGACTCTAGGTATAGCTATGGTTGCAGCTCCAGGGGCACCGGGTGGAGCTGTAATGAGTGCACTTCCATTCCTTCCAATGGTAGGAATACCATCAGACGGTGGACTTGCAAGTTTAATGATAGCTCTTTACATCACTCAAGATAGTTTCGGTACAGCAGCAAATGTATCTGGAGATAATGCAATAGCAGTCGTGGTCGATAAGATCAACGACAATATGAACAAGAAGAACGCACAAAAACCAGTTTAAACTTATTTAAATACGAGCGATGAGTGAAATGCACCAACTAAAGTTAATTAAAAAGCCCCGAACCGTGATAAATCACATCGGGGCTTTAGTTTATCTATGCTCATCTAGAACCTTTTGTATAGTTTCAATGAGCAGTCTGTTTTCTTCTTCTTTTAAGATACAGACCCTAAAGTATTGCTCACTTAGTCCCTCAAAAGTAGAACAGTCTCTAATTATTATCTTGTGTGGGATTAGTTTTAATCTTAGGTCGCCTGCGCTCATAAGATTCTCATCTATCCTACAGAGGATAAAGTTACTCTGAGTGTCAAAGGCGGTGATAGAATCTATCTTAGATAGTTCACTCAAGAGGTGTTCCCTCTCAGAACTTATTTTTTCTATGTTGTTTACTATATAAGGTGTATCTTTAAACATTATCTCACCCATTGTAGACGCTATGATGTTTACGTTCCAAAGGTCCATATCGCTTTGCATTTTAGATGAGATGTCTTCATTGGAAATCAGGCCGTAACCAAGTCTTAGACCAGGGGTAGAGAAAAATTTGGAAGTTCCTCTGATGACAAATAGATTTTTGTACTCATCGACTAATTGAGAAGAAGAGTATTTATCTCTGTCAGTAAACTCTATATAGGTCTCATCTATCATAACAGGAGTAGAAGTAGATTTTAATATTTTTTCTATTTCGTATCTGTTAAATGTAAATCCGGTTGGATTGTTTGGATTACAGATAGCTATTATATCGTATCTCATCTCATTTATCTTTTCGATTAAATCATCTATATCTATTTTAAAATCATTCAAAGATGAACTGAAGTATTTCTTCACATCAGCACCTACGCTATCCAACTCCTTCTCGTATTCTGAGTACGCTGGAGAGAGCAAGAAGGCACGTTTAGGAGCAATTGTCTTTATATATGAAGATATCAGCTCTGTGGCACCGCTGCCGAGTATTATATTACTTGGATGGCAGTGGCAGTACTTAGATATCGAATTTTTCAGATTCACATAATCTGGATCTGGGTACATCGATATCATATCTATGTTATTCACTATATAATCTTTTGCAGTCTGTGATGCTCCAAATGGATTTATATTAGAGCTAAAGTCCATAAAATCTTCTTTTGAAAAACCGTATTTTCTCGAAAGGTCATGTAGGTTTGCACCGTGGTTTATCATTTGTTTTCTTCCTCCAATTTCATGCAGGGCGAATTCAGTGCTAGCCCTACGATTTTGCTGTCCAGTATCCATTATATTATAATTTTATAAATATGTCACTTAATCTATTTACGCAGCGGATGAGATGTAGTCGAGCTGTGTCCGTAATAGGTATAAATTACACATTTTAAGGTGGTCAAAATATATTTAAAAAATTATCCTACTGTGATATACTCTAGTATGGACTAAATTTTTAAAAAAGGCAAAACTTGTAATTAGCCATGCAATTATGTAAAATGACGATACAAGATACGTAAAAATGTAAAACAAAATTATCGGAGGAAATCATGTACAAGTTAAAAGAAACTTTAATATCAGAAGAAGAAATAAAAGCAAAAGTTAAAGAAATGGGAAAAAAAATCGAAGAAGATTATAAGGGTGAAGAAGTCCTTCTAGTTGGAATATTAAAGGGGGCTAGTATATTTGCAGCAGACCTCGTTAGAAGTATAGATTTAGACGTAAAAATAGACTTTATGAGTGTGTCTAGTTATGGAAATAGTACTCAGTCTTCAAACACAGTCAAGATACTAAAGGATTTAGACACGGACATAAAAGGCAGAAACGTGTTGATAGTTGAGGACATAATAGATACAGGTCTTACACTCAGCAATCTAGTGGCAGCACTTAAGACTAGAAAACCTAAGTCTCTTAAATTATGCACATTGATAGACAAGCCAGCAAGACGTACAACAGATATATTAGTAGACTACAAAGGATTTGTGATAGAGGACAAATTCATAGTTGGATACGGATTAGACTATGCGGAAAGATTTAGAAACCTTCCATTTATAGGAATCCTAGAAGATACAGAGGAATAGAGAAAAAATGTGGGTTCAACTGGATATACTACTTTGGTTTCAAAGTATTAGAAATCCGCTTTTAGATTCGTTTTTTTGGACCGTGACGACCATTGCAGAAACACCTTCACTGGTGATTGCGACGATGGTCGTCTACTGGTGTTTAGATAAAAAATTCGGACAAAAGCTCATGTTTTGTATGGTTGGAAATCTTATGGCAAATTCATTTATCAAAAACATATTTAGGGTAAAAAGACCAATTGGAAGTAGGGGATTGACTTCTCTAAAAACAGAAACTGCTACTGGATATTCTTTTCCAAGTGGACACACTCAGATGTCAACGACATTTTGGACGGGTATAGCCACTAGATTTAACAAAAAATCAATTTATACGATATCTGTAGTCATGGCTATTCTAGTAGGTATATCGAGGATGTACCTGGGAGTACATTGGCCGACAGACGTGTTGTTTGGATGGATACTAGGACTTGTATTCACAGTAGCCTTAGGAATTGTATTTGATTATGTCGACAAAAATAAGAAATACTGGCTTTTATTCATATTGCCTGTAATTTTAATAATTGTCGATTTAGTCTCTAAAAACTATAGATCGCTCAGCATGATAGCAGTGTTCCTAGGGTTTGCAATCGGTTACACGGTTGAGGACAAATACGTGAAATTCGACACCTATTTGGTGAGTCAAGAGAAACGCTCAATTAAGAATATATATTCAAAAAATAAGTATGGAAAGAAAAATAACAGGGTTCTACTGAGCATAGGACGTCTAGCAATTG
The DNA here is from genome assembly GCA_031261505.1 of Clostridioides sp. Taxonomy (GTDB): domain Bacteria; phylum Bacillota; class Clostridia; order Peptostreptococcales; family Peptostreptococcaceae; genus Metaclostridioides. Next base: position 420,893 of record JAISJN010000008.1, on the reverse strand, counting down.
GGATCACAGCAGTTCTAATTGTATACCTGGGTGTAGATTACGCGGTTGGACAGATAGGATATCTACTGTGCTCAGGATCTAGCAAAGTAAATTCAAATATAATTGGAATGGCTGGAGGATTTATCAAATACCTCAGCGTCGTATTTTTCGCAACTGCTGGGGCACCGGCGATATTTAAATTAGCGAGACTGGATTAAGGTAATATTAGTAAAGAGAGAGTGATTATTTGAAAAAGGTAGTAGTAATAGGTGGTGGACCAGCCGGAATAATGGCGGCTTGTACAGCATCAAACCAGGGAAACGACGTAATATTAATAGAGAAAAACCGCAAATTAGGGAGAAAGCTTGTAATCACAGGAAAAGGAAGATGCAATATAACAAATGATTGTGATGTCGAAGAATTCATAGAGAATATACCTACAAACAGCAAATTCTTGTATAGTGCACTCTATACATTCACAAACTACGACCTAGTGCAGCTTTTAAACGACAATGGACTTGATACAAAGGTTGAGAGGGGAAAAAGGATCTTCCCGACGAGTGATAGAGCCTTAGACGTGGTCATCTGTCTAGAAAAGTTGCTCAAAAAGGCAGGAGTAGATGTCATGCTCGGTACAAAGGTGAAGAGAATAATAGCAGAGGAGAATAAAATCAAGAAAGTGGTTTTAGACAATTCAAAGACTCTAGAATGTGATTCTATAGTAGTAGCTACAGGTGGAATAAGTTATCCTTTGACCGGCTCGACTGGCGATGGATATAAGTTTGCAAAAGAACAGGGACACACTGTTGTAGATTTAAAACCTGCACTTATAGGACTTGAGGTGGAAGAGGCGTTTGTAAAAAATCTTGAAAAATTATCGCTTAGAAACGTAGCTATTTCGCTGTTTGACGGTAAAAAGAAAATCTACGATGACTTTGGAGAAATGGAATTTACGAAAAGTGGAGTAGATGGACCGATTATAAAGTCAGCTAGCTCAAGGATGAAAAAGATAGAGGGTTTAAACTACAGCCTTTCCATAGATTTGAAACCAGCGTTGGGAGAAGATAAGTTGGATAGTAGAATACAAAAGGATTTTAAAAAATATAACAATAAGAATTTCGACAATTCATTAAACGATTTACTGCCTAGAAAACTCATTCCAGTCGTGATTGATTTAAGTGGAATAGATCCGCATAAACCAGTCCACCAGGTATCTAGGGAAGAGCGAAAGAAGTTAGTTTCAATCGTAAAAAATCTGAGACTCACGATAATGGGAACAAAACCGATTGAAGAGGCAATTGTCACATCTGGAGGTATAAAGGTAACAGAGATAAACTCTAGCACAATGGAATCGAAATTAGTTAAAGGCTTGTTTTTTGCAGGTGAGATAATCGATGTAGACGGATACACTGGCGGATTCAATCTGCAAATAGCATTTTCAACAGGTTATCTAGCTGGATTCAATTGCTAAAAATTGGTTGATTAAAATTGATTTATCTTCACATACTATAATCAGCAACAAAATCATAATTGAAAGAAGGTAAACAATATGCAAAACAACAACAATTCAACTAATGGATCAGTAGTAGTACCAGGAGCAAAACAAGCGTTGAACCAAATGAAAATGGAAATAGCTTCAGAACTAGGCATGTCAGATTATCAAGGAATGGACAAAGGAAATTTACCATCAAGAGCTAATGGTTATGTAGGTGGATACATGACTAAGAGACTTGTGGAAATGGCTGAGCAACAGATGGCAGGGAAATAGTAACTATGTCAGATGTTAACTTTGAAGAGGTAAAAAGACAGTTTATAGATTCTGATTTAGACAATAAGATCAAAATTTATACGACAACACAAGGTCTGACAGTCGAACAATTCAAAGAACTTTTGAGATATTATCCAATTCAATACCTATCCAAACTAGAAAAGGCATTGGGATAATAGATAATCTCACTCATATACCTGCAGTTTAATCTGTGGGAATGTGAGTGAGATTTTTTATTATATGTTTTTAAGTGGACCTGGCGAAGAAATATTTGACATATTTCTTAAACTATAAAACAAAACTATAGGTTAAACTTTGCCTATAGTAATCTGCTATACAAAAAAACTATTTGTTGAAGCTTGAAAGATAATGTAGACTAGATATATAACTTGAGATAAATCTCATTTCAGTGCTGGTCAAACCCCGCGCTGAAAACGTTTAATCAACATTTAACTACAATAAACTAATGGGGGAAATAAATATGACTTATGAAGAATTGCTCGTTGAAAAGGCAAAGTATCCAGATAAGATGACAAATGCAGAGCGTTTGGAAGCTTACTACGCAGGTAAAGAAGTCGATAGGATACCGATGACGATGATTATTGGACCAGACTCGGCTGCTGGATACTACGGATACACCATGAAACAATTTAGAGAATCTCTCGAAATACAGTCGGAAGTAATGGATAAGTTATACGAAGATTTCGGACTAGACGATTGCGAGATGGGGATTGGACTGAAGGCGGTTGGAGAAGCCTTGGGTTCGACGCGTGTATACCCAGACGACGGAATGGACTATCTAACAGATTTCATATTAGAAGATTATTCTAAATTAGATGAACTAAATATAATAAACCCATATGAGGATACGCCATTTAAAGGGATACTAGCTAAGATAAAATACTTCCAGGAGAGATATCCAGATAGAAAGGTGACTACAGCGGTTGCAGGTCCAATGACTACAGCGGCAGCAATAAGAAAACCAGAAAAAGTAATGAGGGATTTAATAAAGAATAAAGAAGATTTACATAGACTGCTTGATTTCAGCGTAAAATGTACTTTGGAGTGGGTGAGAGCAGCTGTCGAGGTGGGTGGTAAGATGCCGGTAAAAATATCTGACCCAGTTGCATCGACTACGATGATGAATATAAAACATTTTGAAGAATTTTCAAAGCCACATTTCAAAGATTTAGTGGACGGAATAGTAGAAATTACAGGATTTAGACCAAATATACATATATGCGGTAAATCAAAGGAACTATGGAAACCTATTGCACAGATGGGTGTGAACAGCTTTAGCTTGGATAATATAGAGGACTTGGCAGTTGCAAAGGAATATATAGGTGATGTCACAACTATAATAGGAAACGTTCCTCCAGTTGAAATGCTTAAGTACGGCAGTATAGATGAGGTTATAAATTATTCTATAGAATGTTTGAAAAAAGGTGCTGACAGTCCAAATGGATATATGTTGGGCGCTGGATGTCAGACTCCAATGGGTGTGCCTAAGGAAAATATCGAAGCTATGATGTATGCTGGTAGAAGGTATGGAAGAGGAGCAAAGATAGGCGAACTTCCAAAAGGACTTAAAGACTTAGAAAAACAACTTGGAGATAAGGCATAAAAATGATCTAAATCGATGGAATGAAGGTGATAAAATGGAAATTTTCAAATGTATAGGCAATGACAGCTCAGGTGTTCCACAGAGCATGTTAGACAATCTAGGAATAGATTTTGAAGATGCAAACAAAGAAGCTTTAAAAATGGCGGAGTTATCCAAGGAAATCAGCAAGGAGATGGACATGCTGTACTGCGTAGTTCCGTTTTGCCATACAACTGAGTCGGAGGCATTTGGAAGCAAGGTGGTATTTGACGCGAAGGCGGGAAACAGGATAAGAACTCCATGGATTACAACAAAAGAAGATTTGGATAAAATAGAAAAAGTAGATATCAGTAAAGGTAGAATACACGAGGTCATCGAGGCTATAAAAATATTGAAAGAACAGGGCGAGAAAGTCTGTCTAGATGTGACTGGACCTATAACTGTAGCTACGTCAGTAGTCGATAATAATTTATTTTATAAATTGGTAAGAAAGGATAGGTCAGCAATCGAAAAACTTTTGGAAATTGTAGAGGACTGTACGATAAGGTATATAGAGTCTGCAGTAGAAGCTGGTGTCGATCTGATATCATTTGCAGACCCAGCTGGAACTTTTGATTTAGTTGGACCAAAAGTCTATAGGGAGGTAGCTGGACCTGCAACGATGAATATATTTGAGGCCGTGAAAGACAAGCTAGGAGATGCGGTAGTGCATGTCTGTGGAAAGACGTCTACATCATTAGAAGAGGTGGAACTTTTAAGTTCGCAAAAAATACCTGTCGTTGGAGATAGATATACAGAGTCTATCGAAAATTATAGGGTGAGTCTAAAAAAAGGTGTAGGTTTAGATTTGTGTTTGGGAAGTGGAAAATTTATAGGTCATTGGTGCATTCAAAGAAATAGAAAAGACGATTGTGTAGTCAGGTTAGATAGATGGGTGCGTAGTTAGGTTGGATAAACGGTTAGATAGTCAGAGGTTAGATAGATAGGTGCATTGCATAGTCAGGTTAGAATAGAGATTTTTAAGTTGAGAAATTCATTCTACACCGGATGATAATTATTATAAATAGGGATTGACACCAGTCGTAGAGATAGGTGTCAATCTCTATTTACGTCTCAATAGAAATTTACGCAAATATTGGATAATTTTGTTTTTCACTTTTATTTAAAGACAGGTAAAAAAATAGTATACTATATACAATGAGAAAATGTCATACAGATTTGTAAGGTGTATATTCTAAAGTTATAAAACGACCATATTTTGGATAAACTACAGATAAATTGCGATGACGATAGACAACCACTGATACATTGGTTAGATAGAGTCGAGTGAAATATGGATTAATTTATGTGAGGTGTAAATATGGTAGATGGTTTAATAAAATTGTTTTACTCTGAAATAGTGAAGGCCAAGATGGGCAATATGAATACAGGTGAGTACGAGTTAAACAGAGGTGGAAGAGAAATAAGGAATATAACATTGAAGATAGATAGCGTTTTTTTAAAAACTATAAAGATAGCTTTGATCTTGCTTTTTTTCTTCACTGCATTTAGGGTAAATAGAGTCTTAGCCTTAGGAGTATTGCTGGTAAGTGGATTTTATTTATTCTACAAGCAAAAATTAGAAGTAGAAACAAAAAAATATATAGCTGGAATAAAAGATAGGGATTCAGTCGAAAAAATATTAGTTATAAAAGAAAAGGCAAAAGTTGGTATGAATTCACTGCTCACATTGTTGTTTATAGGCGTCATTATGGGATTCAATTGGGTTATAGTTATAAGCTTTGTAATTGTTTTTGTGTTTACAGTCAAAAAAATTATGTTAAAATAGACTATATTCCAAATTGCAACAAATAAATCAAAGAGGGGGTGGAACATGAAAGTTGAAAATATAGGAACGAATATTGACAGTATTAAAATGCAGAACTTGGTGGAGATAACTTCCATAGTTACAGAGTCTACGGATTTTTACGCGATAAAAGACAAGATAGTGGAGAAAATGCTCGAGGTAGTCGATCCAACAAAGGCATGTGTGAATCTATTCTATGACGGAGACGACCACAATGCGTACCTTGTGTGCTCAAGGACGTTAAAATATATACCAACTGTGTTTGATACTAGCTCTAAAGCAGGCGCTAAGGTAGATTTCGATGAGTATTCGGACTATATCCACGAAGCAGTTGATAAAAAGAAAATAATATATATAAAAAATGTATTCGACGATGAGAGTGCACAGAAGGATAGGGATATCGCCAGAGAAGAAGGATATGTAGGCAGGATTGTATTCCCACTCACAGTAGATGGAAAAGTAGTTGGATTTATGACTTGCTTTCTGTCAGAAGACGATCGCATTCAAGAAGAGGATATAGATTTTATAGCTTCGGTAGCCTCGCTACTAAGTTTGTCAATTGAAATAACAAATAAAAACAACGCTATGAGAAGGTTGATAAACAAATTCAGGGTAGCGATAACGTATATAAACGACGCGACCAAAAAACTCTATAAGAACAAGAGCATAAGAGAGTTTTTGGATATACTGTCAGTACAGGCATGTAATATCACAAACAGCAAGGAAGCTCTTATAATACTAGATTCACATGACAATATACCGCATTCTATAAGCAGTCATAATATGATGGATGAGAGTAAATCAAATATTTACCCAGTCATAAATAAAATAATGGGTAAAAAGCTCCCAGGAGGATTTGTCAATGAAGTGAAGAGCGAGAACTTCATCAAGATAGATAGGTATATATACTATAAGCTACAAAATAAGGGCGAAGTGATCGGATGTATAGTATGTGCAAACAGCAATAACTACACAAACGACGATTTGAATATCTTAAGGATTCTATCAAGTCAAGTGGCTGTGGCTATGCAGCTTTACGAATACAACGAGCACGAGAGGAAACATCAACTCTTGGACAAGGAGTTAAACCTATTAAGTAAACAGCAACAGTTGATCATGGATGGGGGTAAGATGGAATGCAACTCTAAGAAAGAACTGTATTTCTACCATAAACCAGCCAAGGTTGTAGGTGGGGATTTCTATCATGCAATTAGAAATGCCGACAATAACGTAGTCTACATAGTTGCAGATGTGATGGGACATGGTATGGTTTCAAACTACGTAGTAGCGATGATAAAGGGTACTTTCAAGGCCCTAGCCAACCATTTCAAATCGCCTGCCGAAATTTTGACTAGGATAAATAGCATATTATTTGACGAATTTGACAAGATGGGAGTGTTTACAACCTGTGTAGTTGGAATTTTAAACACTGAAGAAAATATCTTGACAGTTGCAAATGCAGGTCACTACAATCCAATTGTGATAAGAGAAGACGGCACTGTAGTAGAGGATATAGAATTTATAAAAGGTATACCAATAGGTATTATGAAGGATGCCACTTATGGAGAAAACTCCTTCGAGGTAGGGGATCTTCCATTGATCTGCACTTTCACAGATGGATTGATCGAGATAAAGAACAAAGAAAAAGAGGAGTTTGGAATAAAGAGATTTGCCGATTTCCTACAGAAGAATTACAAGTTAAGCCAGGAGTCAATAGTCGATAATCTCAAATTAGAGTTAGAGGGATTTTCTCCTAAGGAGAACTACGACGATGATATTCTCGTTGTGATGTTAAAGGATATGTAGGACAAGTATATTACAATGGATAAATATCGAAATTTATAAACTAAATAAAAATAATTCAGAATATGTACGATATCGTGTATAATAGAGTTAATTAATATCGATTGTAAACAAATGAAAATGTCCACATTTAAGTGTGGACATTTTTATTTATTTACATAATTTCGATACAAATTTACAAATATTATATAAAAAAACTATAGAAGTAAAAGATAGCGTTCTTTTTACTAATGGACGACATTAATTTGATGTCAAATAATGTAAAATTATTTAGGAAAAACGTTTGATTTTGCCTCCTAATAAATATTTGCGCGAAAAATAAAAAAAATAGGGGAAAACAGTCGGGAAAAACTAAAATCTATTGCAGAATAAAATTGATTTTATCGTTAGAGTTAGGTATAATACCAATAGAATGAGCTTTACAAAAAGTGTAAAAAAGTAGGAGGTAGTAAAATGAATTTACCAATAGCTTTATCAAATAAACATATACATCTCAGCCAAGCTGATGTTGAGACTTTATTTGGAAAAGGACATGCTTTAACACCTTCTAAACCTTTATCTCAACCAGGTCAATACGCCTGTGAAGAGAAAGTAGATTTAGTAGGTCCTAAGAAATCAATAATGGGAGTTAGAGTTCTTGGACCAACAAGAAACCAAACTCAAATAGAAGTATCTCTAGCAGATGGTTTTACTTTAGGATTATCTGTTCCAATAAGAGAATCTGGTGACCTTGCAGGAACTCCAGGTGTAAAAATAGTAGGTCCTGCTGGTGAAGTAGAATTATCAGAAGGTGTTATAGTAGCATCAAGACATATACACATGAACAGCGATGACGCTAAAAGATTTGGCGTTGAAGACAAACAAATGGTTAAAATATTAACTTCTGGAGAAAGATCACTTACTTTCAACAATGTACTTGTAAGAGTTAGCGATTCATACGCTCTAGAAATGCACGTTGACCTTGAAGAAGGAAACGCAGCAGGAGTTAAAAATGGAGACCAAGTAGAATTGATAGCAGAGTAATCACTTATCAGTGACGTATACTTTGATTATAAAACATTTATAAAACATGTACGAGGGTATCTCTTGCATGTCAAAATAAATACTGGGATAAAATAAAAGGGAGGATATTTAAAAATGGCAAAAGTAATGAAAACACTTGACGGTAATACCGCTGCAGCCCACGTTGCGTACGCGTTTACTGACGTAGCAGCAATTTACCCAATAACACCATCATCAACTATGGCAGAAGTAGTTGACGAATGGGCATCACAAGGCAGAAAAAATGTCTTTGGACAAGTAGTTGACGTAGTAGAAATGCAATCAGAAGGAGGAGCTGCAGGAGCATTCCACGGTTCTTTACAAGCTGGTGCACTTACATCAACATTTACAGCATCACAAGGTTTACTATTAATGTTACCTAATATGTACAAGGTTGCTGGAGAATTACTTCCAGGAGTATTCCACGTGTCAGCTCGTGCACTTGCATCTCAAGCATTATCAATATTTGGTGACCACCAAGACGTTATGTCAGCTAGACAAACAGGATGTTGTCTACTTGCTTCAGGATCTGTTCAAGAAGTAGCTGATATAGCTCCAGTAGCACATTTATCAGCAATAGATGGAAAACTACCTTTCATACATTTCTTTGATGGATTCAGAACATCACATGAAATACAAAAAGTAGAATTATTAGAAAACGAAGATTATGCTTCTTTACTTGACTTTGAAGCAGTTCAAGCATTTAGAGATCACTCATTATCTCCAAACCACCCAGTAACTCGTGGTACAGCTCAAAACCCTGATATATACTTCCAAACAAGGGAAGCATCAAATAAATACTACAATGATATGATAGGTATCGTTGAAAAGAACATGCAAAGAATGAGCGACTTAACTGGTAGAAAACACAGCCTATTCGATTACTACGGAGCAGAAGATGCTAAAAACGTATTAATAGCTATGGGTTCAGTTACAGAAGCTATAGAAGAAACTATAGACTTAGTAAATGCTCAAGGTGGAAGCTTTGGTTTAGTAAAAGTACATCTTTACAGACCATTCTCTACAAAACATTTCTTAGACACAATGCCAAAATCTGTTGAAAAAATATGCGTACTTGACAGAACTAAAGAACCAGGTGCTAATGGAGAACCATTATACCTAGACATCAAGAACGTATACTACGGAAAAGAAAATGCCCCTGTAATAATAGGTGGAAGATACGGATTAGGATCAAAAGATACTATACCAGCTGACATAAAGGCTGCTATGGACAATCTAGTAGCAGCAGCACCTAGAGATGGATTCACTCTATCAATAGTTGATGATGTTACAAACACATCTCTTGCTCCAGTAGAAGGAGTTAAGATAAAATCAGAAGGTACAGTAAGATGTAAATTCTGGGGATTAGGTTCAGACGGTACTGTTGGAGCTAATAAACAAGCAATCAAGATCATAGGTAACCATACTGACAAATATGTACAAGCATACTTCGATTATGACTCTAAAAAATCTGGTGGGGTTACAATGTCTCACTTAAGATTCGGAGATCAACCTATAAGATCAACATATCTAATAGATGAAGCTGACTATATAGCTTGTCACAACCAATCATACGTTCATCAATACGATGTTATGAAAGGTCTTAAAACTGGCGGTAAATTCGTACTTAACACTATATGGGATCAAGAAGGACTAGAAGCTAATCTTCCAGCTCACATGAAACAATATATAGCTAAGAACGAAATAGAATTCTATACACTAGACGCTGTTAAACTAGGTATTGAAATCGGACTTGGAAACAGAATAAACATGATAATGCAATCTGCATTCTTCAAACTAGCTAACATAATACCAGTTGAAGACGCAGTTAAATACCTAAAAGAATCAATAGATACAACTTACGGTAAAAAAGGTCAAAAAGTACTTGACATGAACTACAAGGCTGTTGATGCAGGTATAGAAGCACTTGTCAAAGTTGAAGTTCCAGCTTCTTGGGCTACTGCAGTAGATGCAGAAACAGAAGCAGTAGATGAACCAGAATTCATCACAAACATACTTAGACCAATGAACGCACAAGAAGGTAATAACCTACCAGTAAGTGCATTCAACGGATATGAAGACGGAACATTCCCAGCAGGAACTGCTGCTTACGAAAAACGTGGTATAGCAGTAAGCATACCTCAATGGAAACCAGAAAACTGTATCCAGTGTAACCAATGTTCTTTCGTATGCCCTCATGCTGCGATAAGACCATTCCTAGCTACAGAAGAAGAATTAGCTAATGCACCAGAAGGATTCGATACTATACAGACTACTGGTAAGGGATTTGAAGACCTTAAATATAGAATGCAAGTTGCTCCAATGGACTGCTCAGGATGTAATAACTGCGTAGACGTTTGTCCAGCTAAGAACAAAGCACTTGTTATGGAACCAATAGAAACTCAATTAGATGCTGAAATACCTAACTGGGCATTTGCAATTGATCCTAAGAACATAGCTCCAAAAGGTGATATAGCTGCTCCAACAACAGTTAAGGGAAGCCAATTCAGACAACCATTATTCGAGTTCTCAGGAGCTTGTGCAGGTTGTGGTGAAACTGCTTATATCAAACTAATGACTCAATTATTCGGAGATAGAATGATGATAGCCAATGCTACTGGATGTTCTTCAATCTACGGAGCATCTGCACCATCAACTCCTTATACTTGCAACCACGAAGGCAAAGGTCCATCATGGGCAAACTCATTATTTGAAGACAATGCTGAATACGGATTCGGTATGGCTACAGCAGTTAAACATTTAAGAGAAAAAATAGCTCAAGACATGAGAGCACTTCTAAACATGGATATATGTGAAGATGCTAAAGCAGCATTCAACGAATATCTAGCAGCATTCAACGATGGAGATGCTTCTAAAGCAGCTAGTGCTAAAGTAGCAGCATTACTTGACGGAATGAACACAGAAACTTGTGATTGCTCAGACGAAATAAAATGTCTAATAAATGACTTAAAAGACCATAAAGATTACCTAGTTAAGAGATCTCAATGGATAATAGGTGGAGATGGTTGGGCTTACGACATCGGTTACGGTGGATTAGACCACGTTCTTGCATCTGGTGAAGACGTAAACGTACTTGTACTTGATACAGAAGTTTACTCAAACACTGGTGGTCAAGCATCAAAAGCTACTCCAGCTGCTGCGATGGCTAAATTCGCATCTTCTGGTAAGAAATCAAGAAAGAAAGACCTTGGTAAAATGGCAATGACTTACGGTAACGTATATGTTGCACAAGTTGCTATAGGTGCAGATAAGAACCAATTCGTAAAAGCAGCTGTAGAAGCTGAAAAACACGATGGTCCATCATTAATAATCTGCTACGCTCCATGTATAAACCATGGTATGAAAGAAGGAATGGGAAGAACAGTTGCTAACGAAGCACAAGCTGTTAAAGCTGGTTACTGGCATCTATTCAGATTCAACCCAGAATTAGAAGAAGCTGGTAAGAATCCATTCACTCTAGATTCAAAGGAACCAACTGAAAGCTTCAGAGAGTTCATACTTGCACAAGTAAGATACTCTGCAATAGCTAAACAGTTCCCAGAACAATCAGAAGCATTATTTGCAAAAGCAGAAAAAGATGCAAAAGATAGATTAGACGGATACAAGAGATTAGCTGCAGAAAGATAGTTATTTCTCAAATAAAAAGACGCGACATTTAATTATGTCGCGTTTTTTTATACCCTAAATAATTTCAAATGGGATTGCTGGCGAGTGCTTGTGCTGGTGAGTACTTTTGATATTTATAAATTACCTATAACTATCATTTTAGGAATTGCCCTAGGAGCTATAACTTATAGGAGCGAATCAATATTTTTATCAATGGGACTACATTTTTTCGATAATTTTTTGTTTTTAATATTGCGATAATGTCAAGCTGGCTAATTAAATAATATTAGCCAGCAAGCTAGATATTTGCTAAGTATGATTTCGTTACTCATGCTCGGACATCCCGTCGTCAAACAAGAGATTTTCGTTCTTGTACTCAGTAGGAGATATACCGTAGTTTTTCTTGAATGCTCGGACGAAGCTGGAGTAATCGTGGAATCCGGATACAGTACATACCTCACTCATCATATAGCCTTTTCTGATAAATTTTTTAGAAATTATAAGCCTTTTTTGAACGATGTAGTTATGGATTGAAGTACCTGTGTACTCCTTGAATTTCCTCATGAGATAGTACTTACTTATGTAAAATTCAGCTGAAAGCCTGTCTATAGATAAATCCTTTGAGAGATTGGATTCGATGTATTTTATAAGTTCATCTATGAGCACTTCGTTTTTGTCTTCTGGCTTGAGGTTTTCAGATGTATCCTTGTCGAAATAGGCTCTGTTGAGCGATACCATGAGAGATATAAACAAGGCATCTCGCATAAGATCAGCTCCTAATTTAGAGCTGTTTTCTTCTATTCTAATTTTTTCTATCAAGGATTTTACAAGATTCATCCTGTATTCGTCTAGCGAGATTAAATATTGTTTTTCTTTTGATGCCGAGTCGAAACAAGCGTGGATGTCGCTTGAATTCTCATAGTGAAGGTGTGTAAATTCCGAATTCACCCATATCGCTATTCTACTGTAATTGACCTGTGGATTTATCTCAGGTTTGTGTATTTCATTGCTGCTTATAAATAAAACATCATTTGGTTTTAATTTATAATGCCTACCTTCTATAAAGTAATTTACATCGCCATCTAAAAAGATGATTATCTTATCGAAATCGTGATGGTGGTATTCAAATTGTATATCACGCTTATCATTTAAAGAGAAAATCTTAAAATCTTCATTTAAGTATCCTTTATTTTTATTTGAATTCATACAACCTCCGCAAGATAGAAGTTTTAAATTTGTGAATGTACGAATAAAAATGTATCTATTCGCAAACTTCGATCATAATATAAGAATAGAGCATTTTTTGCATATTATCAAGCATTATTATCAATTTACATAGTAAAAAATTGAACATATAATAATACGTGGACTGATACAGAAATTGAATAAAATAAGAAGTTCTATTATAGATTGGAGAAAAGATATGTTATTAAAAAACGTAATCGAAGGTTTAAACATTTTAGATATAAAGGGAAATGAAAATATAGATATCACAGGTATAGAATACGACTCTAGAAATGTAACTGAGGACTCACTGTTTGTATGTATTAAGGGATTTAAGTCAGATGGGCACAAATATATAGAGACTGCAATGAAAAAGGGTGCTAAGGCATTCTTAGTGGAAGATGATATAGATGTAGATATCGATATCGACGGATGTACATTTGTGAAAGTCGAGGATACTAGAGCTGATATGGCTAGGATATCGGATAATTTTTACGAGCATCCATCTAGAAAATTAGGTGTGATAGGTGTTACAGGTACGAACGGAAAGACTAGCATAACTACATTTTTAGAAGAGATATTAATTAGGGCGAATAAAAAACTCGGCTTAATAGGTACTATAAAAATATTTGACGGTGATAAAGAGATAATCTCTAGCAGAACCACTCCAGAGAGTCCAGACCTACAACATTATTTTGACACCATGCTAAAAAACGGATGTGACCATTGTGCGATGGAGGTATCGTCTCATTCCTTGGCATTGAACCGAGTATTGGCGACTGAATTTGAGCTTGGTATATTTACAAATTTAACTCCAGACCATCTAGATTTTCACAAGGATATGGACGATTATAGAGAGGCAAAAGAGAAATTGTTCCATATGACGACTAAGGCAAATATTATAAACATAGATGATGAAGGCGGAAGAAAGATATACGAAAACATAAAGGGATTGAAGACTCCTTGTTATACTTATGGTGTAGATAATAAGGCTGATTTCATGGCTAGGGATATTAAATCAGATGCTGAGGGAGTTTCCTACAGACTTGTAACTCCTACATTTGAAGAGGTTATCTTCGTGCCCGTTCCAGGTATGTTTACTGTTTACAATACTCTTGCAGTCATTGCAGCCTGCTATGAACTGGGAATAGACAAGAGCGTGTATAAAGAAGGACTTAGACTTACTGGAGGGGTTTCAGGAAGGTTTGAGACAGTTCCAAATGACAGGGAGATGAGCGTTATAGTCGATTATGCACATACTCCAGATGCGCTTGAAAATGTACTTAAAACGGGTAGAGAGTTTGTGAAGGGAAGACTTATATCTGTATTTGGCTGTGGTGGAGATAGGGATTCTGAGAAAAGACCTCTCATGGGTGAGATAGGTCAGAAGTACTCAGATATATGTTTTATAACTTCAGACAATCCAAGAACAGAAGAGCCTAATGCAATAATAGCTGATATATTAGGTGGAGTAGATGTGGATAAGAAGAACTATCATGTTGTAGTTGATAGGGAAGAGGCTATTAAAGAGGCTATTGAAATGGGTGAAAAAGGTGATGTGATATTGATAGCTGGTAAGGGACACGAGGATTACCAGGTTATCGGTGAAACAAAACATCATTTCGACGATAAGGAAGTAGCTCTCCGTTATATGTAAATTGTAAGATGATTACAAATGAAAGATTAACTGTTGAGCGTGAAAAAATAGGCTATTGAAAAAATAGGATGTTGTAAAAAAATAGGTTATCACAAAATAAAAAATGGCTGTTGCAAAATTAAATGCAACAGCTCTTTTTTATATTTCTTCATTTCTTTCAATCATTATAGATTGTATCCTCTGTTGTGCTTCCAACAGCAAATTTTTAATTAGATCGATCTTTTCAGTATCAGCTCTAAATATAGGAAGTGTAACGCTTAGGGCAGCATTTATCCTATTGTTCTTTCTTAGAGGAACAGCGTAACAAGTTGAATATTCAGTTGATTCTTCAACCTCGTTAGCAATTTGAGTATCCCTTATTTCTAGTAGTTGCTCGTACAATACGTCTATATCGGTGATAGAGTTCTCAGTGAGTTTCGCCAAGCCATTTGGAAACAATCCAATAAGCTCGTTTTTATCTAAATCACATAGCAGAGCCTTGCCTAGTGCAGTACAATTTGCAGGAAGTTTTTTACCGACATCAGAAATTAAACTAATCGGCTGTGGTGAGTCAACCTTCGATGTGTACAGTACTTCATTTCCATCGAGAAGAGCCATCTGACAAGCTTCAGATGAGATTTCCACAATATGCTTCATCTCTGTGTCGATAAAGGCTACTACATTATCTTTTTTTGAAAAGGTAGAGCCAATTGTATGTGTGAGAATTCCGATGCTATACTTAGAAGTATTGTTGTCAAATGATATATACCTACGGTCGTGTAGTGTATGTACTATAGGAAAAATACTACTCTTTGGAGCACCGATAGCATTGGCGATCTCCGTCAAGGTATATCCATTCTTTGAATCAGCCAAGGCTTCAAGTATATCTAAAATCCTTGCTGTTGGGCGATGCTCATTTGTCGACAAAATACTCACTCCTTATTTTTTTTAATAAAACAATTCTATCATAAAATATATTGTATTTCAATTAAGTCAAATTTAAAGAATTTAATTTTTATGAAAATTATTGTTGACAGATAATTAGAAAAATGCTATTTTAGGTATAAGATAGTTCGTAAATAAAAATAGAGTTTGTAAATACGAACCAACTAAGAATAAAATGCGAATGAACTGAGGACTAAATTCGAATACATTAGAACCAAAATCTGATTTAAAAAATAAAAATAGTGTAAAACTTTACACTACAAATCATAAAAAGGAGGAGTATATATGGGTAGGGCCAAAATTATCGACGATTTAGACAATGTCGTAGTGAGCATAGACGAGATTAAAAAAGATGAAGTAGTATCTTTTTCATTATCGGATGGGAGTGTTGAAGAAATTACAGCATTAGAAGAAATACCAGTATTTCACAAGTTAGCTAGAAATGATATTAAATGCGGTGAGAAAATCGTAAAATACGGGGAGCATATTGGAGAATCTAGCAGAGATATCAAAGCGGGAGAACACGTTCACACTCACAATGTATCAAGTGTTAGAGAAAATTTATAACTTGAGATAAATTAAGATTGGAGGTAATATTATGAAATTTTATGGTTACAAGCGTCCAGATGGAAAGGTGGGAATTAGAAATCATGTACTCGTGCTTCCAACTAGTTGTTGTGCATCTGACACTACGAGGATAATAGCATCACAGGTAGAGGGAGCGGTGACTTTCAACAATCAAAATGGATGCTCTCAAGTTCCACCGGATATGAAACTTACAATGGATGTCATAGTAGGTTTTGCCGCAAATCCAAATGTGTACGGTACAGTTGTCGTATCACTTGGATGTGAGGGATGTCAGATGGATTTGGTAAAAGAAGAAATAGAAAAAAGGACAAACAAGCCGATGAAGACATTGATAATCCAGGAAGATGGCGGAACTATTAAAACGATTGAAAAGGGTGTCCGATATGCTAGGGAGATGGTAGCAGAGGCAAGTAAGCTTCAAAGAGAAGAATTTCCGATATCAGAATTAATAATCGGAACAAACTGCGGTGGAAGCGATCCATCTTCGGGGCTCGGTGCAAATCCACTACTAGGAAAATTAAGCGATAAATTAGTTTCAATGGGAAGTACTTCGGTATTATGCGAAACCACTGAGTTTTTAGGTGCGGAACATATCTTGGCGAGGCGAGGTAGGACAAAACAAGTAAGTGACAAAATCTACGAAATCGTACACCGTTACGAAAGATCGCTAGCTCTTGTAGGAGAAGAGATACGCAGTGGAAATCCATCACCTGGAAATATTGCAGGAGGGCTTACAACACTAGAAGAAAAATCGCTTGGTTGTATCCATAAGGGCGGAAGCAGTATTATAAACGAAGTGTACGAGTACGCAGAGGAATTGCATACTGGAGATGGTCTAATAATTATGGATACACCTAGCAATGACGCCGCGTCTGTAGCTGGATTAGTCGCAGGGGGTTGCCAGATTGTACTATTTACTACTGGTCTGGGTACACCTACTGGAAATTCAGTGGCACCAGTTATGAAACTAACGGCAAATAAAAATACTTATGAAAAAATGAAAGACAATATGGATTTTGATGTGAGTCCGATGATATACGGAGATATAGATGAAGAAACACTTGTAAACAATTTAATGGAATATCTAATTTCTGTAAGCAGTGGAGAACTCGTAAAGGCAGAGGTGCTTGGATATTTTGAGACGGCGATATCGAGGTATTGCAATTATATGTAACTTAGGAGGGGGAAGCATGGCACAGTATTTATGTCCGATGTTAACTGCACTTAATCTAGATGGTACAGTTGACTTTGATGGTATGCACAGGGAATATGAGAGATTGATAAAGGCTGAAATAGATGGAATTGTTATTTTAGGGAGTTCGGGAGAGTTCTACGCCTTTGATGAGAAAACGATTTTAGAGATAGTAGAAGATGCAGTTAAGTATGTAGATAAAAGGGTGAAGCTATTTGCGGGTACAGGTAGGATGAGCATGGATGAAACTATAAGGATATCAAATACAGCTGTAGAACTTGGAGTTGACGCTGTGATGATAGTAGGACCTTATTACATTCAGACTTCGCCAAGAGGTATCTACGAATACTATAATACTATCGCAAAAGAAATAAACGGAGATATTTATATCTACAATTATCCTGAAAATACGGGATACGACGTATCGGGCGATACGATACTGAAGTTAATAGAAGAAAACAGCAATATTATCGGATTAAAAGATACAGTTCCCGCAGCTGTACATACAGAAGATCTTATCGTAAAGATAAAGGAAAAACACCAAGATTTCAAGATTTACACAGGTTACGATAATAACTTTGTATCAGTGGTATTATCTGGTGGAGACGGATGTATTGGAGCCTTATCGAACGTCGTGCCGGAGATTTGCAAGGGACTGGCAATAGATATAAAAAACGGAGATTTAGAGAGCATCACAGTGAAAAAGAGGTTTATAGATAGGCTGATGGAGTTGTATACAGTTTCGGTTCCATTCATGCCAGCAATGAAGTACCTTTTGAATTCTATGGGGGTAACTATGACTGAATATTGTTTTTATCCAGCTGAATGGCTCGACTTAAGGCAAATAGAAAGAGTGGAATCCTTGAAGAAATATATATTAAAAAATTCAATATAAAGGGGTGTGTTTTGATGAGCAATGTAGGTGAACAATCGACAACTAAGGAAAAATCTATTGTATCAAAAGGGGTAGATGCGGTAATAGACTTACTTTCATCAGTATTTTTACCGATAATAAATTTGATGGTTTCAGCAGGAATACTAAAGGGAATTGTAGTTCTGTTGACGGTTACAAAGGTTGTATCTGAAGGAAGCACGACATACGACATATTAACTGCTATGAGCGATGCCTTCTTCTACTTCATACCGATATTTTTAGCATTTACATCGGCTAAGAAATTTAAGGTTGAACCGTTTACAGCAGTTGTAATAGCTGCAATATTATTACATCCTTCAATGTCTGAAGTTATGAAATTAGGAAGCGATATAACATTCTTCAACATACCGATTAAGGCAGTTTCATACTCGGCATCGGTAATACCGATACTCCTAGCTGTGTATTTTACGAAGTACGTGGAAAAGGTGTGTAAGAAGATTATACCAGAAACCTTTGTTGGTATGCTTACTCCGCCGGTTTGTATAATCGTAGTTGTACCTTTGACTCTCTTGATATTTGGACCAATAGGCTTATTTATAGGTGGTTATCTTGCAAAAGGTTATGAATTGGTATACGGCTTTACACCATTGGTAGCGGGTCTACTACTGGGAGCGGTTCAACAGATAATGGTCATATTCGGACTGCATTGGGCACTATTCCCAATAGTTTTGAATAATATAGCAGTTTCTGGAACAGATACATTGATACCGTTATTCGGTGGGGCGATATTTGCCCAGGGCGGAGCAGCATTGGCAGTTGCACTAAAGGCTAAGAATAAGAAGTTTAAATCCGTTGCGATTTCAGCGTCTCTGACAACTCTCCTCGGAATAACGGAACCAGCACTCTTTAGCGTAAACATTCCACTTAAAGTTCCAATGGTGTGTGCCTGTATAGCAGGTGGGATAGGAAGTTCGATAGCTGGGGCGTTTCACGTACAGGCAACGGCCTTTGCACTGCCAGCTTTGACAACACTTCCAGTATTTATGAGCAATAATTTTATATCATTTTTAATATCTATAGGCACAGGATTCGTATTAGCGTTTGTACTCACTTCTATAGCTAGGATTCCTAAGCTTGGAGAGGTTGAAAATGGTGAAGAATTTTTATAAAAAATATACTATAAAGGAGAATGAAAATGAAAATTATCGATGCACATGCTCATATATTTGAGCACATAACAGGACTAGGAAGAGCAGGAGAATTTAGAGCAATAGGAAATGGCGTTGGAAAATGGGCGGACGGATCTACAATGCAAGTAGTTCCAGAAGGCTATGGTGACAAGGAATTTTTGGTTGAATCACTGCTCAAGATACTTGATGACAACAATGTTGAAAAGGCGATACTACTTCAGGGTATACTATATGGATTTCAAAATGAATACATACACGAAGTAGCGAAGGAACACAGTGATAGATTCAAGGCTGCCGTAACTCTAGATCCATTTTGTAAGGATGCTTTGAAGATTTTAGAACATTTTATAGTAGATTTTGACTCAAAGATATTTAAATTTGAAATAAGCATAGGTGGGGGAATGATGGGATACCACGACGACTTCATAATAGATAGCGAAGTCATGGATAGATTGTACAGAAGAATAAACGAAGTTGAAAATGCAACTTTAGTACTAGACATAGGCAGCCCATCGATGGCTAGTTGCCAAATAGAAGCAGTAGCTAGGATCGCAAAGAAATATCCAGATCTAAACATAGTTATCTGTCATCTACTAGCGCCACATAAGGAAGATGAAGAGGCTTTAAAGATAGCTCTTCCTTATTTAAAAGCCACTAACGTTTGGATTGACCTCTCAGCTCTACCATGGAACACAGCTCCAGAGGATTATCCATTCCCAGTATCTCTTAAGTTTATAAAACTGGCAAAAGATATATTAGGTGCTGATAAAATTATCTGGGGAACTGACAGTCCAGCTGTATTGACTAAGTTTGACTACAAGGATCTATACACTTACATCATGGAATCCGACGTATTTACAGAAAAAGAATTGGAAGCAGTATTTTATGATAATGCAGTGAAGGCTTACTATATATAAATTGAGAATTATGTCCCCCATCTTTACAGGTGAGGGATATTTTTGTATAAATAATTATGTATTTTTTTTAAAATCTAGTGTATAATAAAAGAAAAGGAACTTCAATCTATTGGACTAGAGTGACGTTTCCATATGAAAAATTATACGTTATTTTGAGTCACTCTTGCAGGAGTGACTTTTTACTTTGTCTATTATTAAGTCAAATGCTAAGTACACTAACTTAGTTAGTATAGTAGTAACAACGACTGTACCGACAAATGTCATCATATGCATTCTTCCCTTCCAATTAGCCTTGTGCTTTTAGGGAGGTTTACAAGAAGTTATATGAAAACAACCACTCTTATAGATATCCGTTCATTTTCTACAAACTATTATATCATAACTGTATTTATATATCTATAAATTAGATAAAAATGCCAAATCATAAGAAATAATATCGTAGTTTAAATACAGGATACAATTAATGTGCAGTCTGATTCTGAAGCTATCATATAAAATTAAACCAAAATTACAAAAAAAAAGAAAAATGAATGAAGATAAAAAATAAATTCAAATATGGCAAAAAAGTTGTTTTAACTTTTCATTAAATTTGATATAATGGTCAGAACACTATCAAGTTGATAGTGGATTAAATAAAAAATATGTTTTCAGGACTTTAGGATAGATAAAATACTTTGAAAGTTGGTGGTAGCGAATGGCGGAAAAATTGAAGATTGGATTGCTGGGACTCGGGACTGTTGGTTCTGGCGTTCCGCTCATACTAGAAGAGCATAAGGAGAAAATCTCTCAGATTACGGGCATGGACATAGAGATATCGAAGGCGTTAGTCAGAAATGAAGAAAGAATGGCGTACCATGCAGGGAGATTCAATTTTGAACTTGTAGATGATTTCGATGAAATACTAAACGACGATGAAATACAGATCGTCGTTGAACTCATAGGCAAGATAGAACCAGCAAAGTCATATATATCGAAAGCTCTTGAAAATGGAAAACACGTTGTTACAGCTAATAAGGACTTACTCGCACAATATGGAAGCAAGCTAGTTTCACTAGCGCAGGGCAATCACGTAGACCTGTACTTTGAGGGAAGCGTAGCGGGTGGAATACCTATTCTGCGTACAATAGCAAATAGTTTGGCAGCTGATAGTATTCAAAAAGTATACGGAATTGTAAATGGAACTACAAATTACATGCTTACACAGATGATTTCCGAATCGAAATCGTATGACGATGCACTCAAGGAAGCACAGGAACTTGGATTTGCAGAATCGGATCCAACCAACGACGTCGACGGAATAGACGCTGCATATAAGATGGTGATACTCAGCCAGTTCGCATTTGGAATGAACATCACAGTCGACCAGGTTGAAATAAAAGGAATAAGAGATATATCTGTGGACGATGTCAAGATGGCACAGAATCTAGGATACGAAATCAAGCTGATAGGATCGTCGGAGTTGTGCGACGACAGCATAAGTGTAGAGGTATCACCGATGTTCATACCTAAGACTCATCCGCTAGCTACTGTTAGAAACGAGTCAAATGCGGTGTATATAAACAGTCAGGGTGTTGGAAACTCTATGTACTACGGCCCTGGGGCTGGAGCTAAACCTACTGCTACAAGCGTTGTAAGCGATATAATCACAATTGCAAAAAACATAAAAATGGGAACAGTTGGGCATCGTTTCAATGCTTTTAAGTTCCAGACTAAAATAACTAAGGATAATTCGGTTTTCAGTAAATATTATTTCTCGGTTGAACTTCCAGATGTGTACGGTCAGATGTTACAGCTTGCAAAAATTTTCACTGAGTCTGGGGTTAGTTTCGAGCAGATAGTTCAACATAAGTCTGAAAAGGAAAACGCGAGGATTATAATCATCACCCACTCAGCCAGTAAATGCCAGATAAAGAGGGTAGTCTATGAACTATCCAATACAGATGGTTTCAAGGTACTTAGCCAATACAAGGTATTTGGAGAATAGGGGGAGAATATGTACGAGGGATTAATAAAAAAATACAAGGATTATCTGCCTATAACGGATAAAACTCCAGAATTATCGCTTCACGAAGGAAATACTCCCTTAATTTACCTTAAAAATATATCAAAGGAACTAGGTATTGATTTGTACGGTAAATACGAGGGCTTAAATCCTACAGGCTCTTTTAAGGATAGAGGTATGGTGATGACAGTCGCAAAGGCAGTAGAGGAGGGTGCAAAGGCAGTAATATGTGCATCTACTGGAAATACTAGCGCATCTGCAGCAGCATACGCGGCACGAGCTGGTATAAAGGCTTTGGTAGTCATACCGGGTGGCAAGATAGCACTTGGAAAATTAGCTCAGGCAGTGATGTACGGAGCAGATATAGTAGAGATATCTGGAAACTTCGACGAGGCGCTCTGCATTGTCAGGGAGATAGCTGAAACAGAGGCAGTAGCGCTTGTGAATTCAGTAAATCCGTATAGATTAGAGGGGCAGAAGACAGCGTCGTTTGAAATATGTGAGCAATTGGAAAAAGCACCAGACGTCCTAGCTATACCGGTGGGGAATGCTGGAAATATATCTGCTTACTGGAAGGGATTTAAGGAATACAGAGAAATTAATGGAACGAAACTTCCTAGGATGCACGGGTTTGAGGCAGAAGGTGCTGCGGCAATTGCTAAGGGAGCGGTGATAGAACATCCAGAAACTGTTGCAACTGCTATTAGGATAGGAAACCCAGCAAGTTGGAAACTAGCAGAGGCAGCTAGAGATGAGTCTGGTGGAGAAATAGATTTTGTTAAAGATGAAGAAATACTAGAGGCGTATAAAAAGATAGCTTTAAAAGAGGGAATATTTGTGGAGCCGGGTTCAGCAGCTTCACTCGCAGGAGTTTACAAACATCTAGAATGTGGAAAGATCAAAAAGGGTGAAACTGTTGTCTGCGTATTTACTGGAAACGGTCTAAAGGACCCAGATACAGCTATGAATACCGATATGAAGATCAATAAAATGGATAATATAGAAGAAATCAAGGAGCATTTGAGAGGAAGTGTCTTAAAATGAAGATACGAGTCCCAGCGACAAGTGCGAATCTAGGCCCAGGCTTTGATTCATGTGGTATAGCCCTAAACCTATATATGTATGTCGAAATAAAAGAAGAGACCGATATTTGGATAGTAGAACACGAGCTCGGCGATAATGTAGCAAGGGACGAAGAAAACTTGATGATATCGACAGCATTGAAAATAGCTCCAGACATCAAACCGCATAAGGTGCATATGATATCGGAAATTCCGATTATCAGAGGTCTAGGAAGCAGTTCGACAGCTATTGTAGCTGGGATAGAGATGGCTGATATTTTGGCTGGTTTGAACTTATCTAAGGAAGAAAAGGTAGGTATAGCCACAGAGATAGAGGGGCATCCAGATAATGTAGCACCAGCGATACTCGGAGATTTCATAACGGGGGCGTACTTTGACGGTGAGTTTAATTACAAAAAGGTAAATTTCCCAGATACTGCAATTATAGCTTATATACCAGAGGAACCGCTGTCCACAGAGAGAGCTAGGTCGGTTTTACCAAAGGAACTTGCGTACAAGGACGCAGTAAAGTCGAGTGCCATATCTAATGTAATGGTAGCTGGAGTGATAAGTGGAGATCTTAGGCTTGCAGGCAGGATGATGGAGAAGGATTGCTTACACGAGCCGTACAGAGCTAGTCTAGTTCCACATCTGAGCGATGTAAGGGATATAGGACATAGGTACGGAGCATATGCAACTTATCTAAGTGGTGCAGGCTCTACTATAATAATGCTGTTGGATGAAGAGTCAGTAGATGATGTAGTAATAGAGTTAAAGGATCTTCCATATAAGGCTAAGGTGCTTGAGCTTGAAATAGATAGAGATGGAGTTATAACTTGAGAAATATGCCCGTCACCTGTATAGGTGGTGGGCATATTTCTTCTTTTTAATATTCTTTATTAGTAGATTGAGTAGTATTATTTTTTCATACGCTACTTTACACTATCATATAATGAATTAGGGCTTAAACTATACCCAAAAATTAAAGGAGGAAGTTTGATGTACAATGATGAATTTCAAGGAATGAATATATATAATTGTGGACCTTGTGACCACACCTGTCCTTGTCCAAATCGGTGTTTGTGTTGTTACTGTAAAGGTCCAACCGGGCCGACAGGAGCTACCGGAAATACAGGTCCGCGGGGACCTATCGGACCAACAGGAGCTACCGGAGATACAGGTCCGCAGGGACCAACTGGACCAACAGGTGTAACTGGCGCAACCGGAACGACAGGATCAACTGGAGATATCGGCCCGACTGGTGTGACGGGATCAACCGGAACGACAGGATCAACCGGAGATACTGGTCCAACAGGTGCAACCGGATTAACAGGAGCAACTGGAGATACAGGCCCAACAGGTTCGACCGGACCTACAGGAGCAACTGGAGATACAGGCCCAACAGGTTCAACCGGAACGACAGGTACAACCGGAGATACCGGTCCAACAGGTTCGACCGGACCTACAGGACCGTCGAGTACCAATGGATTATCAGAATATGCTTATATTTACAATCTAGATGCTCAAGTGGTTGCTGTAGAATCAGATGTACTATTTAGTAACAATGGTATTATAGTTGGTTCAATTGCACATACCCCCGGAACATCCACAATTCAACTTGGCAGTGCAGGAGACTATGCTGTTTGGTTTTATGAAGCGGGCGTTGAACCGAATCAATTTACTGTTTATCAAAATGGAGCTCCCGTTGACGGAGCAGTATATGGATCAGGTGCTGGTACTCAACCAAATCCAGGGATGGTCATTGTTACCGCAGCTGCGGGGGATATCTTAACTGTGCGAAATCACACAAGTGCTGCTTCGGTTACACTGCAAACTTTAGCAGGAGGAACACAAATCAATACAAATGCCTCCGTATTGATTCAAAAAATAAGCTCTTAAGATAATGAGATTCATCAAATAGTGTATTAACCAAGAGAAAAGTATATCAACAAACGCATTGACAGTTCAAGAGGTGAGCCGCCAGAAATCGCTGGCGGCTTTTTTTAATGCGCCCAGCATGGGCGCAATCTAAAGGGTTAAAGTCAATAGTATGTCATAGTAGTGGACTAAAGTTATATTTAGTTAATTTTGGGTATAAAAAATTGATATTATAGGGCAAAAGGGGAGAGTAA
Organism: Clostridioides sp.; assembly: GCA_031261505.1. Lineage (GTDB taxonomy): Bacteria > Bacillota > Clostridia > Peptostreptococcales > Peptostreptococcaceae > Metaclostridioides. Next base: position 395,465 of record JAISJN010000008.1, on the reverse strand, counting down.
AAAATAAAAAAGGAACTACCAGGGATAAACCTTAGTAATTCCAATACGTTTAAATCAAGTTATATCTAATTGGCGGAAGCGGTGGGATTCGAACCCACGTGCCCGTGAAGGCAACCGCATTTCGAGTGCGGCTCGTTATAACCACTTCGATACGCTTCCATATGTATGGGTAACTACCTATCCACCCATAATATTATAGCATAAATTAACGTAATTTTGGACACGAATCTGAAAATTTATTTTACAAGGTATCAAAAATCAGTAATAGCTAGAAATATACGCTTAGTCTGTAAGTCTTTAAATGTAGATTCAACGATTTCAGTGTGGTTTTTCAACCAACACTGAAATGAGGTATATTTCCAGCTATTGCAAAAGTAGATCACCAAAAATTCCATAGGTCAATGAAATTTTTATACGTTAAATCTGAATAGTATTACATCTCCATCTTTTACAACGTAGTCTTTTCCTTCTAGCCTAACGAGTCCCTTTTCTTTAGCTGCCTGCATTGTACCGTGTTCGATAAGGTCGTTGTAAGCTATAGTTTCAGCTCTTATAAAACCTCTCTCTATGTCAGAGTGGATTTTACCGCCAGCTTGAGGAGCCTTAGTTCCTAGTTTGACAGTCCAAGCTCTAACTTCCTGAGGTCCAGCTGTGAGGTAAGATATAAGTCCAAGTAGAGCGTATGAAGATTTGATAAGTTTATCAAGTCCAGATTGCTCAAGTCCTAGAGATTGTAAAAATTCCTTCTTTTCCTCATCAGAATCAAGTTCTGATATCTCGGCCTCGATTTGAGCACATACGACAACGGCATCAGCACCTTCAGAAGAAGCGTATTCTCTAACTTGGGCTACGTAATTATTCCCTTCTCCATCGTCAGCTAAATCTTCATCGCTTACATTTGCAGCGTAGATTACAGGTTTAGAAGTCAATAGATCTAGTGAGTTTACGAAGTTCTGTTGATCTTCTGAAAAGCTCATAGTTCTAACAGATTTATTATCCTCGAGTGTAGCCATAATTTCTTTTAAAAGTTCTAGTTCAGAAGATAAAGACTTGTCCGATTTAAGTGCCTTAGTAGTCTTGTTTACTCTTCTTTCTAGTATTTCGATATCTGAGAAGATAAGTTCTAAATTTATAGTCTCGATATCTCTAAGTGGGTCGACAGAACCGTCTACGTGTACTACATTTTCATCGTCAAAGCATCTCACGACGTGTACGATAGCGTCTACCTCTCTTATATTGGATAAAAATTTATTTCCAAGACCTTCGCCTTTTGAAGCACCTTTTACAAGTCCAGCTATGTCACAGAACTCTATAGCAGTGTTTACAACTTTTTTTGAATCGTATAATTCTTGCAATTTATCTAGTCTCTCGTCTGGAACAGACACAACACCAATGTTTGGATCTATTGTACAGAAAGGATAGTTTGCAGATTCAGCACCTGCCTGTGTTATTGCGTTGAATAACGTACTTTTGCCGACGTTTGGCAAACCAACTATACCTAATTTCATAAAAATCTTCCCTTCATATCTTGATTTAAGTCGAATCTAAATTGACAATCTAAGGTGGGAAATCACCGTCAGAAATTATCAAATAGACATACAATATAATTTTACCCTATCTGCTCAATGCCTGCAAGGCGATTTTATATTAAATTCATATGTTTGATTTTAAGCGTATAAATAATGGGTGTTTTGCAGATCGCGTTTGATCGAGATAATGTACACACCGCGAAATCAGAATTACAAGAAATCAGCATTGCAAGCAATCTACATTTAAATTAAATAGAAATACTTGGACACTTATGTCATAAATGATTAAAGAGTACAAAAAAATGGTATATATGTTACAATGGAACTACTAAAATATGTTTACAAATCTATCTTGAATAAGAGTAGGCATAAGTTAAAAGTATTGAATCATCGCGGAATTAATGGGCAAAATAGAGAACACAATATCAATTAGGAGGAAAATATGGCGGACTTAAAAACAATGAACTTAGGCGATAATATAAATCTCACACTGATAAAGAGTTCAAAATTCAAAACAAATCTCATAAGTGTGTACATTCAGAGAAACCTAGATAGAGACGAGGTTACAAAGAACTCGCTACTGGCAGAGGTGATAATAAGCGGAAGTGAAAAGTATCCGAGCTTAAGAGAAATAACTTCTGAGCTAGAAAACTTCTACGGTGCATCATTAGCTTCAAATGCAATAAAGAAATCAGAGAAACAAATCATACAATTTAGGTTGTTCGGAGTAAACGATAAGTTCCTCGATGAAAAAGTATTCAAGGATATGGTTGTGTTTCTAGATGAGATAATCAACCATCCACTAGTAGTCGACGCTGGATTTGACGAGAGATATCTAGCTATAGAGAAAACGAACTTAAAAGACCGTATAAGAGCGTCAATCAACGATAAGATGTACTATTCACAGAAAAAATGTATAGAAGCTATGTGTGAAGGCGAGAAGTACAGTATAGACGAATGTGGATACGAAGAAGATATAGATGGAATAAGTGCAAGAGACCTGTATGAACATTATAGAAATGTCCTAAAAACATCTCCAATAGACATTATAGTCGAAGGTGATTTTGACGAGGACGAGGTAGTTTCGATAATGAAGGATAAATTCAATTTCGACAGGGGTGACATAATCGAAATTCCAAAAGAGGATTTCAAAAAGGAAGTTACACAAGTCAAAAATATAGAAGAAAAGATGGAAATTGCCCAAGGAAAGTTGATAATGGGATTTAGGGCTAATGTAGACTACATGGACATAGGAAAGTACTGTGCATTGATGGTAGGAAACAGCGTACTAGGTGGTGGAGCTCACTCAAAACTATTCAACAACGTAAGAGAAAAGGAGAGTCTATGTTATTACATATACTCGTCGGTTGAAAAATCTAAGAGTTTGATGTTCATATCATCTGGTATAGAGGTAGAAAACTACGACAAGGCAAGGAAGATAATAGATGAGCAACTAAAAGAAGTACAAAATGGAAATATAACAGAAGATGAACTGACAAACAGCAAAAAAGCACTCATAAGTGGAACTAGGAGCGTTGCCGACAATATAGGAGGGATGTCAGAGTTTACATTTAGTCAGTTTGCCTCAAAATCCAACCAGACGCTCGACGAATTGATAGAAGCGGTAGAAAAAGTCACTGTAGATGAGATCGTAGATACGATGAAAAATATAGAATTAGATACAGTGTATTTCTTGAGAAATTAATGAGGTGATGAGATGAAAAAAATAGTCAACGATATAATAAGAGAAGAACTTTACTATGAAAAACTGGAAAATGGCTTAGATGTTTATTATATGCCTAAAAAAGGATTTACAAAGAAATATGCAGTGCTTGCTACTAACTACGGCTCAAATGAACTAGAGTTCATTCCAATAGGCGAAGATAAAAAATTTAGAGTGAATGAGGGAATAGCACATTTTCTAGAGCATAAGATGTTTGAGCAGCCAGATGGAGGAAATGCCTTCGATAAATTTTCAAAACTTGGATCGAATGCTAATGCATCTACGAACTTCACAATGACTTCGTACCTGTTTACAGCTACGGAGAATTTCTACGAGAGTTTAGATCATCTTATTAAATACGTTCAAACTCCGTACTTCACAGATGAAAACGTAGAAAAAGAAAAGGGAATAATAGCTCAGGAAATAAAAATGTACGATGACGACCCAAATTGGAAGGTGTACTTCAACTGTTTAAAAGGAATGTACGTAAACCATCCAGTTAGGATAGATATAGCTGGAACGGTTGAGAGCATATACAAGATAACTTCAGAAGAACTGTATAAATGCTATAACACCTTCTACAACCCAGGAAATATGGCTCTGTTTGTAATAGGAGACTTGGATCCAGACAAGATAATGGAAGTAGTCGAAAATGCGAATAACTTCGACGTAGAAAAATTAAACTCGGAAATAGTTAGATTCTACCCAGAAGAACCGACACATATAAATGAAAAGGAAATAGTAGAAAAGTTTCCAATCTCAATGCCAAGTTTTTGCATGGGATTTAAGGACGACAAGGTTGGGATAGAAGGAAGAGAGCTCCTAAAAAAAGAAGTGGTTACAGATATACTTTTAGACCAGATATTCAACAAGGGCAGCGAACTCTACGAGGAACTATACAACTCAGGTGATATAAACGACAGCTTCGGTTCAGCCTTCTCTTCGCAGATAGACTATGGATATACAATAGTAGTAGGAGAGTCAAATGATCCGAAAAAAGTGCAAAACGCAGTCTTTGAGTATATAGATAAGGTTAAAGAGCAGGGTCTTTCAGAAGAAGACTTCAATAGAATAAAGAAGAAAAAACTAGGTCAGGTTATAAAGAGTTTCGACTCTATTATAACAATAGCAAACAACTTTATTTCAAACAAGTTCAAGGGAATAAATATGCTAGATTATCTAGACGTAATCAAAGAAGTCAAATTCGAAGATGTGTCAGACAGACTTAAGAATCACTTGAAAGAGGAATTTTCAGTAATGTCTATAGTCGAACCGAAATAGCTAAATCGAAATAACTAAAACGAAATAGTCAAACAAAAATAGCTAATCGAAATAGTCGAACAAATATGCGAGCTGAAACACTGGACGTATATTTTGAGATAAATGCCTACTTCTTATAGGCGGCGTGCATAAATTGATGATACATCCCCCAATTACCTACTGATGGGGGATATATCTCTTTTAAATTAAGTATTTAGCACTAAAAGATACTGGTGTATTTTGCAGTTATGGACAGAAAACAATTGAATATGTTATCATATTTAAAATAAGAAAGACATCTTTTAAATAAATGAGGTGATTGAGATAGATAGAGTTGCATTTAGATTATTTGGGTTGGATGTAATGTGGTACGGAATTTTGATGGCCGCTGGAATCTTAGTGGCATCTGTAATTGCGCTTAAAGAAGCGAGGAGAGTCGGTGTAAAAGAGGATGACGTATTAAATGTACTCATAGTTGGAATACCAGTAGGACTTATCTGTGCGAGATTATATTACGTAATATTTAACTGGAGTTATTACTCTGCAAACCAATCAGAAATATTGAATTTCAGAGGTGGTGGTATGGCTATCCACGGCGCTCTTATAGGTGGAATACTAGCTGGGTACATATATACTAGGGTACGAAAAATTAAATTCACAGAGATAGCAGATGTAGTGCTCATAGGTGCTCCTCTCGCACAGGCAATAGGTAGATGGGGAAACTTTATAAACGGAGAGGCTCACGGAGGACCTACGACGCTCCCTTGGGGGATACTAGTCGACGGACAGATGGTACACCCTACTTTTCTATATGAATCGATATGGAATCTATTGGTATTTGCATTTTTAATGGCTACCAGGAAGAAAAATAAGTACAACGGACAGGTAGTAGTAAGCTATATTACACTGTATTCAGTGGGTAGATTTTTCATAGAGGGTCTTAGAACCGACAGTCTGATGTTTGGACCACTTAAAATGGCACAGATTGTAAGTTTAGGATGCATAGTTTTAGGTATAGTTCTACATTTTTATCTGTCTAAAAGAAATAAAATTGAAACGAAAAAATAAGTATTTATAGTCAAAGGAGACAATAATGGAATTTCATCATGTATCGGTGCTTTTAAACGAGTGTATCGAGAATCTAAATATAAATCCAGATGGAATCTATGTTGACTGCACAATGGGCGGTGCTGGACATTCAAAAGAGATAGTAAAAAGACTATCTGAAAAAGGTCTATTCATAGGATTCGATCAGGATATAAACGCTATAAAAACTGCGGAAGAAAGACTTTCACAATACAGTGATAGAGTTAAGTTTGTCCACAGTAATTTTGAAAATATCAAGGAAGAGCTAGAGAATCTAGGTATAGAGAAAATAGACGGAGTACTAGCGGATCTAGGGGTATCATCTCATCAATTAGATGAGGCAGAGCGAGGATTTTCCTATATGCACGATGCTCCCCTAGATATGAGGATGGACGTGAGAAGTGACTTCAGTGCTTACGAGGTGGTAAACGGCTATAGCGAAGATGAATTAGATAGGGTTATAAAAGAGTACGGAGAAGAAAATTGGTCGAGGAGGATTGCTAAGTTTATAGTTGAAACTAGGGCTGAAAAGTCAATAGAGACTACAGGTGAACTAGTTGAAATTATAAAGAAGGCAATTCCTAAGAAGGCTAGAATCGACGGTCCACATCCTGCGAAGAGGACATTCCAGGCGATAAGGATAGAAGTGAACGACGAGCTTGGAGTTATAAAGAAACTTATCAGGGATGCGTCTTCGGTTATGAATGAGGGAGGTAGGATTTGTATAATAACCTTCCATTCACTCGAGGACAGGATAGTTAAAAACGAGTTTAAATATTTGGCGAGCGATTGCATATGTCCGCCGAGCATACCTTTTTGCCAATGCGATAAGGAAAGTGAAGTTAAGATAATAACTAGAAAACCAATACTTCCAACGCCAGAAGAAGTAGAAATCAATCCGAGATCTCGAAGTGCTAAGTTGCGAGTTGCAGAGAAAAAATAAATTTTTTGTTGCAATTTGCGATTTGTTTTTAGAGGAAACAACTTTAAAAAGCGAAACTAGTATATAAGAGGATGAGTCGATTGATGATTTGCCTCCTTCAGCAGAGGATATCCTCCCCCTGAAATGAGAACGGACACACGTCGTGTCCGTTCTCAAGTTGTATACAGATAAATATACGAGGTGAAGAGATTGAAAATGGAAGAATTGCAAAAATGCGAGTTAAAAAATATAGACGAATATAAGAGCAATCAAAAGAATAATAATAAAAAGAGAAGGCGTTGTAAACACAGAAAAGATAAGTCAAAAGTAGTTAGATGGGTGGCTAGGATCGCTGGTGTGACTCTGGTATTGGGGGCTATAATGCTAAATCTAAGTGGATATGCGACGATATCTAGGATGAAGTACGATATCTACAGTCTAAAGAATGATTTGAGGAAAAAGGAAATTACATTGGATGGACTTAGGGCGGAGAGTATTAAGGATGGAACCATCACAGAGGTAGAAAACAGGGCAAGGTTAGAATTACATATGGATTATCCGAAGGAGAGTCAGATTAAATACATCGATTTAGGAAGGTAGTTGAGGGGGGAAGATATTGAAAAAAGTAAATGTCACTAGTAGGAAGAGGCTAGTTATGATATTGGTATTGGCCTGTACTCTATTTTTTTGTCTTATACTGAGGACGGGATACCTACAGCTTTTAAAGGGGGATTGGTTGACTTCTAAGGCTACTGAGCAGCAGACCAGGGATATACCTATTGAGCCGAAGAGGGGTACTATTTACGATAGGAATATGAAGGAATTGGCTGTAAGTGTTACAAAATACACCGTCTGGTGTAAGCCAGTTGAGCTGAAGGATAAGAAGAACTCTATTGCAAAGGTAGCTGAAATAATCGGCGAGGATCCAGATGAGATAAACAAGACTGTCTCTAAGAAAAACATGGATTTGATAAAGATTAAGAGATGGATAGACGACGACCAGGCTACGAAGATCAGAGAGGCTAAGCTACCAGGTATTTGGGTAGCTGAGGATAATAAGAGGTATTATCCGTATGGAAATTTCGCAGCTTATGTCCTCGGGCACACTTCGGATGATGCATCAGGTATAGCTGGTGTCGAGCTTCAGTACGATAAGAAATTAAAGGGTAAATCAGGGAAGTTAATTATAAGCACAGATGCATCTGGCAGGGAGATTCCACAGGGGATGGAGAAGTACTACGAGCCAGTTCAGGGAAATGGGTTGGTACTTACTTTAGATGAGGCTATCCAGCATTATTGTGAGAAGGCTGCACAAAAGGCTTATGAGGTCAATAACGCTAAGAGGGTAACTATAGTAGCGATGGACCCGAAGACTGGGGATGTGTTGTCCATGGTTTCAAAACCGGATTACGATTCGAATCAGCCGAGAAAGGCATTATATCCGTATTATGAGCAAGAACTTAAAAAGTACACTGGAAAAGATGAGATTAAAGGTTTGTTTCAGATGTGGAGAAATCCAGCTGTAAACGATACATATGAGCCAGGCTCTACATTTAAGCTGCTGACTTCGTCTATGGCCTTAAATGAGGATGTTGTTACCGAAAAAGAAAATTTTGTCTGCAGTGGAACCATAACTGTAGCTGGAAGGACTATAAGGTGTTGGAGACATTATAGACCACATGGTAAGGAAACCTTTAGGCAGGCTGTGCAGAATTCATGCAATCCCGTGTTCGTTCAGCTCGGTGCAAGACTTGGCGTTTCTAAGTTCTATCATTACCTACAGGCGTTTGGTATCACAGAAAAAACTGGTATAGATTTACCTGGAGAGGCTAAGGGGATAGTCTACAACCCTAAAAAGGTCGGTCCAGTTGAACTTGCTACGATGTCGTTTGGGCAGTCTGTATCGGTTACGCCTATGCAGCTATTGACTGCAATTTCGTCTATTGCAAATGAAGGTAAGCTTATGCAACCTAGAATTGTCAAAGGATATACAGATAATAAGGGAAATATGGTGGAAACAGTTCAACCAAAGGAAGTTAGACAGGTAATTTCTAAAGAGACATCTAAAAAGATGATGAGTATAGCAGAGTCGGTTATAAGTGAAGGCGGCGGCGGTGCAGCGTATATACCTGGGTATAAGATAGGTGGTAAAACTGGTACTGCTCAAAAAGTCGTCGACGGAAGGTATGCACCGGGTAAATACATCTGTTCTTTCGTCGGTATAGCACCGGCAGACGATCCGAAGATAGCTCTTATAGCTATAGTAGATGAGCCTAATGGCGTAAGTGCTTTTGGTAGTACTACTGCAGGGCCTATAGTCAAGGAGGTAATGACTAATACCTTAGAGTATATGGGCGTTAAACCAGTGTACACGAAGGAAGAGGAGAAAAAGGAATTTGGAGGCAAGGATACAATGGTTCCAGATGTAAGAGGATTGTCGGTTGGAGATGCTATAAAAGAGCTGGAATCTAAAAAATTAAAGGCGGATATCAATACCGATATAGAGATTCCAGCGAAAACAAAAATAAAAGATATGTTCCCGAAACCAGGAGTAAAGGTCAACCAAGGATCGCTTATATCTATCTATTTTTAAAAGTAAGTGAGATTTACTTCAAAAATATATAAAATTAGTATATAATTAAAAAGTTAAGAGTGTTATCGTGGGCAATGTATATATCGGTGTACATTGCCTTTTCTCGATACGGAATAAAAATATTGAAATCTAAATATATATTAGAAATAAATAGTCGGTAGTTTACCTAGTTGATTTGAGAAGCGTCTAGGTTAAATGCCATTATGGGAGGATTGAAAAATGAATGGGTTATCAGTCTATGAGTTGGTGATAGCTAGTAGAGGAACTTTACTATGTGGAGATTTGGAATACAAAATCGATAAAATAGCAATAGACAGCAGGGAAGTTGGACCAGATATAGCCTTTATACCTATCAAGGGAGAAAATCAAGATGGCCATAAGTTTATTAGGTCTGCTGTAGAAAATGGATGTAGGACGGTTTTAAAGGATAAGAATTACGAACTGGACTTGAGCACAGAGCTCTTCACTGGGGTAAATATCGTGGAGGTGTCGGATACGACCCTAGCCTTGGGGGATATAGCTCGTTATTATAGAAAAAAATTCGAAATCGATTTTATCGGAATCACTGGTAGCGTTGGAAAGACAACCACTAGGGATATGGTGTACGCAGCTCTTTCTTCAAAATTCAATGTACTCAAGAACGAGAGAAATCTAAATAACCACCTGGGCGTACCTCTAACTCTGTTTAATTTAAACAAAGAACACGATTGTGCTATTATAGAGATGGGGATGTCTGGATTTGGTGAGATAGATTATCTAGTCAAGATAGTAAATCCAAAGATTGCGGTTATATCTAATATAGGTACATCTCATATAGAAAACCTAGGCTCAAGAGATGGGATATTTAAGGCTAAGATGGAGATAACTTCAGATTTTGGTCCTGAAAACACGCTTATAGTTAATGGCGATGACGAGTATCTATCGACTTTAAAGGATAGAGATCTGCCTTATAAACTCAAGACATTTGGCTTTGGGAAGGGCAATGACGTATACTGTGAGGAGTTTGAACTAGATGAGAAGAGTACTACGTTTACCTGTGTAATAGGAGGAGAAAAGTTTGAAGTGTACATCCCTATAATGGGTGAACACAATATATACAATGCTATGGCAGCTATATTGGTAGGACTTGAAAAGGGTCTTACAATAGAGGAGATAAAAAGAGGTTTCATGGGGTTCACAGCAACTAAGATGAGACTTGATATAGATGACGATGGAGATTACACTATAATCAACGATTCTTACAACGCGAGTCCAGACTCGATGAAGGCAGCTTTAAAGGTTCTTGGAAGATACGATAAGAGAAGAGTAGCTGTACTCGGAGATATGCTTGAGATGGGAGATTTCGAAGAAGAAGGACATAGAATTGTAGGAAAATGTGCAGCTGAATGCACAGATGTAGTAATCGCTATCGGTGAAAGTTCTAAGTATCTAGCAGACGAGGCAGTAAAATGTGGGATAGGAACTGAAAATGTTCATTATTTTGAAACAAAAGAACTCGCTATGAAAAATTTAAACAATATCCTACACCTCGGTGATGTTGTGCTGGTCAAGGCATCTAGGGGAATGAAACTCGAGGTCGTGGTAGAATTCTTGAAGTAAAAGTAGTAAAATATATAGACGTGAGAAGAACTAAATAAAAGCTAGGATACGTGAATGAGAAGAATTTAAAAAAATACAAATGGATAAAAATAGAAAGAGTAATAAATAATAAAAATAAACAGATATAGGTAAAATAAGCACATAACAAATGAAATAAATTGTACAACGTTTTACAAAGGGAGAGGAGTTTAGTATGTTAGAACTAACAGAGCTTACGTATACAGCTATTATATCATTTTTGATAGTGATAATATTAGCGCCGATTTTTATACCGATGCTTCATAAATTTAAATTTGGTCAGACGGTGAGAGATGATGGACCGCAGACACATTTAGCGAAAAATGGAACACCTACTATGGGGGGAGTGCTCATGATTCTCGCAATCCTTATAACAGGACTTACGAGAAATAAAGTGAGCAGCGATATGGCAGTAGGTCTGCTCTGTATTGGTGGATTTGGATTTATAGGATTTTTAGATGATTTTATAAAAATCAAGATGGAGAGGTCTTTGGGACTTAGAGCTTATCAGAAGATAATCTTACAGTTTGCACTTGCATTCTACATCGCTTATTACCAATACACTTCATCGCCGGGGGCGACTCATCTAGCTGTGCCATTTTCAGATCACCTCATCAATTTAGGTATATTCTACATTCCTATAATGATGTTTATAATAATCGGGACTGTAAATGCTGTCAACCTAACAGATGGACTTGATGGTTTGGCGTCTGGAATCACTCTAGTGGTAGCTGCGTTCTTTATGATGTACGCTATGACTTTAGTTGGGAATAAAGAAGTTGCTGTCTTGGCAGCTGCGACTGTTGGAGCTTGTCTCGGATTCTTGGGATTCAATGCGTACCCAGCTAAGGTATTTATGGGGGACACTGGCTCAATGGCTCTTGGAGGGGCTGTAGTTGCCTTTGCAGTACTTACGAACTCAGTACTCCTAATTCCAATAGTCGGTGGAATATACTTAGTTGAAGCTGTGTCAGTTATAATTCAGGTTGGGTATTTCAAGGCTACTAAGAAGAGATTTTTCAAAATGGCTCCTATTCACCATCATTTCGAACAATGTGGATGGCCAGAGACAAGAGTTGTATTCGTATTTTGGATAGTGACTGTTCTGCTCGCTTGGGTGGGCATTATTGCAATGTTTTAATAAAAATCAATCAGATTCCTCCACCTGTACAGGTGGTGGAATTATTTAATATACATAACCGAGGGGGAGTGCAAAATGAATTTATCAGGTAGGAAAGTAATGCTTATAGGTCTTGCAAAGACAGGTGTTTCCGTTGTTAAATACCTAGACAAGCTAGGAGCGAAGATAGTAGTAAACGATTCTAAATCAGAAGAAGCGTTTGTAGAAATATTGGACGAATTAAAATCAATAGAGGGTATAACTTATATATTCGGTAGAAACCCAGAAGATATAGATGACTTAGATATGGTAGTGGTATCTCCTGGAGTACCTCTAGACCTTCCTTTTATAGAAAATTTAAAAGAAGCTGGAGTAGAGATAATAGGAGAAGTAGAGCTTGCATATAGATTATCTAAAAACCCTACATTCGTGGGTATAACAGGCACAAATGGAAAGACTACGACTACTAGTTTAGTCGGAGAAATATTCAAGAGAGCGGAAAAAGATACTTTTATAGCGGGAAATATAGGTGCGCCAGTGATAGATACAGTCGGAAAAGCGGATGAAGACTCTTATATAATCACGGAATTAAGCAGTTTCCAACTAGAGAGTATTAGTGAGTTTAGACCGAGGGTTAGCGCTATTTTAAATATAACAGAGGACCATTTAAACAGACACCATACTATGGAAAACTACGCTGATGCAAAGGCGAACATATTCTTAAACCAAGATAAAAACGACTTTGCAGTCTTCAATTACGATGACGAATTGACTAGGCAGACAGCTGAAAAATGCAAGGCTAAGAAGGTGTTCTTCTCTAGAAAAGAAAAAGTAGATGGTGGGGTATATTTAGACGGGAATAACAATATAATTATAGATATAGATGAGAAAATAGAGTTTTTAAATAAAGGAGAGATCAGTCTACCTGGAAATCACAATCTCGAAAACTGTATGGCTGCAATTGCTATATCCTATGTATGCGGTATAGATTTAGAGGTAATAAAGGATACGCTTAGGACGTTTGAAGGCGTTGAGCATAGACAGGAATACGTCAGGACCCTAGACGGTGTTAGATATGTAAACGATTCAAAGGGGACCAATCCAGATTCGAGCATAAAGGCCCTAGAATCATATGACTGTCCAGTAGTTTTGATTGCAGGCGGATACGATAAGGGAAGCAATTTCGATGAATTCATGGAGGTTGCCAAGAATAATGTGAAATCTCTAATCTTACTTGGAGTGACTGCATCTCAAATTGAAAAATCTGCTAGAAATAAAGGAATTGACGACATTCATCTCGTAAAAGATATGGAAGAAGCAGTTAAAGTTTCTCATCAATTAGCAAAAGAAGGGGAGATAGTTCTTCTTTCACCAGCCTGTGCTAGTTGGGATATGTATAAGAGTTTTGAAGTAAGAGGTGTAGACTTCAAAGATAATGTCAATAACCTAAAATAATCTCTTACCTTAAAACCTTACTAAGCAGAAATGGAGGTAGGTTTGCGGGTGACTAGAGAAAACTTGAAAGAATCTAAAAAAGGTGGAAAAGTTACAGAGTTTGATGGAGTTATATTCTATACGACCATGGCATTGGTGTTTATAGGTATAATCATGGTATTCAGCGCCAGTTACATACAGGCTTCATTTAAACACAATGACTCTTACTTTTTCCTCAAGAAAGATCTTGTGTACGCAGGACTAGGATTTGTAGCGATGTTAATTACGTCGAAGATAGATTATAGATTTTGGGATAGGCATGCACTAGCCGTTGGAATTATAGCTATAATAACCTTGCTACTCGTCTTGACTCCTATGGGAATTGAGGCAAACGGGGCGAGGAGATGGCTAGGAGTAGGTGCGTTGACATTTCAGCCCGCCGAAATCGCGAAATTTGCTACGATATTGCTGACTGCAAAGCTGATAGAGAAGAGGTACGCCCATATAAAGTCACTTGTCAAAGGCGTGTTGCCTCTTTTGGCGATACCCTGTGTGTTCTTTGCTTTAATATTATTGCAACCAAATCTTTCTACAGCGGGCACTATTATACTCGTCACATTTGTGATGATATTCGCAGCAGGAATGGATATGAAAATAATTTTTTCTATGATAGGACTCGGAATTTCGGCGTTTGTCGCCCTAGTTCTCGTCGAACCGTACAGGATGAAACGTATAGTAGCATTCCTGGATCCGTTCCAAGACCCACGTGGTAGCGGTTACCAAGTAATACAAGGGTTGTACGCCTTGGGTTCTGGTGGACTATTCGGTCTGGGACTAGGTCAGAGTAAACAAAAATATTTTTATATACCAGAGCCACAAAACGACTTTATATTTGCTATAATAGGAGAAGAGTTGGGCTTGATTGGATGTATAGTTGTAATGATGTTATTTTTAATATTAGTGTACAGATGCATTAGAGTCGCACTTAAGACAGACAATGTATTTGCTTGCATGGTTGTAATAGGAATTGGAGCCCAGGTAGGAATTCAGGCTGCTCTTAATATTGCGGTTGCAACTTCGTCTATGCCGGTCACGGGGGTAGCTCTTCCGTTCATCAGTTACGGAGGAACGTCGTTGATGATTTTTATGGCTGCTATCGGTATAGTGCTAAACATCTCAAAGCACGTCAAAATTAATTAACAGGAGATGATAGAGGAATGAGAGTAATGTTATCTGGAGGTGGAACAGGTGGCCACGTTTATCCAGCAATAGCTATTGCAAACAGGATAAAAGAGGAAAACCCAGATGCTGAGATTCTATTTGTAGGAACACAAAAGGGAATTGAGTCGAAAATAGTACCCGATGCGGGCTTTGAACTAAAAACAGTGAGCGTGCAGGGGTTTAAGAGAAAAATAGATTTTGAAAACGTGAAGAGGGCATTTAAACTATGTAAGGGTCTAGAGCAATCTAGGAGGATAATTAAAAAGTTTAAGCCAGACGTTGTAATAGGAACTGGTGGATACGTGAGTGGACCGATTCTGTTCAATGCATCTATAAGAAAAATACCTACTATAGTACATGAACAGAACTCCTTCCCTGGTGTAACCAATAAAATACTGTCTAAGACAGTTACAAAGGTTCTAACAAGCTTTGAGGACTCTCACAAGAGGTTTCCAGAAGGGTCTCGAGATAAACTAGTCTTTACTGGAAATCCTGTCAGGAAAGAGATTCTAAACGCTAGAAAAGCTCCAGCTAGAAGAAATCTAGGTATAGGCGAAGGAAAGAAGATGGTCCTATGCTATGGAGGTAGTGGAGGCTCTAAGAAGATAAATACAGCTATGGAATTAGTTATAAAAAACATGGTAGCTGATGACGTGGCATTTGTATTCGCTACAGGAACGAGATTTTACGATGAGTTTGTAGAGAAGCTAGGATCAATAGAATTAAAACCGTATCAAAAAGTAGTGCCTTACTTAAAAGATATGGCAAATGCACTCGCTGCATGCGACCTCGTAATAGGAAGCGCAGGTGCGATTTCTCTAGCAGAGATAACAGCGCTTGGCAAACCGTCGATAATCATACCAAAGGCGTATACTGCTGAAAATCATCAGGAGTACAACGCAAAGAGCGTAGAAAAGCAAGGTGCAGGGGTATGTATACTAGAAAGAGAGCTGACTCCAAAGAAATTAAACGACGAAGTGTTCAAATTATTGGGGAACAGGGATTCTCTTATAGATATGGAACTCGCTAGCAAGGCAGTTGGAAGACCTGAGGCGATAGATCTTATATACAAGGAAGTCATGAAGGTAGTCGATTCAAGTGTAAAGGTGAAGTCAAAGTCTAAGAGCGAAGACAAACAAAGCAAGGGCAAAAAAAGTAAAGTATCTGAGAAATCTCTAAAAGAAGTTGCAGACTTAGAAGGCAGCTCTAGCGAGAAAGATGAAGATATGTCGATAGGAATTAAAAAACGCAAGAATAAATAAAAAACGTATATTGAAATAGAAGCATATATTCAATTAGAAACTAAGAATAAAATCGTATATAGACTTAGATGTATAAGTAGAACGCCCTTATAGATTCATACAAAAAAGGTTTAGAACCGTAAATTGTTTGTAGACTATAGGGGAGTTTTATTTTTTTTTGCAAAAACACCTTGGAAATCGCTTAAAGTAAATGAAATTTCGAGTAGGATATGTATTGATCAAAGTTGTATTTAATACTTGAGCAGTTTTAGCAAGGGAGGATGAGAAAAAAGATGAGCATAAATAAAACAAAGAAAAAAATAAGAAAAAAAATAAACCCGACGAGATTGACAGTCGCATTGTCGCTCACGTTTTTAATAGTATTCGCAGTATGCGGAGTCTTGGTGAGCGATATTTTCGATGTAAAAGATATAAATGTGACAGGAAATAAAAAAGTAAATACGTACATCGTACTAAACTCGATACAGGACAAGCATAAAAATATATTTACCTACAACAAGAGGACAATAGAAGATCGATTGAAAAAAAACAACTATATTGAAAGCGTGGAAGTCAAAAGGAAACTTCCGAGTACTTTAAATATTTCAATCCTCGAAAGACAGGTGTACGTAGCCCTAAAAAACGGTGATGACTACTGTTATATAGACAAGGAAGGCAATCTACTTGAAAAACTCAAGGGAACAAACGAGAGTTTGACGGATAAAATAGTAGATATCGACTATCAGATACTAGGATACAACAAGGTAGAATTCAAAGATGAAGAGGCAAGGGATAAATACTTCAAAATTATGTCAAGTATAGAAAAGTACGGTCTATACCACGATACAAGGCGCGTAGAAATGAAGAATAATGAGGAGATAAAAATCATTACAAGTAAAAATTTAAAAATCACACTACCGAACGATGATAATTTCGATTATAATATACATAGGGTAAGCAAGGTGATGGTCGACCTGAACAACAAGAAAATGAGGGATGGCACTGTAGATTTGACTAAGAGTAGGTATGCGGTTTACAGCCCTGAGTAGGTAGGACGTGGTATTGATTGAAGAGAAAATTCGCGAACAAATATATAGTAATAGCCTGTATTTCACTAGGACTTCTGGCAAGTATTCAACTTAAGAGCATAAGTCTGGAAAATCAGGGAAACTCAAAAAAAGTTGGTGGACAACTCATGAATGAACTAGCTGAGTTGAACACAAAAGAAGATAAACTAAAGGATGAAATTGAAAAAATTAAGATAAATATTGATGCATATAAAAATCAAAGCGACGACAAGGCTTTGGAGCAGGAAATTGAGAAATACGAGAGGCTTGCTGGATATAGCGACGTAAGTGCTCAAGGTGTTATAGTGACTATTACGCCAAATAAAAATGATGAAATTCCAAATGATAAGAACATCATGTACAACTACGACATGATTTTGTCTATTATAAACAAGTTGAACTCAGCGCAGGCGAATGCAATATCCATAAACGGTCACAGGCTTGTATCCGAAACGTATATCCACCTTAGGGGAGACAAGTTATACGTAGACGATGTCGAAATAAACAGTCCAATTGTGATAAAGGCTATAGGAGATGCAGACACGCTGTCTTCTGCTCTCAAGATAAAGTACGGAATTGTATGGGAGATAGAGCAGTCGTACAACGCCAAGGTGAAGGTCGATAAGAAGAAAAAAGTAGATATAGAATCCAGAACATCGAGGTCAGATGCTGGTATAGCTGGCAAAGATGTAGATAAAGATGTCGGCGAAAAGGATTCAGGTAGAAAAAATACAGACACAAATACAAATTCAGGCTCAAGTTCAGATTCAAGTTCGGGTGTTAAAGATCGTGTACTGGGAAATGGTGAAGGCGATGAAGAATAGACTTTTGGTATTAGGGGTGTTTATTCTAGGAGTAATGTTGTCGATGTTCGTAAAATCGTTCAATCCTCTGGAGCTTATGACAGTAGACAAGGTTGAGGGTCTAAGAGATGAGATCAACGCAAAAAACGGCGAGATAAGGCAGCTTGAAACGACTCTGAACAGTTATAAAAAGGAACTTGGTATTTACGAGACCGCCTCAGAGGAAGAAAATATAAAAGACGCCATGGAAAAGGAACTTGAAAAATTAAAATCAAGTAGCGGAAGGGCCGATGTGGAGGGCAGAGGCGTTATGGTAACCATGAGCGATAGTGAAAGAGAGTTAAAAAAGGACGAGGATCCAAACGACCTCTTAATTCACGATATAGATATTTTGAGGGTGATAAATGATTTGAAAAAGGCTGGAGCAACTGCTATCTCAATCAACAGCGAAAGGGTGATAGAAAACAGCAAAATAGAGTGCTCGGGATCTACGATTACCGTAAACGACACAACTTACGGTGAACCATTTGTGATAAGGGCATTAGGCGATGTAGATGCATTGTCGTCAGCTGTCGATTCGCCGGACTCATATTCTTATCTCCTAAAAACTGTATATGGTATAGATATAGATATGGAAAAAAAAGCAAATATCAAGATAAAGAAACTTGAATAAGTGTAAGTTAAGTAGATAAAATGCAACAAAATAATAAATAATGTAAGAATTTTTTACAAAACCATTGTATAATTTTCTTACATTAAGTAGAATAAAGAGGGAGACTGTTATGATTTTGATAATGTTAGGTCTGGTGCTAGGTGTTTTGGTAGGATATTTTGTACCATTCACATATCCAGCGGACTATACACTATATGTATCCGTGGCGATTCTTGCTATAATGGATACAATCTTCGGTGCTGTCAGGTCGATTTTTGAACAGAAGTTTGAGAATTTGATATTTGTCACAGGATTTTTAGGAAACACATTTATAGCTGTTCTGTTGACCTATATAGGGGAGAAGTTGGGAGTTCCACTGTACAATGTAGCGATACTAGTATTCGGAATGAGGGTTTTTAATAATTTCTCATACATAAGAAGGTACGTCGTGGAGTCTATAACGAAGAAAAACGACAGATAGATTATTTAAGAAATACCTTTAATAATGGTAGAGTTTCTTTAAAAATAAAGGATTATATGTATATCTGTTGAATACACAAATAGAATGCATAAATAATGGAATACAAAAAATATAAAAAAATGGTATAATTGATTACATAGGATTATTTTGATCATGAAATAAGGGGGTTTGTAAATGCTAGACATTGATGTAGTAATGAATGAAAGTGCACAAATCAAGGTAATAGGTGTAGGCGGTGGCGGTAATAATGCTGTAAATAGAATGGTGGACGCAGGTCTACAAGGCGTTGAATTTATAGCTGTCAATACAGATAAACAGGCTTTATTCACTTCTAAAGCTGAATATAAAGTACAAATAGGTGAAAAATTGACAAGAGGACTCGGAGCTGGAGCGAACCCAGAAGTTGGGAAGAGAGCAGCGGAAGAGAGTAAAGATGAGATAGTTAAACTGCTTCAAGGGGCGGATATGGTCTTTGTAACGGCAGGAATGGGTGGAGGAACTGGTACTGGAGCAGCTCCAGTAGTAGCGGAATTAGCCAAAGATTTGGGGATATTAACTGTAGGGGTTGTCACAAAACCGTTTGCATTTGAAGGAAAGATAAGGATGAAAAATGCAGAGGGCGGGATAGAAGCTCTCAAGGCTAAGGTAGATACACTCATTACAATCCCAAATGATAGACTCTTGCAAATAGTTCAAAAGAATACATCTATGTTGGATGCCTTCTCTATAGCTGACGATGTTTTAAAACAAGGTATTCAGTCGATATCAGACTTGATTGCCGTAGAAGGTCTTATAAACTTGGACTTCGCCGATGTCACTACAATAATGAAAGACAAGGGACTTGCACACATGGGTATAGGAAGTGCTAGTGGGGAAACAAGGGCTGTTGATGCAGCTAGACAGGCAATACAATCACCACTTCTAGAAACATCTATAAAAGGTGCTAAGGGAGTTCTGTTAAATGTAACTGGTGGACCTAACCTTGGGCTGTTTGAAGTCAACGAGGCATCTACTCTCGTAATGGAATCATGCGATCCAGAAGCCAATGTTATCTTCGGTGCATCGATTAAAGAAGATCTAGGTGAAGAAATAATGATAACAGTAATAGCGACTGGTTTTGATGGGTTAATGGATCAAGAGGAAGATGTAAGGCCAAAAACGGCTAAGAACAATCTTGGACATATCGACTCTCGCAAACCTATCATAGATATAGATGAGGAGCCAGTTGAAAGAACCGAAAAAGTTGAGCATGAAAAACACCTTCCTCAGGACGAGGATGATTTTGGAGATATACCGACTTTCTTGAGAAGAAAGAGAAGATAGTAGTAATTCAATGATAGATAATTTAACAATCCTGCCTTGTGTTTGAGTGTAGGATATTAAATTAGACCAGTTTAATTATTGGTCTTCAGCGTGTACAGTGGTGAGAATGCTATCTTTGTACACGTTGAATCATTATTGAATACGCATGCGGATAACGGTAATAGTTATTCGCTTTTTTCGATTATATCTTAAGATATATCACAACAACGCAATCACCATTTAAACATACAGGGGATGATTACAATAAGTATTAATATTGCCATTTGCGAATACGACTTAGAGCAACAAAACATCTTGAGAAAAAGCATAGATGATGTTTTCACTAACTCGAAGTACAATCCCGAAGTCAATGTATACAGTACTGGGGAAAATTTAATCAATAACTACAGCGATGATACAGATATTTATATACTGGATATGGAATTATACAATGAGGATGGATTAGAAATTGCTAAAAAGATAAGAGAGGTAAATCAAGATTGCGAGATTGTATTTGTTGCGTTTTTACAAGATAGGGTACAGGAGGGCTACGAAGTTGGAGCATTTGACTACTTGTTTCTTCCGGTAAGCATGGACGAATTAAGGCACACGATGTACCGATGTGCAGAAAAAATAGAAAAATGCAGGAAGAACCACAAGGTATTGATTGAAGATGAAAATAAAAATTTATACGTAATTAAGATCAATTCGATTTTATGTATTGATAAAATCGATACAACAAGGATAAGAATATACACAAACGACAGAGAGATAACTATAAAGAAAAATGTATCTCTTATTGGAGAAATTTTGAATGAATACAGTATACATATGGCGAAGCAATCAAAAGATGAATAGTCTTATGGAAAATACATATTAGAATTACATAATATATAAGACATAAATCGTATAAAAATCCTATTTAATCACTCGGATTTTCATGCGGTTTATGTCTTTTTTTATCCTAAAAACCGTCTTGCGATGTATTGCTGGGCGATTTAGGCTGATTAACAGAGAAAATGTTTTGGATTCGACTCTTAAAAATGACATAAAATTATAATATTACAGGAATATAATGAATATATGAAGTTGGGGGGACGATAATGTATTTTGAATATTATGTTCTAGAAAACCTTATAATAAATTACCTTATTATAAGCTGCACGTCCGCTCTTGCAAAAAAGTACAATCCACTGGGGCGGAAGATATCTGGAGCGATCCTCGGAACGTTGTACTCAACAGCGTACTTGTTTCAAGGATTTCAAATTTTGTTCACGCTTCCTCTTAAGATATTATCTATGGTATTTATAACATATGTATCTTTTGAGAACCGGAGCCGAAGAGATTTTTTGAGTAACTCGGTGATATTTTTTCTTGTAAATGTATTCATATGCGGGACAGCTTATTTTGCTATTTACTTTACAGGTATAAGTCATTTTAAAATATCGTTTTTGATAATTTGTGCATACCTCAGCTGTAAGTTGCTCAAGTACATCTACAGAGATGTCAAGATGATAAAATACATCGAGAGCCTTAAAAAAGATATAAAGATAAAGTTACTTGGAAATGTATTTGATTTAAAAGCACTTGTCGACAGTGGAAATATGTTAAAGGATCCAATAAGCAAGAGCGATGTGGTGATGGTCGATTTCAAGGTTATAAAAGGAATACTTCCAGATGAGTTGGTAGATTTATCTAGAGAGAATTTGGACATGGTTAGAGCTCAAGAAATTCTTATGGAGTTGGATACGGACCTATCCAGGAAAATAAGACTGATTCCATATAAACACGCTGGAAGCAGCGAGGCTAAAATAGTATTTGGTTTAAAAATAGATTATCTAGAAGTTGATAATCAGAAAATCGATAACATAGTTATTGGATTTGCGGATATAGACGATCCGGACTACGGGGCTATAATAAATCCGAGTCTGTTACAGATTACGTAATTTAGGAGGGATAAGGGTTGGGATTACTGCGAAAAATCAAAATGTTTCTATTGGATATAGGTTTAAAACTGAAAATATTAAAGCCCAGTGCTGTTTACTACATGGGTGGTGCAAATATTTTACCTCCACCTCTGGATGCTGATGAAGAGATGGAATTGCTCAAAAAATTGGATACAGATGAAGGCGTAAAGTCGATATTGATAGAGAGGAATCTACGACTTGTGGTATACATATCGAGAAAATTTGAAAACACAGGTATAGATATAGAAGATTTGATATCGATAGGCACAATAGGACTTATAAAGGCTGTCAATACATTTAAACTAAATAAGAATATAAAACTAGCAACATACGCATCTAGATGTATAGAGAACGAGATATTGATGTTTTTGAGAAAGAATAACAAGAAAAAATCAGAGGTGTCGTTTGACGAACCACTAAATGTAGATCTAGACGGAAACGAACTCCTGTTGTCAGATGTACTTGGAACCGACAACGACGAAATCTATAAAATAATAGAAGAAGAGATAGATAGAGATTTACTTCTCATGGCGCTTGATAAATTAAACGACAGAGAAAGGCAAATAATGGTGCTTAGGTTTGGGCTGATAGACAGGGGAAAAGAGAAGACTCAGAAAGAAGTTGCGGGAATGCTTGGAATATCTCAATCCTATATTTCTAGATTGGAAAAGAAGATAATTTGTAGGCTACAAAAAGAAATGAAAAAATTTGTATAACGAAAAAATATCTTTTGAAAGTATATTTTATAAAATATTGTCAACAATTTCATTATAAGGATACTTTTAAGAGAGGGCTTGATAGACATGAGAATTAATAAAGTTGAGATATGTGGAGTCAATACATCGGAGTTACCAGTTTTAAAAAGCAAAGAGATGGATGAACTTCTTATAAAAATAAAAGCTGGAGACGAACAGGCAAGACAGGTATTTCTAAATGGAAATCTAAGGTTGGTTTTAAGCGTCACAAAAAAGTTTAACAACAGAGGCGAGAACATAGATGATTTATTTCAAATTGGCTGCGTAGGTCTTATAAAGGCCATCGATAATTTCGATTTAAGTTTAAATGTGAGATTCTCTACCTACGCAGTACCTATGATAATAGGTGAAATAAGAAGATATCTAAGGGACAATAATCCAATAAGGGTGAGTAGATCGATAAAAGATACTGCGTACAAGGCACTTCAAGTCAGAGAAAAGTATATAACAGAACATTCAAAGGAACCAACTGTAAGTGAGATAGCAAAAGAGCTAGAGCTTGAGGTGGAACAGGTAGTAATGGCACTTGATGCAATCCAAGACCCTATATCATTATTTGACCCAGTGTATCAGGACAATGGAGACGCTATATACGTGATGGACCAGGTACAGGACAAGAAAGAGAACGATGCGAGCTGGCTTGAGCAGATATCACTCAGAGAAGCTGCAAAAAAATTGAGCAGTAGAGAGAAACTCGTGTTAGATTTAAGATTTTACAAAGGCAGAACTCAAATTGAGGTGGCAGACGAGATAGGGATATCTCAGGCGCAGGTATCGAGAATCGAAAAGAACGCACTTAAGAACATGAGGAAATACGTTTAATAAGGACTAGCGTAAAAACATAGTAGACTTTGTAGATACTGGGCGAATATCATCGTCCGTCTCTATGAAGTCTATTTTAATATTGGCTGTCAAATTTTTTAGCCGAGCTGTAGAATATTTCGCACTGCTAGTACATATTTATTATAACAGGGTTGTTATTTTCATAGAATCTGTAAAGGGGTGTGGGATATGCTACGAGTATCTGATATAATGGAGAAAGAAGTAATAAACGTAAAAAATGGGAAGAGGCTTGGATATATAACAGATATAGCTATAGATGCCGAGGCTGGAAAGATAACTTCTTTCACAATATTTGGAGACGAAGGAATAGGCTTCTTCTCCAGAGGTGGTAGTGAGGAAGTGATCAACTGGAGAGATATATTGAAGATCGGATGTGATACAATAATAGTAAATGTAGGAGCAGAGTTGAACCTAGAAGACTTCGATATGTAACTTGAGATAAATTTCATTTAAACCGTTTAATCAACATAGGAGGAAGAAGAGTATGCAATGTCCGTATTGTAACTGCAAAGAGTCCAAGGTAATAGACTCAAGACACACAGATTCTACTTCCGTAAGGCGAAGAAGGGAATGTGAGAATTGTAAAAAGAGATTTACGACTTACGAAAGAATAGAATTCGCACAGATAATGGTAATAAAAAGAGATGGCAGCAGACAGCCATTTGATAGAGATAAGATAAAGTACGGTCTATTGAGAGCGTGTGAAAAGAGGCCAATCTCATCACAGAGCATAGAGGATGTCATCAAAAATATAGAAAACGAACTGAGCAGAAAATTCATAGAGGAAATAGAGACAAACAAAATCGGAGATATGGTGATGAGGGAACTTAGAAACTTAGACGAGGTCGCCTACGTAAGGTTCGCATCAGTTTACAAGCAATTTAACGATATAAACAATTTTGTAAAAGAACTAGAGAAAATACTAATCGAAAAAGGGAGTGAAACTAATGAGTGATTTTATCAAACTGGAAAATATCCAAGATGGTTTCAATCTCGCAGTCACAAAGCGTAGTGTGGATGGGTGTTCTTGGACAGATATGGAAAAAGTATGTAGAGAAGCTGGATTTACCATTGAAAATTTAACTAGTGGACAGCAAATACATTCAGATGTTGTAAATGTAGTAGAAAAATCAGATATTGGTGTAAGAAAAGACGGAGATGCATTAGTTACAAATCTAGTGAACGTTCCGCTACTGATATTTACAGCAGACTGCGTTCCAATAGCGATAATGGATAGCGAAAATAAGGCTATAGGAATAGCTCATTCTGGCTGGAGAGGAACATTTGATACAATTACACAGAAAGCTATAAAAAAGATGGAGAAACTGTACGGTACAGATCCTAAAAAACTAAAATGCGTGATAGGACCGTCTATAGGCGTGTGCTGTTACGAGATATCAGAGGAATTAGCTCAGCAATTTGAAGAAAAGTTTGGAGATGTCTGTTTTAGAAGCGATGGAAACGTCAAATTGGATCTATGGAAGACAAATGAACTAATACTGAAAGAAGCCGGAGTAGCAGAAGAGAATATATACAACATGGATATATGCACAAGTTGCCACTGTGATGAATTCTATTCGTATAGAAAACACGATAAGGTAGGCGGACGAATAGGCATTATGCTGGAGATACTAGGTTAAATACAATTTATTTTTAAGTTTGAGTGATTGTTTTAGGTGAAATGAGATGTATGCCCCACCTGTAAGGGGGGGGACATTTATCTCAAGTTATATATCACCTAAAACAATTTGTATTAAATAAAAATAGAAGAAAATAAACAAAAGATAAGTTAGGAGCGAGTTGTATGAATAATCAAAAGGTATTAGTGATTGACGATGAAAAACACATAGTTGAGCTCTTGAGATTTAATTTAGAGACGGACGGATACGAGGTAGATTTTTCCTATGACGGTTTCGATGGATTTATCAAGGCTAAGGAAAATAGACCAGATTTAATACTGCTTGACTGGATGTTGCCAAATATAAGCGGGATAGAAGTCCTCAAAAAAATTAGGGAAGACAAGGATTTAAAAGAAGTACCTGTTATAATGA
The DNA here is from genome assembly GCA_031261505.1 of Clostridioides sp. GTDB lineage: Bacteria > Bacillota > Clostridia > Peptostreptococcales > Peptostreptococcaceae > Metaclostridioides. The sequence goes on along the minus strand of JAISJN010000008.1, from coordinate 369,798 downwards.
TAACTGCGAAAAACATGGAAAATGATAAGGTAGAGGGCTTGGATGTAGGAGCCGATGACTATATAACAAAGCCATTCAGTTTAAAAGAACTCAGAGCCAGGATCAATTCAGTTATGAGAAGATATCACAATACTGCAGACCAGGTGGACCAGGGAGTACTGTCGATTGGAAATGTAGTGTTAGATCTAAATAAACATCTAGTGACCAAGGCTGGAGAAAAGGTTGATTTGACATTGAAGGAATTTGACCTCCTAAAACTCTTGTTGCAAAACAAGGGAAAGGTGATGTCTAGAAACGAACTTTTAGACAAAATCTGGGGGTACGAATACTACGGTGAAACGCGAACTGTAGACGTTCATATAAGGTATTTGAGAAAGAAGATAGAAGATGAGAGCAAGGCAGAAAAATATATAGAAACTATTAGAGGTCTTGGATATAAGATCGATTAGACAGCCTGTGGGGGGAGAATAAAACATTGAACAATTGGTATTTTATTATAACTCTGAGTTCTATAGTGATAGCGGTGTTGATGTTTAGATACACTATTGTGCTCAGAAGCTATTTAAGGGAATTTACGTTGGTATCGAAGAAAGTGAGCAACGAGGAATTTAATGTAAGAGTTGAAAGCAAGGTTAAGGGCGAGTTGGGAGAGTTGACTCGCAATTTTAATCATATGATTAAAAATTTAGGCAAAAATTTAGATGAGGTTAAAAACAAACAACTTCAACTCATTTCTATACTTCAAAGTATATCACATGGAATTTTAGCTATAGATATTGAAGGGAATATCATGCTTTTGAATGATGAAGCGAGAAGAATAATAAAAAACGACTCTCCTGGAGAAAGATACTCTAAGATAATAGGAAAAAGTATAAATACAGAAATAAAAGAGCCGGAGATATTAAGGGCGATAAATGGACTTTTCGGATCAAAACAGAGTCAGGTAGAGCAGATTACAACAGACAACGAAATAGTCTACAGTATAAAACAGGATCCAGTGTACCTGTTTAATTCTGACGATGTAATGATAGGTTTCATAATAAATATCGAAGACATAACAGAAAAAGTCAAACTTGAAAATATGCGTACGGATTTCGCTGCAAATGTAAGCCATGAGTTAAGGACTCCTCTTACCTCAATTAGCGGATTTGTAGAGACGTTAAAAAACAATGAGGATCTGAGTGCAGATGTGAGAAATAGATTTTTATCGATTATTGAAAGCGAGTCTGATAGATTGACTAGACTGATAGACGATATACTATTCATCTCCTTCTTAGAGAACAAGGATGGGATTATAACTGAAAAAGTAAATGTGTACGACGTGTATCAAGAGATTGAAGATATTACAAGGAAGTCGGCGGAGGATAAAAAAATAACCGTGAACTTCGACTGTACAAATAAAGATTTAAAGATTCAATGCAACAGGGATTACTTGAAACAAGTATTTCTAAACCTTATAGATAATGCAATAAAGTACACCCAAGACTACGGTCAGGTGGATATAGCTATAATTGATGGAGACGAGATGGTAATCAAGGTAAAAGACAATGGAGTAGGAATACCAGAAGACGCCATAGGCAGAATCTTTGAGAGATTCTACAGGGTAGACAAGGCGAGAAGTAGAGATGTAGGTGGAACAGGACTAGGACTTGCGATTGTAAAACATATAGCGAAGTCTCTAAAAGGAACTGTCTGTGTAGAGAGCAGGTTGGGCGAAGGAACTGAATTCACTTTTAGGGTTCCGAAATAAAATATTAAATGAAAAATAAAAATATTAAATGAAAAATAAAAAATTTCCTCGAAAGGGGAGATTTTTTTTATTTTTTGAACACAATAACAAACAAGGGTGAGTACGCAGATTAATTTGAATATGAGGTGATTAAATATGGAAAAGAGCATGCTTTCTGCAGTGGTGTTCAGACAGTCTTTGATAGTATCCGTGATAATCGGAATACTGTGTAGAGGACTAGTTTTGGTTATGAAAAACAAACAATACCCTTCTAGGCCACAGGATTATCTAGAGCAGATAATATCCTCTGGATTAGCGGCATCTCTAGGCGCGATAGCTCTACCAGCACTGCTCGATAAAGAGTATTCAGCGCTTACCTTTTTTGCAATTGCAATTCAGCAATTCCAAGGTCTAGCAGATCAAGAGAGGATAACTCTCAAAAACACAGACAATGACGAGATGGTGCCAAAGGGAGATACATACGTCGAGGAAATATCGTCCACGTATGAGACTAGAAGTTATATAAGTTTGTTCTCAGCCCTATTTGCGTCCGTTGCGTATATTACGACATATGAAAACTTCTCAAAGAACTTTGTAGTCTGTACAGTAGCTGCAACTATAGCGGGAGTTGTGGTCGGAATAGTGTTCAAAAAATACTTGACCAGAAAAAGCATCGGCGACATAGCCGATATAGTTCCAGCCGAGTTGTACTTTGAAGGTCCACTTTTAAAGATAGGCGAGAACGTTATAGGAAATATAGGTATGAAGGCTACGAGGGATATATATATGGAAAAGGGGATGGGGATTAGGATAACTCCAAAGAAAGCCGAGTACTTCGGAATTCTAAACGATGCAGGGCAGAGACAGGCTATCCTACACAATATATACATCCACCTTGGAATAGACAAGGATATAGATGAGTTTGATATCACAGCGAGCACAAAGTCAGACATGGCTGAAAACAACATCGTAGTATCGTTCGTACCAATGCTTAGGGATATGAGCGAGTTGATTGAAAGCGCAAAGAGCACACCGATACTTGAAATATCTAAGGGTAAAGAAGGATATTTCAAGGCTAAGGTCTAGATTGTAAAATATCATGAACCTGATTCTAGAGAGAATGAGGGTATCACTTAGGCGAATATAGGTTTTACGGGAAGAAGAATTTAAATAAAAAACAATACGAGAGGAGGATGAGAAATTTGGGTGATAAAATGTTCGGTTTGGACTTGGCGTTTTACGTAGGAGTATGCGTCGGGGTGATATCGAGGATAATAATGTTGAACACTGATCAAAATCAATATCCTACACATCCAAATATACTTGTATCTCAGCTAATTCTATCATTTGTCGCATCAGCGTTGGGAGCCCTTTTGGTTCCAGCCTTGGTTGCTAGGTCTTATACATCGATAACCTTCCTTGCACTTGCGGCAGAACAGTTCAGGCAGGTTAGGGCAAATAGGAGAAATACGCTTCAAAATATTGAGCCACTTCAATTAGTGCAAAGAGGAGGAGCGTTTATAGAGGAGATAGCAAGGGCATACGAGGTAAGAAACTATATGTGTATAATAACATCCTTTATGGCAGTAGCAATAGATAGGGTTATGATAGATGAGTTTCATCTAGGAACTATCACAAGCCTTGCTATAGGAGGCTCTTCAGGGATAGTATTGGCTATTATCCTGAAAAAACTACTGACAAGGCAGAGCATTTCAGATATCGCAGACGTTGTTGAGGTTCCGATAAGTTTTGTAGATGGGTCTATACTCAAGGTAGGCGATCTAGATGGAATTACAAATATTGGACTAAAATCAGATAGGGATGTCTATTTGAAACGTGGAATTGGAATAGAGGTAATTCCAAAGGAGAGGGATTATAAAAACGCAGGTATACTGTATAACTCGGGACAGAGACAGGCGATTTTATACAATATATACGCAAGGCTTGGAAGGGCAGGAGACCTTGACGATATAGTCTACACACCGCTCGCTAGACGAAATCCGAAGAATGAAAGCCTGGTATTTGCCTTCGTTCCAACGTACGGAAACGCGCGAGATGTAATAGAAGCAGTAAAATCAGCGCCTATAATAGAGAGTGCAAAGGGCAAAAACTTAAGCCTTCAAAAACACAAGATAGGAAGTTTAAATAAATAAAGATAAATGAGGTGAAACCATGAATTCAAATATAGGAATCAGCGACTACGCATTGGCGGTAGTTACTAAAGACGTAAATCTGAAGTTTGGCGGAGGATGTCCGATTTTTTACGTCAAGGACGATAAGGAGATGGAGAAGAAGGCCATGCTATTATCAAAATTTTTGGGAGGGACTGTACACGACCTCACAGGTGGAATTCTAATTGTTGTAAAACATTAAGCCAAGAGGAATTGAGTTGCTTATATGTTTAAAATATGATAACATTAAAAAATATGTAAAAAAATATTTTACGACATAATATCTCTAAATTAGAGATGTTTTGTCGCGTAATTGACCTCGAAAGAAGGAGTTAGCATGGAAGTAAACGTAAAAAAAGCGAATAATATTATAAACAAGATAGTACCAGAGAGTATAGCAGAGGAACTTGGAATAGAGGTTGGAGATTTTTTAATTTCGATTAACAATCAACCGATACATGATATAATAGAGTATAGATTCTTACTGAGCGATGAATACTTAGAAGTTGAAATAGAGGGTAAAGATGGAGAGGTCGTAATCTTTGAGATAGAAAAAGAATACGACGAGGACCTAGGTATTGAATTTTCAAATCCCATCATAGACAAGGCAAAGAGTTGTAGAAACAAATGTGTTTTCTGCTTTGTGGACCAATTGCCAAGTGGTATGAGGGAAACTCTGTACTTTAAGGACGACGATTCAAGGTTGTCTTTCTTACAGGGGAACTTCGTCACACTTACAAATATGAGTGAAGAAGATATCGACAGTATAATAAAATACAGAATAAGTCCAATCAATATTTCGGTTCATACGACCAATCCAGAGTTGAGACAGAAGATGATAAACAACAGGTTCGCAGGAGAACTCTACAACACTATGAAGAGGCTTGCAGATGCAAATATTACTATGAACTGCCAAGTTGTCTTATGTCCAGGATACAACGACGGTGAGGAATTGGATAGGACTGTCAGGGATTTAGAAACACTATATCCAAATGTAAATAGCATAGCTGTCGTACCAGTTGGAATAACTAAGTATAGAGAAAATCTTGCAGCGATAAAGATATTTGACTCCGCTGGATGTAAGGATGTTATAGAACAGGTTGAGGGCATTCAAGAGAAGTTGATAGGTGAGATGGGCACTAGGTTTATATTCCTATCAGATGAATTTTACGTGTCTGCTGGAGTAGAGTTACCTCCATACGAGGCATACGAGGGATTTTTGCAATTTGAAGATGGCGTTGGAATGATAAGAAAACTTGGAACCGAAATCGAGGAAGAACTAAATACATATCCTGATGACTTCGAAGTTACAGCAAGGAAGATCTCAATAGCTACGGGACATTCAGCCTATGGATTTATATCTGAGATGGCAAGTAAGATAATGAATAAATTCCCTACACTAAATATACAGGTGTTTGAGATTAAAAATAACTTCTTGGGAGAGACGATTACAGTATCAGGTCTGCTCACAGCAGGTGATTTATTAGAGCAACTCGGAGATGTGGACCTAGGTGAAGCTCTGTATATCACAAGAAGTATGCTAAAGGCGGACGAACTGATATTCTTAGACGATATTACCCTAGACGGTTTGATAGAGAGATTAGGAGTAAAGGTAGTACCATGCGAAAACCGCGGTAAGGATGCGTTAAAGTCGATACTTGGCAGGTAAATACGCGTAGTACTCGGATTAGATATTTGTATGTTTGAGATAGCGTTAGAGTTGAACAAGCGATACAGTTAGTAAGTGTAGATTGAGTGAGCAGTAAATAAAAATAAGTTTTACAAAAGGAGAAAAAGATGAACAACGTTAACAGACCAGTTGTCGCGATAGTGGGGAGACCGAACGTCGGAAAATCAACTTTATTTAATAAGTTCGCGGGGAAGAGAATTTCGATAGTTGAAGATACTCCAGGCGTGACAAGAGATAGAATATTTGCAGAGGTAGAATGGTTGACTAAGTACTTCACATTGATTGATACAGGTGGTATAGATCCAGATACAGAAGACATCATACTATCTCAGATGAGGGACCAGGCAGTTCTAGCTATGGATATGGCACATGTAATCCTGTTTATCGTAGACGGTAAAGCTGGGCTTACTGCAGCGGACAGAGAAGTAGCTCAGATGCTTAGAAGGACAAAAAAACCAGTCATACTAGTTGTAAACAAGATAGACAGCAAGAGTCAGTTTGATAATGTCTACGATTTCTACGAACTAGGACTTGGAAATCCGTTTGCCGTTTCTGGTGCAAACAGTATGGGACTAGGGGATCTACTAGATGAAATAGTAGAGAACTTCCCAGAAGGATTAGATACAGAGTACGACGAAGATATAATAAGGGTAGCCATAACAGGTAAGCCAAATGTAGGTAAGAGCTCTATACTCAACAATATGTTGGGCGAAGAGCGTGTAATAGTGAGCCCAATCGCCGGAACAACTAGGGATGCGGTAGATACCTACCTTGAAAAAAATGGTCAGAAGTTCTTACTTATAGATACTGCTGGGCTTAGACGTAAGAGCAAGATATATGAAAAAGTAGAAAAATACAGCGTAATAAGAGCAATGAGCGCCGTCGACAGGGCGGATGTAGTTCTAATTGTAATAGATGCAGAAGAAGGACCTACTGAACAGGATACAAAGGTAGCCGGTATAGCTCACGATGAGGGAAAGGCTTGTATATTCGTAGTAAACAAATGGGATCTACTAGAAAAAGACAATAAGACAATGCAAAGTTACAAGGCAGATATCAGAAATAAATTCCCGTTCATGATGTACGCTCCAATGCTTTTCGTATCTGCGTTGACAAACCAGAGAATGAATAAGATCTTGGACGAGGTTGTATTTGTTGCGAGTGAACATTCTAAGAGGATATCGACTTCAGCTCTTAACGATGTAATAGGAGAGGCAGTAATGCTTAACCAACCACCTTCAGACAAGGGTAAAAGACTTAAGATATACTATGGTACTCAGACAGATATCAAACCTCCTAAGTTTACATTATTTATAAATGACAAGGAGCTTACTCACTTCTCGTACACTAGATACCTAGAAAATAAATTCAGAGAAAACTTTGGATTCGAGGGTACTAGCATAAGAGTTGAGTACAAACAAAAATCAAACAGAAAATAGACTCGTAGTGCGAGCTTAGAGTTAAATAAAGAAATTAATTTAGGATTTCGACCTAAGGGGGAGCATTAAGTGATAGTTTTTACGTATATTGCAATCGCAGTGATTGCGTATCTTTTAGGCAATATATCGACTTCATACATCATTGGTAAGAAAATGAGTGGAGTCGATATTAGAACACAGGGTTCCGGAAACGCTGGATCTACAAATGTTATGAGGACGCTTGGAAAAAAAGCAGGTGCAATGACATTTATAGGTGACCTGTTGAAGGGGCTCATAGCGGTGTTCATTGGACAGATACTCGGAAGTAAGTTCGGAATAGACAGGGATGTCGCAGGTTACGTGGCAGTGGTGTTTGTAGTTTGTGGACATAACTGGCCAGCCTTCCTCGGATTTAGAGGTGGAAAGGGAGTAGCCACTTCATTAGGTGCGGTAATAGCAATGAATCCAGTGATAGCAATGTGTTGTCTATCTATATTTTTAGTTATTACAGTCATCACTAAGTATGTGTCGCTCGGTTCTATAATCGGGATAGCATTTTCGATTCCGTTTATGTTCTTTAGCCATAATTACAAGGGATTGGTTGTTGCGTTTTTCCTTACAATATCGGTGGCCTTTACCCATAGAGCTAATATCAAAAGGCTGTTAAACGGAGAGGAAAATAAGATAGGAAGCAAGAAGTAGACAATGAATTAGGGGTGAGAGTATGGAAAAGGTATGTGTGTTAGGTGCAGGTAGCTGGGGAAGTGCATTAGCTCTAGTTCTTGCGGATAAAGGAATAGAGGTAGAGATGTGGACCAGAAGTGAAGAGCAGGCTCTAGAGATATCGTCTACAGGGGTGAACTCCGACTACCTTCCGGAAATCAAATTTCCAAAGAATTTAAAAGTAACTACAGATATAGAAAAGGCAGTCAATGGCGGTGAAAAAATAATTTCTGCAGTACCGTCGCAGGCGTTTAGAAGTGTTTGCAGACAGATAAAACCTTACATAAATAAGGGTCAGGTAATTATAAATGTAGCAAAAGGTATTGAAAAAGGAACAGGGCTTAGATTGTCAGAAGTCTTCAAGGAAGAGTTCCCAGAAAACTGTTTTGTGGTTCTATCTGGTCCGTCCCATGCTGAGGAAGTAGCTAGAAAGATTCCTACCACTGTCGTTGTAGCATCAGAAGATCTAAATATAGCAGAAGATGTTCAAGATATGTTTATGACTCCAGAGTTTAGGGTCTATACCAATAGGGATATAATCGGAGTAGAACTAGGTGGGGCGTTTAAGAATATAATCGCATTTGGAGCTGGTATCTGCGACGGTATGGGCTATGGAGACAACACAAAGGCAGCTCTAATAACTAGAGGGATAGCCGAGATAAGCAGACTAGGGGTAGAAATGGGAGCTCAACTAGCCACATTCTCGGGGCTCTCAGGCATAGGTGACCTAATAGTTACCTGCACTAGTATGCACAGCAGAAACAGAAGAGCTGGAATCCTCGTTGGAGAGGGTAAAAGCATAGATGAGGCACTTGAAGAAGTCAAGATGGTAGTCGAAGGAGTTACAGCTACTGAAGTCGGACATGAGCTGGCCCAAAAGTTCGCAATTGAGGTACCTATCACAAATGCCATATACTCTATCATCGATGAGGGTAAAGATCCAAAAACAGTTGGAATAGCATTGATGATGAGACAGAAAAAACATGAGGTTGAAGAACTGATAAAAGTTAAATAATTAAACGAAAAAAACAGAAAGAACGAAAAAATAGATTATTATCTAGCTTAAGACGTTACGCTACGATGATGTTCCATTCTTTCGTTCTTTTTAGTTGGTGAACATTTAATGTTTATAAATATAGAATTAGGGTAAAAAGATAGTATGTAAAGTTTTAGATATATGAGTCATATAGGCTAATTTAGTTTAACGAGCCCGTAGACTTTAAAAATAATAAGGAGAAAAAATTTATGAAAAATTTATTCGATTTAACAGGGAAAGTAGCTCTAGTTACTGGAGCATCTTCAGGATTAGGGGTACAATTCGCAAAGGCGCTTGCATCACAGGGAGCGGATATAGCAATAATAGCTAGAAGAAAAGAAAAATTAGATGCTCTAGCAAAAGAGATAGAGGCTATGGGAAGACATTGCCTACCAATCAAATGCGATGTTACAAATGAAGAAGAAGTGGTAAAAACTATAGCAGAAATAGAAAAGACTTGTGGAAAGATAGATATACTTGTAAACAACGCAGGTGTAGCAAATGCGTACAAGGCAGAAGAACAGCCAATGGACGAATGGAACAGGGTGATAAACGCAAACTTAAACGCAGTCTACCTAGTAGCTCGCGAAGTCGGCAAGGTAATGATCAAGAACAACTACGGAAAAATAATAAATCTTGGCTCAATACACAGTAATGTAGCCATAGGTTCAAACACTATATCAGCTTATTGCGCAACTAAGGGTGCAGTTAGAATGCTTACAAAATCACTAGCATCTGAATGGGCTAAGTACAATATCACAGTAAATGCAATAGGACCTGCTTATTTTGCATCTGAAATGACTGAAAAAGCAGTAGAGAACGATGCATTTTCAGAGTTCGTTAAATTTAGATGCCCAATGGGTAGAATAGGTAATCCAGGAGAATTAGATGGAGCGCTTATCTACTTTGCATCTGACGCATCTAGCTACACTACAGGACAGTTGTTGAGTGTAGACGGTGGATGGACTACAGTTTAATTCTGAAACACTTAAATCGCCATTAAAAATAAGCCAAAATAGATAAAAATTAAACATACGATCATTGCGGGTCTTGCGAAATAATAAAAATTATTTCGCGATACTCGTATTTTTTTACGAAATACCGAAAATATAAGTAATATTATCGTCCAACCATCAATATAATCTAATAAGATTAAATGCATGGAGGGAATAGTATGAATACTAATATATACGAAGACATAGCAAAAAGAACCCAAGGAGACATCTACATAGGGGTAGTAGGACCTGTAAGGACAGGAAAATCTACCTTTATTAGAAAATTCATGGAGCAATTAGTAATACCGAATATCGACAACGAGTTCAAGAGGGACAGAACTAGAGATGAAATACCTCAAAGCGGCTCAGGTAAAACTATAATGACAGTAGAACCTAAGTTTATTCCAGCTGATGGAGTAGAAATAAAGATAAAAGACACAATGTCATTTAACGTGAGAATGGTCGACTGCGTCGGATATATAGTAGATGGAGCAATTGGGCACGAAGAAGGTGGAAGGCAAAGACTTGTATCCACACCTTGGTCTCACGAAGCTATGCCATTTGAAAGAGCAGCTGAGATGGGGACAAAGAAGGTAATAAAAGATCATTCAACGATAGGCGTAGTAGTGATAACTGACGGCTCTGTAACAGGTATAGAAAAGGCAAACTACGCCGAGGCTGAACAAAGGGTTATAAATGAATTAAAGGGACTTAACAAGCCGTTTGCAGTGGTGTTAAACACTCTGTACCCAGATGCTGAAGAGACAGATCTTTACAGAAAAGAGCTAGAAGAAAAATACGATGTGCCAGTTACATCTCTAAACGTCGCAGAAATGGACGAAGAAGATATCGAAGGCGTAATGGCAGAAGTACTAAATGACTTCCCAATAAATGAAATAAGAATAAATCTTCCAAAATGGGTAGAAGGTCTTGAAAAAGACCATTGGATCAAGAGAGAGATAGTCGGTTCTCTAAAAGAAAATATAGAAGAACTTGAAAAAATAAGGGATATAAATGCAATCTTAGAAGGATTCTCTGTACTAGAATTCCTAGACGAGTCAAATGGAGAAAAAGTTCAGATGGGTGACGGCGTTGTGAACATAGATGTCGATACAAAACCTGATTTATTCTACAATGTGCTTGAAGAAAAGAGCGGATTTAAGATAGACGGAGATTATCAACTACTCAGCCTGATAAGCAATCTATCTAGGGTTAAACAGGAGTACGACAAGATAGAAAAAGCATTAGACGACGCCAAGCTAAGCGGTTACGGAGTTGTAGCTCCATCGCTCGATGAATTGACATTAGAAGAGCCAGAAATAATCAAGCAAGGCAAGCAGTACGGCATAAAACTAAGGGCAAATGCACCTTCGCTACACATAATCAAGGCTGATATATCGACAGAGGTATCTCCAATCGTCGGAAATCAAAATCAGGGCGAAGAAATGATCAGATACTTGCTCGATGTATTTGACAGCAATCCAAGCGAACTATGGGAATCTAACATGTTCGGTAAATCTCTAAACGACCTAGTTAAAGAACAACTTCAAAACAAGCTCTACACTATGCCAGACGAGATAAGAAACAAGATGCAAAAGACGCTTCAAAAGATAGTGAACGAAGGAAGCTCAAATATAATAACGATAATTCTTTAGGAACAAATATCAAGTTGAATTTAGTGGTTTGAATTTAGAATAGATTCAAATGAGAATACGCCCTCTAAACTCTAGATTGTGGAGTACGTATTCTCAAGTTAAATAGAAACAATAAGAAGGATGCAAATAGGTGACGGATGCCTTAGCGTCCTTTTTTTGCGGAATTTAGGGGGAAATACCTAAATTAGATTGCAGCAATCGGAAGGAAAACATCACATCAGCTAGAATTAATATATATCTAAGTGAAATGCTGTATACAAAATAAAACAGCGTCATATGACAAAATTGCTATACAATTTAAATTAGGTGGTGGCAGATTGCGAAAACTCAACAAATCCAAAGTATTGATACTCGGTGTAATAGTATATCTATTCTTTAGCCTAGCGCTCGTAATAATCGGAAGGAATGTAAAACTACTCACGATAGAAGCAAAGGAATACGAGTTAAAAGACCATGTAAACGCGGTGGTAAGCAAGGATGAAAGTACAGGAGAAATTTTCATGGACGCTTATATAGATGAAAATACATCAGAAGATTTTAGCGAAAGCGGCAATATAGAAGTCGTTCACAATGGAACTACAGTAGATGGCAAGGTATACAAAATAAGTAAAAACTCTGATAAAAATTTGTTAACATTGAAATTAAATGAGCAAAATGTTATAAAATGCAATACAAGTCCTCAAGAATTTGATATAATATATAGACGGATAGACTGTTTAAAAATACCGAAAAGTTCGATAAAAGCACTTGATAAAAAAGAAGGTGTTTACGTAGTAGATGAACAAAAAAATCGCGCTGTATTCAAAGAACTCAAAAATGTAATTAAGAAAGATGAAGAGAGTGTATACATCGACTACTACAAGAATGAAAAGGAAAAATTAGACACAGTCGCATTATACGATAGAGTTTTAAAAAAACCAAGCTATATAAATGAAAATATTAAGATAAAGTAGGCGGTAAAGTGGAATCTATTAAAGAAAATTTATCAAAGGTCAGAAGCTCAATTGATGAAGCTTGCAGTAAGGCTGGAAGAGATAGTTCAGAGGTTACGCTATTAGCGGTGACAAAGACTGTCGATATCGATGCTGTCAACGAAGCACTTGAAAACGGAGTGAGCGACGTCGGGGAGAATAAACCCCAAGAGCTTATGAGGAAGTACGAGCAAATTGGAGACAAGTTAAATTGGCATCTGATAGGAAGTCTGCAGACAAATAAAGTGAAATACATTATAGATAAGGTAAGCATGATTCATTCACTGGACAGAGAATCTCTATGTGAGGAAATACAGAAGCAGGCAGAAAAGATAGGTAGGATAATTCCCTGTCTAGTTCAGGTAAACATATCTCGTGAGGAGTCAAAACACGGGTTGTACATGGAAGAAGTGCTTGATTTTGTAAGGAAGGTATCAATTAAATACAAAAATATCACAATATCAGGTCTTATGACAATGGCGCCAAACACAGAAGATGAAGATGAAATAAGGGCTACGTTCAGAGGGCTTAAAGAACTATCAAATGAAATAGATGCTCAAAACATTCCAAACGTAAATATGGACGAGCTATCTATGGGAATGAGTCACGATTATAAAATAGCTATAGAAGAAGGCTCGACGATGGTTAGAGTTGGGACATCAATATTCGGAGCGAGAAATTACAACAAATAAAAAAAGATAAGAGTATAGGAAAAATAAAAGGAGGATATAATTATGGCAGATGGAATAATCAATAAATTCAAAAACTGGATTGTGGATGAAGACGAATATATTGAAGATGAAGAACTAGATGAATTGGAAGATGGGGTGTACGAGGACGATGGCTTCGGAAGCAATTTCAGTGCACCAAAGAGCAATAAAATAGTAAACATACACACAGCAAACCAAATGAAGGTAGCTATAGTTGAGCCTAAAGAATACGACGACGTAGTACTTGTAGCTGATAATTTAAAACAGAGAAAGGCAGTTGTAGTAAATCTTGAATCGCTTGCAGACATAAAAGACAGAAAACCTCTACTTTGCTTTATGCATGGTATAGTTTACGTCTTGGAAGGAAGTATGCAAAGAGTATCAAAATCAATATATATACTGACTCCAAACAACGTAGAAATCGACGCAAATATGAAAAGGGAATTAGAAGACAGCAAGGCTCTCTTCCCTTGGCAAAATAAATAGCGAGTGAGAACTAAGTAATTTGAAAACGACAATAAAGACAATAAATAAGTATTTGAGAGAGGATAAGGCGAGGCTCCATGTCACAATGCACCGTCTTATTTGAGAAGCAGAATGTAAATAAAAATTTGAAGGTGGTACAAATGGTGATGATAAAAACAGTATTGATATACTTGCTAGAAATTTTGTCGTATGCCATAATCATCAAGGCGCTTATGACGTGGTTTCCAGGAGGTAGAGAGAGTAAGTTCTACGAACTGCTAGACACACTTACTGAGCCGATAGAAGGTCCTGTAAGAAAAATAATGGGAAGATTTGTGAATGGACCAGTGGACTTTTCTCCGATAGTTGCGCTATTATTGGTCGGACTTTTGAGGAGATTAGTATTTTTTATCTAATTAATAAAGATACTATAAGAGGAAAAAATAAGTGGATAAAATACAACTTACAAATCATATAAGAGATATAAATTTGAAAAACAAAATGTTTAAGGTAATAGACAGGGCAAATGCTGTTCTCAAGGGATATGCGGTCAAAAATACCGAGTTTTTAAATCCGTTTGAGGTCAAAAATGCTGTAGATATTTTGAACGCGTATACAGATATTAAATACAGGGTTGATGGTGGTTATGAAGGATCCGAGAGGAGTATAATCACCATGTACCCGTATTATTACGATGAGGACGATCTCGCAGAAAGTCTCAGATTTATACAGGTAGAGGGAAATTTTAAATTTAAATCTGTGCACCATAGAGATTATCTTGGCTCAATACTAGGGTTAGGAATTAAAAGAGAAAAGATCGGGGATATAATCATCCATGAAAATTTTTGCCAGGTCGTTGTAGACGCGGACATCTGTGATTTTTTGTCTATGAACCTTACAAGGGTTGCAAGGAATAATGTCAGAGTAAAAGAAATAATGAGAATTCAAATTGAACAAACTCCTAAAGAATTCAAGGATAAGCATACTACAGTAAGTTCTGACAGGATAGACTGCGTAATAAGCGGTATATATGATATCTCACGACAGGATAGCATGAAGTATATAGACTCAGACAGAGTTCACATCAATTTTGAGCCCGTAAACTCCAAGTCGAAATCGGTGATGCCAGGAGATATAATCTCCGTACGCGGTAAGGGCAGAGCAAAAATCGAGGCAATAGGCGAACCAACCAAGAAGGGACGTCTTAAATTAAGTGCAAAAATACCTGAGTAAGAGAGTATATTCATTTTAAACTGGGGAGGAATTGAATTGTTAAAACCAATTGAAATTGAAAATAAGGACTTCAAAAAAGCTTTGAGGGGATACAGAGAAGAGGAAGTAGACTCTTTTCTCGATATAGTGAAGGAAGACTACGAAAGTATAATACAAGAAAATCTTCGCTTGACTGAAAAGCTACAGATGTACATAGATCAAGTCAATAAGTACGAAAATATAGAAGACACTCTAAAGGCAACTTTGATCACTGCTCAGACTACGGCAGAGGATACATGCAGTGCTGCGAACAAGAAAGCAAAGATAATTGTAGAAGAGGCTGATTTAAAGGCTAGACAAATAATCGAACAGGCGAACAATCGTATAGTTGAGATAAGAAAAGAGTACGACTCACTTGTAAGAGAGTTCAAGATATTTAGAAATAAATTCAAGTCGCTACTAGAAGACGAGACTAAGAGTATAGATGATATATTCTACGACGTCGATGACAATCTAGGAAATGTGTTTGAAGGTACAGCTCTTTACTCGAGGATGGACAATAACTTCAACCATAGCTTCGACAGCGAGTACAGCTCATTGGTCAAGCACGAAGTAGTTTCATCAAAGGATTCAGAAAAAGAGATGTCTATTGAGGCTATAGAAGCTTCTTTGAGAGCGAAGGACGACAAAGGAAAGTTAGAAGATATAGAAGAGCCAAATTTAGATTCAAAAAAAGATGATCCAAATGACGAGGCTGCTATAACTTGTAATTAGATAAATTTAATCATAGAACTATTGACTATTCTGAAATGTTGGTATATAATGACCTAACATAAGCAAATAACTAAGACATAGATGGAGACAGTAAACTCTAGGAAGTTTTACAGAGAATTGGGTTAGGTGAGAGCCAATGGATGGAATAGAAGTCGAAAATCACTCCTGAGTCGCAGGCTGAAAGAAATAATTTCGATTAAGCCGTGCCGGGTAATTCCGTTAAAGATATGAGTGCTAGACTATAAGTCTAGAATTAGGGTGGTACCGCGAATATAACTCGTCCCTTATAATTTATTTTATAAGTGACGAGTTTTTTTAATTTAAACTCAAACTGGAATATGGTTTAGGATTCAACTAAGCCCAGACAGTGCTAAGAGCAAGAAATATGAAATAATACTTTAAAATTACGAGTAATTAAGAGAGGATGGTAAAAATGGCGAAATTCAATCAATTATTTGATGGCAGTGTAAGCCAAGCAGAAGAAAATGTATTTTCTTATTGGAAAAGTATAGATCTTCTTAAAGAAACGATAAAAAAAGGTGAAAACGACCCAAGTTTCGTATTCTATGAAGGACCTCCAACTGCAAATGGTAATCCAGGAGTACACCACGTATTATCTAGAACTTTGAAGGATTCAATGTGTAGATACAAGACTATGAGTGGTTATCAGGTTAAGAGAAAAGCAGGTTGGGATACCCACGGTCTTCCGGTTGAGATACAAGTTGAAAAAGAACTTGGACTTACAAACAAACAACAGATAGAAGAATACGGTATAGCAGAATTCAATAAAAAATGTAGAGAGTCAGTGTTCTCATTTGAAAAACAATGGAGGAAAATGAGTGATAGAATGGCATTTGAGGTTGACCTAGACAATCCGTATATAACATTGGACAACAACTATATAGAAACTGTTTGGTGGATACTAGATAAATTCAACAAAGAGGGATATATATACGAAGGTCATAAAATACTTCCTTACTGCCCAAGATGTGGGACTGGACTTGCATCACACGAGGTTGCACAGGGTTATAAAGAAGTTAAGACAAATACAGTAACAGTTAAATTTAAGAAAAAGGGAACTGAAAACGAGTACTTCTTGGCATGGACTACAACACCTTGGACATTGCCATCAAATGCAGCACTTACAGTAAACCCAGACACAGATTACGTAAAAGTTCAAAAGGGAGACGAAGTATACTACCTAGCAAAAGCATTAGCTGACAAAAATCTTGGCGAAGGCTATGAAGTACTAGAAGTGATGAAGGGTAAGGAACTAGAGTATCAAGAATACGAACAGTTAATGCCTTTCGTAGTTCCAGATAAGAAGGCGTTCTACGTAATATGCGGAGACCATGTAACAACTGAAGACGGTACTGGAATAGTTCATACAGCACCAGCATTTGGTGAAGACGACTACAACGTAGGTAGAAAATACGGTCTGCCTGTAATACAACCAGTAGACGACAAGGGTGAATTTACTGAAACTCCATGGAAGGGTAGATTCGTCATGGAAGAGGGACTAGACGTTGAAATAATAAAATGGCTGGCAAAAGAAAATAAATTATACAGCAAAGAGAAAGTTCTTCACAACTACCCTCATTGCTGGAGATGTCAAACTCCATTAGTTTACTACGCTAAACCAAGCTGGTATATAGAGATGACAAAATTAAAAGATAAATTAATAGAAAATAACAACACAGTTGAATGGTATCCAGGATTTGTCGGAGAAAAGAGATTCGGAAACTGGCTAGAAAATCTAAATGATTGGGCTATATCTAGAACTAGGTATTGGGGTACACCATTCCCAATATGGAGATGTGACTGTGGACATATAGAATCAGTTGGATCGAGAGCAGAGCTAGCTGAAAAAGCGATAGAAGAAGTAGATCCAAAGACAATAGAACTACACAGACCGTATGTGGACGATATACACTTCAAATGCCCAGACTGTGGTGGAACTATGACAAGGGTGACAGAAGTAATAGATTGTTGGTTTGACAGTGGATCAATGCCATTTGCTCAACACCATTACCCATTTGAAAACAAAGAAGTGTTTGATGAGCTATTCCCAGCTGACTTTATATCAGAAGGTATAGACCAGACTAGAGGTTGGTTCTACTCACTTCTAGCTATATCTACTTTTGTAACAGGTAAATCACCTTACAAGAGAGTCCTAGTTCCAGACTTGGTACTAGATAAAGACGGTAAGAAAATGAGTAAATCAAGAGGAAATACAGTAGATCCGATGGCATTATTCGATGAATACGGGGCAGATGCAGTAAGATGGTATCTACTTTACGTATCACCACCATGGACACCTACTAAGTTCGACCCAGATGGATTAAAAGAAGTATCTTCTAAACTAGTGGGAACTCTTAAAAACGTATATAATTTCTTCACATTATACGCAAATACCGATGGAGTAGATCCTAAGGAGTTCTTTGTAGAATACAAAGACAGACCAGAACTAGATAGATGGATACTTTCAAAATACAATAGACTTGTAGAATCAGTAACTAAGGATCTAGATGAATTCGAATTAAACAAGGCGCTTAGAAACATGATAGACTTCTTAAACGATGATCTATCGAACTGGTATATAAGAAGATCTAGAAGAAGGTTCTGGGCTACAGAGCTTACAGAAGACAAGAAGGCAGTGTACAACACTACTTACGAACTTCTAGAAGGACTAAGCAGGATGTTTGCACCATTTTCACCATATATGTCTGAAGAACTATACAGAAACCTTTCTGGAGAAACTTCAGTGCATCTAGCTAGATATCCTAAGGCTATACACGAGCTATTAGACGATACTCTAGAAGAAAAGATGGACTTAACTAAGAATCTAGTAACTCTAGGAAGAGCATCTAGAGAGTCTGAAAGGCTAAAAGTTCGTCAACCTCTTCAAGAAGTGTTGATAGACGGAAGATATGAAGAAATAATGGGAGACCTAGCTGGAATAATAAAAGAAGAATTGAATGTCAAGAGCGTAGTCTTCTCTAATACTCTTGGAGAATTCATGAACTACACATTGAAACCAAACTTTAGAGAACTTGGACCAGTACTTGGAAAAAATATAAATCTGTTCGCAAAAGAACTCAGCAAACTTGATGGATTCGACGCCGTTACTAAACTAGCAAACGGAGAAAAGATGCAGGTGATGTTGGATGGCGAACCATTTGAATTTGGAAGAGAAGTAGTTGAATACCACGTAAGTGCAAAAGAAGGATACAATGTAGCCTCAGAAGGTAGCTTGTTCGTAATACTTGAGACTACTGTTACTCCAGAACTCAAGAGAGAAGGGCTTGCACGTGAGTTTGTATCTAAGGTTCAACAGCTTAGAAAATCAAATGATTTTGAGGTACTAGACAACATAGATATAGAATACTGCTCAGACGATGAAATAGATGAAGCAGTTAGATATTTTGAAGATTATATAAAAACAGAGACTCTTGCTCTTAATATAAAGAGAGTAAACGATGAAGGTTTAGAAAAGCAAAATCTAAACGATCATATGACAGGTCTTAAGGTTGAAAAGAGATAGATATACAGATTTTAAAAAAGCCAGTTCAGTGAAAATCGAGCTGGCTTTTTTAAATCATAATTTCGTCAGGTATATATCTATCAAGTCTTACATAAGGTATTTAGAAAAGTATTTCATTAAAATTACATTATTGACGGTATTTTTAGAAAAAATATAAAAATATGTTGATTTTGAATTATGAGTGTTATATTCTTACATTTAAAAGGTAAAACATCTTAGATTGTAAGACAATTAAATTTAGTAAAGCTTACAGGGGGATCCACCGTACAATCATGAGGAAAACGATATTAACAGGAGGGTAGAGATGATTAGGGTTAAGATAGTCGGTTTAGAAAGTGTACTTGAGAAAAAAATATACGATATGGTCGATTATTTCTTGATTGAAAAGGATTATGAGTATATCGTAGAAGTTGAAAGTATAACGTTGGAAGAGGCAATATCGCAATTGGAAAATATTAATTTTATTAGAGCGGATATATACGTATTTGATAAAAACATCCTCGATTCTCAAAAGGGAATAGAGTTAGCTAGGTTCATAAATACGAGGTTGAGCCGAAGTAGAATTATATTCCTAACCGATAAAGTGAATGATTACGAGTACATATATACAAGACAGGTAGAAGTCGCTGCAATGCTTATTAAAAGCGATAATAAGAAGTTTAAAACGCATTTTAGACATACATTAGACGTTTTAATATCAAGAATAATAGAAAGCAGAAACGTGCCTAAAATCATGTTGAAATGCGACCATGCTTATAAGACGTACCTAGTTTCAGAAATATTCTGTGCAAAATCAATTCCTGCTAAACACAAGATATCGGTGGACCTAGAGTATAGAAGTGAAATATTCAACGAAAATCTAAATAAATTGGCAGCTTTTAAAGATTATTTTTTCAGATGCAACAGGTCACAAGTGGTTAATGTATTCAAAATACGAAAAATAGATAAGAAAAATAGGATTATAGAACTTCAAAACGGACAGACCTGCTATTATGCTAGAGGTCGTGGCAAAGAGCTGTTTGAGCTGTTTGAAAACATGTACGATCTAGATAATAGAGTTGAGAGTTTGAATTAATATGAATACACGGTCGACCTAGACAATATTAACGAATATGAAAATAGGTATGACCTGTATAATAGAGTGGAAGTTCGAATTAATAGTAAGTTAGCTACGACCTAATTAAATTCATGGATAATAGAATGGTAGTTGAACTGAGTGGAGGGGATGGATATCGTTACGACGGTGTGCATCTCTTATTAAATTCATTGCAAAATATGAAATTGAAGATTCATTCTTTAGTTTTTTTGAAATGTCAAGTAGCAAAAGAAAAAAATATCTACCATTTATGCAAAAACGCGTCCATTTTGTGCAAGTCCTCGTTTTAAAGGCCTTTTTTATGGTATATTCAAATTGTTCCAATAAAACATTATCAATCTTTGCTTGCCCGCTCTATCTCTCTTAAAATAAATTCCTTAGGACGGGTGAGCAAGACGATAAACAAAGGGGGATTTAAAAAATGGAAGTAGCAGAGCAAATGGACATCTTAGGTCGAGCGAAAGAAATTGAAGACTATCTAATAGACTTCAGAAGAGATTTACACAGACATCCAGAGTTAAGCGGAAATGAATTTAGAACCCAAGGAAGAATAATTGAAGAACTAGAAAAAATTGGGGTAAGCTATGTAAAGGCTGGAAAAACTTCGGTAGTTGCGACGATTGAGGGCGCAAATCCAGGTAAGACAGTCATGTTGAGAGGGGACATAGACGCACTTCCTATAGTTGAGTTGGCAGATGTCGATTTCAAATCGACAAATGAAGGTGTAATGCACGCCTGTGGTCACGATACCCATGCAACAATGCTTCTTGGGGCGGTGAGATTACTGAATAATTTGAAAGAAGAATTAAATGGAACTGTAAAATTCTTTTTCCAAGAAGATGAAGAATCTTGTAATGGAGCTCAGAGAATAATAGCTGAGGGATTCTTAAAAGATGTGGATATGTGTCTTGGAATGCATAGTTTTCCAATTATACCAGCAGGATGTTGTGCAACGTCGCCGGGCTACGTCATGGCGGGATCGGATACTATATTCGTTGAATTCGAAGGTATGTCTGGTCACGGTTCTACACCGCATCTAGCAAAGGATAGTATAACACCAGCATGTATGTTCATAAACGACCTTCAACAGATCGTAACGAAGAATACGGATGCACAGGACTGCCTAGTTATCTCAGTAGGAAAAATAGTTGGTGGAACTAGAAACAATATAATTGCAAAGCACACTAAACTAGATATTACAATGAGGTATTTCGATAAGGAAACTCGCAAGATAGTTCATGAAAAAATAAGAAAACACGCTGAAAATATAGCGGATATGTACGATGTAAAGGTTAAAATCGAGTTTGACGAAACTGCATTGAGTACTTACAACAGTCCAGAAACAGTTGAGATATTCAAAGAATCAACTATAAAAGTGCTAGGTGAAGACGGATATATGGATATGCCTAGACAAATGGGTTCTGAAGATATGTCTTACTATCTAGATGAAGTAGCTGGAGCGATGGTATTTTTAGGAACAGGAAATCCAGATAAGGGTTGTATCTATCCACCTCATCACGATAAATTTAAAATCGACGAATCTATATTTAAATATGGAGCGGCGCTTTACACTCAATTTGCACTTGATTTCCTAGATAAATAGGATGGAGTCCAATATGCGTTGTGAAGATTTGTATCAAATGGAATCGGATAATGCCGAAATTAAATGAATGACATTTACAAATACGGTAAAGAGTTTTCATAAATCGGTTGGATAAAGCAATTTCATAAGGTGATTTGACAAGATAATTTGACAAAACAATTTATGAAATAAATTTAAAAAATAATTGCTGGGTGATCGCCGTTTTGAGGTAGGGGGTAAAGTCTACCATGACAGGTATGCTAGTTTTATAAATCCTCGTTAATAACGGTATCGACAATAAAATGGGAAGATAGAAACTCGGAAATGATAAATATGTGTTCTACAGGATTGAAAGATAAAAATTATAACAGGAGGGTATGAGTATGACTTTTTGGGATGTGGCGGATAGTCGCCTGCTTTTTGGATTAGTTGCTATAGGATTATTATTTGTTATGGGCTTGGCAGGACTTCTTGCATTAAAAGCTTATAAACACAGTGCGGATATAGGTATCGAAAAAGAAACGGTTAAAAAAGTAGTTACATCAGCTATTACAACATCTATAGTGCCATCGTTTTCAATAGTAATAGGGCTAATGAGCTTGGCTACAGTGCTTGGAACTGCTTGGTCTTGGTTTAGACTTTCGGTAGTTGGGGCTGTGTCGTACGAACTCATGGCGGCAGATATGGCTGCACAGTCTATGGGATTTGCAAATCTTGGGATAGTAAGAGATCAACCAGGAAATATAATGATAGCAGTAATGCTTGTTATGTCTGTCGGAATATGTGCAGGTATAATCATAAATATATTTGCATCTAAGAAGATAACTACAACTATGGCTGATTACAGCCAGAAAAAGGGTGGTTGGGGTGCATTGTTCTCTAACTGTTTCATGATGACAATGATAGTAGTTCTTTTATTCGTTCAGATTGTATCAGGTATCGTAAGTTGCCTAACAATAGCTACCAGCTTGTTTGTAGCGATTGTACTCGGATTTATAGCGAAGAAGGCAAATGCGCCGTGGCTCGGAGAGTTCTCACTGGCGTTGACGCTTATACTATCGATGGCATCTTCAGTTCTTTGGACTGGATTATTTTCATAGGGGGTGTAGATAATGAAGGAATCAGCTATTAAAGAAACAGCAGCTAGGCTGGATGATAATAAAAAGTATATAAATTCTATGCACAGGATAGGAAGGATAGGATCGGTAATATCGCTTATGTTTATGATGGGTATTCCTCTAGTTGTAAGTATGATCTTCGGTTTGAAACCAAACTGGACGACAGTAGCATCTAGTGCGAGTGGACTATTGGCTATGTTCATACCAGTAGCTCTATCAGAAGTTTTGAGTTATTCGCCGATATTTGGTATAGGCTCTTATATAGCATTTATAACTGGAAACGTTGGTAACTTAAAACTTCCAGTAGCTATAAATACGCTTCAACTTGCAGATGCGCAACAATCTACTGACAAGGGTGATACATTGGTTACAATTGCAGTATGCGTCTCATCTATAATAACAATGATTATTATATTTATAGGTGTACTTTTACTTGTACCACTTAAACCAGTGCTTTCAAATCCGTATGTACAGACTTCTACACTATACATACTCCCAGCACTTCTAGGTTCGCTTGCAATCAGTGCATTTACACCTAGAACTGGTAAGTACAATATATCGAATAAGGTATTAGCAGTAATACCTATGATAATTGTCCTCGCCGTTGCCAAGTATCTAGTTCATATAGAAATTAGTAAGGTTCAAGGTATATTCATAGTATTTATGATACCTGTTACGATATTTACATCAAAATTACTTTACAAGAAGAAACTTATAAAGGTAGTTGACAGGGAGACTAATAAACAAGAAATGCCTGAGTAAAGGTAATATGATTTTCATTTTTATATAAATTGATTGTAAGGATATAGGGAAGTAGTTTCAAGGTACTTAAAGATATGAATTGAGAACGTCCCCCAATCTTCACAGGTGGGGGACGTTCTCATTTCAGCCCCTTATATTAGGATTTGTTCACCAGATTGAAGACTGGATTCAGAAATTCTAATGCAAGGGGCTTTTAAATGTTTATTTAGTCGTCTGGCGTCTTATTTATTGTATTAACGTCCGTATTTACCAGAAGAGTTCATCTCTAGATAAAATACAGCTGATTCCTTGACGTATTTTAAATCCTTACTATCTTTGTACTTGGCAACCTGATCTGAAGACAACTTGATTCTATCCACGTTGCCGTTTTCATAAAGATTGAGTCTAGCGTTGTCGTCTTTGACTATCTTAAAGTTTATTGTATTCAATTTAACTGTGCTATTGTCCCAGTAGTCTGGGTTCTTAGTCATTGCAAATCTATCTTCCAACTTCCAAGTGCTCATGGTGAACGGTCCACAGTAGTTTGTATCTTCTTGACTAGTACCGAATTTATCGCCCTTTTCTTCGACGAATTTCTGGTCTACTGGCAAGAATCTAGCATCGAAGACTAGTTTTTCAAAGTAAGTTACTGGTCTATTTAATTTGACCTCTAATGTGTTGTCATCTACAGCCTTTACGCCTACCTTGTCTACTGCATCTCCACCCTTTGTATTAGCTTCTTCGGCACCTTCTATATCGTATAAGATCCATCCATATGTCGATTTGGTATCTGGGTTTAGGAGTCTTTTCCATGCGTATTCGAAATTGCCTGCAGTAACGGGATCTCCATTAGACCATTTCTGTCCAGCTCTTATTTTAAACGTCCAAGTAAGGCCATCTTCAGATGTAGTCCAGCTTTCAGCCAGACCAGGGATTGCATTTCCATTCTTATCGATCCTAGTTAAGCCTTCCATAGTATTTGAAAGGGCGATAGATGAAGTGGTGTCAGTTGCCTTAGCTGGATCCATTGAAGGGATATCAGAGGCTTCTGTAACATTCAATTCATGGTCGTCGCAATCAGCCCATTTGTAAGATTGATTGGCCGCGAATGCACCGTCGACTATGCCTTTTACATTTGGGTTTTGAAGATATGCTTCAGTCCTCTGGTAGAGTGGAGCTATGTACATATCTTTTAACATAAGTTCTTCTGCCTTTGCATACAATGCCCACGACTTATTAATATCCGTTTCCCTTTTTGCTTGATCAATTAACTTATCGTATTCTTTATTTGAATATCCTGTACTGTTAGATTTTTTCTTGCCTGTAACCATTGTGTCTAGGAATGTAAGTGGATCTGGATAATCGGGAGACCAACCAGCCATAACTATCTGATACTCTCTCTTATCTTGTTTTTGAAGCTGTTGTTTAAATGGCAACTGTTGAATCTTTACGGTACAACCTTCTAGAGCTTCCTGAATTTCAGATTGATAGAATTCAGCTTGTTTTATATCTAGTTCAGTGTCACGTGTTAAGAATTCTAGTTCGACCTTGTCAAAGCCGAGTTCTTCCTTAGCCTTAGCCCAATATTTAGCAGCTTCTTTGTCATCTTGCCTTCCTGCGTCAACATTAGCACTAGCTAATAAATCGGTGTAGTCCTTGCCTTCATTCTTTACGAGATTTGTAGCTGTAAAGTATTTTGCCGGGAACGATCCATTTGATAGAAGGACATCGCACATCTGCTTTCTATCTATACATAGGTCGATAGCCTTTCTAGCGTTTTCATTTGCGAGAACGGCATACCCATCAACTGCACCTGCTTTCTTACTACTACCACATCCAACCAATCCTGTCGCTGTCATTATACATATTAACGATAATGCACTGACTTTCTTTTTTAACCTCATAGTAGTTCCTCCCTTTATAGATTAACACAATTTATCTTGGAAACGTTTGTACACTAAGTATAGTAAAGTTTTGTTAATTTGTAAACCATTTTCCACGAATTCGGTTGCATTATTTTAATATTTTGTCTACAACGTGTCAATATTGTTACTTTATTACAATTGTATTTTCTGTATAATATAGATGTGAGCGATTTTAATAAAGACAATTAAACTTGCATATACTATAGCTTGAGATAAATGTCCCAGACATCTACAGGTCGCAGGCATAAATCTCATTTCAGCTGGAGTCAAATCTCCAACTAAAAGCATTGAATCAACATTTAGTGGAATTGCATATCACAATTAAATCGCTGAATCAACATTTAGCAAATAACTGTATTATATTTAAGGAGGGAAATATGAAAAACGGAACTAAAATTTTAATAGGAGTATTGGTAGTTGTATTGATAATAGGCGGTGGAATAGCTGGAAGCTACAACAAGCTTACAGGTATGAATCAGAATGTGAACAAGGCACAGGCAAATATAGATACACTTCTTCAGAGAAGGATGGATTTGATTCCAAACCTAGTAAGCACGGTAAAGGGGTATGCGACTCAGGAGAAATCTATATTCACAGATATAGCAAATGCTAGAGCGAAACTAGCCGGTGCTGGAAATGTAAAGGAGCAGGCATCTGCGGACACAGAATTGTCTGGAGCACTTTCTAGACTTTTGGTTGTAGTCGAAAAATACCCAGACCTTAAGTCAAACAAGAACTTCCAAGATTTATCAGTACAGCTTGAAGGAAGTGAAAACAGGATAGCGATAGCTAGACAGGATTACAACGCTGCAGTGACAGAGTTTAACACTAAGATATTGAAATTCCCTACAAATATTTTCGCGTCGATGTTCGGATTTAAAGAAAGAGATTTATATAAAGCGGGTCCAGGTGCAGACGAAGTGCCTAAGGTCGACTTTGGTAATTAATTATGTTTGATAGATTGAGGGATAGATTTGCCAGTACGAAGGCAATTAAGGATAGAGTTGTAAAGATCTGTGTAGCGCTCGTAGCCATTATGATATTCGTTTCGCCACTGAGTTTGATGGCGGCGAAAAAATCAAATTTTCCTGAACCAACAGAGTATAAGTACGTAAACGACTACTCATCTACATTTTCTAAAAATG
Organism: Clostridioides sp.; assembly: GCA_031261505.1. Taxonomy (GTDB): domain Bacteria; phylum Bacillota; class Clostridia; order Peptostreptococcales; family Peptostreptococcaceae; genus Metaclostridioides. The sequence continues at coordinate 343,098 of JAISJN010000008.1, read as the reverse complement.
ACAGGGATAAGATTATATCTATAGGTAAGGAGCTCGAGGACAAGACTGGAGCTCAGGCGACGGTTGTTACAGTAGATTCACTAGAGGACTCGAATATGGAAATAGAGGACTACGCGAATAAGTTGTTTAGAGAGTGGGGAATCGGTCAAAAGGACAAGGACAACGGGCTTTTGATATTAGTTGCGATCCAGGACAGAAAATGGAGGGTTGAAGTTGGAAGAGGGCTTGAGGGTGCTATTCCAGATGCCCTTTCGAATAGGGTTATGACGAGCATTGCCAAGCCAGCCTTTGTAGATGAAAATTACTCGGAGGGAATATTAAATAGCTACAGCGTATTCGCCGACTATATAGCGGATGAGTACAATGTCAAACTCGATAAGAGCCTTGATATAGATGTAGATGAATATCTGGACGAATACGATGAATATGCGGATGAGTACGATGAATCTGATTATATTGCAACGGCAGTAGTAGTAATAATCATCATCATAGTAATCATCATAGGAAATAGAAAAGGACCTAGAGGTCCAGGCGGCCGAAGAAGACGAAGGAGTACAGATGTTTTCTGGGGAACAGGAGGCGGATTTGGCTCAGGCGGCTCATCTGGAGGTGGCTTTGGAGGCTTTGGAGGAGGTTCGTCTGGAGGCGGAGGCTCTTCTGGTGGATGGTAGCATTTAAGTATTTAAAAATCTCCACTATGGGGTACATAGACATTGAGGTGATTATATGCAATTAGAAAATTGTATTCTTTTTAGAGATTTATCTAAGGCAGAGATTGAGAGGGCCTTAAACGATGAATTTTCAAAACTGAGTAAATTCCAAAAGGGAGAAAAAATATTCACTAGAGGTGAGATTCCAAAATATGTCTACGTACTTATAAAAGGATCGGTTAGAATAGAAAAGACGGATCTTAATGGAAAACAGATGATAGTAAACGACTTTATTGAAAATGGGACTGTCTTTGCAGAGGTATACGCATACTTAGATGATAAATTATACGACTACACCTGTGTAGCCACCTCGGACAGCGAGGTACTATCCATAGACAAGAAATTATTCAAGGATGTGGGAATAGATATCGATCTACAGCGAAAGTTGAGTTATAATATGATATCCATACTCGCGCAGAAGGCGTATTACTTAAATCAAAAAACTATGATATTAAACAGCTATACCTTGCGCCAAAAACTGGCGAACTTTCTAATTCAAAAGTTTGACGGATACAGCGATATTTCTATAGAATTCAATAGGGAGGACTTAGCCTCATTCCTAGGTACAACAAGGCCGTCTCTGTCTAGGGAACTCGGAAACATGACTGCAGACGGGTTAATAGATCTAAGAAAAAACTCCATAAGAATTTTAGATAGAGAAGGATTGGAAGAACTATTATAGTCTTAATAAGCAATCGATAAAATATCTGTAACATATGTTACAGATATTTTTTTTAATCCAAGATATAATTTAAATATGAACAAAAAGGATTACATATCAAGATGAAATTCTAAAGTATATAACTTGAGATAGATGTCAAATACCTCTACAGGTGATGGCGTAATTCTCATTTTAGTGTAGGTAGAAAAATATTTAAATAAAAATATCGGAGGATTATATTATGAGTGAAATGTTTTGTTATCAATGTCAAGAAGCTATGGGAAACACAGGATGTACAAAGGGTGGAGCTTGCGGTAAGAGCGCATCAGTCGCAAATTTACAAGATCTACTGATTTGGCTGACTAAGGGATTGTCTCAGGTGACTACAGCGCTTAGAGTTCAAGGTGTAGAAATAGATGAAGAAGTTGACCATCTAATAACTGAAAATCTATTTACAACTGTGACAAATGTGAATTTCAATGAGGACTCAGTCTCAGATAGAATTGAAGAGACCATAAGATGTAAGGAAGAATTATTGAAGAAATTATCAAATAAAGATCTACTTTCAAAACCAGCTACTTACAATGAGCTAGATAGAGAAAGTTGGAATGTAGCTAAATGTGAAATCGGAGTATTGTCTACGGCTGATGAAAATGTAAGGAGCGTAAGGGAATTGATAACTTACGGTGTAAAGGGATTAGCTGCTTATCTTTCTCACGCAAATGTGCTTTGCTATACAAATCGAGAAGTGGACGAATTTATACAAAGGGCATTGGCGTCTACATTAGATGATAACCTCACTCTAGATGAGTTAGTAGCCCTAACTCTAGAAACAGGGAAATTCGGAGTAGACTGTATGAGTCTGTTAGATAAGGCTAATACTGAGACCTACGGAAATCCAGAAATAACCGAAGTCAATATAGGAGTTTCAGATAAACCAGGAATACTCATCTCTGGACACGACCTCAAAGATTTAGAAATGCTATTAGAGCAGACAAATGGCACAGGGGTGGACGTATACACACATTCAGAAATGCTTCCAGGACATTACTATCCAGCATTTAAAAGCTACGATAACTTTGTAGGAAACTACGGAAATGCTTGGTGGAAACAGCAGTCAGAGTTTGAATCTTTCAATGGTCCTATACTAATGACTACAAACTGCATAGTGCCACCTAAGGATACGTATAAGGACAGAATATATACAACAGGTGTAGTTTCTTATTCGGGTGTTAAACACATAGAGGAAGATGCGGACGGAATGAAGGATTTCAGCGAAATAATAGAACAGGCAAAGAAATCTATGCCACCTAAACAAATAGAAGAGGGAAGTATAACTGGAGGATTTGCACACAACCAGGTAATAGAATTAGCAGATGCTGTGGTAGCTGCAGTTAAATCTGGAGCGATTAAGCAATTTGTGGTAATGGCTGGTTGCGATGGAAGACATGAGGATAGAGAATATTACACAGATTTTGCAAAATCTCTTCCAGAGGATTCAGTCATATTAACAGCAGGTTGTGCAAAGTACAGATATAATAAATTAGACCTCGGAGAAATAGCTGGAATACCTAGGGTGTTAGATGCTGGTCAGTGTAATGATTGCTACTCACTTGCAGTGATAGCGATGAAACTCCAGGAAGCATTTGGACTAGACGATATAAACGATCTTCCAATAGTCTACAATATAGCTTGGTATGAACAAAAGGCGGTAATAGTCTTATTGGCACTTTTAAGCCTAGGAGTTAAAAATATACATCTAGGACCAACTCTTCCAGCATTTCTCTCAGAGGATGTAGTGAATTTATTGGTTGAGAACTTCGGAATCGCCACAAAGATAGAACTATAGTTAGGATTGAAGACAGAACTGTAGTTAAGATTAAAGATAGAATTATAGTTAGAATTAAAAATAGAACTGTAGTTCGTTGAAATCGCTGAATCACAATTTAAGTATCTGATGAAAGAGAGGGCAAGAAGTCATATGATAAGAAAAATAATTACAATAGACGATGAAAAATGCAACGGATGTGGATTGTGCTCAAAAGCCTGCCATGAAAATGCGATAGGTATAGAAAATGGAAAGGCAGTGCTTTTAAGAGACGACTACTGCGATGGACTTGGAGATTGTCTACCTGTCTGCCCGATGGACGCCATACATTTTGTAGAAAGAGAAGCACTTGAATACGACAGAGAAGCTGTAGAGATGAACATGAGAGCGAAATCGCAGTTAAATCAATGGCCTATACAGATTAAACTGGTTCCGACTACTGCAGATTACTTCGATGGTAGCGAACTCCTAGTAGCATCTGATTGTTCAGCCTATGCCTATGCAGATTTCCACGATAAATTCATGAATGGTAGGGCAGTGGTTGTAGGTTGTCCAAAGCTTGACGATGTAGATTACTCAGAAAAATTAGCGGATATACTAAGGTCAAACGCAGTCAAGAAGGTCGTAGTGACACGTATGGAAGTACCTTGTTGCAGTAAGCTTGCAAATGCAGTGGTAAAGGCGGTAAACGAAAGTGGTAAGGAATTGCCTGTAGAAATTGTGACTGTAGGTATCAACGGTGAGATAATAAACTATTAAATACAATAAAGCGTCTGGTCGGACTTGTCCGATTAGACGCTTTATTTATTAGTCTGAAAACTAGTTAGTTACAAATAAAATTTGACTTAGTCGATTTCATATTTTTATTTGTGATAGCCCCACTTATTTCATACGTGGTTTCGCCCTTAGATACTGTTCTGGCCATTCAATATCGTATCCTAGTCCTTTGGCAGAAATAAGAGGGAAGTAAGGATTTCTAAGAAGTTCTCTACCCATGTAAACAAGGTCTGCCTGAGCGTCTTCGATTGCATTGTCAGCTTGAGCGGCAGTGGTTATAAGTCCACCTCCAATTACTGGAAGACCAGTTTCTTTTCTTATAATTTCAGCGTGTGGAAGTTGATATCCCGGGAAATCTTTAGGTGCGGTAGGGAGCACTCCACCTGTGCTGACATCAACTAAGTCCACTCCGTTTCCAAAGTCCTTGACGTAGTTTATTATTTCAGCTAAGTCGGAAGGTCCATTACCGCCTTCTGCGTAATCATCAGCTGTAACTCTCAAGCAGAGAGGTTTTGTAGCAGGCCAAACCTCGCTTACAGCTTTAATTACCTCTTTTAACAATCTTGATCTATTTTTATAATCTCCTCCGTATTCGTCAGTTCTCTTATTTGTTATAGGTGAGAGGAATTCACTTATTAAATATCCATGAGCTGCGTGGATTTCAATCATGTCAAATCCAGCCGCCAAAGCTCTCCTTGATGCTGATTTGAATTCGGATACAGTCTCTTTGATGTCAGATAGACTCATCTCTTTTGGAACAGAGTAGTCATCGCTGTAGAGAATAGGGCTTGGCGCTTCTATCTCAAGTTCCTTGACTTCACATTTTCTACCGGCGTGGTTCAATTGGACTGCAATCTTTCCACCGAAGGCATGGACTTTCTTCACTATTTTTTTGAGCTTGTCCACCTGATTATCATCCCAAAGGCCTAGGTCTTTATCACTTATTCTGCCCTCAGGAGAAACTCCAGTCGATTCTACTATAATAAGTCCAACCCCACCGATTGCACGAGTCGAGTAGTGGATTTGATGCCATTTATTAGCAAACCCGTCTTCGGAAGAGTACATGCACATAGGTGGCATGACAATTCTATTTTTTAGTTCTAAATCTTTTATCTTTAATGGTGTATATAGTTTCATTTGCTATCTCCTTTTTGGTAAATTTTCTAATGATAACCTTAGAACACTTGTACTTCAATATATGTAGTATACGCATATAGGTATTTATTAGAACTATTATATTTATACCCTTAGGGATATTAGCTAAACTAGAAGTGGTATCTTAACGCTGATAACAAAAACGAGGACCGACGTATACTTATCCTAAAATGCATCTAAGCACTCAAGAGAATTTATACGTGGTCCTCGTATTAAATCGCGCAAGAATCGCGAGACAATATCGATATTAGCCTACAGTTATTATATCTTTAGAATAGCTGTTTAATATTTCGCAACCGTCTTCAGTAACAAGTACTAAGTCTTCTATTCTAACTCCAAGTTCTCCTGGAAGGTAGATACCTGGTTCGATAGAGAATATCATACCTGGTTGAACAGGGTTGTTGTTGATTCCAGAAACGTCACCTAGGTCATGAACGTCAAGTCCTATAGAGTGTCCAGTTCTGTGTGTGAAGTATTTTCCATAACCTTTTTCAGTTATAAAATCACGAGCAGCAGCGTCTATTTCACTGAATTTAACGCCTGGTTTGATTATAGCTTCAGCTCTTCTGTTTGCTTCAGCAACTATTTCGTATACTTCTTTACCTTTTGTAGAAGGTTCTTTTAAGAATACTGTTCTAGTCATGTCAGAGCAGTAGTTATCTTTAAGACAACCGATATCTATTATAACAGTATCTCCAACTTTTGCTACGTTGTTTCCTGGTTCACCGTGTGGATCAGCTGCATTTGCACCGAATACTATGATTGGGTCGAATGAAAATCCTTGAGTACCTTGTTCTTCGTATATTTTAGCAAGTCTGTTTGCTAGTTGTATTTCAGTTTCATCACCTTTTATGCTGTCTATAAGTTTGCCCATAGCTTCGTCGTTTAATTTAGAAGCAAGTCTCATAGCGTCTTTTTCTTCTTCATCTTTTATAGTTCTTAAGTTGTCTATGACATTGCATATTTGGAATTTGCTTCCACCGTTTAAATCCATTAAGCTTATTAAGAATCTAGCTGGCCAGTTCTTATCTATTCCCATAGGTGCATTTTTTTCAGCAACGTTTGCTATATATTCAACTGGATTTTCGTTGTCAGTAAAGTAAACGATTTCTACTCCTAGGTCATTGTGTATTGGGAACAATTCACTTATGAATAGTTTGTGGTTACCGTTTACATTTATGTATAATGCAAGAAGTCTCTCCCCTGGATGAACCATTTCACCTGTTAGATAGTATACTGAGATAGGATCACTTACTACCATCTGTGTAAGTCCTTCGTTTTTCATTTGCTCTAAAGCAGCGTTTAATCTTAAATCTTTCATAATAAAAACCTCCATTGCTTAAAATTAAGTACATCTTAATTTTATCACTAATATATAAAAAAGAGTAGAGGGATGTCTAAAAAAGTTTAAAAATTTTTGTAAATTCCTTTTAAAAAATACTGTAGAAATTTAATGAATTTTTCAAAAAATAAATGGACAATCGATAAAAATAGTATTGGATTTTTGAATTGATTAAGACTATACTATCGTTAAGAAATATATGGATTGGATAGTGATATAGATTGAGTAAATTAAATATAAAAGAATTGGTAAAAAAAAATAGCAGACCAAAGATTTGCGTGCCACTTATAGGTGAGAATTTCGAGGAAATCGAGGTAGAGTTAAAAAAAATACAGAATTTAAAAATAGATTTGGTTGAGTGGAGGGTAGATTACTTCACACAAGAAGACATAATACTAACTCTAAAGAAGATGAGAAACAGTTTGAAAGACAAGGGAATAATATTCACACTCAGAAGTTTTTGCGAGGGAGGCAAGTCTAATTTGAATATAACTCATCGCAAAAAAATATGCGAAACCGCTATAAAATCTGGTTATATAGACATTATAGACTTAGAGTTGTCACTCGATGAATCTACTCTGAAAAAACTTATCGACACAGCTCACGACAGCGGGGTGGATGTACTTGTTTCAAGTCATGATTTCGTACAGACGCCATCAAGAGAATTGATAATTTCGACTCTCCAAAGAATGCAAGATCTAGGAGCAGATATAGCGAAGGTTGCGTATATGCCAAACTCCAAAGACGATGTAATATCACTTATGTTGGCAACCCACCATGCTAATAAAATTCTAGAAATACCAGTGGTAGGGATATCCATGTCGACACTTGGGGCAGTCAGCAGGGTCGCCTGTGAATTGTTTGGATCTTCCATCACCTTTGCCAAAACTGACAAGTCAAGTGCAGACGGACAGATAGACGCCGAAAAGCTAGCGGAAATTTTAGATCTAATTTAATCCAACTAGAATATGATTCTACTAAGTGGTAAAAAACAAACAGTTAAGAGTCATCTAAGTAGAAAAATACATTGAATCAAATAAATCAGATAAAAAATAATTTTATATATGTATGGCTATAGATTGAAGTTTCAGTTATAATATACTATATACTATTTTAACGAAAAAATATCATATAATGTATAACCTATGAATAGGATTAGTACTTGGATATACACTCAAAACAGAGAGCAGAGGGTTGGTGAAACTCTGTGGGAGATATCTTTGGAATGGACCTACGAGGTACACAATTGGTGAAATTAGTAGCCAGTGTTGCTGACGAGCATTAAAACAGTTAAGAGGCATGGTTAGTCCGTGCAATTTAGGTGGCACCGCGGATATCCGTCCTATGGTTTGTTTAGGGCGGTTTTTTAATGCAAAAATTGTCAACGAGGTAACAGGTACAGTAATCCTTGTGTATTTTTATGAAAGAGTAGAAAGGAAGGTAATTATGGCAAAGATAGGAATAATAGGCGCTATGGAAGAGGAAGTAAGTATTTTGGTAGAGCTTCTAGATGATAGGGAGACGATACAAAAGGCTAACTTGGAAATAAATACAGGAAAATTAGAAGGCAAGGAAGTAGTATTGGTTGAATGTGGTATAGGAAAAGTAAATGCAGCACTTTGCGCACAATTACTTATAAGTGAATTTAAAGTAGATGCAGTTATAAATACAGGGGTAGCAGGTGCGCTTGCAGATGAGTTAAATGTAAATGATATAGTGATATCAACAGATGCAGTAGAACACGATTTCAACGCTACTATGTTTGGACATCAGAGGGGTGTAATACCTAGAATGGAGACTTCAGTGTTCGTAGCAGACGAGAGATTGGTAAAACTCGCAAGCAACGCAGCAGCTGGACATTCAAATTACAATGCCTTTAAAGGAAGGGTAGCTTCTGGCGATATATTTGTAGCATCTAAGGAAATCAAGGACACGATAGTAGATGAATTCAATGCATCTTGTGTTGAGATGGAAGGTGCGGCGATCGCTCATGTGTGTTATATAAACAAGATTCCGTTTGTAATAATAAGGGCAATGTCTGACAAGGCAGACGACAGTGCGGATGTAACATACGATGAATTCGTAGTAGAAGCAGCGCATAATTCAAAAGATATGATACTAAGGATGTTAAAAGCTTTATAATTTGAGATAAAAAAATTAAAATTCAGGAGGATTCACATGGATGAAAAAAAAGTAATATTTAGCGGCGCTCAACCATCAGGAAAAATGACTTTAGGAAATTACCTAGGGGCTATAAAAAACTGGACCTTGCTTCAAGATGAATACGAATGCTATTACAGTGTGGTGGACCTACATGCGATAACAGTGCCACAGAAACCAGAAGTGCTTAGAAACAATACTATAGAGTTACTAGCCCAGTATATAGCTTGTGGTCTAGATCCAGAAAAAAACACAATATTTATTCAATCACATGTAAAGGAACATCTTGAACTTATGTGGGTGTTGAATACAATGACGTACATGGGCGAATTGAATAGGATGACACAGTTTAAAGATAAGGCTAAAAAGAGTGAAGAAAACTTAAATGCTGGACTATTTACATATCCAGTACTTATGGCCGCGGATATATTATTGTATCAGGCAGACCTAGTTCCAGTTGGCGAAGACCAAAGACAGCATATGGAAATTGCACGTGATTTGGCTAATAGATTCAACAATAGATATTCTGAAACATTTACTATACCAGAAGGTTATATGCCTAAGGAAGGCGCTAGAATAATGAGTCTTCAAGATCCTACTAAGAAAATGAGTAAATCAGACAGCGATCCAAATGGATATATACTTCTAGCAGACGATTCGGATGCTATAGTTAAGAAAATCAAAAAGAGCGTAACAGATTCACTAGGTGTTGTTAAGTACTCAGACGAACAACCTGGAATTAAAAATCTTTTAGATATCTGTGCAAACTTCTCTGGCAGAGATCCACAAGATATAGCAGCTCAGTACGAAGGCAAGGGATACGGAGCATTTAAGACAGATGTAGCTGAAATAGTAGTAGAGTATTTAAGACCGATTAAGGAAAAATACGACTATATGTTGGCAAACAAGGATTATCTAAGGGATATCTACCTTGCAGGAGATGTGAAGGCTCAGGAAAAAGCTAGCAAAACTTTGAAGGCTGTATATGAGAAAGTTGGATTTATTCCTAGATAGATATATTATAATAGACTATAAAATCAAAAGTGGTCCTTTTAGGACCACTTTTGTGATTTTTTCAATTATAACTTGATATAAATGTCCCAGAAAGCCACTGGATCCGGCTAGGGTATCAATAACAATCTCTTTTATGCTATAATATAAATACAAGTTATTAAAACTTTTGTAAGATTAGGGGGAAGATCTTTGATTTATATAATTCCAATAGTCCTATTTGTATGTCTGGACCAATTAACAAAAATTTTAGTACTCAACAACCTGAGAACAATCGACACCTTGCCGATAATCAAAGATGTATTTCATCTAACCTATGTTGAAAATAGAGGGGCAGCGTTTGGTATTTTCCAAAACAGCCAGCTCTTATTTGTTGTAATAGCTGTGGCTGCAACGGTTGTAGGTATATACTATCTTCACAAACACAAGGTACACATTATAGGCAAAATATCAATCGTGTTGATAATATCAGGAGCTATAGGAAATATGATAGACAGAGTCAGAATAGGATATGTGGTAGATTTCTTTGACTTTAGATTTATTTGGCAGTACGTATTTAACGTAGCCGACATATACGTAGTAGTGGGAACGATACTGCTTTGCGTATACTTACTATTTATCGATGGAAAAAATGATACAAAATAGAGAACACGATGGGGTGGATTTGTGAACGAAAAAATGAACTTTGAGGTAGAAATCAATGGAGCGGGAAAGAGATTAGACGTGTATTTATCAGAAATATTTGCCGACTTCTCGAGAAGTGCTATACAAAAGATAATAAAAAACGGAAAGGTTCACGTAAACGGAAAAATCGAGAAACCTAGGACTGAGTTAAAAATAGGAGATAATTTAGAGATAGAAATCGCTGAAACTCCTGAAATAGAAATCATACCTCAAGATATACCTCTAGACATAGTGTATGAGGATGAAGATATATTAATTGTAAATAAAAAACAGGGTATGGTAGTTCACCCTGGTGCAGGAAATTACGAAGGTACATTGGTAAATGCACTTTTACACTACACTGGAGGAAAACTATCAAACTTAAACGACGATAGATTAAGACCTGGTATAGTTCATAGAATCGACAAGGATACTTCAGGACTGCTCTTAGTCGCAAAGACAAATGAGGCACATAAAGGACTGGCAGAGCAACTTAAGATGCATATGGTAAAGAGAGAGTATAGATTTATCTGTCATGGAGTAATTGAAGAAGATAAGGTGACGGTTGATAGACCTATAGCAAGAAACCCAAAGGACAGGTTAAAAATGTCCGTGCTCGAGGGTGGTAGAGAAGCCGTTACACATTTCGAGGTTCTAGAGAGATTTGAAAAGTACACATATATGAAGGCTAGACTAGAAACTGGCAGGACTCACCAAATAAGGGTACATTCAACGTATATAGGACATCCACTTATGGGAGATCCGATTTACGGCAAAAAGAATGAAAAATTCAAACTAAGCGGTCAGGTTCTCCACGCAAAAACATTGGGATTTATTCACCCAATCAGCAAGGAGTATATGGAATTCGATTCGGAACTTCCAGACAGCTTTAAAGGATTGATAGAAAAACTCAGGGTATCTAGATAGTTATACTTGAGATAAATGTCCTCTACTGTATAGGTAGCGGGCATAATCTCATTTCAGTGTTGGTTGAAATTCCCAACCACGTAATAACCATCGCGAGTAACCACTATTACAAGTAATAATCATCGCAAGTAATTGCCATCACAAGTAATTACCATCACAGGCAATCATCATTTAAATTAATTAGATGCTTGAAATTTTTTGTGTAAATATGTATAATAAAGAGAGCTAAAAGCAAACAATATAAGCTAAAATAAATATAACCAAAATAAATAAAAATAAACAGGAGTAATCTTTAAATGGTACAGAGATATCATAAGACTGCTGAGCTTGTTTCGCACGTATTTAAATGCGGCATACAACTTCTCATCTTATGTGGGAAGTTTTTTTAATGTAAGGATTGATTGAGTTTTAAATGGCGATTGCGTGTTTGAAACATGATTCTAAGGTTACAGTGTAAATTTTTATTTTAAATACAGAGAAGGGGAGAATAAGGGGAAGATGATTGAAAAAGCAAAGTTGATGGATGAAAAACAGGTGGCGAGGGCTATAACAAGGGTGAGCCACGAGATAATCGAAAAGAACAAGGGAATAGATGATCTAGTGCTTATAGGAGTAATGACAAGGGGAGTTCCGATTGCGGAGAGAATAGCTAAGAAGATTGAGCAGATAGAAGGCGAGAAAATAAAAACTGGTACGATAGATATCACCCTATACAGGGACGACCTAGAGTGTATAGACGACGAACCTATAGTAAAGGGAGCGTTTATAGATTTTGACATAAAAGGGAAGACTGTTATATTAGTGGACGATGTATTATATACTGGAAGAACTGTAAGGGCTGCCTTAGATGCAATTATAGATATAGGAAGACCGGGTTCGATTCAGCTAGCAGTGCTAGTAGACAGAGGTCATAGAGAACTTCCGATAAGGGCGGATTTCGTAGGAAAGAACGTCCCAACTTCAAAGCAAGAGATAATATCGGTGAAACTCATTGAGACAGATGGAGAAGATTCTGTAAGCATAAACGAGTAATTATATATGGGAAAAATTCTGCGATAGAATACTGTGTATAGAATCATTAAGATAGAATTACGAATAGAAAAATCATGGGATACAATAGCTTTGCATTAAGAAATTGACATCCATGGAGAACAAAACTAAAGGAATAATAGGAGAGCTTATGAAAAAATTTATAATGGCAGTTCAGCATTTATTTGCGATGTTTGGAGCAACAGTGTTGGTTCCGATTTTAACGGGATTTAATCCAGCGGTGGCGATATGTTCAGCGGGTGTTGGAACATTGATATTCCATTTTTGTACAAAGAGGAAGGTACCAGTGTTTCTTGGATCTAGTTTCGCGTTCATACCAGTTGTAATAGCGGCTAAAAAAGCATACGGCGGAGATATGGCATACGCACAGGGTGGTATAATCGTAGCGGGGCTTATATATTTAATAATAGCGCTCGTAGCAAAACTAGTAGGTGTAGAGACTATAAAAAAATACTTCCCACCTCAGGTTACAGGTGCGATGATAATAGTAATAGGACTAAACTTACTACCTACAGCGATTACAATGGCATCAGAAAAATTTATCATAGCAGGTGTGACTTTGGCAACTGCAATACTTATAAATATATTTGGCAAGGGATTCATAAAGCAACTTGGAATCTTGATAGCTGTATTTATGGGTTATGGAGTTTGCTTAGTACTTGGATATGTTGACGTGGCTAAGATGACAGAGGCGACAATGTTCTCTATACCACAGTTCACACTTCCAAAATTCGGACTTCAGGCGATAGTTATGATAGCCCCAGTTGTACTAGCAACTGTGATGGAACATATCGGCGACATCACGACAAACGGAACAGTAGTAGGACAAAACTTTATAGAAGATCCAGGTTTAAATAGAACACTTCTAGGAGATGGACTTGCAAGTATATTCGCAGGATTTATAGGCGGACCGGCAAATACTACTTATGGAGAAAATACAGCAGTGCTTGCAATAACTAAAAATTACGACCCTTCAATACTTAGAATAACAGCTTGCATAGCTATTGTACTATCGTTTGTAGGAAAATTCGGAGGGTTCCTCCAGAGTATACCAGGTGCAGTAATGGGTGGAGTAAGCGTGATGCTTTTCTCTATGATAACCTTCGTTGGATTTAAGACTATAAGGGACAATCACTCATTTGATGGATGGAAAAATATTGCTGTTATTCTCTTGATACTTCTAGTGGGACTAGGAACAACTTACGCAGCTAATTACGGAATTCACATAGGTATTCCAGTAGGTAATAGCGTTGAAATAACAGGTCTTAGCTTAGCTGCATTGGTTGGAATCATAGCAAATAGGATAATTAACAATGCAGATTTTAAAAAAGAACAGGCTTAGTTAGATAACTAAAAAATAAACTCGGAAAACTCAGTATAAAACTAAAAACAGTTATTACTTACCACTCTTATTTACAGTAAGAGTGGTTTTTAATATCTCAATAATCAAATCTGCTGATTGACTACCGAACCTAGAGAACCTTACAAAAATCAATGATTATTTTTGTAGAATTCAATATATACAGAAAAATCTATAAGTATTATAATTATATCGTAGAAGTTTAATGCAAATGTAATAATTTTGCTAAATCGTATGTAAATACAATTAAGACAATTAGGGGGTAAAACATGTATAAGTATTTATTAAAGAATAGATTAAAAATTGCACTTCTTTTAGCATTTTCATTGGCGGTAGTTCTTATAGACGTATTCAAGGCATATATTTTTGGAAAAATCATCGAAACGACAACTACCAGCACATATTCGATAACATCTCTGTGTCAACTATGTATTATATTTCTAGTATGCATGTTTTTGGCAAAGATGCTATACGATACGGTCTATGCATCCTCGTTTAAAAATACTCTAGTAGATATCAGAAGTGAGTTATTCGGATCTATGTTGAAAAATAATTTAAGTAGTTTTAATAAAAATTTAGGCTCTAGCTATATAAATAATTTGACAAATGATATGAATATATTGTATTCTGACTATTTTATGAATTTCAAAATGCTACTACTATACATAATATCGTTCATCGTTTCATTTGCAGCTATAATAAGGACAAATGTATTCTATGGACTGATAATACTAGCGATATCATTCCTGCCAATTGTGATAAGCAAAATATTCATAGGCATGTTATCTACAAACAAAAAAGCATTTTCAGAGTCATCTAAAAAAATGATATCGAAGTCTAAGGATATGTTAGACGGCTTTTTAGTAATAAAACAGTATAATATTGAAAAAAGAATGATTGATAAATTCAACGTCGACAATGAAAAATTAGAATCTAGCAGGTTAAGGGCATCAATGTTAGAGTTTCTAGTAGAAAATATAAATGATGTTATAGCTATAGGTATATTCTTTATAGCGCTCTTGGTAGGAGCGTATTTGGTGTCTATAAAGAGCATAACGATCGGCAAAATGATGATGATAACACAATTAAGTAATAATGTTTTGATTCCTATACAGAGGATACCGACTTTGTACAGTAAGATAAGATCTGTCGACATGATTGTAACAGAAATCGAAGAAATTAAAGATATCAATAAACTTGAGAAAACAGATTTTATAACAAAGACTAGCTTGGATAAGGAGATTAGTATAAAAGATTTGTCGTTCTCATACAAGGGATCTGATTCTATATTTAATGAACTTAGCTTAAATATGGAGAAGGGAAAGAAGTACGCATTGATTGGAAAAAGCGGCTCAGGGAAAAGTACATTTACAAAACTTATATCGGGACTCATCGATGAGTACGAAGGAGAAATCATATTTGACGATGTGAATTTAAAAAATATAAATAGAACAGATATATCAAAGCTGATATCAATTGTAGATCAAAATTCATATCTATTTAATGATTCTATAAAAAACAATATATGTTTGTACGAGCGATTCAGCGATGAAGAGATAAAGGAAGCTATAAAAAACAGTGGGCTGGAAAAAATGGTAAACAAACTTGAAGATGGAATCGATACGAGGATAGTTGAAAACGCTAGCAATATCTCAGGTGGGCAGAAACAGAGGATATGTATTGCAAGAGCATTGATAAGAAAATCGCCGATATTAATTTTTGATGAATCAACTTCAGCATTAGATACTCAATTGAGAAAGGAGATAGAAGAAATACTATTCTCAATCGAAGACAGAATAATAATCGTAGTGACTCATCAGGTAGAAGATTTAGATACGAGATTCGATTATATTCTTAGGTTAAGCAATAAAAAACTAGTAAAAAACACTTCTGAGTTGTCTAATTGTGAGGTGTAAATTACATAAATTAAAAACTAGATAAACTAAAAACTAGATAAATGAAAAACCAAGACATTCATTAGATACGAAAGTAGAGGAGATATACTCAAGGGTAAAGAACAGGGGGTGAAGTCATGGTAAATCAATATTTATTTTATAACCTACATCTTGTGATAACGAAATTCGGCGATAAAATTACAAGCTTGGTCTTAGTATTTTACTTTGCGTATTTCTTTCCGAAAGATTCTTTGATACTGAGCATAGTACTATTCTCAATATCAAGTATCCCGTCGATAGTTTTTGCAAATGTATATAAAAAGGTAATCGAAAACCTAACTAGTTATAAAGTTCTTGTAATGCTGGATTTAGTCGGTGTATTGACGATATTATGTATATATTTAAGCTTAGACAATATATACAGGTTGTTCACGTTTTACGTCTTGCACATAATAGTACAAAACATAACTGAGAGGATAGATAGCTCGTTGTTTTTTTCTATAACGAAAAGCAGAGGGAATGAGAAAAGTCTAATTAGGTACACAAACACTATCCAGAGTTTTATGTAATTGGTTATGCCTTCCCTATGTGCGGTCATTATAACTATTATGGGGTATAATAATTCGCTGGCATTTGATGGATCGAGTTTTCTAATTGGTGCGATAATTTATCTATTAGCTATCAAGGATGTCAAAATACTAAAACCGAATGTTAAAAATACAGACGATAGGCATGGAGGAACATTAAAATCAAATAAGCAGTTTAAGAGTCTATGTGTATTGTATATAGTAGTTGCCTTGATAACTAATCTTGAAGAGCCAATTATATTTAACTACTTGTCGATTGAAAGGCATTTTTCACAAAATACAATAGGTGTAGCCTTGTCACTTTTCAGTTTAGGCATGTTCATAGGATCATTTTTAATTAAATATATAGATTTTAAATCGACAGGGGTATTTTCGAAGTTCATGATATTAGATGGCGTGTTTTCAATATTACTATCGCTAAATATAAGCAAGTTTTTAATAGTTGTATTTTACTTTGTCCAAGGAGTATTCGCCATGTTGATGATAATATTCTTTAAAATATACGCTCAAAGTCAATATGAGGATGCAGTAGAGTTTGCTATTTTCAATAATGAATTCTCGAAAAAGACTTCAATTGCCTCTATTTTATCCTACACATTGGCGATTTTGCTTTCGATTTCCCTAAAAGAAAGCTCCTTGATATTCAAGGCGATGGGAGGCATTGAGATATTGGTAGCAATGATATATTTATGTAAATTCTAAGCAGCATCTATATTTCTAAATATCTATTTTATTTTTTAATATCTATCTTTTCAAAAAAGTATATTTATACAATCACGTGCTTAAATCGTGCAAAAAAGCCTGGGATTTGTTGCAGATAGACGTATATTTTATGCAAGTTGGCGATTTGCGTATTATACTTCAGATTTATATAATAAAACTCAAGAAATAACTTTTAATTAAGATAGGGGTGTTTGTTTTGGGTTTAAATAGGATAAGTAGAAATTATATAAAAGCATATAAATCGAGGTCTATATGTATGTTTTTAAGCATACTGTTTTCAGTATTTTTATCTATAGGGCTGGTAACAGTAAAGTATAACAACGACAAGTTTGAAGCGCAAAAAATCAAGTATGAAACAGATATATATGATTTTTATGTAGAGCATAGAAGTAGTAGAGATCTAGAAAAGATAAGAGAAAATAAAGACATTCAATATCTGGGATTATCTGCTGAATATGCAACAATCATGAAGTCGGGAGATGATTTTGCAACTTTATTAGAGGCAAATGACAACTATATATTGTCAAATACAAAACTAGAGTCAGGTAGACTTCCTAAAAACGATAATGAAATTGTAGCAGAGCGTTGGGTTCTCAAAAATTTTGGAGTCCAAACGAGTGTTGGAAATGACATAAGCTTAGACCTAAAAGTCGATGGAAAAATAAATGAAAAAACATTTAAACTAGTCGGTATAACCAAAGACAATCCTTCCGCTCAGGCTGGTGGTGCTATGAGTATATACAAAAAATAGTTCCTAGTAGATTAAAAGATATGCGTATAAGCGGATCTTTTAAGGACGGAGTGGATATAAACAAGGAAATAAAAAATATAGTCGGTAACTTGAATTTAAATGGCAGCAAAAATGTACATATAAATAGAGATTTGATAAGTGCAAGGATGGACTTAAATAATATCGGATTTAAGAAAATGAGTATGCCAATACTTATGAGTATTATATGTATGATAATAGTATACGGAATGTATAATATATCTATATATAAAAGACTAGAAGAATATGGAACATTGAGGGCCATAGGATCAAATAAAAAAAGTATACTTTCAATCATAATGAAAGAGCTGGGTATTTTCTACATTACAGCAACTCCTTTAGGTGTAATTTTAGGACTAGTAGCTGCAAATATAATTAATAAACTTGGAAAAAAAGCGAGTCCGACATTTATATTCTCAGGGGAAGAAGTAAAACTTTCAATGAGTTATCCTATACTGATGATTTTAGCAATAGTTATAATTATGGGATTGGTAACTTGTTTGATAAGCTTGCTAGTATATATGCAGGTATCTAAAAACTCCATAGTAGATTTGATGAATCAAAATTTTGACAGTAAATATAGAAAAAGAAAAAGCATGATAAGCTTAGGCAAGTTCTCTGGAACAACGAAGGCATTTAGAATACTGTCATTAAAGAACATTCTGAAAAAGAAAAAGATATTTTTAATGGTAGTCGTATCAATGAGTATAACCGCAAGTTTATATATATTTTTAAATTATAAACTAAATGTGAGTTTAAAATTGAATGAGTCATCTATTAGAGATCAGTATCTGAATTCTGATTTTGGAGTAGACGAGTATTCGGACAAAACAGTGTTGACTGGAATAAGTGAGGAATCAAAGGAAGAGCTAAAAAATTTAAAAGGCGTGAAGTCTATAGAAACAATGAAAAAAATGCCATCAAGATTGGTGATCGACGATAAGAAAAAGGTGGATATGAAATTTTATAAGGAGACAAATAACTACTATGAGGATACATTTATAAAATCAGTATACGGGACAGAAAAAGATACTGGAGAATTCGTTATAAAGAATAGTATTAAGGGATATGATGACAATGCTCTTAAAAAGATTGGTGATTATGTCGATTCAGGTGAGATAGATTTACAGAAGATGAAAAAGGAGAATATTTGTATACTCAATATACCTAAATATGTAGAGGGTGGAATAGGTCAAAGTGCAAGTGGACGAGGAAATAAGGCGTTAAATATAAAAGTAGGTGACAAGATAAGCGTTAAATTTAGAAAAGATAGAAACGCAAGTGAAGACTCTTACTGGACGCTTACAGATAAATCAGAGTATGTATATAAGGAATACACAGTTGGAGCGATAACGTACTATTCATATATGAATTCATGGTCAGGACTGAGTATGGGATCGCCGGATGTTATATTAAGTGATGAAAAGTTTGAGAAGGACACAGGAGTAAAAGTGTACTCAAGTATAAATATATTTAAGGATAATAATGCAGATGTAAATACTTTAGAAAAAGGTATTGTTAAGATATCATCTAAAGATAAAAATGTTATGTATAGAAATTTAATATCAATAAGAAAAGATATGAAAGATATAACAGATAAGCAGGCGATAACTAATCTTGGGATTATATCTGTGGTATTCGTTATAGCATCATTAAATATAGTGAACAATATAGGATACAATGTAATATCTAGAAAAAATGAATTTGGCATGCTTCAGGCGATAGGTCTGTCGAGATCAAATTTAAAGAAAATGGTATGTTTCGAAGGTCTGTTATATGCAGTATTTGCAAGCTTAATTACAGTAGCAGCCTCTATACCAATAGAGATCTTCAGTTTTAAACATTCAGGAGTATTTAGATATGGGATATCGTTTGAGATAAACTATGTTAATTTTATAATCATGATAGTGATAAATCTTTTGCTTGGTTATATGGTTTCTAGGTATGAGTCTAGACAGTTTAAGAATATCAGTATAGTTGATATGATGAACAAGAACGAATAGCAGATTTAATTAATAAAAACAATTGTTTTACGTATACATTAAATATATAATAGAAATAGTATTTAACGTTTAATATTTCATCAACTATCAAAGAGAGACTGCATGAATTGCAGAGGAAAGGTGACATAAATATGAAGGACGATTGTTTTGTATTCAACATAAAAGAAGTATCAAAACTAGTAGGGGTATCTCCAGCTACAATTAGAAACTGGGAGAAATACGGCTTGATTATACCTGAGAGAAACTCAAATAATTACAGGGCTTACTCTTTTGAGGATATAGAAAGGCTAAAGAAGATAAAAAATCTATCTATAAACGAACACCTAAATATTTCTTCGATAAAGAGCATGTTGGATTTGACGGACGCCAATCATTCGGCGCATCCAAATTTGGATAGCGATAATCAGGTAAGCGTTAAGCATTCTAAGAAATTAATGCTAAATAAATGGAAGCAATGTAGGGAGGATAGCAACTACACCCTAGAAGAGGTCAGTAGGCAGACCGGTATTTCAGTTTCGTATTTAAGTAAGATAGAAAATGGAGGGGCGAATATTTCTCTAGAAATAGTGAATAAGCTTTCTAATTTTTATGGCGAGAGTATAGTTTATTTCTATGAAGACGGCGAGGATGAGGATGCGGAAACTTTTGTAGTTTCTAAGGAAGATCGTGAAGTAGTGGACATGGGTAATCCAAACGTGCATATTGAGTCGTTGATAAACAATAGGACGAGCATAATGAAATCTTCGATCGTGACAATTATGCCTGGTGGAGGAGTTCATGAGTCGCATAGACATAAGGGAGAGGACTGCATATTTATTTTAGAAGGCAGACTTAAAATAGTACTTAATGATAAGGACGAGTATTTTATAAACTGTGGAGATTCAATGTATTTCAAGACGAGCGATTCTCACAACTGGGAAAATCCAGGCAATGAAGTGACAAAGCTAATTTGGACTCATAACCCGATAACGAGATAAATTTAAAACTTTAGAAAAATATCCTACCTAAACAGGTAGGATATTTTAAATTGGCGATTTAATGCTTTCAGTGTTGGATTAGAGCAACGCTGAAATTAGACTTATGCCCGCATATATAGAGGTAAGGTAGATTTAATTCAAGTTGTATTAAGAGAAAGAATTAAAAAAATTATCCTAACTATATAAAAACTATTGACAATGTTAGTAAAAAGTCCTAGAATTATATCAAGCTTGCAAGCTTAAATTATATAGATAGGGGAGATATAGGATATGAGTTATAGAGAAGAAAATAAATGGTGGGTCAGCCCATCGAATTATGAAGAGGAAGTAACTTCGAAATTTGAATTTCCAGAAAAAATAGAATTTCTAGACACTACACTTCGTGATGGTGAGCAACAACCTGGGATTATATTCACAAAAGATGAAAAGGTAGCAATAGCAAAAGCCTTAGACAAGGCTGGCGTACAAAGAATTGAAGCTGGAACTCCAGCGGCATTACAAGAGGATGCAGAGGCAATTAAGGAAATTACAAGTCTAGGACTAAAGGCTGATATCTACGCATTTGTTCGCAATATGGTAAAAGACATGGAATTGGCAAAATCTTGTGGAGTGGATGGAGTTATCGCAGAAATTATCGGAAGTGAACACCTACTTGAAGTTGGACAGCGTTGGGATAAGGACCGCGCAATAAAAACTGCTAGAGAGGCAACAGCTGCAGGGCATGATTTAGGAATGAAGGTTACATTCTTCCCTGCCGACTCTTCACGTGCAGACTTGAATTATTTGATAGATTTAGTAGGTCAGGTAAGAGATGGAGGACATATTGACGCCTTGACTTTGGTGGATACATTCGGTGTCTTATCTCCTGAAGGAGCTGCTCATAGAGTAAGAGCACTTAAGAAAGCGTTCCCAGGATTGCCTATAGAATTACATGTGCATGATGATTTTGCGATGGGTGTCTCTACTGCTCTTGCAGGATTGGCAGCTGGTGCATCTGTTGTGCATACAACAGTTAACGGTATAGGTGAACGCTCAGGAGGTGTACCAATGGAATCTCTAGCATTGGCATTAGAAGCTATGTACGGTCAAAGCTCTGGACTAAAAATGAATGAGTTCAAGAATCTCTCTGATTTTGTAGCAGAGTGTGCAAGAATTGAAACACCACCTACTCAAGCAGTTGTAGGGGATAAGATATTCTTATGGGAAACTGGGCTTCCTTCAAACTTGTGGTTAAATGTAAAGGACACAGATCCTCTTATAATGCTACCTTATCACTGGGATGTAACTGGACGCGATATGCCAGAGTTATTGCTCAGCAAGAAGAGCGGTGGACGTAACGTTGAATACTGGCTAGAAAAAACAGGTTTGACAGTTCCAGAAGGAAAAGAGAGAGATTTGTTGATGGAAGTAAAAGAATTATCATTAGCAGAACACCGCACATTGAATGAAACAGATTTTAGAAAACTAGTGGCTAAAATGAACCAATAAAAAGATTAAAGGAGTATAAGTATGAAAACGTTAAATAATATTTCCAAATTGTTGCAAAAGAATTTTGCTGTTTTTACTATTGTAATTGCGTTAGTTGCATACTTTTTCCCAAATGTCTTTTTATGGTCGAATCCTCATATGAGTCTTCTAATGGGGCTTGTGATGTTTGGTATGAGCCTTACAATGGAAATCCAGGATTTCAAACAACTTGTTATGAAACCTAAGGCTATGATTGTCGGTCTATCATGCGTTTTCATAGCATCTAGTATAGTGACTATTATATTAGTAAATGCTCTACATCTTCCAGTGGCATTGAAAATAGGGATTTTGATGTGTGCAGCAGTTCCAGGTGGAAACATTACAAATGTGTTAACATTTATTGGAAAAGGAGATACTCCGCTGTCGGTTGGACTTACGTCAGTAGGTACACTCATAGCACCAATTGTAACACCAGCAATGTGCTTGATTTTGGTAAGGGCGTGGACTGATGTAGATGGACCTGGTATGATTAAGACTATGATAATAAGTGTAATTATTCCACTTCTAATTGGTCTAGCTATGAAGGCTTGGCTAAAGACAATAGCCTCTAAATTAGAGGAATTTTCACCTACAATTTCATTAGTATCGCTTAGTATTATGACAGGTGGGCTAATTGCAGGACGCAAGGCAGCTCTTATGGGGCTAGACTGGAGAATATTTGTTACTGTATTATGTTTTCTAATTCTATCTACTTCAGCTGCGTACGGAATTTCAAGACTATTTAGAATAAATCAGTATCAAAGGCGTGCGGTGGCGATAGAGGCAGGGTTTAAAAATACAGTACTCGCCGCCATGTTAGCAGGTGTTAGCTTTAAAAATTATCCAGAGTCAGCTCTTGTAGGTATAATAGCAGCTGTAATGGCGGCGGTTCTAGGATCGATATTCGCAAATGTAATGGCTAAGATGCCTATAACTGATGGCTCGGGAAAAGAAGAAATCGAATCGAGTGAGGCATAAAATAAGATTTTTTCTCCTCTACTTCAATAACTTGAGATAAATGTCCCCACCTTTGTAGGTGGCGGCATAAATCTCATTTCAGCTGGGGTAAAATCCCCCAACTGAAAGCGTTGAATCACCATTTAATCAGAAATCTAAGAACAAAGGATATTAAATTCGCGATAACAGTGTAAAAAATATATATAAGTAAGCTATGAAAGGAGTTTACATGAGAAATTTAATTATTAATATAGGTGGATCATCGACAAAATTAGCTATTTATGAAGATGAAACTGAAATCGTAATGGAAACCATTAGACATCCAAGTGCAGATTTTTCGGAATACAAGACGTTATGGGAGCAGTATCCGTACCGAAAAAGAGTTGTAGAAGACTTCATGAAACGACATCAGGTAAGCATATCGGAGTTGTCGGCTATTGTTTCTAGAGGGCCAGTTGTCAAACCCTTAGAATCAGGGGTGTATCGTATAAATGAGAAGATGATAGCCGATATGAAGGGTGGAAAATACGGCACACATCCATCGGGTATAGGCTGTGAAATAGCATGGGAATTATCTAAGGGAAGGGTAGAATGCTTGACAGTAGATCCACCATGTGTGGACGAATTAATTGATATAGCACGGATTACAGGATTACCACAGATAAAGAGAGTCAGTTTTTTCCAAGCTCTCAACCATAAGGCAAAGGGCCATGAGCTAGCCAAAAAACTTGGAACTGAATACGATAAACTTAATATAGTAATCACTCATCTAGGAAGTGGAATATCAGTTGCATCTCATAAGCAGGGAAAAGTAATCGATGTGACTAATGGGCTTGAGGGTGATAGCCCGTTTGGACTTGACAGAGTAGGAACGCTTCCAGCAGGTGAATGGATGAGATATTGCGTGTCAGGCGAAAAAACTAAGGAAGAACTTGATAATTTGATAAATGGTGGAGGCGGAATAAAAGCGCATCTAAATACTAATAACGCTATAGAAGTAGAAGAAATGATTGAGGGAGGAAATGAGTACGCTAAGTTAATATTCGAAGCTATGGCATTCCAAGTGGGAAAAGGAGTCGGTGCAGCTTCGGCGGCACTTGGAGCTAAGCCAGATGGGATTATTGTCACAGGTGGACTGGCAAATTCAAAAAGATTTATATCCTATTTGAAACCTATGATTGAGTGGATGGCACCTCTTTATATTTGGCCAGAAGACAATGAGGTATTATCGTTGGTACAGGGTGCACTTCGCGGTCTAAATGGTGATGAAGATGTCAAGGAGTACTCTTAGATGCAACTAATTTAGCTAGAGGATGATATTACTGCAACTAGGGTATCGAGTCTAATTCTAATCTCAGTGGAGGTCAAATCCACCACTATGCAATCTCATTTAGCCTAGTGAGTTTAATTATACTATCGTGTGATAGGGAAAGGAAAATTATGAAATCAATAAAGGATATCTGTAAGGAAGTAGCGGGATCGGAGTTGAAAACAATTGCAATAGCTGGAATAAGTGAGGAAGAAATAAATTTAGTGAAGGATGCAATTGGGGAAAAGTTGGCAAATTTTATATTGGTCGACGAAGAAATACATACTAAGAAACTAATCAAAAAATATGGATTGGATGAGGAAAATATAAGGGTTGTACCTGTAGACTGTACGAGCGATGCACCAGCAAAGGCGATAGAGCTAGTAAAACAAGGTATAGCTGATATACCAATGAAAGGACAGGTACATACAAGTACGTTCATGAAGGCTATCTTAGACAAGGAGAAGGGTATATCCTCTGGAAGTAGACTAAGCCAGATGACGATGTTTGACGGATATAATGGAGAGCCTCAATTTTTAACAGATTGCGCGATCAACATCAGCCCTACACTTAAAGAGAAGGTTGAAATAATTCAAAATGCAGTTGAAGTATTCAAAAATTTATACGATAAAGAACCTTATGTTGCACTCTTGGGTGCGGTTGAAACGATTTCTGAAAAAATGCCTGATACAATAGACAGTGCAGTTATCACGCAAATGAATAGAAGAGGACAAATAAAAGATTGTATAATAGACGGACCGTTGAGCCTAGATAATGCCATATCAAAGAAATACGCTGAGATCAAAAATATCGAAAGTTCAGTTGCAGGAAAAGCTCAGATCTTAGTATCATCTGATTTGAGGGAGGCTAATAACGTGAGCAAGGCGATCATTCATTACTCGGATAGAGAAGCCTGCTCAATTATTGCAGGGACTAAGGTACCAGTTGTGATGACATCGAGAACAGATAAGCCTAGCAATAAAATAAATACAATAGGGATGGCGTGTTATTTACTACAAAAAAAATCGTAAAATTATCATAATGTGATAGTACTACAATATTTACAGGATCAAAACTTTGGAGTACCACGCAATTACTATTTAACTTAAGAAAGATGCCCTACACCTATATAGATGTGGGCATCTTTCTTATTACATTGTGTGTATATTCCACATTATGCAACCATTATTAAATCTCGGATTCGTCTACGAGGACCGGTCTAAGTTTTGCTACCATCTCTTCGGTAGGAGTTACGTAAGCGGTGCTATTGGTTTCGTAAATAACCATCCCGGGTTTTGAGCCACTAGGTTTCTTCACATTTTTCTTTTTGGTGTAGTCTACAGGTACTTGAGACGACATTCTAGACTTGCTGAAATACGCAGCCAGCATTGCACCCTCGTACAAGGTTTCATCGCTGACTTCCTTACCAGCACATTTTATAATGACGTGCGATCCTGGAATGTTTTTAGTGTGCATCCAAACATCGTCGTAGTCGGCAATTCTGAGTGTGAGGTAGTCGTTTTGCTTGTTGTTTTTTCCGACCAAGATAGTTGTGCCGTCAGAAGATACGAACTTATGTGGACTTGTGGTAAGGGTGGTTTGTTTCTTATGTTGTTTAGCCTTGCCACTAGCCTTGATGTATCCGAGTTCTACGAGTTCACCTCTTATATCCTGAAGTTCTTCTAAATTTTCACAGTTGTCGATGCTTAAGAGAATATTTTCTAGGTAGTCAATCTCCTCAACACTTTCTGCCATCTGTATAGTAAGTTCTTTTTTAGCACTCTTTAGCTTATTGTACTTCTTAAAATACCTCTGCGAATTCTCTGAAGGAGTTGCGTTGATTTTAAGTGGAATTACGATATTGCCACAGTCTTCAGAGTAGAAATTAGACACTTCAATTTCTTCCATTCCTTTTTCAATCATGTATATATAAGCGGTTAGGAGTTCTCCCTTTAGTTTGTACTCGTCTGCATTGTCAGCCTCGAGTAATTCCTCACCTTGTTTTTTCTGTTTATTGTATAGCCTGTCGAGTTTGATATTTACGCTCTTTCTAAGGTCGCTGGCCCTCTGGTGAATTCTGTCCTTTGAATCGCGAGTAGAGTAGTAGTACTCTAGAATCTGCGACATACTGTCGGTTTCTATGAAATCAATCTTGTCTACCATATGGTCGGTATTTGTATTTTTCAAGAGGTCATCTGCCTTTGAATAGACAGTTAACCTAGTACAGCTGAAGTCTAGAAATTTGTCTATACTTCTGTCCACAACTATAGAAGGAGTGAAGTTTCTGTCGCCAATTTCGGCAAAAAGTCTAGAAAACTCTAGGTACAATGCTTTTAACTGATCGTTTTCTAAGTCTTCCGTCCTTGTCTTTTGAGGCACATCCGACCTAAAGCAGATTTCCTTTGCGACAATTGGACTTATTCCCAAGAATTTAGAGTATACAGCCTTAAATACAGGTCCTTCGTAAGAAGAAATTTCACTCTTAAATTCGTCTTCAGAGATTTTACTTAGAGGGTCTAATTTATCCTGAGACGGCGGAAGTACGTATGTCAGTCCTGGGAGTATCTGTCTTAGCCTGCTGATACTAGTAGGAACCCTTTTTGCAGAATCTATTATAACGTCTCCGTTAGAGCGGGTGAGTATTATATTACTGTGGCGTCCCATGATTTCCACGTATATATCCTGAGTAGTCTTTTCCTTCAGCTCGTCGTATGACTCTACACTGATTTTGATTATTCTTTCAAAGCCTATTTGTTCCACCCCAACTACGATTCCACTTTGGATGTGCTTTCTGAGCAACATACAAAATGCGGGTGCTTTTTTTGGATTTTCTTTTTTATAGTTCTTAGCGAGGTAGACCCTAGGGTTTGAAGCACTTGCGCTAAGTATTAATTTATGGTTAATTCCGTTATTTCTTATAGTTAAAACCACTTCATCATCTTCTGGTTGGGAGATCTTGTCGACCTTGCCTCCGAGAATTTTTGATGTGAGTTCATCTACTATCGAATGTATTACTAAGCCATCTAAAGCCATCTTATTCACGCTCCCTTTGTAACAAATGCGTTGTTACCTACTTATTATACACAAAAATAGGATAGATGACTAGTTAGATAGACCTCTATATGATATAATAGCGTTAACGAACCGATAAACGGTTAAATGCGAATGAAAGGGTAAGGATTTAGGACTATGAGAATATAATTTGCCGATAGAATTTATGTATCACAGATATAAGGATTGTTTTTAAGATGAGCGGAAAAACTTCTTTTTGTGGTGCGGAGATTCTGGGAGTAATTGTATTAGTCTTATATCCTTATTTTTTATGCAAAAATTTAAATAATCAACAACTTCTCATTTCAGCGGGTGTTGAATCACCATTTAGGCAGGTGCTAATCAAATTATCGAGGTTGCGGCTCATTTTAAAATCATAAAACTAAGGTTTAATACGCTCATGAGGCGACTGGGTTTATCAAGCGGAGATAGCCAAGTATGCGATTATATTGATTTTAGGATGGTGGTATTTATGAAGTTAGTTGGAATAAAAAAAATTGTAAAGATGTATGGGGATAAAATCGTACTCGATATAGATAAATTTGAAGTATTTGAAGGCGATAGAATAGGTATAGTCGGTAGAAATGGACAGGGAAAATCGACATTGCTCAAGATAATAATAGGTGAGGAAAAAGCAGATAGCGGAGATGTCTACCTAAATAAGAGCTATTCGTATATATCTCAGAGGGTTGATGAAATACACGGAGAACTGAGTCAGGACGGTATCAACAATCGAGAAACTAGAGATGATACACAGAAAACAAGAGATTGCATAACTATAGGTGATAAGGAAGATGTTGATAGAGTTTCTAAAATTCTTAATTCGCCGAAATGCTATTCAGACGAACTCTCTGGTGGAGAGAAGACTAGACTTAAGATAGCAAGGGCTATGAAAGAGCGTAGACTTCTTTTAATAGCGGATGAACCTACTTCAAATATGGATTCAGAGGGAGTTGCAGTACTTCAAGAACTACTGGAAAAATATGATGGAAGTATAATCCTAGTTTCACATGATAGAGGTCTTCTCGATAAAATATGCAATAAAATAGTTGAGATTCAGGACGGAAGCTTGAGCATATACAATGGGAATTACGAAGATTACGAAGCTCAAAAAGAACTAGAGGTAAAAAAACAAACCACAGAGTACGAAAAATACGTAGACGAGAAAAAAAGAATAGAAGATATGATTGTAAAGAGAAAAAAACAATCAGCTGAGGTTAGGAGAACTCCAAAGAGAATGGGAAACTCAGAGGCAAGGCTCCACAGGATGGGAGGACAGAATGTAAAGCAAAAGCTAGACTACAATGCAAATGCATATAAGACTAGATTAGAGCAACTAGAAGTAAAGGAAAGACCAAAGGAAGAAAAGGATATAAAGATAAGGATACAAGACGGCATAGAAATAATTGGAAAGAATGTACTTGAGGTTAAAGATTTAACATTATTCAATTGTGAAAAAACTGAAATCAATGGTGAAAATATCAGAATATTACTAGACAAGGTATCCTTTAAAATAAAGAAGGGCAAAAAAGTAGCGCTCATAGGTCCTAATGGATGTGGAAAGACTAGTCTAATAAAAAAAATAATCGAAGTAAAAACCGAGTTAGATAAAAACGTAGATACGTTGTATACCTCAAATATCAGGCTAAATCCAAGGGTTGTAATCGGCTACTTCGATCAAGAACAAAAGGTATTAGACGAAGATAAGACAGTTCTTGAAAACGTGAAGAGAAGTTCGTCTTTCGATGAGACGCTCATAAGGATGAATTTAAACCTATTTGGATTTTCAAGTGACGATATAAGGAAGAAGGTAGAAGTATTGAGCGGTGGCGAAAAGGTAAAGGTGTCGATCTGCAAGATAATCCTAGAGGACAATAATTTTTTGATACTAGACGAGCCGACTAACTACTTGGATATAAAATCGATTATAGCACTTGAAGAATCTGTGAAAAATACGGAAAAAGGAGTACTTATAGTATCACATGACCAGAATTTCATGACAAATACCTGTGATGCGGTTTTAGAGATTGCAAATAAGGGAATAATCCAAATTGACGAGAGTTATGCAGAATATATGAGCAAAAGAGGCGATTTGAAAAAACAATCGAAGCATTTAGATGCTAGTATTAATAGAAAAGACAGTATAATGAAGGCGAACGTAGATGAAGGAGAGCTCTTAAGGCTTAAAAACAAACTCAGCCTAGTGATATCTGAAATTTCGACTACGGGCGATGAGCAGAAGAAAGAAGCATTGGAATGTGAGTACAGGGATACCTTGGCAAAAATAAAAATACTTCAGGGAAAATAAAAAATACCTACTATATAAAAAAACCTACAATAAAAAACTATTAAATATGGTATACTGTTGTATTAGATAAAAAACTATTTTAGGAGGCCAGTAGATGAAGTTTTGGAAGTTACACGGAATCGGGAACGACTTTATTGCAATCGATGGTAGATACGATGGAATAAGTCCAGATGGCTACTCAAATCTAGCCAGAAATGTATGTAATAGAAGATTTTCCGTGGGAGCGGATGGTTTGTTGGTCGTAAAAAATTCAGATGAAGCAGACGTTAAGATGGTATACTACAATTCAGATGGCTCAAGAGCCCAGATGTGTGGAAATGGACTGAGATGTTTTTCTAAATTTGTATCCGAAAAGGGAATAGTAGTTGGAGAGAGATTCACAGTCGATACATTGGACGGTGTAAAGAGCGTGCTCTTAAACACAAGTGGAGGAAGAATTGATTCAATTAAAATAGATATGGGCAGGGGAAGTTTTTTAGCAAAGGACGTACCTGTGATTTCGGAAGAGGAAGAATTTATCCAGAAGGAAATAGAAGTGCTCGGACGTAAGTTCACCGTTACATCTATACTGATGGGAGTACCACATACTGTAGTATTAGTCGACGAACTCGATATGGATGAGGTATGTAAGTATGGAGAAGCTATGGAAGTACACGAAGTATTTCCAGAAAAGACGAACGTCAATTTTGTAAAAGTTGAGGATATGTACCATATCTCGGTTAGAACCTGGGAGAGGGGTTGCGGATATACACTCGGTTGTGGAACTGGAATGACAGCCTCGGCAATTGTGTGCAACTACCTTGGAAAGGTGGACAATAGCGTGAGCGTAACATCTCAAGGTGGGATGTTGAAGATAGATATTGGAGATTCCGTGTGTATGACGGGTCCAGCTGTTAAAATATGTGAAGGAATACTGGAGGACTGATTATGGCTATAAGTATGACTGGTTTTGGCAGGGGAGAGTACAAGGATGAAGAGGTTAAAATAGTGGTTGAGTGCAAGACTATCAACCATAAGTACCTAGATGTAAACACGAGGATGCCAAGAGAGATTTCGTTTTTAGAAGACAAGGTTAGAAATCTTGTAAAGGATTATGTAGCAGGGGTAGAAGCGATGTGTTCATCAAGTACGAGAGCATTGGAAGTTCAGATATAGTACTTGAATTAGATGAAAATTTAGCATCTCAGTACATAAATATCCTCGCTGAAATAAGTGATAAATTTAAAATAAAAAACGATGTAAGCGTAATGAAGCTAGCTGAGTTACCAGGAGTTGTGGCGACTAGACAGGCTGAGTCAGACGTCGATTTAATCTGGGGAAAACTGAGTTCAGCATTGAAATCATGCCTTATAAACCTCAAGGATATGAGGGCTGTAGAGGGAAGAAAACTAGCAGAAGACGTAAATATGAGATCTGATACATTAGAGGGATACATAGAAAAAGTAGAGGAGTACTCAGATACAGTTGTAGAAGATTATAGAGTTAAATTAAGTACTAGGATAAATGAGATTTTAGAAAACGAAAATCTAGTGGATGAAGCTAGATTAGCTCAAGAAGTTGCTATATTTGCGGACAAGAGCAGTATAACCGAAGAGATAGTGAGGTTCAAAAGCCATATAATCCAACTCAGGGATACAGTTGCAGAAGATAAGTCTATAGGTAGGAAGCTAGACTTCCTAATACAAGAGATGAACAGGGAGACAAACACTATAGGTTCAAAATCATCTGATATCAATATAACTAATTTAGTGGTTGAGATAAAGAGCGAACTAGAGAAGATAAGAGAACAAATTCAAAACATTGAATAATTCATATAGTATCAAAAGATTAAATATCAGAAGTGGGGTTTTAAAACATGATAAAGAGAGATGGACTTTTACTAGTGATTTCAGGTCCTTCTGGAGCTGGTAAGGGAACTATTTGCAAGGCACTCCTTGAGGACGATAGAGATATAAAACTATCTGTGTCAGCCACAACTAGAAGTCCCAGAGAGGGAGAAGTCGACGGACAGCATTATCACTTTGTAAGCAAGGATAAATTCAAAGAGATGATAGAAAACGAAGAGTTTTTAGAACATGCGCAGATCTATGATAACTGCTATGGAACGCCAAAGGCAAAGGTGATAGAAAATCTTAAAAACGGCGTTGACGTAGTGCTCGAGATAGAGATGCAGGGGGCAATGCAGATAAAAAAAGCGTACCCAGAGGGAATATTTATATTCACGTTACCGCCTTCGCTCAAGGAGCTCAAAAACAGAATAGTTGGAAGAGGAACGGAGACAGCTGAAGAAATAGAAAAGAGGTTTAGTAGTGCATTTGACGAAATAAACAAGATAAAGGACTACGATTACTTTGTATTCAACAATGAAATAAGTAACTCAGTTAAAGAGATAAAGAGTATAATAACAAGTGAGAAAAACAAGGTAAGCAGATACAAAGATAATATTTTAGACAAGTTCAGGGAGGAATTATAATGTTAAAACCATCTATCAACGAGGTACTAGAAAGAATAGAAAACAGATACTTCTTAGTGAGTACAGTTTCTAAGAGAGCGAGAGATATAATAGACGGAGCGGATCCATTGGTTGTGACAGGAGACAAAGAAAAACCTGTAAGCATAGCTACTAGAGAGGTTGCAGGAGGACTGTTGACATATAGACCTCTAACTGAAGTTGAAATAGAAGAGGAAGAAGCTAGAATACTAGAAGAGCAACATAAACATTTAAAGGAAGAGGAATAGAAGATGTTAAGGGACAAAACTGTTGTAATCGGAGTCAGCGGAGGTATCGCTGTATATAAGGTTTGCGATGTAGTTAGCAAACTTAAAAAACTAGGTGCAAATGTACATGTAATTATGACCAAGGCCGCTACAGAGTTTGTCACACCTCTTACATTTCAGACCCTAAGTCAGAATTTCTGTATATCTGATATGTTTGAAGAGCCAAAGACTTGGGATGTGGAGCATATAGCCCTAGCAAAGCAAGCCGATTTATTTCTCGTAGCGCCGGCGACTGCAAATATCATGGGTAAAATTATCGGAGGTATTGCAGACGATATGGTAACGACGACGTTGATGGCTACAAGGGCACAGGTACTAATAGCTCCAGCTATGAACACTAATATGTATCAAAATCCAATAGTGAAGAGAAATATGGATTCACTCAGGAAACTAGGATATAAATTTGTAAACCCAGATAGCGGAAGACTTGCATGTGGCGATGTCGGAGAAGGAAAGCTAGCAAGCCCGGATAGGATAGTCGACGAGATAGTGCGACTTCTTACAGGTTTGGACAGCGAAGTCGAAGTTGAGCAGGACTTAAAGGGCGAAAAGATAATCGTGACAGCAGGACCTACTGTGGAGAGCATAGATCCAGTGAGATTTATTTCAAATAGATCCTCTGGAAAGATGGGTTATGCCATAGCAGCCCAGGCGGGAAATAGGGGAGCAGAAGTCACTCTGATTTCAGGGCCTACTAACCTAACACCGCCTGACAGCATCGAAAAATTTGTGCAGATAGAGTCAGCTGACCAGTTGTACGAGGCGATGATATCAAACTTTGAAGACAACCACGTAATCATACAAAGTGCAGCGGTGGCAGATTTTAAACCTAAGAATTATTCGGACAAGAAGATAAAGAAACATTTTAAAGACGACGACTTAAGCATGCCTCTTGGAAGAAATAAAGACATAGCTTACGAAATAGGTAAGAAAAAAGGAAATAAAATATTGGTTGCCTTTGCGGCAGAGACCAATGACCTAGTCGAAAACGCTAAGTCAAAGATAATCAAGAAAAACCTAGACTTCATAGTTGCCAACGATCTAACTCAAGAAGGAGCAGGTTTCAAGGGTGACACCAATGTAGTCAAGATAATAGATAAGTCTGGAAATATAGAGCAGTATCCTATGATGAAAAAAGAAGAGGTAGCGGATGTTATCTTGGATAAAATCAGGGATGTGCAGTAAATTACGAAAATGAGCGGGATGTGAAATTCAAGGCGAGGTCAAAACTCGAATGTATTTCACATCCTATTTTGTAGTATAATACTAGTTAGAAAGAGGGGGTGGACAGTATCGACAAATACGCAAAAGTCGTAGTTAGAAACAATTCTATACACACGGATAATTTGTTTACATACAAAATCCCCGAGTATTTTGATGGAAAGATAAAGTTAGGACATAGAATACTTGTCCCTTTTGGAAGGGGTAATAAACCCGTTGAGGCATTTGTATTCGGATTTGAGGATTCACTGGAAGAATCGTATAAAATTAAAGATGTGGTAGAACTTTTAGATGAGCTTCCGATATTTACATCGGATGACCTAAGGCTTATAAAATGGATGAAAAACAGGTACCTCTGCACTTACATAGACTGTGTGAATTTACTCTATCCAAAGGGCTACAAGCTAAATAACTACAAGGTAATTTCTCTTAGTGAAGATGTGAAGGCTATGGATTCAGAAGGGTTTGAAAATCTTCTAGCCATGTCGAAGGAAGAAGAAAAAGAAATACTCGAGAAACTTTACTACGGCAAGGACAGGATAAAACAAGATAAATTTAAAAAACTGCCAAACATCCTAAATGTGGTAAATAGACTAGAAAACAGAGGATTTATCAGAATATCTTGGGAGTATGACGATCACCAAAACGATAAAAATATATGCTATGTCTCATTGAACCGAAATATACTCGAGGGATGTGTAGACGGAATAGATGAATATATATCAGAAAATAAAATCAGGCTGGGAAAGAACCAAAAAAATATAATAGAATTTCTAAAGCAAAATAAAGATGCCGAGATAAACGACCTGATAGATATACTAGAGGTCTCAAAATCCAGTATAAGTTCACTTAACTCAAAGGGGATAATAAACTTTGAATTCAAGCCGTACTACAGGGAGCCGAAATCAGACTTCAATGACGAGAAGAAGACTGTAGTCTTAAACGAAGAGCAGATGAATGCAGTTGAACTCGTGAATTCTCAGATGTTTAATGAGGGTAAAAAACCGTATTTAATTCACGGAATAACCGGCAGTGGAAAAACAGAGGTCTATATGGAGATAATAGCACAGGCGCTCAAGGAGGGTCTAAGCAGTATATTTCTAGTTCCAGAGATTTCGCTAACTCCACAAACCATATCTAGGGTTAAAAATAGATTTGGACATATAGTAGGAGTATTTCACAGTAAACTTTCAGAAGGTGAAAAACACGATGTGTACAGGGCGATAAAGGACGGTAAGATAAGAATACTTATAGGAGCTAGATCGGCGTTATTCGCCCCGTTTACAGACTTAGGGGTAATAATAATCGATGAGGCACACGAAAGCAGCTATAAGGCGGACAGCAATCCAAAATACAATGCAATAGAAGTGGCTAGATATATGGCATTAAAAAACAATATCACCCTAGTGCTAGGATCAGCAACTCCATCTATAGAAGAGTACTACAGAGCGATGAGCGGTGAATATACTTTAATAGATATAAAGAAGAGGGCAAATGAAAAGCCACTGCCAAAGATAGAAGTCATCGATATGAAGGGCGAACTAGACCTTGGAAATACTAGTATGTTCAGTACGAGACTGGTTGAGGAATTAAGGGAGACAATAAGTCGAGGAGAACAGTCTATACTCTTTCTAAACAGGAGGGGGTATGGAAATTTCGTATCCTGTAAGAAATGTGGATATGTCTTTAAATGTGATAACTGCGACATCTCCTTGACATATCATAAAAACAACAATACAGGGGTATGTCATTACTGTGGTTATGGAATAAATATACCGAGTGCCTGCCCAGAATGTGGCGATACTCAGCATCTGAGTTCGTCCGGAACTGGTACAGAAAAGATAGAAGAACAACTCATGGGGCTAGTGCCAGAGGCTAAAATACTGAGACTAGACAAGGATACTACCTCAG
The DNA here is from genome assembly GCA_031261505.1 of Clostridioides sp. Taxonomy (GTDB): domain Bacteria; phylum Bacillota; class Clostridia; order Peptostreptococcales; family Peptostreptococcaceae; genus Metaclostridioides. The sequence goes on along the minus strand of JAISJN010000008.1, from coordinate 307,459 downwards.
CTAAGGGTTCGCTTGAGAATATTTTAAATAGATTTAGAAAATCAGAGGCAAATGTCTTGATTGGTACCCAGATGCTAAGCAAGGGGCTGGATTTTGACAATGTGACCTTGGTCGGGATATTATCTGCGGATATGATACTAAACTTCCCAGACTTTAGAAGTTTTGAAACTACGTTCCAACTGATAACTCAGGTGTCTGGAAGGGCTGGAAGGGCAGATAAAGAGGGAAAGGTCGTGCTTCAGACCTATGATACAGAAAGTTATGCTATAAGGCGAGCGATATCGTACGATTACCAGGGTTTTTACGAAGACGAGATCAAGGTTAGAAAGGCATTTGAGTACGTACCATTCAACAATCTCATGAGGGTGGTCGTAAGTGGAAAAGACGAGGGAATGGTCAAAAAAAATATATTCAACCTTCACTCATCTCTAGAATATCTACTAAAGGCTAGGGGGATATCGGATTTGAAATTCATTCTGGGACCTAGTCCATGCTCAATTGGAAAAATCAATTCCAATTACAGATGGCAGATTTTATTTAAGGATGATGATGTTGAAATTAATTTGTTAAAGGGTATAATAAAATATATATGCATTACTAAAAGGGATACAGTCTTCACGAAAGACGTGAATTTATCGATAGATATAAATCCAAGTAGTATGTTGTGATAGATATGAGGAGGAAGAAAATGGCACTTAGAAGAATAGCGCAGATAGGGGAAAGTGTGCTTAGAAAGCAGACTAGAGCAGTAGAAGTAATAGACGATAGGATAATAGAGCTACTAGAAGACATGGCAGATACAATGTACGATGCAGATGGAGTAGGATTAGCAGCTCCACAGGTTGGAGTCTTAAAGAAGGTAGTAGTAATAGACGTTGGAGAGGGACTTATCGAACTTATAAATCCAGAGATAATAGAAGCTTCTGGAGAACAAATAGACGACGAAGGTTGCCTTAGCGTAGAAGGTGAATCTGGATTGGTCAGAAGACCCGATTTCGTAAGGGTAAGGGCAACTAATAGACATGGTCAAGAAATAGAAATGATGGGAAGAGGTTTCCTAGCTAGGGCATTTTGCCACGAGATAGACCATTTAAGTGGAATACTATATGTAGATAAATTAGAAGAAGAATAAATTCTAGGAGCTGATTTTAAATGAAGATAGTTTTTATGGGAACTCCAGATATAGCTGTCCCATGTTTACAGAAGTTAATAGACGAGGAACACGAGGTAGTCGGTGTCGTAACTCAGCCCGACAAACAAAGGGGCAGGGGTAAAAAGATGTCTTTTTCTCCAGTCAAGGAGCTGGCGGTAAAATACGAAATACCAGTACTACAGCCATGCAAAGCCAGAGATATTGAATTTATTGAAGAAATAAAAGAAATTAACCCAGATCTTATCGTGGTTGTAGCCTTTGGTCAGATTCTACCAAAGGAATTGTTGGATATACCTAAATTCGGATGTGTGAATGTACACGTTTCGATGCTTCCTAAATACAGGGGAGCGGCTCCGATCAACTGGGTAGTGATAAATGGAGAGAAGATGACTGGGGTAACTACCATGTATATGGACGAGGGTCTGGATACAGGGGATATAATACTTCAAGAAGAAATAGATTTAGACGACGAGATAACAGCAGGTGAGCTTCACGACAGGATAATGAGCGATGGAGCAGACCTTCTAAAAGAAACAATAGAAATGATTTCTGAAGGAGTCGCACCTAGACATAAGCAGGACGATTCACTATCATCATACGCACCTATAATGGACAAAAAACTAGGGGACATAGATTTTTCTAAGTCTGCAAAGCAGATACACGACCTAGTAAGAGGTGTTAATCCATGGCCGAGTGCGTATACAACCTATGGCGAGGCTACTATGAAGGTGTGGAAGACAAGGGTGGTCGACGAGGTATCTGGAGAAGAACCGGGCACGATAATAGAAGTAACTAAAGGTGGAATAAAGGTCGCTACAGGTGAGCTTGTCTTGCTTATAGAAGAAATTCAAATGCCAAACAAAAAAAGAATGATGGTAGGCGAATACATCAAAGGGAACGAGATAAAGATAGGAAGCATCTTGGGTAAATTTAATATTTAATCGGGATGAAACAAAAGGTGAACAGATGGAAGAGATAAAGAAGTACTTTCAGAGTGCAGTTATTTTAGTATTGGCTCTAGGAGTTGTAATCGGAGTGCTAGACTTCTTCGTTATGGGCTATAGTCAGATACTCTCAAAACTCTTGATAGCAGTATTCACATTGATTGCGGCGATAATTGTATTTTCTAGCCTGGTAACATACATAGTTGTTGTGGATAAAAGGGTACCGACCTCGCTCATGAAATTAAATTTTAGAGTTTTGAGCATTCTGTTTCCTATGATGATGGGAATTGGAGCATTGGTTGGAATACCTAAGGACGGAATTAGAAAAATTTACGTAAAATTAAACAACGAATGTATATACAGCGGTAAATATAATTTTGCATCAGAGGATATAATAGTACTGCTACCACATTGCCTTCAGTACAACTTATGTGGGTTTAGAATAACAAATGATATAGAAAACTGCAGAAAATGTGGAAAATGCAATATAAAGGATTTACTCGATCTAAAGGACAAATACGATTTGAGGGTATTTGTTTCAACAGGTGGCACACTTGCCAGAAAGATAATAGTAGACAACAGACCAAAGGCTGTAATAGCTGTTGCATGTGAGAGAGACCTCACGTCTGGTCTAAGAGACGTGAAGGGTATACCTGTTATGGCTGTGTTTAACAGCAGGCCAAACGGACCTTGTTTTGACACAAAGGTAGACGCGAGTGAAGTCGAAAATGCAGTCTTACTATTCACAGGTCATAAATACAAGAAAAATCATCAACTAAAGGCGTGAATCGCCATTTAAAATACGTAAGAAGATACCAGATAATCTAGGTAGATTAGAGTGATATTCAGACTGGAGGTAGAACATGTTTCCAATGTATTACGGTGGCTACGGTTACGATTCAACTATGATAATATTGATACCGGCAATTTTACTTACTGTGTACGCACAGTACAAGGTGAATTCAGCTACAAAGAAGTATATGAGAGTTAGAGCGCATAGCGGTTATACTGGAGAGCAGGCTGCGATGAGGATTCTAATGGCAAATGGTCTAGGAGATGTGAAGGTAGAGCCTATAAGAGGTCATCTCACAGACCACTACGACCCTAGGACGAAGGTTCTTAGATTATCAGAGGATGTATACGGAAGAAGCTCAATTACATCTGTAGCAGTGGCGGCACACGAATGCGGCCACGCGATTCAACACGCACATGGATATGCTCCACTGGCTATGAGGAGCAGTCTAGTTCCAGTTGTGAACTTTGCTTCGAATATATCTTGGTTTTTGATAATTGCAGGGCTTATGATGTCTGGATCGCTCTTAAATATCGGAATAATCCTGTTCTCGGTCACAGTTTTGTTTCAGATAATAACACTTCCAGTAGAATTTAATGCTTCTCACAGGGCGTTGATTCAACTTGAAGAGCTTGGAATAGTCGACCGTGACGAGAGAAGACAAAGCAGATCAGTGCTTAGTGCGGCTGCATTTACCTATGTAGCTGCAGCCCTAGTAGGAATTTTACAATTGCTAAGGCTAATACTGCTGCAAGGTAGAAGAAGAGATTAATATCAGGGGGACAATCCACAAGTTGTGAACTGTCCCCTGATTCTGTATACTGACATAATACAACTAATCTTAGGATTGGCTCATACCAAGCCAGGTAATAACCATCACAAGCAATCAGAATTTAAAATCAAACGATACAAGACGAGGATACTCGGAGGGAGAACTAAATGAACGCAAGAGAATTTGCATTTAAGGTAATATGCGATATAGAAGAAAACGACAATTATTCTAATATCTCGATCAACAAGCATTTCAAAAATATAGATATACAGGACGCAGACAGAGGGCTTGCGACACAGTTGGTCTACGGTGTAATAGAAAACAAAATATACATAGACTACATTATAAGAAAACTATCAAAGATCAGAATCAAGAAGATGTCTGTCCCTGTTAGAAACATACTTAGATTGGGTACATATCAGATATTGTTTCTAAATAGCATATCAGATTACGCGGGCGTAAACGAGGCGGTCAACCTAGTCAAAAAATACGATAGAAGGTCATCTGGATTTGTCAATGCAATACTCAGAAACGAGATAAGAAATAGGGATACAATAATGGACATAGATGTAGATGACGAGGCAGAGGAATTGGCGATAAGGTATTCGTACAAGACATGGATGGTCAGAAATTGGATAGATAGGTTCGGAATAGATTTTACAAAGGATCTCCTTGAGGAAAATGCAGAGAAACCAAATCTTTACATCAGGGTCAATACGACTAAGATCACGAGGGAAGAGCTTATAGAAGAGTTATCTGAAATGGGAATAAGAGCAACTAAGGTAAAAGGAATAGACGAGGCTGTATGTGTCAAGAATCTAAAAAATATAGAAAATAACCAATTATTTAGTCGTGGATTATTTACAATTCAAGATATTAGTTCTATGATAGTAGGGAAAGCAATAAATCCTAAAGAAAATATGTCTGTGATAGACGTATGTAGCGCACCAGGTGGCAAGAGCACCCATATAGCAACTCTGATGGGAGGTGCGGGCGAGGTGGTCGCTAGGGATATATTCGAACATAAATTAAAACTAATAAAAGAGACTGCGCAAAGGCTCGGTCTAAAAAACGTAGAGGTAGAAGAATTCGATGCCTTGGAATTAGATGAAGACAGTGTTGATAGATACGATAGAGTTCTAGCCGACGTACCTTGTTCTGGGCTTGGAATAGTCAGAAGAAAGCCTGAAATAAAGTATAAAGAAGAGGCAGATCTACTAGGCTTACCAGAAATTCAAGCGAAGATTCTTTACAACGCATCTAAGTACGTAAAAGTAGGTGGAATAGTAGTATACAGCACCTGTACGATACAAGACAACGAAAATATAGAAGTAGTAGAAGATTTTCTAAGGAATAACGACAACTTTGAACTAACACCTATAGAAAATGTAGAGATAGATATGGAGCAACAAGAAAGTGGAGTGCTTAAGATATATCCTAATGTACATGGAATGGATGGATTTTTCATAGCAAAGTTGAAGAGAATAAAATAGTGGGGTAGTAAATTGAGCGAGAAAAGAATAGTACTTAAAAATTTAAGAGAAGATGAACTCAAAGAATTCATGGTCTCAATAGGAGAAAAGGCGTTTAGAGGTACTCAGGTTTACTCTTGGATATTCAAGGGTGCGAAGAAATTTGAGGACATGAAAAATATACCAAATTCACTCAAGGAAAAATTGGCTGAAAATGCTGAGATAGGCAACATTGAGGTAGAATTGAAACTTGAGTCAAAAATAGATGGGACAAAAAAATATTTGTTTTTACTCCCCGATGGAAATATAATAGAAACTGTCATGATGGATTATGGTGATAGGGTTACTGTATGTGTTTCCAATCAAGTAGGATGCAGGATGGGATGTAATTTTTGTGCATCTACCTTGGATGGACTCATGAGAAATCTAGAGCCTTGGGAGATACTAGACCAGATAATGAAGGTGGAAGAAGACACTGGAAAAAGAGTCTCGAACATCGTCATGATGGGTAGTGGAGAACCTCTCGACAACTTTGAAAACAGCAAGAAATTTTTAGAATTGGTAAATGAAAAAAACGGATTAAACATAGGTTATAGACATATAACTCTTTCAACTTGTGGAATAGTCCCTAGAATATACGAGCTGGCAGATTTAGAATTGCCGATAAACCTCGCAATATCACTTCATTCACCTTACGATGTAAAAAGAGCAGAGATAATGCCAGTGGCAAAAGCATATAAAATAGAGGAGATAGTAGATGCTTGCAGATACTATCTGAAAAAGACAAATAGAAGGATAACCTTCGAGTACTCTCTGATAAGAGGCGTAAATGACTCAGAGAAAGAGGCAGATGCGATAGCAGCTCTCCTGAGGGGAATGTTATGTCACGTAAACCTCATACCTATCAACGAGATAGACGAGAAGGACTATAAAAAACCAGACAAGGTATTTATCTACAAATTTAGAGATCGCCTTGAAAAGCATAAAATACCAGCTACTGTTAGAATTTCTAGAGGAGCAGACATAAGTGGAGCGTGTGGACAACTGAGAAGGAAATTTCAGAATAAGTAGGTCCTGGTCACAAGGAGGAGTAATTATGGAGTTTAGCTCAGCCTCTCATATAGGAAAGATAAGAAAGAACAATGAAGATTACTGTAGGGGAGAGATAGTTGAGACTGAATTTGGTCCAGTTGGAGTATTCGCGATAGCAGATGGAATGGGTGGACACAATAAGGGTGAAGTTGCGAGTAAGCTGGCGGTCACAAATATTATTAAGTTTCTAAAGGAAAATATATTGAAGTATGGCAATATAAAGTTAGATTATATGGACGATGTCATGAGACAGGCGTATAATAGTGTAAATAAGATAATTTTCGACAGATCCAAGGAATCTCCAGAATACTTTGGAATGGGAACAACCTTGGTTACAGCTATAGTATTTGAAGACAACCTATGCATAGCAAATGTCGGCGACAGCAGGGGTTACATCCTGCACGATAGAAAATTTGACCAGATAACTACAGATCACTCATTGGTGGCTGAACTCGTGAGTGCGAATATTATAACTGAAGAAGAAGCTAGAGTACATCCGCAGAGGAATAGAATTACCAGAGCGATGGGCACTGATAGCATGGTTGCAGTAGATATATTTAAATACAAACTCAGGGATGACGATATTATACTTATGGCTACAGATGGGCTCACTGGATTTGTTGAATACAAAGAAATTAGAAAAACGATAATCGATAATAGAGACGACTTAAATAAAACTAGCGAGAGTCTGATAAATATAGCAAATGATATTTCTGGAAAAGATAATGTTTCAGTTATCTTGATAGGAATATAACTTGAGAAAGATGTCTTCACCTGGGGAGGTGGGACTATATTCCTCATTTCAGTGGGAAAACCCACCCACTGAAAGTGTTGAATCAACATTTAATTAGGACGGTGTTAACATGGGAGAAGCAGTATTAGGAAATAGGTATCAAATCATCAGAAAAATAGGCGATGGGGGCATGGCCTTTGTATATGAGGCGAAAGACAGGCTGTTAAATAGAACAGTAGCACTTAAGGTACTGAGGCCTGAGTTCGTAGATGATCAAGAATTCTTGGCTAAGTTCAAGAGAGAAGCTGAGGCAGTTGCGAGCTTGTCTCATCCAAACATAGTAAATGTGTACGATGTAGGAGAGGACGGAAAAGTCCATTACATCGTAATGGAATATATAGACGGTCAAAACCTAAAGGAAATAATTCAAAACGAGGGCACGTTAGACGAGTATACTGCCTTAGACATTACAAAGCAAATAGCACAGGCTCTTTCTGCAGCACATAGGAAGGGAATAATACACAGGGATATAAAACCACATAACATCCTTATTTCAAATGAAGGAAGGGTTGTAAAAGTGGCTGACTTCGGTATAGCCAAGGCTACATCTAGCTCCACTGCTACAAATATAGGCTCAGTGATAGGTTCAGTGCATTATTTTTCTCCAGAGCAGGCTAAGGGAAAATTTGTGACAAACAGCGCAGACCTATATTCCCTAGGTATAGTATTGTACGAAATGCTCCTCGGAAAAGTACCATTTAGAGGAGATAGCCCTATTTCAATCGCGCTTCAACATATAAACGACGATATAGATTTCACTGCAGATGAGAAGGTAGCAATACCTCAGAGCATAAGGACGTTGATAAAGAAAATGACTGAAAAAGCTGCGTCGGATAGGTATCAGACGGCAGAGGAATTGATTGAAGATATAGACTACATCGAAAAGAATATAGACCTAGATTTCATCAAAGAATACAATGATTTCGAGACAAAAAAAATCGATCCAGATCAGATAAACAGGATAAACAAGTCTATTTCAGAAAGACTCGACCCTACTCCAATAGATGATATGGAGGACGATTACGATGATTACTACGAAGACGACTACTACGAAGACGACTATGAAGATGATGAAGACGACTATGAAGACGACGAAATGAGTGCGAGTGAATTGCGTAAAGAAAGAAAGAGACAGAAAAAATTAGATAAAAAGAATAAGAAAAAGAAATCTGAATCACCTAAGACGAGGAAGAGACTTAAGGTTTTAGCTGTAGTGCTAGTCTTGATCTTGGCTACTCAGGTGTTTGCCTTCTACAAATTCTTAGGTCCATCACTAGGATGGGGTACATCGACTGGTCAGAATATAGCTCCTGACCTTATAAATATGTCAATTGACGACGCTAGGTCAAAACTTGATAAGATGGGCGTATCTATAAGGGTTAAGAGCAGTGAATTCAGCGAAAGCATAGATGAAAACTGTATAATCTCCCAGACTCCTGAATCTGGGACAGAGCTTAAAAAGGGCGATGAAGTAGTCGTGGTTTTAAGCAAGGGATCAGGGGTTACAGAAGTACCGTCTATAGTAGGTCTTAAGTTAAGTGAGGCAAGGGAAGTGCTAGATTCACATAATTTAAAACTCGGAACGGTTAAATACGAGTACAGCAGTAAAAAAGAGGGCGTTGTTCTATCACAATCTCCAAAAGCTGGGGCAAAGAACCTTCAACAAGGGGATACTATAAATGTAGTAGTTTCAAAGGTCAAAGATGAACCTGCCAAGGTAGAACCGACACAACCAGAAACACCGGTAATTCCAGAACCAGGAACTTCTGGAAACGGAGGCTCAAGTTCAGGAGGAACATCGAATAAACCGGGCAATGACACAGGTGGCTCAGGCTCTGGAGGAACATCTAATAAGCCAGGCAATGACACAGGTGGTTCGAGCTCGGGAGGAACATCGAAACCGGGTAACGACACAGGTGGATCTGGAACTGGAGGAACTGGAGGTTCAGGTGAATCAGGTGGAACTGGCAATACCGACGGTGGAGAAACAGAATAACTTGAGAAAAATATATTACGAAGATAGATAAGGATATGCCCCAAGATAATTTAGAGATATTGGGGCATATTTTTGTGATAGGAGGAAAAATGAGAAAGACAGTGCTTATAACAGGTGCCTCTAGGGGCATTGGAAGAGATATGGCTCGTGGATTTGCAAAATCTGGATATAATGTACTTTTAAACTACAATAATTCAGTCGATGAGGCAGATGTATTAGAGGCTGAACTGCTTGCTAATGGATGCGATGTGAAAAAGTTTAAGGCAGACGTGAGAAAAAGAGATGAGGTATGTGAGATGATCGGGTACTGCATATCAGAATTTGGAGGTCTAGATGTCCTAATAAACAACGCAGGAGTCGACTACGAGGGATTGTTTACGGATATAACAGACGAGGAGTACGACGATATGATGGGCGTAAACCTAAAGGGCACGTTCATCTGTTCTCAGATTGCAGTTAAACATATGATTTCAGAGAAAAAGGGAAAGATAATAAATATATCATCAATCTGGGGAATATCTGGTGGATCCTGCGAGGTTGTCTACTCGGCTTCAAAGGCTGGGGTAATTGGACTCACAAAGGCGTTGGCAAAGGAAGTTGGTCCTTCGAATATACAGGTGAACGCCATAGCTCCTGGAGCGGTGCAGACTGATATGCTGGAGCAAATTTCACAGGAAGATATAGAGTACTTTAGAAACGAGACTCCTCTCATGAGGATAGGAACGGTTTCTGATATAACAAATTGCGCCTTGTTTTTAGCTTCAGAAGGAGCAGATTTCTTCACAGGTCAGGTTTTAAGTCCAAATGGAGGAACCGTGATTTAGTGTAATTTTTCGAAAAACATGATAGAATAAAATAAAAATACAACAAAGGAGAATATATGATAGATGGACAAATAATTAAGGCTATAAGCGGTTTTTACTACGTAGATACCGGGAAAGGGATATACGAATGCAGGGGCAGGGGAATACTCAAAAAAGAAAAGGTAAACCCACTTGTAGGTGATAATGTAAAGATAAGCATATTGGACGAAGAAGAGAAAAAAGGAATAGTCGAAGAGATATACGAGAGAACTACTGAGCTCATAAGGCCACCTATTGCAAATGTGGATAAGGCGCTTATCGTCTTTGCAATCAAAGAACCAAGTCTCAACCTATCGTTGCTCGACAGATTTTTGGTGTTGGCAGAAAGAGAAGGATTAGACACTACAATTATTTTCACCAAGGTCGACCTAGACGATGAAAGAACGCTAGACGTACTGAAACCTATGTACGAAGGTTGTGGATACCATGTGATTCCAGTGAGTACAGTTGATAATTTGAATATAGATGAGGTAAAAGAGACCTTATCCGGAAGTGTTTCGGTATTTGCCGGGCCGTCGGGTGTAGGAAAATCAAGTCTATTAAATGAAATAGATGAAAACTTTAAACTTCAGACAGGACAGGTCAGCGAAAAGATAAAAAGAGGGCGACATACTACCAGGCATACCGAGCTACATAAGTTGGAAACTGGCGGAATGGTCGCTGATACAGCGGGATTTAGTTCTCTGTCTGTAGACGATATAGATGAAGAAGAACTCAAGGAATACTTTATAGAATTTGAAGACTACGACTGCAAGTTCGGAGGGAGATGTATCCACGAAAATGAACCGAAATGCGGGGTAAAAGAGGCGGTTGAAGCGGGAGAAATCTCACAGCAGAGGTATAAGAGCTATCTTCAGTTGCTCCATGAAATAAGGGAACACAACACCAGAAAATATTAAACGTAAAATTAGGAGGAATACTATGAAACTAGCACCATCGATACTATCAGCAGACTTTGCAAGATTACTTGAGGATGTCAAAAAAGTAGAAAAGGCAGGTTGTGAATACCTACACATAGATGTAATGGACGGGCATTTCGTGCCAAACATCACAATTGGACCAGCAGTGGTAAAGAGTTTGAGAAAAGACGTGAATATGGTATTTGACACTCATCTAATGATTGAGGATCCAGATAAGTATATCGCAGACTTTGTAGATGCGGGAAGCGACGTAATTACAGTACATCAAGAGACCTGTATCCACCTACACAGGACAATACAAAATATTAAATCACATGGGGTAAAGGCTGGGGTATCTCTAAATCCAGCAACTCCTATAGAAACTATTAAACACGTACTAGCAGATGTGGATATGGTTCTTCTAATGTCTGTGAACCCAGGGTTTGGCGGACAATCCTTCATACCTTTCGTACTTGATAAGGTAAGAGAACTCAGAAAGACAATTGACGAAATGGGCTTAGATGTGGATATCGAAGTAGACGGTGGAGTAAAGAGCTCAAACATTAAAGAAGTGGTCGACGCTGGGGCAAACATCATCGTTGCAGGCTCAGCTATATTTGGAAATGGCGATGTAGATGTTGCTGTAGAAGCTTTGAGAGAGAGACTGAAATGAAAGCTTGCATAGTATTAAATGGAGAAATAGCAGATATAGAAGCGATAAAGGATATAATTGAAGCTGAAAACTACGACTGTCTGATCTGTGCGGATGGTGGAGCGAACTATACCTACGAAATGGGTATCGTTCCAGATTACATACTTGGAGATCTTGATTCAACGAGTACAGATGTCGTCGACTTTTACAGAGAAAAGGGAGTGTCGTTTAAAAAATTTCCATCTCATAAAGACGAGACCGACTCAGAACTCTGTATAATTCTAGCAAAGGAACTAGATGCTGATAATATCGATTTTATTGGCGCTCTGGGAGGCAGGATAGATCATACCATAGGATGTATAAAGTTACTGGCTTATACACAGGAGATCGGCGTATATTCAAGGATACTCACAGAGAAGGTAGAAATGTATTATTTAGACAGCACGGATATGATATTAAAAGGAAAAGCAGGCGACACCATTTCGGTTTTAGCTGGAAAAGGCGATGCAGAGGGCGTAACTTTGGAAAGTCTTAAATATCCACTAGACGATTACTACATGAGCTATTCGAAGCCAATAGGGATATCAAATGTGATGCTGAGCGATGAATGTAGGATAAGTGTAAAAAACGGAAGTCTTTACGTAGTTAGAAATAAATTTCAAGGGAAAGAGTTGGGATAGATTTTTTGTTCTAAAATTTTACACGGCTGAATAGGTTTAAGTATAGGTAGGATTGTTTCAAACTCTATTTGGAGGTATTAATTATGCGAAACAACAAAAATAGAGTACTTTTGGGAATGCTTTGTATAGCTACTGGTGTTGCCACTATACTTGCGCTGATACTGCCCGGTTGGATTTGGTCGACTCTCGCAGCATTAATTCTCATTGGGTGTGGAACGCTATTATTTTTCTGTTAATCAATTTGAGTATAACTTGAGGTGAATGTCTATGAAATTAGTAACTATTAAATTTCCTAAATGGCTCGCGAGAATCATCGTAAAATTTATGAAAAAATCTAGCTAACAAATGAATACCAGTGGGCTGTGCAGACTTTTTTGCACAGTCTATTTTAATGTCGATAAAGAAGCAATATTCTGTTAATTAAACCGCTGAATTTCACCGTGTAATCAATATCACAAGCAATCGCCATTTAGGCGAGGGTGTAGATATTTTTTCAACGAAAAGTAAATATTTCTTAGAACTAAGGTAAAATTTTTTTTCAAACTAAAAAAGGGAGGCCATCGCCTCCCCCTTGAACTCTTAATTAAGCTCTTTCAACTTTACCTGAACGTAGACATCTTGTACATACTTTAACTCTTCTTGGAGTTCCATCTACTACAGCTCTAACACTTCTCAAGTTAGCTGACCATGTTCTTTTGTTATGTTTATTTGAATGTGATACTTGGTTTCCTGACACTCTACCTTTTCCACATACACTACAAACTTTTGCCATCTGCGCCACCTCCTTATATGATAACTATTTAGAGACTAAAAACATTTATATAATATCATAAATACAAAATCATTTCAAGCGAAATATATATTTACAACGCATATTGATTAAATTACAATTATAATATAAAATTATATATATGTTCTAAAATAATGTAAACACATCTTTTGAAAAAATAATTGTTATTACAAATAATTTTATTCAAACAAATGAGGGGGTTGAAGTATGAATACTATAACTAACCAATATGGATTTATAAGTATAGATAGCCAGGTTGTAGCGCAGGTAGCCTACAGGGCAGCCATGGAAAGCTATGGTCTAGTAGGGTTAGCTTACAAATCGAAGGGCATCGTAGAATTGTTAAAAGGTGAAAACGCGACTAAAGGAGTTAGAGTAGAAGAAGTAGAAGATGATACTATAGCGATTGAACTATACGTAATCATGCAGTACGGAACTAATATATCTATAGTTGCAGACAACATAATCGAAAGAGTTAAGTACAGTGTTGAAACGATGACAAAACTAAAAGTTAGCAAAATAGACATAAATGTACAAGGAATAAGAGTTAAATAAGCATTAAATATAATAAGAGTTAAATAAATATTTGGTCTAAACGGCTAGGGCTCATACCTTAGTTGTTTATAGTTAATAGCTTGTCATCGCATCACAACGACGAAGTTATTGAGGGAGGAAGAAAATGATTCAAAATATAGGAGGAAAAGAGCTTAGAGCGATGTTTGTCTCAGGAGCAAACAATCTTCAAAACCATAAGGATTTGGTGGATAAGCTAAATGTTTTTCCAGTTCCAGATGGAGATACAGGGACAAATATGTCACTTACTATTTCTTATGCAATAAAAGAGTTATCAAAGGTAGAAAATGACGAAATAACGGATATAGGAAAGGCGCTTTCAAAGGGATCGCTCATGGGCGCTAGAGGTAACTCAGGTGTTATACTTTCTCAAATCATCAGAGGTATAGCAAAGTCAATAGAAGGCAAGACTAGATTGACTACTGTAGACCTAGCAGAAGCATTCAAAAACGGTTCAGACACAGCTTACAAGGCCGTAATCAAACCTATTGAAGGTACTATACTCACAGTAGTGAGAGAGAGTGCTGAGTTCGCTGTAAAGCAAGCTCGCAGAGAAAAAGACGTACTTAAATTCATGGGAGCTGTAGTAAAAGAGGCAAACGAATCACTTAAGAGAACACCTAGCCTGCTAAAGAACCTAAGGGATGCAGGCGTGGTAGATTCTGGAGGTAAGGGACTTGTCTGCATATACGAAGGTATGCACGCCTTGCTAAAAGGCAACCCAGTACTAAACAGCAATACAGCTGTAAGTACAAGTGCTCCAACTGTTGCAGCAGGTGCGGAAATATCGCCTGAAGACATCAAGTTCCAGTACTGTACTGAGTTTATAGTCGAAAGCAGTGAAGACAACGCAGATAAGGTCAGAGATCTAATGCTAGGCTATGGAGATAGCCTCGCAGTTGTAGGCGATGACGGGATAATCAAGGTTCACGTGCATTCAAACAATCCAGGAAAAGTTCTTCAAGAAGCACTGGGCTTCGGTCAACTTCTTACAATAAAAGTTGAAAATATGAAGATGCAACATGAAAATGTACTCTTAGATGCAGAAAAAGAAGAAAAAATAGAAAGTGAACCAGAGAAGAAGTTTGGATTTATAGCTACTTCTATGGGTGAAGGACTTGCAAATATATTTAGAGACTTTGGAGTAGACCAGGTGATAGAGGGCGGTCAGACCATGAACCCTAGCACTGAGGACTTCATGAAGGCGATAGACCATATAAATGCAGAAAATATTATCGTGCTTCCAAACAACGGAAACATAATAATGGCTGCGAATCAGGCAAAAGAAATCAGCGATAAAAACATCGTTGTAGTTCCTACTAAGAATGTACCACAAGGATTTTCAGCTCTTGTAAACTTCAATGCTGACTCTGATATAGAAACTAACGAAGAAACTATGTTAGAGGCTATTAAATCCGTTAAATCGGGACAGGTGACATTTGCAGTAAGGGATACCGTGTTAGATGATATAGAAGTCAAAGAAGGAAACATAATAGGTATAGCCGAAGGAAAACTTCTAGACGCCAGCGACGATGTCGAAGAGACTACCGTAAAACTTATAGAAGGTCTAGTGGACGAAGATACAGCTATCATAACTCTATTCTACGGAGAAAATGTCTCAGAAGAACAGGCATCAGACCTTGGAAACATACTTGAAGCTAAGTACGAAGACGTTGATATAGAACTATACTACGGAGGTCAACCTCTATACTATTATTTGATATCAGTTGAGTAAAGAACTTTCACTCCTGTATAATCGACTTGAATTCAGGTCCTTTATACAGGAGTTTTTAATTTAAAAGGGGGCGAAACAGTTGGAGAACTTAAACAGGAGCGTACAGTTTGTCAAAGGAATAGGTCCAAAGAAGGCTGATAAACTAGGCAGGCTTGGAATATACACCTTAAAAGATCTTCTCTACTACTTCCCGAGGACTTTTGAGGATAGAGACATAACAAAAAAGATAGTAGAACTACAGGACGGAGATAAGGTCACTGTGAAGGCGGTGATAGGCTCTATAAGCAATTTTAGCCCGAGGAAAGGGATGAATATCACGACGATGGTGATAACGGACGAGACCGGTTCGGTTAAGATTTCGTTCTTTAACAAAGCCTATCTAAAAAATGCGTACAAGTCGGGTGACTCCATACTCGTATTTGGAAAGGTAGATAAAAAAAACAATAGAGTTGAGATGAGCAACTGTGAAATAGAATTTCTCACAAATTCTCCAAAGCAGACAGGAAAGCTGCTCCCGGTATACCCACTTACATACGGCGTCACAAATAAAGACGTGATGAATATGATAAGGACGGCAATAGAGTCTGAAGAGATAGCTATCGGGGAGTACATGCCGGCGAGTGTGGTTGAGAAATACCACCTATGCGGGATCGACTACGCAATAAGAAACCTTCACTTCCCGAAGAGCAAGGAAGATTTAAAGATTGCACTCTACAGGATAATTTTTGAAGAGTTATTCATCCTACAACTAGGTCTATTCATATTTAAAAGTGGTAGAACGGAGGAAAGAGGTATACGCTTTGAGGAAAAGCCTGGACTCGATGAGATAATAAAATCACTTCCGTTTAAATTAACCAAGGCTCAGAGTAGATGCCTAAATGAAATAACAGTTGATATGAGTGAGGAAAAGGTGATGAACAGATTGATACAGGGCGATGTAGGCAGTGGTAAGACGGCTGTCGCTATGCTAGCACTCGCAAACTGCGTTTTAAATGGATATCAGGGTGCTATAATGGCGCCGACTGAAATTCTCGCAAAACAACATCTGGAGTCATTTGAGGAATTGCTTAAGCCATTTGGAATAAGATGTGAACTTTTGACTGGAAGTCTAACGAAAAAACAAAAGACAGAACTCCTAGAGAGGGCAAAGAACAATGACGTCGATATAATAATCGGAACCCATGCATTAATACAAGAAAATGTAGAGTTCGCAAATATAGGACTGGTAGTAACAGACGAGCAACACAGGTTTGGAGTTATGCAGAGGGGGAAACTCTCTTTAAAGGGAGAAAATCCTGATATACTTGTAATGACTGCGACTCCTATCCCGAGGACATTGGCGCTTATACTCTACGGTGATTTGGATATATCTATAATAGATGAACTTCCGCCGGGTAGACAGAAGATAGAGAGTATGGCGATTGCAAAGAACAAGAGGGACAAGGTGTACCAGACCCTGATTAGAGACGAGGTAGACAAGGGAAGACAGGTGTATATAGTATGTCCACTGGTTGAAGAGAGCGAATTGATCGAAGCCAAGTCTGCTGTAGAGCTAGAAGAGGAATTGAGGGAAAATTACTTCAAAGATCTAAGGGTCGGACTTATACACGGAAAGATGAAGTCCAGTGAAAAGGACGAGGTGATGGGCGAATTTAAGGAAGGAAATATCGATGTTCTGGTGTCGACTACAGTTATAGAAGTCGGTGTAAATGTGCCAAATGCAACTCTTATGGTAATAGAGAACGCTGAGAGATTTGGACTAGCCCAACTCCATCAGCTGAGAGGAAGGGTTGGAAGGGGATCGCATAAATCCTACTGTATCCTAATTTACGATTCAAAAAGCAGCGTATGTAAGGAGAGGATGTCCATAATGGAGAAGACCAACGATGGGTTTAAAATTGCGGAAAAGGACCTTCAACTGAGGGGAACTGGCGAATTCTTTGGAACTAGACAGCATGGACTTCCGGAACTCAAGGTGGCGAACCTGTTTAAACATATGAAGATATTAAAACTGGCACAGAAGGAAGCCAGGTATATCCTAGGTGTCGATCCAAAATTAAAACTTAAGGAGAATGCTGGTTTGAGAGCTGAAATCATCGAAAAATTTAAAGGTGTACTAGAGGAATTAGCACTCAATTAATATGTGAAAAAGGCGACTTTTGTGTTAAAATGGTAATCGATAGTAATTTTAGACAAATGAAATAAATTTAAAGGAGCAATGCTTATGAGAATAATTTCTGGAAGGGCTAGAGGTTTAAAACTCAACACCCCCAAGAATGACGATATACGTCCTACGACTGACAGGGTAAAGGAATCACTTTTCAATATAATAAATTCGCGTATTCCAAACAGTCAAGTTTTAGATTTATTTGCAGGAACTGGCGGACTTGGGCTAGAATGTTTATCAAGAGGTGCTGAAAAATGTACATTTGTGGATTCTAGTAGGGAAAGTGTAAAGGTTCTGACATCAAATATAGAAAAAGCGAGATTTAAGTCTGAAAGCGAGGTTATAACCGCAGACTTTATGAATGCACTCAATACCTTCAAGGTGAGGGGAAGAAAGTTTGACCTAGTATTTTTAGATCCACCTTACCATGGAGAGATGTTTATAGACGCTCTCACAAAGCTCGACGAGGCAGATTTACTAGAGGAACACTCGTTGATATCTGTAGAGCACGATACTGCTGACAAGTTTCCAGAGAAAATTGGAAGATTATACGCACACAGAGAAAAAAAATACGGAAAGACTACAATAACATTCTATATGATGGGAGCAGTTGGAAAAGATGAGTAAGAATGAAACTAAGGCTATGTTTGCGGGGAGTTTTGACCCTATAACAAACGGCCATTTAGATGTAATAAATAGAGCAGCGAGGATATTCGATGAGCTCCAGATAGGAGTGCTGTACAATCCTAACAAGAAAGGTCTATTTGACTTTGAAAAGAGAGTTGAACTCGTAAAGGCGTGTACATCGCATTTAGACAACGTAAAGGTAGTATCATTCAATGGTTTACTCGTCAAATACTGCATGGAAAATGGAATTGACACATTGGTCAGAGGTATAAGAACTGGTTCAGATGTAGATTACGAACTACAGATGGCTAGAATGAACAAGGAATTAAATCCTAATATCGATACCATAATGTTCCCAAGTGATACAAAATTCTCTTTCATCAGTTCGTCGTTGATAAAAGAAGTTTTACTATTTGATGCAGATATCAAAAATTTAGTACCACATGTAGTGCTTAAAGAATTGAAGGATAAAAAATCAAAAGGGGAGATTTAACATGAAAATTGACTTACAACTGCTGGATTTAGTTTCTGAAGTGGAATCGATAGTAAAAGAAGCGTCTTCACTACCGTTTTCATCTAAATGCTCAGTAGATAGAGATGAAGTATTAGAGATTATGGGGAATATAAGAACCTTGATACCAGAGGAGATAAATCAGGCTGTCTGGATAAATAAAGAAAGACAAAAACTAATAACAGAAGCCAAAAAAGAAGCAGCCGAGATAGTGCTTCAAGCGAATAAAGAATCTGAAAGAGTGAGAAGAGAATGCGAAGTACACGTAAAGAACTTCACAGAAGATTCTGAGGCGGCTATCAAGGAATACGTAGAGTCAAGTAAACCTATGCAACAGGCTAGACTAGAAGCACAGGATATAGTAGACAAGGCTGAAGACATGTCAAATGAAATAAAACTCGGAGCTATGGAGTACGCACAAGATGTACTTGAAAGCGTAGAGTTCAACCTTAAAAACCTATTGGAAGAGGTAATAAACAATAGAAGTGAACTAAAATAAGTATCATAATCTGCACGAGCCCCTCATATACTGTTGTATGTAAATAAAGATCTACGGTTGATTTTGTGGACAAACAATATGAGGGGTGATTACTGTGAATACAAATAAGAAAAGGCTAATTGCGTTTTTTACACCAGCGGCTGTAGTTTTGCTATTGGTGATAGGCATTGTACTCAATCCGGTCGATTCTATAAAGGCAGCTAAAGAAGGTCTAGATATCTGGAGCAAGATATTAATTCCATCCCTACTGCCTTTTATAATAGGTGCAAATTTGATAGTTGACTTGAAGGTCGTCGATATTATAGGGTTCATTATAAATCCGATCACGAAATTGATATTTAACGTATCTGGAAGGAGTGCATTGGTATTTGTTATATCCACTGTCTCGGGATACCCTGTTGGCGCTAAACTAGCATCTGAATATAGGACAAGGGGTGAAATATCCAAGGCTGAAGCACAGAGACTACTGTCATTTTGCTCTACATCTGGACCACTTTTCATAATCGGCTCTGTAGGCACTGGGATGTTTCACAATACAGCACTTGGATACCTAATGATACTCTGTCATTACCTTGGCACCATCACGGTAGGAGTCATATACAGGAATTACGGTTGGGAGATCCTTAAAAACGAGGGACATTCGCTAAAGGAAAATATTATAGGAGTAGTTCACAGTGAGGGTAAGAGGGAAAATTTCTTCGTTCTATTTGGAAACGCGGTGTTCAATGGTGTAAATACCCTCCTTGGAATAGGAGGCTTCGTCATAGTTTTTTCTGTGGTATTTAGGATATTTTCAATATACGAGGTTATACAGGTAGCGGCTTGGATTATACATATTCCACTTGGACTTTTAGGTGTGTCGATGGAACTTTGCAAGGCTTTTATAAGCGGTTTATTTGAAATAACGATAGGTTGTAATAAGATATCACAGGTATCGGGAAGTTCACAGGAAGTTCAAGCGATTCTCGCAAGTTTTTTGATAGGGTTCAGCGGACTTTCAATACTTTCTCAATGCTGTACCTTTGTGTCCAAGACAGATGTAAATATCAAGCATTACGTTTTATGCAAGTTCTTGCACGGACTTTTTGCAGCCTTGTTTTTATTTGCACTCTATCCTACGTTTGGGCTTGCGATTCAAGCAGGAAATTTTAACGTGAGCGGTGAGACTATATTTCAGAGTGCAATCTGGCTTAAGTACATGAGCTACTACAGCACTATCTTATTTATAACGGCTTCCACTTATGGAGTTACAGCCATTGGAAAATGGGAAAAGACAAAATATTTTATAAGAACTTTTGGAGACCGTATAAACGGAAAATACTAAACAAAAATAAAAACTTGTATATAAAAACTTGGATATGAAGAAGAGAGCGTACCAGAAATTTCTCAATATATCATATCCAAGTTTTTTGTTTAATCTATTAGATTTATGCCTTTATTTGCCCTTTAGATAAAATGGCCTTACGTAGTAATCTTGAGGCCCTTTTAAAGTGCAGCCGGCGTTTTTTAAATACACCGAGTTATATATGTTAGTAGCCTTTATATCCGTCTCTATAAATGTTTTAAATTCAGGGTTTCCGAGGTGATAGTCCACGTTTGAAAATTTGTTTACGATAATTACCTCGGAGTTTTCTTTGATTTTCTTTATTATTTCCCTCCCCTTATCGTTGAATCCAAGAACTCTGACGTAGGGAACTGATTTGGTATTTTTTGCTATTTGCATGTCGTCTTTTGTTATGCCTAGCAGTATGTTGTTGAGTATTCTCTTTATTTTAGTCATAGCATATCTCTTTGATTTTATGGCTGAGCATAATTCCTGCTGAGATTGTGCTGAGAATATCTCGCTGAATATTTTGTTTTCTATACCTTCGTTTACTTCAAAAAAATCTGAGAGTATATTTTTATCTCTCATTACAATTGTTTTTAGAATATCGAAGAAGAGTTCGTCGCTCATGATTTGCATGTTGGCGTCAAGATTATCTTTTAAGATATTGTACGAGCTCTGTGGTATAGCCATTGAGATATCTTGAACTATCGCTTTTGATTTTTCATAATCAACCATACTTTCAGCTGGGTTGTTGCCTGTAGCTGTGGCTGATGAGTAACTGTCTAAGTTTCTGATAAGACCTGTCCTTATAGCTGTAGCTGAGCTTATGTTTCCACTTAAGACCTTAGAGTTGTAATCGTTTTTTAACCTTTTGATTGTGAAAGGTTTGATATCGCTTTGTAATTTTATAATTTCCTTTACGTATTCAATACCTAAGATGTTGTTTGAATCATTTAAAATAGCAGCGAGTGATTTTGGAGTAATATCTTCGTTTTTATCTGTAAGAACGATGTTGTTTGAAGAAATATACTCGGTAAGTGCTAGATTTCTGGCTACGGGGAAAAGCAGACCTTTATCTAAATGAGATTTAAGGTTGTTTTTGTACTCGGTTGGTTCTTCTGTAAATATTTTTGCGATTGAGTACAATGTATCTATACTGCCTATTTCACTTCCGAAACAAACTGTGTCTACACAGTTTAGTGAGTTTAGTATTCTTATAGCTCCACTTGCAAAAAATTCTGCGCTTTGGCAGGCGTATAGCGTCGGCAGCTCTAAGACTAAGTCAACACCACCGCGAATAGCCATCTCAGCTCTTGACTGCTTGTCTAAAATGGCTGGCTCACCTCTTTGGACAAAGTTACCACTCATAAGTGCAACACTGTGTGTGGCGCCTGTTTTCCTTTTTGATTCATTTAAATGGTATGTATGTCCATTGTGGAACGGATTGTACTCGACAATTAAACCAAGAAGATTCATTTTTCACCTCCAGTAAAAATTCTAGTTCTTTTATTATAACTCAATTTTAGTTTATAAAAAATAATTTAGTGAGAAGATTAAAATATTTTAATAAAAAATATCGTTGTCATCAAAAACATTACGGTATTGTATGGAAATTTAGATGAAACAGTGTACTTTTTTCAGAAAAAATGGTATATTGTTGATGTTAAAAAGGAAAAATACCAGGAGGGGAAATAATGAAAGTATTAGTATTAAATTGCGGAAGTTCATCACTTAAGTATCAATTAATAGATATGAACGGTGAAGAAGTTCTATGTATAGGATTAGTAGAAAGAATAGGTATAGAAGGAGCTGTACTTAAACACGAAAAGACAGGTAAAGAAGGAAAACACGTTGTAGAGCAACCTATGAAAGACCATAAGGACGCTATAAAACTTGTACTAGAAGCTATAGTGGACCCAGAATTCGGTGCTGTTAAAGATATGAGTGAAATAGATGCAGTAGGACATAGGGTAGTTCACGCTGGTGAAAAATTTGCAACTTCAGTGGTTATCAACGATGAAGTAATAGCAGCTCTTAAAGAATGTATAGACCTAGCACCTCTTCACAACCCAGCTAACTTAATGGGTATAGAAGCTTGCGAAGCTATACTTCCAGGTGTGCCAATGGTTGGAGTATTCGATACAGCCTTCCACCAAACAATGCCTGAATCATCATTCTTATATGGACTTCCATACGAACTATACCAAAAATACGGAGTTAGAAGATACGGATTCCACGGAACATCTCATGACTACGTTTCAAAAAAAGCAGCTGAAATGCTTGGAAAAGATATAGCTGATCTTAAAATAGTAACATGCCATCTTGGAAACGGAGCTTCTATAGCTGCTGTCGACGGAGGAAAGTCAGTTGATACTTCTATGGGATTCACTCCTCTTGAAGGACTTATCATGGGTACTAGATGTGGTGATATAGACCCAGCTATAATACCTTTTATGATGAGAAAAGAAGGCCTTGATGCAGATGGTATAGACAACCTAATGAACAAACAATCAGGTGTCTTAGGTATATCAGGCGTGTCTGCTGACTTTAGAGATATAGAAGATGCAGCCAAAGAAGGATGTGCTAGATCTCAAGCCGCTCTTGATACTTATGCTAAGAGAGTTAAAAAATACATCGGTGGATATGCAGCTGAAATGAACGGTCTAGACGCTGTTGTATTTACTGCAGGTGTAGGTGAAAACGGAATAGACATGAGAGAAAAAATAGCATCTGACATGGAATTCTTAGGAATGAAATTAGATAAAGAAGCAAACCATGTAAGGGGAAAAGAAACTGTTATATCAACTCCAGATTCAAAAGTTAAGATGTTACTCATCCCAACTAATGAAGAGTTAGTTATAGCTAGAGATACTTTAAGACTAGTAAAATAGCAGTATATTCCCCCACTAGACGGTACAAATTTTGAGTGGGGGAGTTTTAAACTTCTATCAAGTAAAAGTACTTGACAAACCTGCTCATGATTTGTATAATTAATGAGGTAAAGTTTTGAGGTGATTTTAATGGTAATCAGTGTTGAAGAGCTCATCAGATTAAAAAAAGATAAGATTGAGCTAGATTTCAGTGAAAATATCGAGAGTATAGTGTATAATGACGATGTGTACAAATTGGCATCACCGTTATCTATAACTGGGACAATCTCTACAACAAAACAGGGGATATACATAGATTCAAATGTGGATTATACTATTGTAGCACCGTGTTCGAGATGTCTAAAAGATGTTGAAGTGCCTTTGAATTACGATGTACAAGGTTTTTTAGTTGAAGAAGAAGATTTTAGAGAAGATGAGTTTGAGGATTTGGACGCATTTTTCTACAATGGTTCGGATATAGAGCTAGTGGAATTAATATCTCAAACCTTGGACTTTAACTTACCTACTAAGGTTCTTTGTAATGAGAGTTGTAAAGGCCTATGTTACACATGCGGAGCTGATTTAAATATAAATGAATGTTCTTGCAATAAAGATACGAATGACGAGGAACATATTGACCCTCGTTTAGCTAAATTAAAAGATTTGTTCAATAAGGAATAAGGAGGTGTCGTAAATGGCAGTACCAAAACGTAAAACATCTAAATCAAAAAGAGATATGAGAAGAGCAGCAAACTCAAAAATGGTTGCTACAGGTTTCGTAAGTTGCCCACAATGCCACGAACCAAAATTATCACACAGAGTGTGCCCAGAATGTGGATATTATAAAGGTCAAGAAGTAGTATCTAAATAATAACTCGGGGATAGCATGCAGAGAGTACTCTGCATGCCTTTTTTGGTTTAATGGCGATTTCTTAGTTTGGGAATAATTCTCAAGCCATATATTTTAGAACTATTAAGGTAAATCACGGATAAGGATTAAAATAGTATTGAAAATATCTATTCAATATTATATACTACTATTAGTAGCTGGTACTAATTTGCTACAATCAACTTGGAGGGATTATGAAAAAACTAAGTAAGGCCCAGAGACAAAAAGATTTGGTCGAACTATTGAATGGCGATCCTTTTTATACTGACGAAGAACTCTCGAGTTTATTTAATGTAAGCATCCAGACTATACGACTGGATAGAATGAGTCTTAATATACCAGAATTAAGAGAAAGACTCAAGGTTATTGCGGAAACACAAGGCTCAAAGGTCAAGACTTTGGGAAGAACAGAATTGGTTGGCGAAATGCTCGAACTTTCAGTTGGACATCTCGGTATCTCGATGCTTGAGACTACAGAGGATATGGTCTATACGAAGACGAATACCATAAAAGACACTCAAGTTTTCGCAATGGCGATGTCTATCGCGATGGCAGTTGTAGACGCACCCCAAGTTGTGATGCACTCTGCGTATATAAAGAGAAATGCAGCGGTAGGCAAAGATGATAGACTTATAGCGAAGGCAGAAATCGACAAGGTTGAAGACGGTGACTACTTTGTGAAAGTCGTTATAAACAGTAGAGAGATCGATGAGGCGTTTAAAGGAGAATTCGTATTTAGGGAATTAGACTAGGGAAGCTATTTTTTAAATGGGGGAGCTAGTCTAATTTTCTTAAGCGAATTCACCTTGAATCACTCAGGTTGAATTAAGAAGGAGGATTTTTATGAAGATAGCTATAGATGGTATGGGCGGAGACAATGCACCTGTCTCTACAGTAGAAGGTGTGAGCAAGGCGATAAAAGAGTACGGTGTCGAGGTAATAATAACAGGCGATAGGGATATATTGGAGAAGGAATTCTCTAAGCACGATTTTGATAGGACTAAGTTGGAAATAGTACATACAACCGAAGTAATAGAAAATGAAGACAAACCAGTTAAAGCGATTAGGCGAAAAAAAGACGCATCTATGGTTGTAGCATTAAACCTCGTGAAAGAGGGGCGTGCAGATGCGGTTATCTCAGCTGGAAATACAGGAGCGCTTTTGGCTGGAGGTCTGTTCATAGTTGGAAGGATAAAGGGTATAGATAGACCATGTCTGTGTTCGGTTTTGCCAAATGTCAAGGGCGGTCTTAGTTTAATCGCGGATTGTGGGGCAAATGCCGACTGTAAGCCGAAAAACCTATGCGAATTCGCAGCTATGAGCGATATATATGCAAAAAAAGTACTTGAGATTGAAAACCCTAGGGTTGCGGTTTTAAATATAGGTCTTGAAGAAGGAAAGGGAAATGATTTAGTAAAAAAATCATTTGATCTTATAAAAGAGATGGAAGGTATAAACTTTATAGGAAATGTTGAGTCTAGAGAGGCGTTGAATGCATTCACCGATATCATAGTCTGTGATGGATTTACAGGAAATGTACTTTTGAAGTCGGTTGAAGGTGCAGCTATGTCTATATTTTCACTCCTAAAAGAGGCGTTCATGTCTAATGCTAAGAGCAAGATAGGAGCCTTGCTTTTAAAAGATCAGGTCGTTAAGTTGAAATCACTTATGGATTACTCTGAGTACGGTGGAGCACCGCTTCTAGGGTTGAACGGCGGAGTTATAAAGGCACACGGTAGTTCGGACGCAACTGCGATCAAAAACGCGATAAACCAGGGCATTAAATTTGCAAATGGAAACGTCGTAGATGATATCAAGGAGTTTTCACAAGTATTTACTCATACGGAGGAATAGAATGAAAAACAAAGCAGGGATAATAGGAGTTGGAAGTCAAGTTCCAGAAGAGAGGGTCGATAATTATTATTTCGAGCATATTATGGACACATCTGATGAATGGATTACAACTCGTACAGGTATAAAAGAAAGGCGAAGAATTGCTGAGGGCGAGGCATCGTCTGACCTCGCATTCAACGCAGCTAAAAAGGCAATTGAATCCTCAAGGATAAAACCAGAAGAACTGGATATGATTATAGTGTCTACGATAACTCCAGATTCTTCATTGCCGTCTGTATCTTGTATACTTCAAGACAAGCTTGGAGCCGTAAACGCAGCGGCGTTTGACTTGTCTGCCGCTTGTTCTGGCTTTGTATACGGGCTTACAGTAGCGACTCAGTTCATAGAGAACGGGATGTACGAGAATATCTTGGTAGTAGGTGTTGAAACCTTGTCTACGATAACAAACTACGAAGATAGGAAGACTGCCGTACTATTTGGAGATGGGGCTGGAGCAGCTGTAGTCGGTAGGGTTGAAGAAGGTGGAATTAGATCAACTTATATAGGAGCCGATGGATCGGGTAGGGATTATCTGCAGATTAGCGCTGGAGGCTCTAGAATGCCAGCCAGCCATGAAAGCGTGGATAAAAATCTACACAAGGTCACTATGTCGGGTTCTAACGTGTTTAAATTCGCGGTTAGAAAGATGGAAGAAGCATCGATTATAGCAATAGAAAAGGCAGGTCTAGCACCTGAGGATATAAATTTCTACGTTCCACACCAAGCTAATATTAGGATAATCGAGGCATCAGCTAAGAGGCTTGGACTCGATATGGAAAAGGTGTACGTGAACATAGATAGGTATGGAAATATGTCTAGTGCGTCAATTCCGGTAGCTATGGATGAAGCCTACAGGGAAGGTAAAATCAAAAAAGGGGACAATGTCGTTATAGTTGGCTTCGGTGGTGGTCTTACATGGGGCTCAGCGGTTATCAATTGGTCGCTTTAAAAGTAGGAGTATCTCCTACTACATATTTGGAGGTATATAATGAATAGAGTATGTGAATTATTGGATATTAAATACCCGATAATACAAGGTGGAATGGCTTGGGTTGCAGATGCCAATTTGGCGAGCGCAGTATCAAATGCAGGAGGACTAGGTCTGATCGCAGGAGGAAGTGCTCCAAAAGAAGCAATCAAGGCTGAGATAAAAAAATGCAGGGAGTTGACAGATAAGACGTTTGGTGTAAATATAATGCTGATGTCTCCATTTGCAGATGATCTGATAGATTTAGTAATAGAAGAAAAAGTAAGCGTAATAACAACAGGAGCAGGTAATCCTGCAAAATACATGGATAGATTAAAAAAAGCTGGAGTTAGGGTCGTACCAGTTGTACCGACCGTAGCGCTTGCACAGAGAATGGAAAAAGTAGGTGCCACCGCTATAATAATAGAGGGTACTGAAGCTGGAGGACATATAGGTGAGTTGACCACTATGGTCTTGGCTCCTCAGGTCGCAGATGCAGTAAGTGTACCGGTAATAGCAGCTGGAGGAATAGCTGACGGTAGAGGGATGGCAGCGGCCTTTGCACTAGGTGCAGAGGGAGTTCAAGTTGGGACTAGATTTATCTGCAGCGATGAATGCAGTGCCCATGACAACTACAAACAGATGATAATAAAGGCAAGGGACAGGGATGCGATAGTTACGGGAAGATCGACAGGACATCCAGTCAGATCCCTTAAAAATAAGATGACAAAAGTATTTTTAAACGCAGAAAACGATGGTGCAACTCCTGAAGAACTAGAACTTATGGGAACAGGAGCCCTTAGAATGGCAAAAATAGATGGAGACAAAGAAAAAGGCTCGTTCATGTCGGGACAGATAGCGGCTATGGTAAAAGATATCAAGCCATGTAAAGATATAGTTGAAGATATGATTGACGAGGCTAAAAGCGTGATAGGAAATTTAGGCATAGACTAGAATTTCTAAGGTCTATCCAGGGTTGAGATAGCCAATCTGGATTGAGAAGTACTACCTAATAGAGAATGCTTGTTCAGATTGATAACCCCCTATCCAAAGATGTCATTGGAGGAAAATATATGGGAAAAACAGCATTAGTATTCCCGGGACAAGGTGCCCAGTACAAGGGAATGGCAAGGGATTTATACGAAGTCAGTGAAAAAGCTAGAGCCATTATAGACGAGGCAAATTCGGCTCTGGATATCGATATAAAAAACATGATGTTTGAAGATCCAGACGAAGAACTTTCTCTGACTGAAAACACCCAACCTGCAATACTTATACACAGTATATCGGCGTTAATGGCATTTCGAGACAAGGTAGATTTGAAATACGACGCATGCCTGGGATTGTCGCTAGGCGAGTATTCAGCACTAGTCGCAGCTGGAGTCTTGGATTTCAAAGAGGCAGTGAAATTGGTTAAAAAGAGGGGCAGATATATGCAGGATACTGTACCGGTAGGCGAAGGAACTATGGCGGCGATCCTTGGACTAGATAGAGAACTAGTGAATGAAGCTATTTCAAAAGTACGAGATGGGATAGTAGAGGTAGCAAATTACAACTGTCCAGGTCAGATAGTAATATCTGGAGAGGTAGAAGCTGTGAGGGACGCTATGGAGTACTGTAGGGAACTCGGAGCCAAAAAAGCAGTTGAATTAGTTGTAAGTGGACCGTTTCACTCGTCTATGTTGATAAAAGCTGGAGAGAAACTTCAAAAAGAGCTGGAAGGAATTGAATTCAAAGAACCAGAGGTAGATGTGGTGGCGAATGTCGATGCCGAATACTATACCTGCAATTATAAGGACAAGCTCATCAAACAGGTAAGTTCATCAGTGCTTTGGGAAGATTCTATATCCAAATTGATCGACGAGGGTTACGATGAGTTTATAGAAATTGGACCTGGAAAGACTCTGAGGGGATTTATCAAGAAGATAGCTTCAAAGAAGGGTGCGAAGGTAGATATATATAATATAGACGGAATCGACTCCCTGGAAAAATTTACTGAAATTAAATTTAGATAGAGAGCCTGTATTCTACTTTTGATATGAGGTTAGAGATATATAAATGAGATTGAAATGGAGAGATACTATGAATTTAACTGGTAGAGTTGCTATTGTGACAGGCGGTTCAAGAGGAATCGGAAATGCAGTTGCAAGGAAACTGGCGTCATTAGGTGCAGATATAGTTATCAACTACACATCAAATGCAGAAGTCGCAAAAACTGCTGAGGAAGAAATAGAATCGCTTGGAGTGAGATGTAGGAGCGTAAAATGCGATGTATCTAAGTTTGAAGAAGTACAGAAGATGATGGATGAAGTAGTTGAAGAATTTGGAAAGATAGATATACTTGTGAACAATGCAGGTATAACAAGAGATGGACTTCTCATGAGAATGAAGGAAGAAGACTTCGATGCTGTTGTGGATATCAACCTAAAGGGCGTGTTCAACTGTACAAAGACAGCTGCAAAGTACATGATGAAAAAGAAATACGGAAAAGTCGTAAATATGTCGTCAGTCGTTGGAATAATTGGAAATGCGGGACAGGCTAACTACTGTGCTTCAAAGGCTGGAGTAATAGGCTTCACAAAGGCAACAGCTAGAGAATTAGCATCTAGAAACATAAATATAAACGCAGTTGCGCCTGGATTTATCGAGACGGATATGACGGCAGTATTGAAAGACGAGGTAAGAGACGAGATGCTAAAGAGTATTCCAAAGAAAAGTTTTGGAAAACCAGAAGATATAGCAAACGTAGTCGCGTTTTTAGTCAGTGACCTATCTAGCTATGTGACAGGTCAGGTTATAAACGTAGACGGCGGAATGGTAATGCAGTAAAAAAATTAAATTAAAAGCAAAAATTAGGAGGAATTAAAATGTTTGATAAAGTTGTAGAAATAATAGTTGATCAATTAGGAGTAGAAGATAAGGTGATAACACAGGAGACATCTTTGATGAAAGATCTAGAAGCGGATTCACTAGACGCAGTGGAAATAATAATGGCGTTAGAAGATGAATTTGGAATAGAAATACCAGACGAAGAGGCAGAGAAATTCAAAACTATAGGCGATATAGCAAAATACGTAGAAGCACATAAATAATCGCCAGTAATTTGGAGGAAGCAATGGAGAATAGAAGAGTAGTGATAACAGGACTTGGATGTGTAACTCCAGTTGGAAACGACAAAGAAGAGTTCTGGAATAATATAAAATCAGGAGTTTCAGGTGTGGCTAGAATAACTCATTTTGATCCAGAGCCATACCAGACTCAGATAGCTGGTGAAGTAAAAGACTTCGACCCAGAAAAATACGTAAGCAAAAAAGAAGCGAAGAGACTAGATAGATTTACCCAGTACGCAGCAGCTTCAGCGGTTATGGCAGTTGAAGACGCAAGGCTAAACATGGATGAAGTCGACAGAAACAGGGTCGGAGTGATTATAGGATCTGGAATCGGTGGAGTAGAGACAATAGAAAAACAACACGAGATTCTGCTCACTAAGGGAAATAAAAGAGTCAGCCCGTTCTTTGTACCTATGATGATAGGAAATATGGCAGCAGGTCAGGTATCTATCATGCTAGGCGCTAAGGGGCCAAACACCGACGTCTGTACCGCATGTGCATCTGGTACCCATTCTATTGGAGATGCATTTAAGGTTATACAAAGAGGAGATGCCGATGTAATGGTGACAGGTGGCTCGGAAGCATCGGTTACAGAACTAGCACTTGCAGGATTTTGTAATATGAAGGCTATGACTACTAACAACGAAAATCCACTAAAGGCATCTAGACCTTTTGACAAGGATAGGGATGGATTTGTAATAGGCGAGGGAGCCGGTATAGTAGTGCTAGAGGCGTTAGAATACGCTCTTCAAAGGGGTGCTAAGATATACGCCGAGGTAGTCGGATACGGTGCAACTGCCGACGCATACCATATGACCACTCCAGCTGAAAATGGCGAGGGTGCAGCGAGATCAATGCAGATTGCTATGAAAGATGGTGGAATATCACCCTCAGATGTAGACTATATAAATGCACACGGTACATCTACTCCGTACAACGATAGATTTGAAACAATGGCTATAAAGACGGTATTTGGAGAAGAGGCATACAACCTATGTGTTTCATCTACAAAATCTATGACGGGACATCTATTAGGTGCCTCTGGAGCCATAGAAGCCGTTATATGCGCTTTAGCGATAGATGAAGGATATATTCCTCCGACTATCAACTTAGATAGACCAGAAGAGGGACTAGACCTTGACTACGTTCCACAAGTCGGAAGAGCACAGGAAGTAAATTGTGTACTTTCAAATTCACTTGGATTTGGTGGACATAACGCAACCTTGGTATTTAAAAAATACAAATAGAAATGTAATTTGAGATACAAAATACAAATAGATAAAAACGGCATTCAAATGAACTTGATCTAGTTCATTTTAATGCCGTTTATTTATACTTGAATTCAATTTAAGGATAATAAATGCACAATGTATGGAATCCAAATCGATGGAGTTTATATATTGTGCATATTTACACTACATAAATTTAGAAAGTGCAGGAGTAAAGTCAATTCTATAAATCTTTTCTGGACGTCCCCTGTCCCTACTTATTCCAGTGTCGTATATCAAACTTGCTATATTTGCCTCGTGTAGAACTTTCAGTATCCTGTTAGCCGTCCTGACAGTCACATTTAGGTGGTCTGCCAAAATTCTAGACGTGATGTCGTTGTTGCCCCTCTGTTCAATTACTGCAATTATCTTGTGAATGCTCGAACTGGATAGAGGGATGTTCTTAGACAACATCTCTACTGCTTGGTGGTTTGCAGAGCTTGAATATTTACTGTTTGTGCGAAGTGGTCCGTAGACCTTATCGTTTTCATCTATTACAAAAGAACAGTTTCCCTTGTGTTCAGATGACTTTATATTAGCGGCTCTTGCATTGCTTTCGGAATGAGATTTTGTATTCCCAACACCCCAACCAATATTTAAAATATAGTACATTTTCTCTAATAAATCATTAAAGAAGAACCTCTTATACCCAGCTGTTAAATCCAAAAGAACTGATTTAGTGGTGTTTAACTCGATTCTAAGTGATTTTTTCTCGACTTCTATTCCGAAGAAACCTTTTTTACTCAAGAAATTTTTTATTGAGTGATAGAGGTCGTCTAATATAATCTCGCTTTCAAAGAGGAACCTCTCATCTGTCAACTTATGTGAATCCATAGTTATTATACCGGTAGCACTCTTGTTATCGTCTAATTTCTTGATGTCTAAGAGCGAAATCATATGTCTAAATGTATTGAAGACAGAGGAATCCGATGGAGTCATATAAAGGTAATTGTATCCAAGTTCTTTTAACTGCTCAGCGACTACAGAAGAAGAAGTAACCAAAAGATCAGCCAGGTTGTTCTCCCATATGTACTGGTGAATTGTGATTAGCTTATCACTGTACAAATCCGTATCTATTATTAAGTGTTTGTATCCTAAAGGTTTTGTAGAAAATGGTGAATGTTGGGATTCGAGTGTTGGATACATTATGATGTATGGACACTTGAACATATCAAATATAGCAAATGCGTTGTAATCGTTCTTGGCGTTGTATTTAATAATATCGTAGTAATCGTCGTCAAAAATCAAAAAGTCTACAAATATTCTAGATGGATCATGTCCTCCGTCATCGATCATCTTCAATACGGTTTCAGAGTGAAAATCTTTTTCGTTTATCCTAATATACCCTATAGGTATCTTAATATCATCTACGTTAAACCTTATCATTGAATATGCGACAGCATTAGAAAAGACTAATCCATCGTATTTTTTCTCGCACATATGGTATACATCTAGTAGTTCAGAGTAAGCTCGGAAATTATTAAACTCAATAGTTTCCACGTCACATCTGTCGCTCAAGTCTTTTAATATCTCGCTGATCTTGTAATTATTTGAACCATTGGCAGTTACGAAGCCTATTTTATATTTCATAATATTCGTCAAAACTTGGTAAAAAAACAAAAATAGTTAATTCGGTTACCAAACCAACTTGTTTTGACTGCTCCCTTCCATCTTATTTTTTAATGTCGTGTATTTAACAATGTCGTTTATTCAGGCGTTTGTTGGGATATCATGTTTTAAACTAGGATTATTTACGCATAATAAGCCTAGGATATCCTACATTTATAATTATATTCTATAATATGGCAACATGCAATTAATTTGTTGGAAAATATACATACATTAGGAAAGATGTCGCTGTTCCTACAACAGTTATTTACCCTAAAATAAATTACTTAAAACAAAATTGTATACAAAAAAATAGGGAGTTTTGAGATGAAAATTCTTGACTAATTGAGATGAAAATCAGGTATTAATAGTTGCCGAATTATGTGATTTTTTAATCATTAATGAGAGAAATTAATATAATTTATGATATAATTTAAATATAGATTGAGAAGGTTTTGGAGGAATATAATGAAAAAATTTACTGATGAATACTTAAATGAAAACATTAAATATATAAAACTGCTGTCTAAATCGTACCCAAGTATATCTAAGGCCAGTTCAGAGATGATAAATCTCGAGGCGATTTTAAATCTGCCAAAGGGGACTGAGCATTTTGTGACGGACTTGCACGGCGAGTACGAGCCGTTTATCCACGTGTTAAAAAATGGCTCAGGAGTAGTTAGGAGAAA
Source organism: Clostridioides sp. (assembly GCA_031261505.1). Taxonomy (GTDB): domain Bacteria; phylum Bacillota; class Clostridia; order Peptostreptococcales; family Peptostreptococcaceae; genus Metaclostridioides. The sequence continues at coordinate 273,827 of JAISJN010000008.1, read as the reverse complement.
GATAGAAGAATTATTTGCGGAAAGGCTCACAGCACAGGAGATGAAGTCTCTTGCTACATTGGTCTACTACCCAGAACAAAAATTAGAGCTAATAGCTGAAAAAGAAGAAAATATGGATGAGTACTACAGGGTAAATCTATTTAGACTCATTGAACTTTGTAGATATGCATCTAGCAAGTACACTAGAGAGGCTGTAAGAAGGCTAATCTCTGAGGATTATAGATACATCTTAGAAGAACTACTACACGAGAACATAGGAAGCGAGCATAAGGAGCAGTATTTTAGGAGCATGGTCGATACTATAATAGAAACGAATATGGCAAAGAACTTTGTAATCGAGATAGCAACTGTAATTCAAAAACTAGTGGTAGCCAGACTGCACGTGATAGGAGATATATACGACAGAGGTCCAAGACCAGATGTAATCGTCGAAAAACTAATGGAGCACCACTCGGTAGACATTCAATGGGGGAATCACGATATACTCTGGATGGGAGCAGCTGCTGGAGAAAAAACTTGTATAGCAAATGTACTCAGAATTTCAGCTAGATACGGAAATCTAGATATAATCGAGGATGTATACGGGATAAACCTACTACCACTTTGGAAGTTTGCGACAACAGTATACAAAGACGATCCGTGTGATAAATTTATGCCAAAGATAAGCGAGCAAGATTTCTCTGCAGACGACATAGAAGTACTCGCTAAGGTACACAAGGCAATAAGTATAATACAGTTTAAACTTGAAGGCGAAGTAATATGCAGGAGACCAGAGTTTGAGATGAAACACAGACTAGTTCTGGACATGGTAGACTACGATAGAGGGATAATCACATTAAATGATAAAGAATACAAGCTAAATGACGAATCTTTCCCTACAATAAATAAGGAAGATCCATATAGATTGAGCGATGAAGAGAGATTGGTTGTGGACAGGTTAGTAGACTCATTTACAGCTAGCGAAAAGCTTCAAAAACACATAGAATTTATATTTACAAAGGGCAGTATATACCTAAAATACAATTCAAACCTACTTGTACACGGATGCATTCCATTAAACGAGGACGGAAGTCTTAAGGCTATGTCCATAAACGGAAAAGAGTACTCTGGAAGAAAACTTATGGACCAGATGGAATACGTCATAAGACAGGGATTTTTCATGGATAAGAAATGCGAAGAAAAACTCTACGGAATGGATATGATGTGGTATCTATGGACTGGAAAATGCTCGCCATTATTCGGAAAAGACGGCATGACTACTTTTGAAAGGTACTTTGTAGATGAGAAAGAAACCCACAAGGAAAATATGAATCCTTACTTCAACCTGAGGGAAGACGAGGGAGTATGTAGAAACTTATTCGATGAATTTGGACTAGACTTCAACGAATCGCATATAATAAACGGACATGTTCCAGTAAAGAGTAAAAAAGGTGAAAGTCCAGTGAAGGCGAATGGAAGAATACTCGTTATAGACGGAGGATTTTCAAGGGCTTACCAAGGGAAGACAGGTATAGCTGGATATACATTGATATACAACTCAAAGACGCTTCAATTAGTTGCACATGAGCCATTTGACTCTCTCAAAGACGCTATAGAAAACGAGAGAGATATACTCTCTACGACTGTGCTACTAGAGCATAAGAGCAGCAGGAGGATGGTTAGGGACACTGATGAAGGTGTTGATATACAGGAGAAGATAGATGCACTTAAGTTGTTGCTTGAGGCATACAGCAGAGGAATAGTTAGGGAGATGTAGATAAAAAAATATAAATTAAATAATAAATGGTGATTACCACCGTTGCCTATAGAGGTGGGATTTATCTCAAGCTATAAAAACATGTCAAGAAAAACTCCAACAAATGGAGAATTTCTTGGCATGTTTTTAGTTTGCTATGAATATATTTCTATATATAAAAGAAATTCACGAGAGAGGAGATTATTATGGACAAACTTCCAGAACAGGTTATAAGGGCATTTGCTCCAAATATAAGAGAAAAAATCGAGAAGGCGATGGCTGGCGAAATAGATAAATGCAAATGCATAGTCAAAAGAGGCATCGGAATCAAGTCGGACAAGCGAAGTACAGATGTCAAAAGACATATTGAAATAGAAGAGATAAGACTTAGAGTGAATAAACCACTCATACTCAACTCGATGGGTGAGGATTATTTCTACGACACGGAGACGGAAAAGCTGAGTATGAGAAGTGATTCTGCGTATATCGTGACTAAGGATGATATCGCAAAGACATTTCAAATAATATGTAAGTACTCGATTCACTCGTTCATGGATGATATCCAGAAAGGATTTATAACCTTGGACGGAGGGCATAGGGTAGGTATTGTGGGCAAGACAATAATGGAGGGTGGAAAGGTAAAGAATATGAAACATATTTCATCACTCAATATCAGGGTTTCCAGGGAGGTTAGAGGTTGTGCTGACAAGGTTTTAGGAGATATCGTCGCTGGGCCAAATGAGGTCAATAATACGATAATTATCTCACCTCCACAATGTGGTAAGACCACGATACTCAGGGATATAGTAAGAAACCTAAGCAATGGAAACGCCAGATTCGGGTTTAGTGGAATTAAGGTATCCCTCATAGACGAGAGAAATGAGATAGCTGGGACATACTTGGGTGTTCCACAGATGGATGTAGGCATGAGGACGGATGTGATCGACTCGTGTCCAAAGGATATAGGGATAAGCATGCTACTTAGATCTATGTCGCCAAATGTAATCGTGACCGACGAGATAGGATCAGAGAGGGAGATAGAATCGCTATACAACGCCTTAAACGGTGGGGTGAGCCTAATTACTACAGTACACGGAAATTCGATAGAAGATATAAGAAATAGGAAGGAACTGAGTAGGTTGATAGATTCTGAGCTTTTTAAAAAGGCTATTGTGCTTTCATCGAAAAAAGGTCCAGGTACGGTTGAGGGGATATACGACTTAGAGGAAAAAGAGTATTTAAATAAGGAGAAATATATTTCTAAAGAGGGTGAAAAACTAGAGTTGCAATGCAATGGAGAGATAAAGTCTATCTGTGGAGAAGGTGAGCTAGTGTGCAAATCAAGATAGTTATAATTGGATTTTTGATAGGAAGTAGTTATCTGCTAGGGGAGAGCGTGCATAAGATGTTTATCTCCAGGCATAAACAGATAAACGAGATGATTAGGTTGCTTGAGATAATCAGGATGGACCTGTCATTTGGCATGTACACCTTGGGCGAGATATTTGGAAGGTTGAGCGAAAAATGTATGAATTGTTACTCGGAGTTCTTTGAAGAGATATCTGGGGGACTTATGAGCGATGAGGGAAAGACATTGGACGAGGTTGTCGGAGAAAATATAGATTTACTGAAGCAGGACACCTATCTATCTCAAAACGAGCTCGATGAAATTTCAAATCTCATAACGGTATTAGGCAGGAGTGACGTGGATTCTCAACAGAGGATGATAGATCTGACAGTGGAAAATCTGAAAAAAATAACATATGAATCAAAGGAAGATATTTCAAAGAAGGGAGTTTTGTATAAGAAGCTTATAACATTTGTTGGAATTGGTATCTGTATAATATTTTTCTAAAAAATTTGGAGATGGGGGTAATAGCGTGGATATAACTTTAATACTTAAGGTAGCAGGTGTCGGTATATTGATTTCAGTTATAAATATGGTCTTGGAAAAAACCGATAGAAAGGATTGGACTGGACTTACTACAATGGCTGGCGTGATAATTGTTTTGGGACTAGTTATAACGCAGATAAGCACCTTGTTCAATACGGTCAGGACGATGTTTCAACTTTACTAGGGTGGTGATGTCATGGAAGTAATGCAGTTAATAGGTATTGCGGTAATAGCGACCATCTGCTGTATGCTGATAAAAAAAGACAGACCAGAGATAGCAAATTTTATCGCAATAATTGCTGGAGTGATAATAATACTCTCTGTTATGTTCAAGCTCAACTTTATAATCAAGGGGATAGAGGATCTTGCGACCAAGGCGAATATACCTAATATGTATATTACGCTTATAATCAAGCTGATAGGTATAGCTTACCTGGTTGAGTTTGGAATTCAGCTTTGTAACGATGCAGGAGAGGCACAGATAGCGGGCAAACTCGAGTTTGGAGGAAAGATCGTAGTTATGTCTATGTCGTTTCCGATATTATTGTCAATAGTAGATATGGTCATAAATATAATTCCGTAGATATGGAGGGTGAACGAATGAAAAAATTTAAAAAACGTGTATTGCCAATCGCGACTCTGTGTTTGATGGTATCTATATTTCAACTATTTCAATTCCAATCATACGCAGATTCAGAGGCTGACAGCGAGTCTACACAAAAGAGTGTAGAAAAGTACCTGGACGATCAGATAGATGAGGTAAACACCGATGAGATTGAAAAATACCTAAAGGGTGAGGAAGCTCTAAAAGATGTAAATATAAATACATTTATCAAAGAACTAGCAAGTGGAAAGAGGAGTATCCTGGATTTGTTTGACGGAGAAGGGATAAAGAATATGATATTCGGGGAGTTAAAGGCGAGCCTTAGGGTTGTATCGGTAGTTTTGGTACTAGCATTATTATCATCTATACTAAAAAGCTTAAACAACTCATTTTCGTCTGGAAATGTCAGCAAGGTAGCTACGTATATAGTGTTTATAACCATGGTGACATTTACCTTGGTTGGATTCAAGGACGTTATAGCTATTTGCTACACCAGTATAGACAGAAGTGTGAAGGTGATGCAGATAATAATTCCTATAATGATAAGTTTTCTGATGATTATAGGTCTTCCTATTACATCGACCACCCTAAACCCTATATTCATAGGAGGGGTCACATTTATAAATGTGGTGTTTAAAAATTTCCTATTCACCTCGATGACGGTTGCATTTGGAGTTTTGATAATAAACAATTTATCGCAAAGCATTAAACTAGACAAGATGTTTGTATTTATCAAACAACTCAATAAGGTTGTGGTAGGTGCGATGTTTGCAATATACCTAGGACTAGTGTCAATGCAGGGCCTATATGTCACGAGCTTCGATAAATTTGCGGTGAAGACAGCAAAGTTTGCGGTCGGAAACTTCATCCCAGTGGTAGGAGGATTTGTGTCTGACTCGATAGACATACTTCTTTCCTCATCCCAGCTGATTAAAAACATCTTCGGAGGGATTGGGCTTGTCGTACTGGTTGCAATATGCCTGATACCGATAATAAAAATAGCGATCATAATTTTAGTGTATAAGGGAGTGGCTATGGCAGTAGAACCTATAGGAGAGGATAATATATCCACGTTCTTAAACGAGATAGCAAATATGATGACTATAATGCTTACAGCCGTCATAGCTGTGACTATAATGTTCTTTGTAACGGTGGCGATACTCACTTCGATAAGTGCAGTAGGGAGGTAGTTTGGATGATGAGTTCAGTTAAGATGTGGATAGTAAGTGTTATGATTGGTGCATTTATAGTCAATATAGTTCAGATGTTACTTCCAGATTCAAAATTAAAACCGTATATAAATTTAGTTCTAAACTTCATATTCGTATTCGTCGTGATAACTCCGATTGTAAATTTCTTTGGAAGCAAGATCAGCATGCAGGACCAAGTGTTAAAGTCTATGAACGACTATAATCTGAAGTACGAGCAACGCTCTGAAGAACTAGCTAAGGAGGCTGGTACTGCAAATCTCGCAGCTGGGTATGAAAAGTCGCTTAAAGAAGTGATCAAACTAAAGTTAGAGGAGTACGGATACGTAATGGAGGATATTCAGATTGACGGATCTACTATAAGCAGCCTAAAGATTAAGGAAAAAGATTTAAAAAATAGTAATATAGAAAATGAGACAAGCATAGAATCTAGAGAAAAGGACAAGGCAAAGAACTCTTTGACAGGTGGAGATAAAGCAAAAAAAGATACGGACAAGAGTAAACAGGTATTTAAACAAAACAACAAGGGCGAATCAAATCTCGACAAGGATAAACTCAAGGATGATTTGGTGAACGTACTAGATGTTTCAGTGGAAAACATACATATTGATAAATAGGAGATGATTAAATGTTAAAAAATCTATTAAAGAACTTCAATGAGAAAGATAAAAAGAAATTTTGCACTCTTTTAGGTGTTGCTGTAATATGTCTAGCAGCTCTGGTGGTACTAGAAATAGGATCTCCAAGGCAGGCTCAAAAGAAGGCCACGGCAGCTCAGGCAACAGCTACCAAGGCTAAGCAGGAGGCTAATACAGGTGAGAGTACAGAATTAGAGGCTAGGTTAAAGAAAATTCTCAGCAAAATAGATGGAGCAGGAGAGTTAGATGTCATGATAACATACGATTCAAGTCAAGAAATACAGCCAGCATTTAACTCAAACAACACTACAGAAAAGACAGATGAAAAGGATGCAAATGGAGGTCAGAGGACGGTGACTACATCTAGTGAAAACAAAACGATGATAACCTCAGACTCGAGCCAGCCGGTTGTGATAAAGACAAACGAAGCTAAGATAAAAGGCGTAATAGTTGTAGCGAGTGGAGCAGATGACCCAGAGGTCAAAAATACATTGTACAGTGCAGTTCAGACAGCCCTACAGGTGGCAGGTCATCAAGTAGAGGTATATGCAAAATAAACATCGAACATTAGTCATAATTAGCAACAATGGTAAATACAATATAAATGTAAGGATAATAAACTATTACATACTCGGGGGGATAAAAAATGAAAAGAAGGAAGTTCAATTGTTTTAGAAGAAGTTTTGTAGTATCGACGTTGACAGTATTACTAGTAGCAGTTGGAGTAGTCAATTATAAATTAAGCAAGCAGTCACTACTGGAAACATCAGCGGAATTCAAGTCATATGAACAGGCTCAGTACAAAGACGACCAAGGAGCGATAGCGTCTGTCGATAAAGATTCAAAGGATGAAAAATCAACAGCCAAAGCTGAGAAGGATGGGGAAACGGCTAAAACGACTGCTAAGACTACGACTGAATCAACAGCCAAGACAGAGTCAAAGAGCACGGCGAAAACAACAGAAAAGGCTGCAACTAAAACTACAGATGCGTCTACAGCTAAGACAACAGATAAATCCACAGCAAAATCTACTGAAAAGAATACTGATGCAGAGGAGATACAAGTTGTCGATAGCAAGGACTCAAAGATAAATGAAAAGGTAACTGAAACAAGCAAGGCTATAGAAAAACAAATAGCATCTGAAAAAAATATAAAAAAAGAAACATACATACTAGACATGAAGATGACTAGGGAAAAACAAAGAAATGAGTTAGTTCAAACTCTAAATGAGATGATCAACAACCCATCAACAACTGAAGAATCTAGAAAAGACGCTTCTAACATGAAGCTCCAGTTAGTTAAGAACCAAGAAAGTGAACTTAAGATAGAAAATCTACTTAGCACAAAGGGCTACGAACAAGCACTAGTGTATATCAGCGACGGTAAGGTAAATGTAGTTATAAACCAAACCACTATAGAAAAGAAAGATGCAGCAAAGATATTTGACTTGGTATCAGAACAGGCAAACGTTAAATATCAAAATATAAAATTGACTAATAATAAAAAATAAGGAAATAATAAAAGTGTGACACGAGCCTCACGACTGAATTGTCGAGGGGCTCGATTTATATCTTTGTCAAGTTATTCAAGAGTTTATTGAAAAATCGCTGACTATTTGATATCATAGTAGTATAGAACTATCTGATTAGTAGTGAAGGCTGTCTAATTTAACCTAATTGAATGGGGGAAGTGAAATGGAAGAAAAGAAGATTGGTCAAGTGAAAATATCTAATGATGTAATAGCTACAATTGCGGTTATATCAGCATTAGAAGTTGAAGGAATAGAAACGTCTACCACTTTTGCAGATAAATTACTCAAAAACAACGGTGTAAAAGTCTTAGTAGAAGAGGACTTCGTTTCTGTGGATATAGCAATTATCGTTAAATACGGTAAGTCAATTGCAGAAATAGCAACACAGGTTCAAGAAAATATTAAGAATACTGTTGAGACGATGACAGGGTTAGTTGTTTCTCAAATAAACGTACTTGTACAAGGAATCAGCTTTAAGAAAGACAAGGCTGAAAAAGAAGAAATAAAAGCGGCTGCTAAAAAAGGCTAGGCGCAATATACCCTCTGAGAGATCAGGGGGTTTTTTAGATAAGCTTGGATTACGGTGAAACAAGAGAGAATAGAGAAAGTTAAAGGAGACAATATGGGACACAATAATGAAAAATCGAGGGAATTCTTTGATAGAGCTAAGATGCAGACAACTAGAGAGTATTTGATGAAATTCATGTACCAAATAGAAGTAAGAAAAGAAGAAGCTGAGGATACTTTAAATAAAGTAAGAGGTTTCTGCGTTGAACACGAAGAAGATATAGTAGAAAGATACATTGAATTGAACGCTAAGTATGCAAAGAAACACAATGTTGATAAAGAAACTATAAGCTTAGAAGAAGTGATAGATATAGACTATGCAAGGAAATTCTGCTCAGCTATAGATGAACACAAGGAAAATGTAGATGACATTATAAATAAACACGCGAACAACTGGAGTGTAGCTAGGATGCCAAAAATTGACCTAGCAATACTCAGAATATCAATCTGTGAAATTCTATACATGGAGTTACCTAGCAAGGTATCTATCAACGAGGCTATAGAATTAGCAAAGATTTATTGTGATGACAAATCTCCTAAATTTATAAATGGAATACTTGGAAGCGTCGTGACCGAATTTGAAAAATAAAATATCCATTGGAATCGATACGAGCTGCTATACAACATCAATAGCAGCTATATCTTTAGATAGAGAAATTATATTCAACGAAAAAATACTCTTAAAGGTCAAAGAAAATGGTAAAGGTCTCAGACAGAGTGAGATGGTATTTCAGCACGTAAACAATCTAGGAGAGTTATCTGGCAGAATACGCGAGGCAATGGAAAAATACGAGGTAGTATCGATATGCGCATCTGAAAAACCAAGGCCAGTAGATGGGTCATATATGCCGGCGTTTACAGTTGGGCTCAATTTTGCGAGATTATACGCCTCGCTTTCAGGAGCTGAGTTTTACAAGACCACACATCAGGAAAATCACAAGGAGGCAGTGCTTATCGGTAAAAAACTCAGAAATGAGGATAGGTTTTTGACCGTGCATATCTCAGGTGGAACGACGGAAATATTTTTATCTGATAGAGGAGTGCATAAAATAGTCGGAGGTTCTAAAGACGTGAGCCTTGGACAGCTTATAGACCGTTTTGGAGTGAGACTTGGATATGAATTCCCATGTGGAAAATATATAGATAAACTAGCGATGAGCTGTGATAAAAAAATCGAAAAGGGTCTAAAGACTTCGGTTAAGGGCGGATATATGAATTTATCTGGTCTTGAAAACCAGGTGAATAGAGAGATGAAATTATGTTATCTGGAGAATAAATCAGATGACATAGATATGAATATTGACGAAAATATTGATGTAAATATCGATACAAAAGGTATAAGATCTAAAGATATATCAGATATAGACGCTTATCTTGCAAAACTGTTGATGGATACACTTACACGCAATATCTACAAGTCAATCGTATACATAGCGGACGAATACAAGGTAGATGAGGTAGTCTTTGTCGGTGGAGTTGCTTCAAGCGAGTATATATCAAGTCACATAGGGAAAAAATTAAGTTTAGATAGAATAGATTCGTATTTCTCAACTCCAGAACTATCAGCAGACAATGCAGTAGGATGTGCATTGATTGGAGTGGAGAAATATTTGGAGGAAAAAAGATGGAAATCAGAGCTTTAGATATAAGCGAATTAAATTCGTATATAAAAAGAATTTTGATAAACGACCCTATCTTGGACAATATAAAGGTAAAAGGCGAAATCTCAAACTTTAAAATACACAGTAGCGGTAATGTGTATCTATCGCTAAAGGACGAGAAATCAAAGCTTAACTGTGTGATATTCAAAAACAACTTCGATAGGAGTCTAAATCTTGAAAACGGAACAAAGGTAATTGCCAGGGGGTATATATCTGTCTACGAAAGGGATGGATCCTACCAGATGTATATAAACGAGATGGAAATCGAAGGCGTTGGAAATCTATTTATAGAGTTTAACAAGTTAAAAGAGAGACTGGGAAAAGAAGGTCTGTTCAAATCGATTCACAAAAAAACTATCCCAAATATGCCGGAAAATATAGGCGTTGTGACATCGCCGACCGGAGCGGTGATTAGGGATATAATAAATGTAATAAAAAGAAGATACCCAAAGGTAGGTATAAAACTGTATCCGGTAAATGTACAGGGAAGCAGTTCGGCAGAAGAAATCTGTGAGGGAATAAGATTTTTCAATGAATCCAAATGCGTCGATACAATAATAGTAGGTAGAGGCGGTGGCTCTATTGAAGAATTGTGGTCGTTCAACGAGGAAATTGTGGCGAGGGAAGTATTCCTATCCGAAATACCGATAATTTCAGCGGTTGGACATGAGACAGACTTTACAATCTGTGATTTCGTCGCAGATCTAAGGGCGCCAACTCCGTCTGCAGCTGCTGAAATAGCAACTCCATCGCTTGAAGATCTAAATTATAAAATGAACAATATAAAGGGTAGACTATTAAAATCTTTAATTAACCAAGTAAACATGAATGAATATATGTTAAAGACCACTTTTGACAGGATAAACTCAAATTTAGAAACATATGTTGTAAAAGATAAAATTATACAACTGGATATGATATATGATAAAATAACTTACGGGATAGAAAATAATTTAAACCGTGAAAAAGACAAGCTTTTAAACACGGGAGCGATACTTCACAATTTAAGTCCTCTGGCTACTCTCAAAAGAGGTTATAGTATAACACAGAAGGACGAAAAGGTAATCACAAGCGTAGAGAGTGTAGAAGTAGGCGAGAAGATAGACTTGATTTTAAGAGATGGAAAGTTGGACTGTGTGGTTGAAGGTAAGATTGACAGAAGAGAATAATTTAGATATAGAAAATAAAATATTAAAGAAGAAATACAAATGAGGTAGAATATGAATCTAAAATACGAAGAAGCATATACGAGATTAGAAGAAATTTCAAGAAAACTTGAATCTGGTAATACGAGCCTCGATGAATCACTTGAACTCTACGAAGAGGGAATAGTGATGTTTAAACACTGCAATAAATTACTCGAGGAGGCTCAACTAAAGATAAGCAAATTTAGCAAATTAGGTGTTGAAGAATCATTTGATATTGAGGGGGAATAAATTTGGATTTCAAAGTGGAATTAAAAAAGAAAGCTAGTTATATAGAAGGCGTGTTAAAGGAATACATGCCGGAGGAAGTCGGTTATCAACAGACGGTTTTAAAAGCTATGAACTACAGTTTGGGAGCAGGAGGCAAAAGACTCAGACCCATACTAGTGCTTGAAACATGTAAATTGGTTGGAGGGGATGAAGAAGAGGCAATCTCATTTGCAGTTGCAATTGAGATGATACATACATACTCACTAATCCACGACGACCTACCAGCACTTGACAACGATGATTTAAGACGTGGAAGGGCAACTAGCCATGTAGTATTTGGAGAAGCTATGGCGATACTCGCAGGAGACGCTCTGCTAAACTACGCCTTTGACATTATGCTAAAGGGGTCCATAGGTAGAGAAAATCCAGAAAAATACTTAAAAGCGATATATGCAATATCCAAGAATGCAGGAATTTACGGCATGATAGGCGGTCAGGTAGTAGATGTAGAGAGCGAAAATAAAAAGATAGACAAGGACAAGCTCGACTACATACACAAAAATAAAACAGCTGCAATGATGGTCGGATGTATGAGTGCAGGTGCGCTAGTAGGTGGAGCCGATGAAGAACAGCTGAGCTGTATAGTAGAATACGCCGAGAAGATAGGACTCGCCTTCCAAATAGTAGACGATATCTTAGACATAGTAGGAGATCAAGAAAAGCTAGGCAAAAATATAGGAAGTGATATCTACAACAACAAATCGACTTATCCATCCCTTCTAGGTTTAGAGAAGTCGAGAGAAATAGCGAAGGAACTGATAGTAGATGCAAAAAAATGTCTAGATGGTAAGTTTGAGAACAAAGAATTCCTAGACGGACTTGCAGACTACATAATATCTAGAGACCATTAGTGTTTGTAGCATAAATTAGGAGGACAATATGGAATTTATTTCAGAGCTTTTAAACAACGGTGCATTGGGTATAAGTCTAACAGCCTGTTTTTTAGCTCAATTTCTTAAGATATTTACAGGAAAGAACAAGAGGATAGAACTTGCAAGGGTTATATCCTCTGGAGGGATGCCGAGTTCTCATAGCTCATTTGTAACGAGCCTTGCGACAGTTGTAGGTTTTGAACACGGTTTCAACTCAACTGAGTTTGCAATATCGGCTGTGCTGGCTATAATTATAATGTATGATGCAGCTGGAGTTAGAAGGGCCGTTGGAAAACAGGCAACTATATTAAATCAGATAATAGACGATATTCAGCAACATAGGCCAATAGAGCAACAAAAACTGAAGGAACTAGTTGGACATACTCCGCTGGAAGTGTGGTTTGGCGCACTACTTGGAGTGCTGACGGTTTTAGTACTACTATAGGAATGAGAATTACAGGGGTAAATAAAGAACAAGGTGTGTATGTCCTATGTCATGCCACATTTGCATGAGGTGATTAAATGTACAAATATTTAGATAGAGTCAATTCTCCGGAAGATATAAAAAAAATGAATATAGAAGAATTAGATCTGTTAGCTAATGAGATAAGGAAGTTTTTGATTAGATCAGTATCACATACAGGTGGGCATCTAGCATCGAACCTCGGAGTCGTTGAATTGACCTTAGCTCTTCACAAGGTATTTGACAGTCCAAAGGATAAGATCGTCTGGGATGTTGGGCACCAATCCTATGTGCATAAGATGATTACAGGGAGAAAGTCTGAGTTTGATAAATTGAGACAGCTAGGTGGACTCAGCGGATTTCCTAAAGAAGAGGAGAGCGAGCACGATATTTTCGATACGGGTCACAGCTCGACCTCTATTTCTGTAGCCTTGGGACTTGCCTGTGCGAGGGATATAAAGGGAGAGCGCTACTCCGTAATACCAGTGATTGGAGATGGGGCACTTACAGGTGGGATGGCACTTGAATCTCTAAACTACCTAGGTGACATCGGAGTGGATATGACCGTAATACTAAACGATAACGATATGTCTATAGATAAAAATGTAGGAGCTATGTCAAACTACTTTACTGGGTTGATACATAACTCTACAGTAGATAATTTGGGAGGAAAGATAGATAAGATCCTAAGCGTAACATCTACTGGAGAGTTTTTGTCAAAGACTGCCTACAAGATAAAAGACAGTATAAAATGGACATTTGCACCTCAAAAGAGTGAGTTTTTTGAATCCATAGGAATTGATTATATCGGTCCAGTGGACGGGCATAATATCAAGGAGGTAATAAACGCACTCATACTATGCAAGAATAAAAGAGGGCCAAAAATACTTCACGTAATAACTAAAAAGGGCAGAGGATATAGATTTGCCGAAAATGAACCAGAGAAGTACCATGGAGTTTCGAAGTTTGATCCAAGTAAGGGCGTGATATCTTCTGGAAAGAAGAGCGTGTCTGCAGCTGTAGGTGAAAAACTAGCTAAGATGGCAGATTTCGACGACAGGATAGTAGGGATAACAGCGGCTATGCCTTCAGGTACGGGGATGGATATATTTGGGAAACACCATAAGGACAGATATTTCGATATGGGGATAGCGGAACAAAATGCGGTAACTTTTTCTGCTGGTCTAGCAAGATCTGGGTTAAAGCCGTATTTTGCAGTGTATTCTACCTTCTTGCAAAGGGCGTACGACCAGATTATCCACGACGTATGCCTCACATCAAAGCCGGTTACATTTTTGATAGATAGGGCTGGGCTAGTAGGTAATGACGGAGAAACCCATCACGGTGTATTCGACCTGAGTTTCCTAAATCCAATCCCAAATATTGTGGTGATGGCACCAAAGGACACAAGCGAACTAGAACTTATGATGGATTTATCTCAGAAGATAGACGGATCTGTAGCTATAAGGTATGCAAGAGGAGATAGTTACGACCTAGATACCGGAAGCTACGACATGTTTGATATAGGACAGGCTGAGATACTTAAAAAAGGTGAAAAGACGGCGATAGTGGCAATTGGAAATATGGTTAGAGAGGCTTTAAAAGCGAGCGAAATATTAGCTGATAAGGGTATAAAAACCACAGTAGTAAACGCAAGGTTCTTAAAACCACTGGACGAGGATTTACTCGCCGAGGTATTTAAGGATCATAAATACATTATAACTGTTGAAGACAACTCTGTGGTTGGAGGTTTTGGAAGCAATGTGAATTCATTTGCAATCGAAAACAACCTAGATTCAAAGATATACAACCTTGGAATACCCGAGGCGTATATCGAACAGGGAAGTCAAAATGAGTTGTACGACCTGGTTGGAATTTCTGCAGCTAAGATAGCAGATAAAATCTCTGAAATTACGTCTACAGACGTAGACGAGCCAGTTACAGAAAAATCGCCAGAAATACCATGCTTTTAAGCATGGGAGTGTGTCAAAACCGAAATTTAACTCAAGTATTGAGATTTAGAAGGGATTTTTATGAAAAAGAGAATAGATTTACTGCTAGTTGAAGAAGGATATTTCGAAAGCAGAGAAAAGGCAAAAAAAGCCCTGATGGCAGGTCTTGTGTTCGTAGACAATCAAAGATGTGACAAGGCTGGAACAGAGATTAAGATAGATTCTAAAATAGAGATAAAAGGAAATCCAAACCCTTATGTGAGTAGGGGTGGATATAAATTAGAGAAGGCACTTAAGAACTTCGACCTGACATTGCAGGGAAAGGTGTGCATGGATATAGGGGCATCTACCGGGGGATTTACCGATTGCATGTTGCAAAACGGAGCGGTGAAAGTGTTCTCAATAGATGTCGGATACGGGCAACTTGCTTGGAAGCTGAGACAGGATGAGCGCGTAGTCTGTATGGAGAGGACTAATATAAGGTACGTGACTCCAGAAGATCTAAAAGAACTAGCTGATTTTGCATCTATAGATGTATCGTTTATATCATTAAAACTAGTGCTACCAAAGGCTAAAGAACTTTTAAAAGACGGTGGAGAGATAGTGGCACTTATAAAACCACAGTTTGAAGCTGGGAGAGAAAAGGTTGGAAAAAAGGGCGTTGTAAGGGAAAAATCGACTCATAGAGAGGTAATCGAGATGATTTCTACATTTGCATTAGAAAATGGATTTAAGATACTCGATTTAGATTACTCTCCGATCAAAGGCCCTGAAGGAAATATCGAGTACTTGATTCATTTAAAGAGTTCTGCTGAAACCCCAAAAATGGACGAGGATGAATTGAAGGAAAGAATAAAAACATTGGTTGCAAACTCACATTCACTAGATAAAAAAGAAACAGACCAAGCAAAGTAAATCTAAATCAGATAAAGTAATGTAGGAGGGTGGGCGTCGTGATTCAAGAAATCTATATGAAAAACTGTGCACTTATAGATGAGCTTAGACTTACAATAGACGAAAATTTAAATATATTGACAGGAGAGACAGGCGCCGGTAAATCGATAATAATCGACGCCATAAACCTCTGTCTTGGAAATAAATACGATAGGACATTCTTGAGAAAAGGAACGGATAAGGGAGTAGTTGAAATCGTATTTTACACAGAAAATGAAAATGTAAAATCATTTTCAGCTGAAAATGGTATAGACTTAGAGGACGATGGACTCATGATAGTTACGAGGTCGTTCACAAGCGACGGAAAGAGCTCTACAAGGATAAATGGTAGAGTTGTTAAACTGTCAACTCTTAAAGCTGTCACTGGCATGCTAGTCGATGTACACGGACAGCATCAGAACAATGCGCTCTTAAACGCCGATAAGCATATAGAGTTTTTAGACCTCTTTGGTGGCGAGGAAATAGAGAAGCACAAGATTGAATACAAAAAAGTATTTTCTAAATTCCAACAGATAAAGAGGCAACTGAATGAAATAAATGAAAATAAGGACGACAGGGAGATAGAAAGGGAAATAGATCTCCTTAAATTCCAGATAGACGAGATAGAAGCGGCAAATTTAGATGAAAACGAGTACATAGAACTGCTTAAACAGAGGGAGATATACAGAAACAGTGAAAAGATATACGAGAAATTAAACTTCTGCTATGAAGGCTTAAATCATGGAGATATAAACGCTGTAGATATAATAGGAAGGGTATCAAAGGACCTTTCAGACATTTCCAAGTACGATGAATCTCTGGGAAAAATCAGCGAAGAAGTAGATAGAATGATGTACGAGCTTCAAGATATCAGCGCGGACATCAGAAACTACAAGGACAATATAGACTTTGAGCCGTATGAATTAGAGCAGATTGAAATCAGAGTAGACGATATCAACAACCTACGCAGGAAGTATGGAAACACAATCGAAGAAATCCTAAAATACCACGGCGAGATTTCAGATAGATTAAGTGAAATCTTAAATAGAGACGAGAGGGTAGAGGCCCTAAAAAAAGAACTTTCGAGACAGGGGTTAGAACTGGCTAAGAGGGCAAAGGAACTCACAGAGACAAGGGTTGAAAAATCAGTGGAACTTGAGAAACTACTCCTAGACGAGCTCGAGAGCTTAAACATGAAAAACGTAACTTTCAAGGTTGAAATTTCAGACTCTGAATTCAGCGAGAGCGGAAAAGACAAGGTCAAATTCGTATTCAGCTCAGGTGGCAAGGACAAGATAGAATTTATGGTGTCATTCAACCTAGGAGAGGACATGAAACCAATCAACAAAGTAGCCTCAGGTGGTGAAATGTCTAGGTTCATGCTTGCATTTAAGACAATACTAGCGGATATAGATGGAACAGATACCCTTATCTTCGACGAAATCGACACGGGTATAAGCGGTATAGCGGCACAGATAGTAGGCACGAAGTTGAGGAATATATCGGATAAGAAACAGGTGATATGTATCACCCACCTTCCTCAGATAGCTGCAAACGCAACTACTCATTTCCTAATAGAAAAGAGTGTAAAGGGAGATAGGACGTTCACTAGCATCGACAAGTTAGATGAAGATAGCAGGGTCGAGGAAATTGCTAGGCTCATAGCTGGAAGCAGCATAACCAAGAAGACCTTAGAGCATGCAAAAGAGATAATAAACG
This sequence comes from Clostridioides sp., assembly GCA_031261505.1. Classification (GTDB taxonomy): domain Bacteria; phylum Bacillota; class Clostridia; order Peptostreptococcales; family Peptostreptococcaceae; genus Metaclostridioides. Next base: position 256,575 of record JAISJN010000008.1, on the reverse strand, counting down.
AAACACAAAATAGATAGAGTATAGATGATTTAACTTAGTTAAATGCTTATTGACTTGCGTAGATTTTACTTCACTGAAATGAGACGATGTCCACAATCTCTACAGATGGCGGGCACTGATCTCATTTCAGTGTGAATTCACCCGCTGAAACCTTTAATCAACAGTTGAAAAATGGTATTTCGATTTAAGGTCATGACTTAAATACATAGGTCGACGTATAAAAAAATAAAAAAATTCTCCACAATATGTTAAAAAGCCTTTTCTCTGGGTATATTATATAATGCAGTGATAAAGCGATATAATACAAATAAGAAAAGGTTGGTGCACATAATGTCAGTATATGGTTACAATTACAAAACAATAGAAGGAAAAGACGCTTCACTAGAAGACTTCAAAGGAAAATTATTATTAATAGTAAATACAGCTAGCAAATGTGGATTTACTCCTCAATACGAAGGACTAGAAGATCTTTACAAAAAATATAAAGATAGAGGATTTACAATACTAGGAATGCCATGTAATCAATTCGATGAACAAGATCCAGGATCAAACGAAGAAATACATGAATTCTGTAAGGTGAGATTCGGAGTAAGTTTCCCACTTTCTCAAAAAATAGAAGTTAGAGGCGAAGGTCAAGATCCACTATACAAATACCTAACTGAAAACACTAAATTCAATGGATTTGGAACTGGAGAAATGGCGGGTATACTTGAGCCAATGCTTAAAGAAAGATATGGAGCTGGATACGAAGACAGCAATATAAAATGGAACTTCACTAAATTCCTAATAGGCAAAGACGGTGAGATAATAGAAAGATTTGAACCGACAACAGAACCAAAAGAACTAGAAAGTATAATCGAAAAAAACTTATAAGTTGAGATAAATGTCTCCAACCTCTAGATGTGGTGGGCGTGAATCCAATTTAAAATAAGAAAGATGTCCACTACCTCTGAAGGTTGTGGACATCTTTAATTTCACTGTTTTAAAAATTATTCTATGGGCAATCATCGTTTGAATTTACCAAAAATAAATCGAGTTGACATCAAATACCAACATAAGAAACCTTTCTAAATGGAAAGATAGAATCGAGGGTAATAAATAATCCATTGTAAGATATCTATCGACTACAAAATTTAGGAGTGATTCACTATGAGGAAAAATAGGGCAAGATCAAAGAAAGAATCAAGAAGTAAAAAGAGAAGGTCACAAAATAAATCAAGTAGATTTAAAAATAATATAGTAGTTGCACTCGCAGCTGTATTCGTCCTAGCGTCAATTATAATAATATCGAATCTAAATTCAAAAAATGAACTGAACACTTCGGTTACAAACCCGGTATTTAAAAAGACGGGTCCCAAAGAAAAGACTAGGAAATTTGTATATCCTCTTGGAAATGTAGTAGGAATAAAGGCTAATACGGATGGAGTGTTGGTGTTGGGTTATGAAGATGAGAGTGTACAATACATCGGAGGAATCCAGATTGGAGACAATATTATAAAAATTGACGATAAAAAGATTACAGATAGCGAAGATGTCAGCGATATATTGAACTCGGAAAAGAAAAAGGAAGTAAAGATAACCTTCGAAAGAGAGGGCGCTCATAAAAACGAGGTTGTCAGGACAAAACAAGTAAGAGGTAAATACATGCTCGGTCTATGGGTGAGGGACAAGGTTTCTGGGATAGGAACTCTGACATACCTAGATCCAGCCACTGGAAATCTGGGCGCTATAGGACATGCAATAAAAGATAACGATACAAACGAACTCCTAAAGATAAGTGAAGGATATATGTATATGCCAGGGAAAATAAAGATAAATAAATCGACTGATGGAAAGGTGGGATTTATCGAAGGAGACTACGCAGAATCAGAATTAATTGGGAAGTTCAAGGACAATAGCGATATCGGAATAAGAGGAATATTATCAGATGAGGCTAAAAATGAAGAAATCGCTGATAGTCAGTCGTCTCAACTCATGGAAGTTGCGGATAGCGACGAAGTGAAAATTGGAAAAGCACAGATACTATTTGAGGATAAAAATAAAAATATCACGCCTTATGATGTAAAAATAGAGGAAATGACATCGAGTAATGGAAGTAGTAAAGAGATGGTGTTGCGTGTGGTAGATAAAAAACTAATCGACTATACTGGAGGAATAGTTCAGGGAATGAGCGGTGCACCTATAATACAAAATAATAAAATTATCGGAGCAGTGACACATGTTTCAAGAAATAATCCGCAAAAAGGCTATGGCATTTTTATACATGAAATGATAGAATTATAGTGACAAAGCTAATTTACTAAAAATTAATTTATTTTTTTTAGACAAGAGGAATAGTATCCCGGCTTGTCGAATAGAGTTATTAGAGTAGGTAGCAATACCTAAAAGAAAAGTATTGCGATTTATTAATTTTGAAGTCAACTATTATAACTGTATTTTAAGTATACGTTGTAATAGTATATTATGTGATAGAATTTAGTGTAGTAAGTTTGTTTTCTGTATATTTAAAGTTTTATAATTTGGGGGGTATTAACAGTGAACGAAAAAATCAAGATTGTGTTAGCAGATGATAATAAGGACTTTTGTCAAGTACTTAATGAGTATTTATGCAACGAGGAAGACATCGAGGTGCTCGGTATAGCAAAAGATGGAATAGAAGCGTTGGATTTAGTAAAGAAGACTCAACCGGACCTCTTGGTATTAGATATTATAATGCCTCATTTGGACGGACTAGGAGTGCTAGAAAAATTAAATACAATGGATATACAAAAACTTCCGAAGGTAATCGTTTTATCAGCAGTAGGTCAGGATAAGATTACACAAAACGCAATAAATCTAGGTGCAGATTACTACATAGTGAAACCGTTTGACTTCGTGGTATTCATAAATAGAATCAGAGAATTAGTGTCTAATAGATCAGTGAAAATGGAACAGAGACATTCATTTGAAAGCAGCCAGATGAGCAGGGGTGATTTTGTAAAAAACAGCGGAAACATAGAAACAGAAATAACTAACATAATACATGAAATAGGAGTGCCAGCACATATAAAAGGGTATTTATACCTTAGAGAAGCAATTAAGATGGTCATAGAAAACGTTGAGCTCCTAGGGGCTGTGACAAAGGAATTATATCCAAGTATAGCTAAGAAGTTTAACACAACTCCGAGCAGGGTTGAGAGGGCAATAAGGCATGCGATAGAAGTTGCATGGAGTAGAGGCAAGGTAGATACTATAAACCAGTTGTTCGGTTACACAGTCCACAATACCAAGGGCAAACCGACAAATTCGGAATTTATAGCGATGATATCGGACAAATTAAGATTAGAACACAGTATGGTAAAATAAATTTATAAGTAAAAGCCCTCGGTTTGAGGGCTTTTTTTTCGAAATAATTTATTTTATAGCGATATAATGATATAATATATCTTGAGAAAGATGGACCCTCGCCTAAAAAGGTGGGGGATGTTCTCATTTCAGTTGGCAGAATTAGCCGCTGGAAACAATGGATTATTATTTAATTTGATTAATTATGATTGTGGAGGAAAGAAAATGAGAGTCGAAGCTCCTATAAAGGTGGATAGAAAGACAAAAAAGCTTGCCAAGAGACTTGTGAGTGGGGAGATAGCTGTGATAAACCACATAGATATCGACGAAGTTGCGGCGAATTCTCTTGTAGAGGCAAAAATCAAGCTTGTTGTGAATGCGGCTCCTTCAATCAGTGGTAGATACCCTAACAAGGGTCCCGGTATACTAACAGATAATAATATATTAATAGTAGATAACATAGGGGAAGATGTATTTGAGCAACTAAAAGAGGGACAGACTGTTGAAGTAGTCGATGGAAAGATATATCGAGATGGCGAATTTTTAGGACAGGGAGAGGTCCTAGATAGGGAAGCCGTCAACGATAGACTTAGGATTGCGTATGAAAATCTATCTGTAGAGCTAGATAAATTTATAGACAATACTATTGATTATGCAAGAAAAGAAAAGGGACTTATACTAGGAGATGTTGAGATACCAAAGGTAGCAACTAAGTACAACGGTAAACACGTACTCATCGTCGTAAGGGGACAGGATTACAAAGAAGATCTAAGTACTATGATTTCATATATAGAGGAAATGAAACCAGTATTGGTTGGTGTAGACGGAGGAGCCGATGCGCTCATGGAGTTTGGGTATACGCCAGACGTAGTTGTCGGCGACATGGATAGTGTATCAGATGAAGCATTGATAAAGGCTAAGGAAATAGTTGTACACGCTTACACAGATGGACGAGCTCCAGGTCTAAAGAGGGTTCAGGACCTTGGACTGGATGCAGTTGTATTCCCAGCTCCAGGTACTAGCGAGGATATAGCTATGCTCATAGCATACGAGTACAATGCAAAGCTTATCGTCGCAGTGGGAACTCACTCTAATATGATTGACTTCCTAGAAAAGGGAAGAAAGGGAATGGCTAGTACTTTCTTGGTTAGACTTAAGATAGGTACTAAGTTAATAGATGCAAAGGGCGTCAACCTGCTATACACTAGCAAGTTGAAATTTAAATATATAATTGCCCTATTGGTGACTGCATTGTTCCCAGTATTGATACTTGCGTATCTATCGCCACACGTTCAACATTTTGTACAGTTACTAGAGCTAAAATTCAAATTGTTAATGCAGATGTAGCAGGAACTATGCGATTAAATTAAAATAGTTAGACGTAATTTAGGAGGAAAAATATGCACATTAATATGAAGTACTATATAGTTAGCCTAGGCGCTATCTTTATAGCTTTGGGGATAGGTATATTGGTCGGATTTAACATCAACAACAACGAAGAGTTAAATAAACAACAGGCCAGTATGATATCGGATCTCGATCAAAAATTTGGAGTATTGAAGGATAAAAACGATGCTCTGAAGGAGGATTTAGCAGATTCCGAGTTGAAGTATAAAAATTTAGTATCATTTATAGATAAGAATTCCGATATGTTGATAGCCAATACCTTGGCAGATAAGAAGGTCGGTATTATTTCTGTAGACAAAAACAATGATTTTTCAAATGCGATAGTGGATTCTCTAAAGGGTTCAAACGCAGAAGTGTCGTATAATATCGTTATAAACGACGGCGTTAAACAGCCTGAAAAAATGAAAGAGTTATCACAAAAGGCAGGGACTCCAATTAAGACTACAGAAGATGTAATAAACTACGTGGTAGAGTCTTTGAGCGATTCAAATGGACTATCTAAGCTTGAGCATCTACAAGATTTAAATATTATAAAGATCAACTACATCAACAGCGCATTCAGCTCATATGATACAGCTGTAATTTCTGCTGGAGGAGATTCCAAAGAGCCAAAGAAAAACTTTGACGCCCTAGATGCGTACTTGGTTGGAGCATTACAAGACAAGGAAAAACACGTGGTAGAGGTTCAAAATTCAGCTATTAAGACTTCTTATGTAGATTACTATTCAAAACTAGGAGTAGCTACGATAGATAATATCGATCAGAAGAGCGGTATAGTGTCTCTAGCTATACTTATAAACGATGAAAAACAGGTTGGAAACTTTGGAGTATTGGATACTGCAGCAAGTTTACTTCCAACTGTAAAATAGACAAACTTAGGCTAACCCATTCATGTAATTGAATGGGTTAGTCGGATTAAACAAGTTATATAGGAGGGTTAGATGGATAAACCATATATAAGCGTTATAGTTCCAGCATACAATGAGGAAAAATACCTAAGGGATACATTAGAAGGACTTGACGCAATAGAAGATATAGACCAGATAATAATAGTCGATGACGGTTCGACAGATAATACGAGTTCAATAATACATGAATTTTTGGGAACTGGAAAGGATATATCTAAACAGATTCAAACTGTAAACAAAGGCAAGGGACACGCTTTAAACGTCGGTCTGGAAATAGCTATGGAGAAGGCTGATATAATAGGATTTGTGGATGGCGACCTAGGAAGTTCATCAAATGAATTTAAAAAATTGATAGGACCTGTCGTGAGCGATCAAGCTGACGTGACTATAGCTCAGTTCCCAGGAGCTAAGAAAAAAGGCGGGTTTGGACTAGTGAAAGGACTTGCTAGAGACTCAGTCTTGGATATGACGGGGGTTGAACTGACTTCTTCAATATCTGGGCAGAGGGTGTTTAAAAAAGAAGTATTAGAAAAATTCGAAGAGATGCCTTATGGATACGGGGTAGAAGTCGGAATGACTATAGATATACTAAAATACGGATACAAGATAGTGGAAGTTCCGGTTCAGATGAGCCACAACGAGACAGGTAGGGACTTGGCAGGATTCATCCACAGGGGAAAACAGTACTACCACATAAGAAAAATAGTAAAAGAAAAGAAGAAAAAATGGGCGAAACACGTATAGGAGGAAGAAATGATGAGTAACTTTACAATAAATTACATTTTGCTCTACTCGATTTTGTTCATCACAGGATTTATAGGGACGTACTTGGTTATACCAATGTTTAAGAATATGCTAGTAGACGCCGGAATCATCAGACCTAATTACAAAGGGGAGATGATACCAGTCAGCATGGGAATAGTATTTTTGCCGATGCTCATCATAGGCAGTATAATTCTTGTGTTCACGACTGCTGATGCAAGCAAGCTTACCTATTACTTTATGTTTGATTTCGCACTTATTTCGATGTTTTTTGCAGGTATAATAGATGATATAATAGGAAATAGAGGCGTTAGTGGACTTAGTGGACATTTTAAGAGCCTGTTTAAGGGTAAACTCACAACTGGTGGATTCAAGGCTTTGTTTGGAGGATTTGTAGGTATACTGATATCAGTATCGATTTCTAGAAATATTGGAGATATTGTTGTCAATACGCTTATTATAGCTCTTTCTACAAATCTAATGAACTTACTAGATCTAAGGCCTGGTAGGGCTATAAAGGCTTACCTGGTTATAATGATACCTATAGCATTTACAGTGGCTAGTTTTTTAGTTCCGCTTCCACTTTTGATACTTCCAAACGTAATAGCTTATTTCTATACGGATTTAAAGGCTAGGGCCATGATGGGCGATACTGGATCCAACGTGCTTGGAATTTCCATAGGCTTTATGTTCGTGGCTGGATATTCGTTTAACGTGAGGATATCGTGGTTGGTATTTTTAATTTTAATACATGCACTTACTGAAAAATACTCGCTCACAAAGATAATAGAAAAGGTTGGAGTACTAAACTTTATAGATAGGCTAGGAAGATAAATAACAATAATGAGAGCATGATAGGTGGGATAACTTATGATTAGCAAGAAAATTGGAAAGGTGACCAAGATAGTCAGTCAAAATGGAAAGCTTGACGACTTGAGGGTAGATATAGATGGAGATGAACAGAGGGCGTATAACTATCCGTTGATGACTGGAATTGTAAACCTTGGTGATGAGGTGGTTTTAAACACTACAGCAGTTGAACTAAGCCTTGGTACAGGAGGATATCATTATGTAATAGCAAATCTAGATAACCTCGAGTCAAAGATGACTGAGGGCGGTCATATAATGAAACTCAGATACACTCCACTTCAGGTAAAGGTAGACGCCGTTGAAGAACAGGAAAATGAGAATCACGAAAGGATACTGGATTTCAAAAGCTTAGACGGTATGCCAGTCGTAGTTGGAACGCTTCACAGTATGTTGACTCCTTTTGCAGCTACCTACAAGAAAAACAATCCTGGTAAAAAATTGGCATACATAATGACAGATGGGGCGGCACTTCCAATCTACTTCAGCAAAAACGTAGAGACATTAAAAGAAAAAGGACTTGTAGACTCTACTGTGACTATAGGCAATGCCTTTGGCGGGGACTTCGAATGTATAAATATATACACAGCCTTGATTACAGCGAAAGAAGTTATAGGTGCAGACTGCGTAATCGTGACAATGGGACCAGGTATAGCTGGGACCGGTACAAAATACGGTTTCACTGGAATTGAGCAAGGACCTATACTAGATGCTATATCAAAACTAGGTGGAAGGCCTATTGCCATTCCTAGAATCAGTTTTGCCGATAAGAGGGATAGACATAGAGGTATATCACATCATAGTATAACTGTACTTGGAGAAATCGTGAATGTAAGAGTAGAACTGCCTATAACAGTGTACGAGGCGGAAAAGCTCGAGAGAATAAAATCACAGGTAGTGGATTGTGGTTTAGATAAAAAACATAGAATAACGTATATTGAAAACGACGAAACTAAAGATGATTTAGATGAATTTGGCCTAAAGGTCAAGACTATGGGAAGAAATTACGAAGACGACAGAGAGTTCTTTGAAGCAGCTAGCACCGTGGCTCTTTACTTAAGGGATTAATCTGGAGCTTTGAATTTATGGAGGATTTAAACATGGTACTAGAGGAGAAAACTATTAAGAGCGATAAAATTTATACAGGTAAGATACTTAGTTTGAGGGTCGATACTGTGGAAATTCCTGAAAATGGTTATAGTAAAAGAGAGATAGTCGAACACGGTGGAGCTGTTGGTATAGTGGCGATAACCGATGAGGATAAGTTGGTACTTGTAAAACAATACAGAAAACCAATCGAGAAGGCGATAATCGAACTTCCAGCAGGCAAGCTAGAAATAGGAGAGAATCCAAAAGAGTGTGCCATGAGAGAATTAAAAGAAGAGACTGGTTACACGGCAGAAAATCTAAAGTTGATTCATAAATTCTATTCGACAGCCGGTTTTTCAAATGAACAGATATTTATATACATCGCATCTGGATTGACTCCTGGCGAGACTAAATACGATAGAGACGAATTTATCGATGTAATGGAAGTAGACCTCGCAGAAGCCTACGATATGGTAATGAAAAACGAAATAGAAGATGCAAAGACCAGCATAGGAATATTGATGGCAAAAAATATATTAAAATAAAAGAATATCCACTTGTCCGAGAGCATAAAATTATGTAAAGGACAAGGGGGGTATTATATTGAGAACTACAAGGAGCAATGAATTAAACTTTATAAACCGAGATATTATGATAGTTGGTGTTCTATTTGTGATTTCAATCGCCATTGGGACATATTTAAATAAATTGATCCCCAATTCAGGAGATATAATCGAAAAATTGGCGCCAACTGTGAATTATTATAATTCACAAATGAGTGTTGTGAGCACGGTTACCACAAATTTAAAGTCGGATTTGCTATACATTGGAATACTGTCGGTTCTGGCGCTGTTCGTGGTTACGATGCCAGTTGCAGTAGCGGTTTTTCTTTTAAAAGGGCTGTCTTTGGGGTACACTATAAATAGCTGCATAATCGCACTAGGTGCTAAGAGCACAGGTTTAGTAATCGTACTTATAATGAAAAATTTTGTTATAATACCGGGTTCGGTTATACTTCTGGTAATAGCTTTAAATTACATGAGAGAAGTAGTGAATAGAGTACATAGGTCGAGCAGCAAAAAAGTATCGTATCTTTCGAAGAGATACGCGATAAACGCAATCATATTAATTATATTTTGCACAGGTTTGCAAGCTTTATTAAATGCAGTCTGCGTATTTGGGGTTAAGTTCCTATTGTGATAAAGGAGATATTATGAACGTAATAGAGGATTATATTGGCTATATAAGAAATAAAAGAAGGCTATCTGAAAATACAGTAATGTCGTATTCAGCTGATATAAAAAAGTACACAGATTATTTGAATAGAGAAAAAGTAGATATTCTAGAGGTGTCGGAAAATGACATCTTTGGTTTTTTAATAGAACTAGAGAAGGATAAGGCGTCGGTGTCGAGTATTTGCAGGATGATATCGTCGATAAGGTCTTTTCACGACTATATGTACCACATGAAGATAGCTGAAAAAAACCCAGCTATGAATATGAAAAAACCAAAGGTAAAGAGAGAGGAATACGAGATATTGACAGAAGAAGAGATCACATCTCTACTTCATTTCGAGGACATAGACACTCCAAAAGCAATTAGAGACAAGGCGATATTTGAGGTGCTGTACGGAACTGGAATAAAGGTCTCTGAACTTGCCGATTTGGACTTAGAAGATGTAAACCTCGAACTAGACTATATACAACTCAACAAAAATAAAAGAAACAGGGTGATTCCCCTGCTCGATACCACTAAGGTCTATCTTGAAAAGTACATAGATGAGTCGAGAATGCATTTAGCAGATGAAGGTGAAAACGCCTTGTTTGTAAGTGCACTCGGACATAGGTTTACAAGACAGGGAATATGGAAGATAATAAAAAAATATTCTAGTCTAAAAAATATAAAGAAGAATATAAACCCCACTATGCTAAGGCGCTCTTTTGCGATTCACCTCCTACAGAGGGGAGCAAATATTGGAGTTGTAAGCAAGATCTTGGGGAATACTAATCTTTCTAGTATACAAGGCTATCTGGATCAAATTGAACAAAATATAAGCAAGGAGCTTAAGGATAAACATCCTAGAAATGAAGTCGATTAGGAGTGAAGATATGTTTGATAATATTATGCAAAGTGTAGTATACATAAAAAACAGAATAAATATACTGCCTGAAATAGGGATAATACTAGGCTCGGGACTTGGAGGTCTAGTATCTGAGATGGAGGATATAGTATATCTAGAATACGCACAGATTCCAAACTTTCCGGTTTCAACCGTGATGGGTCATGAGGGAAGGCTTATCTTCGGTACTCTTTGTGGCAAGAAGGTTGTGGCCATGCAGGGAAGGTTCCACTACTATGAGGGATATTCACAAAGAGATGTCACAATGCCTGTTAGAGTGATGAAATACCTAGGGGTCAAAACATTGATAGTCACAAACGCAGCGGGAGCCGTAAACACGGAATTTAATCCAGGAGATCTTATGATTATCTCAGACCATATAAACTTCAGTGGCAACAATCCTTTAATTGGACATAACGACGATAAGTTCGGAGCGAGATTTCCAGATATGTCCGATGCGTATAGCAAAAGATACAGGGAAGTAGTCAGAAAATCTGCAAGCAAACTCGGTATAGATATAAAAGAGGGAGTTTATATGTTTTTCTCAGGTCCTACTTATGAAACTCCAGCAGAGGTTAGAATGGCTAGAGTTCTCGGGGCAGATGCAGTTGGTATGTCCACCGTGCCAGAGGTAATAGTAGCCGCTCAATCTGGGGTAGATGTGATAGGGATATCTTGTATTACAAATATGGGTACTGGCATATTGGACAAGCCTCTATCACACGAAGAGGTTATAGAGACGACAGAAAGAGTTCAAAATGATTTTTCTAGATTGGTTAAAGATATAATAAGCAGTATATAACTTGTGAAAAGGGGTGGTTCAATGAGGATGTACGATATTATAAAGAAAAAAAGAGATAATGGAGAATTGACTAAAGAAGAGATAGAGTTCTTCATAAACGGATATTCATCTGGAGAAATCCCTGACTATCAGGTGTCGGCATTGTTGATGGCCATATACCTAAACGAGATGAGTGAAGATGAAACTTCAAATCTGACAGAGGCGATGATGAACTCTGGAGATATCATAGACCTTAGTAATATAAAGGGAATAAAGGTGGACAAGCATTCTACAGGAGGGGTTGGAGATAAGACTACTATAGCTCTAATCCCCTTAGTAGCTTCATGTGGAGCAGTAGTTGCAAAGATGTCGGGAAGAGGACTTGGACATACTGGTGGAACTATAGACAAGCTAGAATCCATCGAAGAATTTTCCACTTCTATGTCTAAGGAGAAGTTTGTAGACTCTGTGAACTCTAGTGGAATGGCTGTATGTGGACAGAGTGAAGAGGTTGCAATCGCTGATAAGAAGATATACGCACTTAGGGATGTAACCGCTACAGTGGATAATATATCACTGATAGCATCGAGTATAATGTCTAAGAAACTAGCCACTGGTGCTGATAAATTGATCCTAGACGTAAAGACTGGGGACGGGGCATTTATGACAGAGTACAGTGATGCGTTAAAGCTAGCAAAAGAGATGGTAAAGATAGGTGAGAATATGAATCGGGAAACCGTTGCTATAATCACTGGAATGGAAGAGCCACTCGGATGTGCAGTTGGAAATTCACTAGAGGTGGTAGAGGCTGTAGAGACCTTGAAGGGAAGAGGTCCAAAGGATTTTGAGAGACTATGTATTACATTGGGAGCCTATATGCTCACCTTGTCAAAATGTGCCTTTGGTTTTGAAAAAGGTACAAAGAAAATAAGGGAGGCTATTCAGTCTGGAGCAGCCTTAGAAAAATTCAGGGAGTTTGTAGTCAACCAAGGTGGAAATCCAGCGTTTATAGACGATTATTCACTCTTGCCACAGGCGAAATACAAGTACGAGGTGAAATCGAGTGATGATGGATACGTATCTAGGATAGAGGCTGAAAAAATAGGTATGGGAGCCATGTTTCTAGGAGCTGGAAGAGAAAAAAAAGGCGATGAACTGGATTTGTCGGTTGGAATAGTACTCTCAAAAAAAGTCGGCGACGAGGTTCATACAGGAGATGTATTAGCAGTGATTCACTACAACGACGAAGAAAAATTAAGGTCGGCGAAGGGGATAATAGAGGCAGCTTACTCATATTCTGAGGAGAAAGTTCTCAAACCAAAATTGATATACAGCATAGTTGCCAAAGACAGGGTTATTGAAATAAATTGAAATTATCAGTATAAAAATATATAATATAGGTTGTACCATTATGGTACAACCTATATTTTGTTAAAATAAGAAAACATACGATATGCAAATAGGAAAAAATTTAAAGTAGAGGGAGAATTATATGAGAATAAAACCGAAAAATATCATAGCAGTTGCAGTAGTATTGATAATAGTAGGCGCTGGCACCATTGTAAACCAAATGGGTCCGGTCGATAAAAAAGACAAGACTGGAGTAGTGGTAGAAGTTCCTACAGGATCGTCAACTTCGAAAATAGCGAAGATATTATCAGAAAAAAATCTTATAAAAAATGAATCGCTATTTAAGATGGTGGCTAAGTTCAGTAGTGATGGCTCAAAGGTCAAGGCTGGAACATATAAAATCGACAAGAGTTTTTCAAATAAAGATATATTGAAACTTATGGCAGCGGGAAAAATATACAACGTTGGAACTAAGATAGTAGTGCCAGAGGGGGCTATTTACAGGGAGATCGTAGATAATCTTGTGAATAACAAGCTAGGGGATAAGGCGAAATTTGAATCGCTTATAAAAGATCCAAAACAATTTGCGAGCAAGTACGAATTCTTAAAAGACAGTAAGATAACTACCTTAGAAGGATTTTTATATCCGGCGACATATCATTTTGAAGCTGGAAAAGTGAGTGAAGAGCAGATAATAGATACAATGTTAGCTAAATTCAACACTGAGTACATTGCAAAGATCAAACCTATTTTAAAACCTGATCAGAATTTGAAGGATATAATTACAATGGGCTCTATAGTTGAAGAAGAGGCAGTAAAGGACGAGGATAGACCTATTATCGCGAGCGTATTTTACAATAGATTGAAAAATGGAACTCCGCTTCAATCGGACGCGATAATAGAATATAGCTTCACGGATAGAAAGAAGATAGTCACTTACAATGACCTTAAGATAGACTCTCCGTACAACAGTTACAGAAATAAGGGATTGCCTCCAACGCCTATAGCAAATCCGGGGATAAAGTCTATAGAGGCTGCTATAAATCCAGCTAAGACGGATTACCTGTTCTTCGTAACTCAGATGAATGGAGAAAACAGCTTTAGCAAGACCTACGACGAGCATCTAAAGGCTGTAAAGAAATTCAAAGAAGACAGAGCTAAGATAGAGGCAGAAAAGAATCAATAATACGATTTATACAAAATACAGATGATAAATTGGTTAAAACTTAAGATAAGAGGGTAAAAATATATGAGCAATATAGTAGATGACAGGGTGGAGGATTATATCCGAAAAACCTTAAACGAGAAAGAGGGGCTTTTAAAAGAGCTCGAAGATTACGCACACGAATACAAGGTGCCTATAATTCACAAGGAGATCTCAGATTTATTGAAGGTACTCCTCAAGATGAATCGCCCCAAGAGAATATTGGAAGTAGGTTGTGCTATAGGGTATTCGTCGATTTTCTTCACAACTGTGCTTGATGGAGAGGTAGAGGTCATCACCTGTGAAAGAAATGAATCGATGATAGAAAAGGCAAGGGCTAATATCGAGAGAGCAGGATTTACAGATAAGATAACCATACTCGAGGGAGACGCAGAGGAAAGATTGGCTGAAGTCCAAGGCGAGTTTGATATGATTTTCATAGATGCGGCAAAGGGACAGTACAAGCTTTTCTTCGACCTAGTAATAGATAAATTAAAATCAGGTGGAATTGTGGTTTCAGATAATATACTCTACAAGGGCATGGTTGCCTCAGATGATTTCGTGATTAGAAGAAAGAAGACAATAGTAAAAAGAATGAGAAATTATCTAGATTTCTTATGTAATAACGATGAACTATCGACCTCACTTCTCCCAGTTGGAGACGGTGTCGCGATCTCATATAAAGAATAAATAATATATAGCAGTAGGAAAGAAGAGGTAACAAACAAATGGATTTAAATAAAGTAGAGCTTTTAGCACCAGCAGGGGATTTAGAAAGATTAAAGATAGCGATAATTTACGGTGCAGACGCCGTGTATATAGGTGGAGAAGCGTTCGGTATGAGAACTGCAGCAAAAAACTTCTCGAGAGAAGATATGGAAGAAGGGGTTAGATTTGCCCATGAGAGGGGAAAAAGAATCTATGTAACAGTTAATATCATCCCTCACAACGAAGACTTCTACATGCTTCCAGAGTACCTAAAGGCACTTGAAGAAGTGGGAATAGATGCTGTAATCGTATCAGACCCAGGTGTGTTGGGAGTAGTAAAAGAAGTAATTCCAAATATGGAGATACATCTAAGCACTCAGGCAAACACTACAAACTACTATAGTGCAAAATTCTGGTACAATCAAGGTGTAAAAAGAGTCGTACTGGCTAGAGAACTTTCTTTTGAGGAAATTTCAAAAGTAAGGGCTGAGATTCCTATGGATATGGATATAGAGGCATTCGTGCACGGAGCTATGTGCATTTCATACTCGGGAAGATGTTTGATGAGCAATTACATGACTGGAAGAGATGCAAACAAAGGTTCTTGTGCCCAGTCTTGCAGATGGAAGTACAATCTAGTAGAAGAAAAGAGACCAGGTGAGTACTACCCAATATACGAGGACGAAAAGGGAACATTTTTCTTCAACTCAAAGGACCTATGTATGATAGAGTACATACCAGAGTTGATAAAATCTGGTATTTCAAGTCTTAAAATCGAAGGTAGAATGAAGACTGCATACTACGTTGCAACTGTAATAAGATCTTACAGAATGGCGATAGATGAATTCTACAAGAACCCTCTAGAGTGGAAGTTTAACCCAATGTGGTTGGATGAACTTAAAAAGGGAAGTCATAGACATTTCACTACAGGATTCTATACTGGTAAGCCGGATTCAAACGAGCAAAATTACGCATCTGCCTCATATGTTAGAAACTACGACTTTATAGGAATAGTAAGGGGTGTCGAAGAAGGCGGCCTAGTCTTGACAGAACAGAGAAACAAGATGTGTGTAGGTGACGAAATCGAAGTAATGGGACCGTACACAGAGACTATGTACACTAAGATAGAAGAGATGTACAACGAAGAAGGAGAAGCTATAGAGTCGGCTCCACACCCAAGAGAAATAGTCAAACTCAAACTCGGAGTAGAGGTGGGCAAGGACTTTATGCTTAGAAAAATAATCGATGAGCCCGTTGAAGAGTAAAAATATATTTATTATCGGCTTTATGGGAACTGGAAAGAGCGTAGTCTCTAGGAGGCTTTCAGAAATTCTAGATTTTAAGTTTTTAGATGCAGATAGAGAAATAGAGTATCATGAACACATTAAGGTGAACAATATCTTCTCAAAACACGGCGAAGAGTACTTCCGAGACCTAGAGAGCAGACTTATAGAAGAAATCGTCACAGATAATAGTGCAAAAAAAAGAAGAGTTATATCCTGTGGCGGAGGTATAGTTCTCAGGTATAGGAACATAAGGAATATGAGGTCAAATGGAGTTATCATACTCCTAAAAGCCTCTCCAGAGGTCGTATTTGACAGGGTTAGATTTAGCAATAAGAGACCTATTTTAAATGGAAATATGAATGTCGAATTTATCTCATCGCTTATGCAAGAGAGAGAGCTGATGTATCTTTCTTCAGCAGACATCGTAGTAGACACAGACGACCTCAGTATAGAAGAGACTTGTTTAGATATAATTGAAAAGATAAAAATTAATAATTTATAGTATCAGCCCCTTGCATTTTGTAAATAATAAAAATGTTAAGGGGTGATTTTATGTCTAGAGTAAAAAAGACAGCTTGTCAAATGCAAAAAAGAAGAATTTGGACCTTTTTTACGCTATTTGTGCTTGCATTTGGCATCTTAATATACAGGATGGTAGACATTCAAATAATAAATAATGAAAAATACAGTAAGAGAGTTGAAAATCAAAGCACGGAAAAGATAGAGTTAAACAGCGGTAGAGGTCATATTCTAGACAGAAATGGAGATAAACTCACCGACACTACGAAGCAAAAAATACTAGTCATCGAAAAAGAGAAGCTAAATAATAATTACTCTCTAATAGATTTGATTAAAAAAGCAACTGGAATTCAAGAAATGGACATATACAAGGCAATTCAAGATCAAAAGGATAAAAATATCATACAGCTGAGTATAGAGAGGGTGGATTCCAGCTATAAAAAGCAGTTAGAAGAAAAAGGAATCCTAGTAGAGGATCAGATATTGAGGTACTCACCGAAAAACCTACTTACACACACCATAGGATATATCAGTAAGAAGGATAAGGTTGGAAGTATGGGCATAGAAAAAAGCATGGATAAAATACTGAAAAATTCAAATGAAAAATACCTGAGCGTCTTCAAAGCGGGAGCAAATTCCAGCGAACTAAAAATGCTAAAGGGTGGAATAAAGAGCGTCACAAAGGGAAAAGACGATAGACATATCAAATTGACTATAGATTCAAAAATCCAAAGGCTGGTTGAAAATACTACCGACAAGGAGGAAAATCCAAATGCAGTTGTAATATCAGATGTAAGTACGGGAGAGATACTAGCTATGAGTTCAAGACCTAAGTTCGATCCAAACGACGTTAGCAAGAGTTTAAATGGTACAGATGGAGAATTTGAAAACAGAGCAATTGGAGTAACCTACCCACCTGGATCTGTATTTAAAATAGCCGTTTTATTTTCAGCCCTTGAAAACGGGGTTGTAGATGAAAACTACAGATACACCTGTACGGGATCGACTCCAATAGGTACTGGCAAATCGGTACTCAGATGTCACAACAGGCAGGGCGATGGAGAACAGACCTTAGAGCAGGCATTTGCAAATTCTTGTAACCCGGCATTTTACGATATAGCAAAGAAACTGGGCGAGGAAAAGATAATGGCCACAGTTGAAAAGCTACATTTATTTGAAAAGGTAGACATAGGTCTAGATGAAGAAAAGTCAAAGGAAAAACCGAAGAAAATAGCATTAAACAATCTTGCTATAGGTCAAGAGAATATAGAGTTCACACCGCTACAGATAAACCAGATGACTCAGATTATAGCAAACAACGGGACATATGAACCTTTAAGGCTTTTAAGCTCAATCGTAGACGACTCTGGAAAGGTGGTAAAGACGTTTGAGCCAACAAAGAATGAGGAAGTAATATCGCCGTATATAAGCAATAGGGTGAAGGAAATAATGAAGGGCGTATCCCTAGACGGAACAGCAAAATCGCTAAAAGACCTACCAGGTGGCTCGGGGGTGAAAACGGGAACGGCTCAGTCAACAAAGAACGGAGTAGCCGTAGAGCATGGATGGATCACAGGTTACTACCCAGCGAATAGGCCGAAGTATGTAATCACCGTCATAGTCGAGGGCAGTGAAAAAGGAAATAAATCAGCAGTTCCAGTGTTTAAAGAGATCTGTGAAGGCATAGATAAATAGTAGGCATCAGAGATGAAAGTCAGAAAATTAGATAACAAACTAGAAAGATTAAACGGTAACTAAAGAGATTAACGAAGTAAGAACTATAAAAAGCAAGAAAAAAGGCAAGGAAAAAAGCAAGAAAATAAAAAGCTACCTCGACGCTATTTTAAGCAGCACGATGTAGCTTTTTAAATGGTTTTAATGAATAAAATAGATATGCAAAACACAGGTCAGGTAGTTAAGTCAGTCTTTAGATACTTACTTCCTATCATTAGCGAGTTCTTGTTGAAGTCTATATAAAGCCTTTTTCTCAAGTCGAGATACATAGGACCTAGATATGTTGAGGTTTGTAGCTATTTCCTTTTGTGTTTTATAACCAATTGGGGTGAGCCCGTAACGTAGCTCCACAATCTGTCTTTCTCGAGGGGTCAATATCTCGTTTAGTTTTTTATATAATTTACTGACACTTTCTTTAGATTGAACTTTTTCGGCTACGGAGTCGATCTCTGTACCGAGAATATCCATTAAGTTTATCTCATTGCCATCCTTATCAGTTCCTATAGGATCTTGAAGCGACATTTGAAACCTAGCATTTTTATTACTTCTGATATACATGAGTATTTCATTTTCGATACATCTAGATGCGTAAGTAGCAAGCCTTGTGCCCTTATTCATCTTGTATGTATCGATGGCCTTAATAAGACCTATTGTACCAACGGAGATCAAGTCATCTTGGTCATCGGCCGTACCCAGATATTTTCTAGCAATATAGGCTACTAACCTCATATTTCTATTTATAAGAACCTCTTTAGCACTTTCGTCGCCTTCTTCTTTTAATTTGCTTATATACATATTTTCATCTTCAGGGGTTAAAGGTTTTTCAAAGGATTTCGAAACTGTCAATAAGTCACCCCCTTTTACTGCCACTATAGATTATATGCATTGAACTTATCCATGTTTACTGTTTCAGCCAAAATAACTTGAGATAAATGTCTCCAACCTATATAGATGTCTGGCATAAATCTCATTTCAGTGGGGGTTGAAATCCCCTACTGAAAGCGTTGAATCATCATTTAATAGGGTTGTAAAATTAAATAGGAAATCGTTGAATCAGTATTTAATTTCTAAGATACAGGTAAATGCTTATTACAAGCTAGTGCAGCTTGTGTCGTCAACTACTCAGTATAGACAATCTTATTGCTCTAGATGTGGTAATATGTCAAAATACAAATAAAAAAACTGTCTTTTTATGAAATTTTACGATTTAGAAGTATAATTAAGTATAATGATGTCAATATTTTAAATGGAGGGTCAAAATGCAAATAAATTCTAAAACAAAACTTGCTTGTCTACTAGGTCATCCAGTGGGACATAGTTTTTCGCCGATAATACATAATTATCTATATGAGGTCTACGGAGAAAATATTGTATATTTATGCTTTGACGTAGATAGAGATTGGCTACAGAAGGCTTCATCAGCCTTGGGCACACTCGAAATGATAGGTGCAAATGTAACTATACCTCATAAGGTAGATATTATGAAATACCTAGATGAGATAGATTTAAATGCAGATATAATCGGAGCTGTTAACACTATTCAAAACAGAGGTGGAATCCTAAAGGGATACAACACGGATGGAAGGGGATTTGTAAAATCTATTTTAGATGGGGGATTTGAAATTTCAGGTAAGAATATATTACTGATCGGAGCTGGGGGAGCGGCTAGGAGCATTTCTGTAGAACTCGCAAGCCAGGGTGCAAGTTCTATAACCATAGCTAATAGAAGTTTGGAAAAAGCAGAAGAGATAGTCAAAATTATAAGGTCAAACTTCAATACAGATGTCAATGCTATTGGATTTGATATTTCACAGTCACAGCTAGATGGAGTGGAGATATTGATAAATACAACGCCGATTGGTATGAATGTAGCTGGTACCGATTCTATATTCAAAATGCCTATAGACGAGAAGCTAGATCTAGGTAGCGATGTGTTGGTCTGCGATATAGTTTACAACCCAGATGAGACCGAGTTTATAAAATGGGCGAAATCTCAAGGATCAGATGTAGTGCTTGGGATAGATATGTTGATAAACCAGGCGTTTGAGTCATTTCATATCTGGACGGGGAAGATGCCTACAGAAGTAGACAGGTATAAAATAAAAGAGCTTTTGAGCGACCCTCGATAAGTTAGGTAGTATTAAACTTCGCACTACCTAGCTTAATTTGGAGGTGGTAGGGTGAAAAAAAACCGTAAGGGATTTTCGACTGTAGAATGCGTTATAAGTGTATCAATCTTGGCGATATGCACATATATAGTTTCAACAGCGCTTATAAACACTTACAGGCAAGGTGAAAGAAGTCTAAAAGAGAGAGAAATGCTTTATTTGGCACAAACACATCTGAGTATTGAGAAAAACAATGTAAAAGACGAATCACTTACTCCGTCCATTGGTGAAACGAGGCAGAGTATAAACGGATACGAGGTTATTAAGAGCGTGCAGAAAAATAACGCCTTATCTGATAATTACAAAATAGATATCAGGGTACGTTATGGATACGATGAAATCGAGTTGGTCAGCTATGTTACAGAGTAGAAGGGGAAGTCTTTTGATATCTACTCTCACTGTATTTTCAATAGTATGTGTTATCTGTGTAGTCAGCACTGGATGGATTTTGACAAATCAAATGCAATTTACGCTAGATTACAAGGAAAAAAAGCTTATCGAAGACAATGCTAGCGGGTTAGAAATATCAAAAAGCAAGGTAATCTCAGAAGTTGGGACTGCAATTGACAGCACAACTGATAAGACTGCTTTTATTGAATATTTCTTAGGAAATAAGTACAATTTTGTTGGTAGGATATGTGAAGTATCGGATTGTGGAGCGAAAAATACATCTGTCTCACTCAAAGACAGTAATATTTACAGGGAAGGCGACGATGTGAAATTCACCTTAGTAAGCCTGTCTAAAGACGGAAAGTACAAGAAGAGGACATTGGTAGACGTAAGGATCAGAAATACATATACAGATGGAGTAAAAAATCCAAGGGAATTGGTTTGTTTTGATAACTACAGGAGGTGAGTTCCGTGAAGAGGGACGGGGTGTGACTTTATCCGAACTGGTAATTACGATGAGCATAATAATACTCGTAGCTATACTTTGTATCCCTTCGCAAAAATTGGAAAAAAAGGCTATAAACTCGTTTTCTAGACAGATGAGCGGAGATTTGAGGTTTGTGAGGAGGGAAAATATACTTTCAGTGGATACATATATCAAGATAAGCGGCAATAACGACGGATATGAATTAATAAAAGTAGGCGAATTCTCTAAAAATAGAATCCTTCCAAAAGGGGGAAGAATCGAATTCGTGTCGTCATCGCAAAAGATATCATTCACTAGCGCTGGATCCCCCCTACACGGTGGTGGAACAATTAAGATAAAGCTAGGGGAGTTGACAAGGGAGATAACTATAGTTCCAACCAGTGGAAGAATACTTCTAAAGGAATGATAGTATGAAAAAAAGAAGAGGATATTTGCTTTTAGAGTCGATTACCACCTTGGCGGTAATCTGTATTATTTCCCTGGCGATGACGAGTTTGCTTCTCATGAGTTCAAAGATTCAGAACCAGATTAACGATGAGGTAGAATTACAGCAACAGGCTGCCGAAATTATGAGGTCGATAGATGAATTAATTTCGCAGAGTTATGGAATAATACAGATGGAGTCAGGAGAGGTTAAGGATGATGAGTACTTGAAGATAGGGTTCATAGACTTAAAGTATTCAAAACCTGGATCGCCAGAAGATAAGCGAATATATGTGAATAGAGACAAAAATAAACTATTTGTAACAAATGTAATAGATGGCAATAGCAAGGGTGGAGGATACGAAATAGGCGATTATATAGACGGATTATACATCAAAGGAGACAAGTCCCAAAGAAAAATTGGCATTCGATTGAAACTTAAGAAAAAATCGGAATATTACATGTCTACAATGGAGACAATTATTCTGAATGCTAGATAAAACAAGCTCTTGTTAAACTTATTTACGTATGTTATGATAGTATTAGAAAATTTTGTAATCCTGTAATTTTAATAATTTGGGATGTAAATATGGTATTATATATAGAGAATACCGTATTAGTTGAAAATGGAGGAATAAAAGATGGTAACAGCAGGTGATTTTAGAAAAGGTGTAACATTTGAAAAAGATGGACAACCATGTCTAGTAGTTGATTTCCAACATGTTAAACCAGGAAAAGGCGCAGCATTCGTAAGAACTAAGTACAAAAACCTTAAAACTGGGGCTATAAGAGAAGAATCTTTCAACCCGAGTGAAAAGTTCCCGAAAGCTGTAATAGACACGAAAAAAATGCAATACTTATACAACGATGGTGAACTTTACTACTTTATGGACGAAGAAACTTTTGAACAAATACCTCTTGACTACAGTCAAGTTGAAGATGCAATCAAATTCTTAAAAGAAAATGAGGCAGCTACAATAAGATTCTATCAAGGTACAGCATTCCAAGTTGAAGCACCAAACTTTGTAGAATTAGAAATAATAGAAACTGAACCAGGTATAAAAGGCGATACTGCAAGCAATGTAACAAAGGCAGCTACAGTTGAAACCGGTGCAGTTGTCCAAGTTCCTTTATTTATAAATATGGGAGATAAGATAAAAATCGACACTAGAACTGGCGAATATTTATCAAGAGTATAAGATGGAAAAGATGTCCTCTACCTCTATAGATGTGGCGGTCGTAATTTTCATTTTAATGGGGTTCATCCCAATTGAAGGCTTTGGATCACCATTTAAAGAATACATACATTTATGTATATAACTTGAGAAAGATGTCCTCCACCTCTATGGTGGCGGCATAATTCTCATTCAGTGGAGGTGCAAATCCCCCACTGAAAGGGTTGAATCACCATTTAAAAACTACATAGCTTAATACTGAGTCTATGAGTTTAAAAATAAGAGAAAGTGAGGCGTGCTCTATGAAACACTTATATGAAGAAGTTGCATACTTAACAGGATTGGCAGAAGGGCTAGATATTGAGTCAGAAAGCAAAGAAGGTAAGATGATCAAAAAAATTATCGATACTTTAGAAGTCTTTGCAGATGCAATAGTAGAATTATCAGAAGATCAAGATGAGATTATAGATCATGTTGAAGCTATCGATGAAGATTTAGATGAACTTGAAGAATCTGTTGAAGATCTTGAAGATATTGTCGATGATATTATCGATGAAGATTTTGATGATTTTGACGACGAAGAGGAAGATAATGAATTGGGATTCCTAGAAATGGAGTGCCCAAGCTGTGGTGAACTAGTAGAGGTAGACGAAGATTTACTTTACGATGATGATGTAGATATAGTTTGTCCTAATTGTGACTCAGTTATTTTATCTTCTGAAGACGACGAACACTGTTGTTGTGATGTTTGTGTGGATAACGAAGAAGAGTAGCTCTTACTTATAAAAAACTGCCATATGAAACTGAAATTGTGTTTCGATGGCGGTTTTTTTATTTAAGTCGGCAGAGATTAGGTAACTGACATTCGTGGTATTGGTATGTATAGAATTTATAGGATTCTGGATATACCAATATTACGGTTTAATAAGAAAAAATAGATACTTTAAATTAGTATTGGTTTAGGAGGTAAATGATGAAAATCAGTAAAGAGTTATTAGATAATATACAATGCTTTGAAGAGGTAATAGGTTATACGTTTGAGAATAAGGAGCTTATACTTGAGGCCTTGACGCACAGCTCGTATTCAAATGAAAACAAGAGGTTTCATTTCAATGAAAGGTTTGAATTTCTAGGTGATTCAGTGCTTGGCATAGTTGTCAGCGACTACCTGTTCAAAGAAGAAAGAAACCAACCAGAGGGTGAACTTACTAAGATGAGGGCTACGATAGTATGTGAAGAGTCTTTGAGTGAGGTTGCAGGGGAGTTAAAACTTGGCGAGTACATGCTTCTAGGCAAGGGAGAAGAGGCTACAGGTGGTAGAAGGAGGATTTCTATACTTGCAGATGCTACAGAAGCCGTGATAGCGGCTATTTATCTAGATGGTGGAATTAAATGCGCAAGGGAGTTCATCCTAAAATTCATGGGTGAAATCATCAAGGATGCCAGAGTTGGAAATATATTTAGAGATTACAAGACTCATCTCCAAGAGGTACTTCAAGGAATGGGCGAGAACAATATATGGTATAACCTAATTGACGAAAATGGTCCAGATCACAACAAGAGCTTTGTGATGCAGGTGGGTGTAGGCTCTAGAATACTTGGAACTGGAGAAGGAAAGAGCAAAAAAGAAGCAGAACAGTTTGCTGCTAGGGATGCAGTAAGGAAGATGAGATAGGAGGCGGATATAAATGAAGAGTGTTAAAAAGAAAATAATACCTATATTTGTACCACATCAGGGTTGTCCGCACGATTGTATATTCTGTAATCAGAAGAAAATAACCGGTGTGAGCACCGATGTGACAGAGGAGACGGTCGAATCCGTAATAAATGAATGTCTAGAGTATATAGATAGGGATGCGAGCATAGAGATTGCATTTTTCGGAGGAAGTTTTACAGCGATAGACATAGATATTCAAAGAAAATTGCTATCGGTAGCCAAGAAGTACATAGACAGTGGAGATGTTGATTATATCAGGCTTTCGACTAGACCAGACTGCATAGATGAAGAGATATTAGCTATGTTAAAGGAGTACGGAGTGAGGATAATAGAGCTTGGAGTACAGTCTCTAGATGAGAAGGTGCTTGTGGACAGCGTAAGAGGACATGGAGTCGATGTAGTGTATAAGAGTGCTGAGATGATACGAAACGCTGGATTTGAACTAGGTCTTCAGATGATGGTTGGACTGCCTTCAGACACTGAGGAAAAATGTATCGCGACAGCAAAGGCGTTTATCGGTATGAAACCAAGCTGCGTGAGAATATATCCTACTCTAGTAGTCGAGGACACAGGTCTTGAAAAAGAACTCAATGAAGGAAGTTACACACCGTTTTCACTTGAGGAGAGCAGAAATATAGTAAAAAAACTTCTGGTTTTATATAAATTAAACGAGATAAATGTAATTAGGGTTGGTCTTCAGGCTACTGATGATATTCAAATAGGAGAAGGCGTGGTGGACGGACCTTATCATCCAGCATTTAGGGAATTAGTTGAATCAGATATGATAAGGGACTACCTTGAGTACTTCTATATGGAGAGACATAAGATAGAGGTAAAAATTGAAGTTGGCGTCAACAGGAAGAACGTATCAAAGATAATAGGAAACAGAAAGGCAAACGTGAAGTACTTCGCGGATAAGTATAATATAAAACTAATGGTCCATGAGATGGATATGGAATTAGACGATATCAAATTATCGTTTGACGATTTATTCAGTCAAGTAATAACGCTTGAGGAAATATATAAGGCGTTATTTAATATATACAAATTATAACTTGAGATAAATGTCCACCACCACGTACTTTAAAGCACAAGCAATCACCATTTAACTTAAGAACTATGCCTACCACCTCTGTAGGTGGCGGTCATAATTCCTATTTCAGTGGATTGAATGCAATGTGGATGCAAAAAGCTAAATAATAAACAGACTGATTTTAAAAAATATATTGGAGTGAGAGAGACGTGTATTTAAAAAGATTGGAATTAAAGGGATTCAAATCGTTCCCGACTAAGACGGATATTTCATTCAAAGAGGGAGTTACATCTATCGTAGGCCCAAATGGAAGTGGAAAGAGCAATATTTCAGATGCGGTGAGATGGGTGCTCGGGGAGCAGAGCGTAAAGAGCCTAAGAGGGGATAAACTCGAGGACGTTATATTTATAGGTACAGATTCAAAGAAACCTATGAACTACTGCGAGGTAGCACTGACAATAGATAACGAAGATAGAAATATGGATATCGACTACAGCGAAATTACGATAAAGAGAAGGGCGTATAGAAACGGAGAAAGCGAGTTTTACCTAAATAATAAGATGTGCAGGTTGAGAGATATAAAGGAAATACTGCTTGACACCGGCATAGGCAAGGACGGATATTCTATTATCGAACAGGGTAAGGTTGAAGAAATTCTAAGCAACAACCCACAGACAAAGAGAAAAATATTTGACGAGGCATGTGGAATATCTAAGTATAAATATAAGAAGCTAGAGGCTGAAAAAAATCTATCTAAGACTAAGGAAAATCTAGAGAGAATTGACGATATATACCTAGAAATCGAGTCTCAGGTCAAGCCACTGTACAATCAACAGCTCAAGGCTAAAAAATACTCGAACTTAAGCGAAAGTTTAAAGACTCTAGAGGTCAATAGTTTTTTGAGGGATATAGACTCTATGAAAAAGGATATAGAGGAGGATTCGGAGCACAAGAGGATAATCGAATCAAACTTGAAAGAGAGAGAGGTTGAGAGCGAGAAAGTAGAAGTGAATATCGCACAACTTCAAAAAGAGGCCCAGATAGTTGAGGACCTGATTGAGAAGGATTTAGAGTACATCGATTCTATCAAAGGAGTAATCTCAGAAAAAGAAACCTCTGTAAAGGTAATCTTAGAGAAGATAGACGGAAACGAGAGAGATATAAAGGCAAAGGAAATCGAGCTAGAAGATTCAGATAAAAAAATAGCAGCTTATAAATTAGAGATAGAGGAAGCGGAGAAAGAAGCTCTTCAGAATAAAAAACTAGTTGCGGATTTAAAGTTTGAAATAGGAGGACTAGATGAAAAGTTCTCAAATAAAAAATTATCTATCAAAAAACTAGTGCAGGAAGTTGAAGAGTTAAAAGAGGAAGTAATAGATATACTCAATAAAAGGCAGAAACATACGGGAAGTTCATCTGCACTCAACGCCAACAGGGAAAACATGCTTCAAAGATCTCAAAACATCGATGAGGAGATAAGTGGTTTGATATCTGGCATAGAAGTAAAAACTGCAGATATTCAAATTAAAATGAAGAGTATTTCTGAATTAGAGGACAAGATAACCGCCTTGGGTGAAAAAAGAAAACTTGAAATAGATACTCTAAATAAATCTAGGGTTGAGCTCTTCGGTGTGGACGAGGGAATAAAAAAACATAGATTCTCTATAAATGACAACCTATCTAAGGTCAAGATATATAAGGATATGGAAAATCATTATGAAGGATTTAACAGGGGCGTTAAAGAAGTATTAAAAAATAAGGATCTCAGCGGTGTGATAGGTGCATTAGGACAGCTGGTAAATGTCCCAGCCAAGTACGAGAAGGCGATTGAGTCGGCAATGGGGGCTTATCTACAAAATATAGTTACCGAAGATGAAATAAATGCTAAAAACGCTATAAACTATCTGAAGAAAAATAATCTGGGAAGAGTTACCTTCCTTCCACTGAGTGTAATCAGAGGCAGTAGGTTAGATTCTAATAGCATAAAAAATATTCCAGGAGTGATTGGAATCGCGAGTGAACTAGTGGATTTCGAAGAAAAATTCAGAGCTGTAGTGGAAAACGCAATAGGTAGGACTGTTATAGCAGAAAATATGGATTTTGCTATTAAGGTTGCAAGGATGAGTTCTCATAAGTACAGGGTAGTTACGCTTGACGGAGACGTTATAAATGCTGGAGGCTCTATGAGCGGAGGTAGTTTCAAGAAAAACAGCAGCATTCTTTCAAGAAAGAGAATTATATCTGAATGTGAAGAAGGAGCAGCCAAGTTAGGATCAGAACTAAAGATACTAGAGTCGAATAAGGTTGAAATTGAAGACTCAATAAAAGAGTCAGAAAAGGAAATACATATCATTGATGCAGACATAAAGAAATTGGAAAATGAAAAAATGGAAGGCGGTTTCTCTGCAAACAACTTAAAAAAAGAAATCCAGACATTAGAGCTCAGTCAGGAGAAACTACTTAGAGAAAAAGATGGAATAAAGACAAATATTGAGTACACCGATGGAAAGTTGGCTGAAATCAAGCTAGAAGTAGATGAATTGATGAAGGCACACGATGAAAACAAAAAGAGAATAGATGTAGCCAATGAAATTTTATCAGAGCAAAACGATTCATTTGAGGAAGAAAAGGACTACTACGACAAGGTCAGCATAGAACTCGCCAAAAATGAACAGGTCTTAAAAAGTACTTCTAGCAATATATCTAGAATTAAAAAAGACCGTGATGAACTAGGTAAAAAGATAGTTGTCCTAAAGCAAAACCTGGCTTCGGACGCGGGAGAATCAAAATCATTATCTGAGAAACTGAAGATAGAGGAGTATGAAAAAGAAAACCTAAAAATTCAGTTGGAGGAGAACCTCGAAAGCTTAGATAAGAAGAAGCTATCAAAGGCTAGTATAAGGTCAAAACTCGAAGAGGCAGAGACTAAGTCTAAGGTAATAGATAGAGCCTTTTTAAGCCTAAAGGACAGCTTATTTAAGGTGGAATCAAGGCTTGAAAGAATTGTTTCTAATCAACATGGTATAGTATCAAAATTACAAGAGGTATACGAGATCAGCTGCGAAGAGGCAGAGCTACTTAGAGATAATGAGCTAGAAGTAGAAAAGAAAACCATAAGTGGAATGAAAAAACAGATAAAGGACTTAGGAAGTGTAAGCCTAGACTCAATAAAAGAGTATGAGGAGATTAAAGAGAGATACGACTTCTTGAGTGCTCAGAAAAAAGATTTAGAAGAATCGATACTCAGTATAGAGGAAATAATAAGTTCGCTCGAAACAAATATGAAGAAAGAATTTGAAGTTAATTTTGATATAATAAACGAGAAGTACAAGTATGTACACAATAGGCTATTCGGAGGTGGAAGAGGAGAACTCGTGCTAGTTGACAGAGAAAATATACTAGACAGCGATATAACAATAATATCACAACCACCGGGGAAGAAGATGAAGACTTTAAACCTATTATCAGGTGGAGAAAAAGCCTTGACTGCTATATGTATATTGTTTGCAATACTGATGACAAAGCCGACACCGTTTTGTATATTAGATGAGATCGAAGCACCGCTTGACGATGCAAATATAGACAAGTTCGGAGAGTTTTTAAAGGAAATATCAAAGCAAACTCAGTTCATCGTAGTTACTCATAGAAGGGGAACAATGCAGGCTTCCGACTTCATATACGGTGTCACTATGCAGGAAAAGGCAATATCTAAGATAATAGGGCTAAAACTGAGCGAGGCAGAGTCGATAACAGATGCCATTTAGCTGTGAGAGATATCCACACCTCTCAGGTGGCGGGAGTAAATCTCATTTTGGTGGGGCAAATACACCACCACGTACTCGCCAGCACAAGTACTTTACAGCATAAACAATAAACATTTAATCATTGGTTAATAGGAGGAGAAAATTGTTCAAGAAATTTTTTAAATCTAAAAAAACAGAGGAAGTTAACTCACAAGAGGTTAATGCTCGAGAAAGTCAAGACGACATTACAGAAGATATTGAGCTGTCTAGCGAAAAAGTTTCAGAAGAACTTGAATTATCAGACGAAGAAGCTTTAGAAGAAGTAGAGTTACCAGAACTACAAGAAATGGATTCATCTAAGGACTCAGGAGAGGTGTACGAGAAATCAGAATACACAGAGGAAGTGTCTGAGGATGAAGGTGCCCTTATAGAGCCGTTAGAATCTAAGGAAGAAGTAGACCCTAGAGAAAAAGTAGGATTTAAGGAAGAAACAGAACCTAAAGAAGAAATAGAACCTAAAGAAGAAACTCAGCCAGTAAATATGTTTGAAAGACTAAGACAGGGTCTGAGCAAGGCAAAACAAGGGATAACAGGTAAAATCGATGCAGTGCTAAACTCATACACAAAAATCGATGAAGAACTCCTAGAAGATCTAGAAGAGATATTGATAACCTCGGACGTCGGAGTAAATACGACAATGGAGATAATAGATAGCCTGAGAAACAAGATAAAAGATCAGGGAATAAAAGATCCTCTACAGGTAAGGGAAGCTCTAAAGGATATAGTCGAAGAACTTCTGACAGATGAAGAATCGAAACTAGATATCAACCCAACGCCTTGTATCATCCTCGTAGTAGGTGTAAATGGAGTTGGAAAGACTACTACAATAGGTAAATTGGCGACGAGGTACAAAAAAGAAGGCAAGAAGGTATTGCTAGGAGCAGCTGATACATTTAGGGCTGCAGCAACTGAACAGCTTGATGTCTGGGCTAAGAGAGCGAATGTGGATATAATCAAACATCATGAGGGAGCAGACCCTGGCGCAGTAGTGTTTGATGCTGTAAAGGCTGCAAAGGCTAGGAATACAGACGTACTGATCTGCGATACTGCGGGAAGACTTCACAACAAGACGAATTTAATGAATGAGCTAGGCAAAATATTTAAAATAGTAGATAGAGAATTTCCAGAAGCTAAGAGGGAAATACTACTGGTTGTCGACGCTACTACAGGACAAAATGCAGTAGTACAGGCAAAGGCGTTTAAAGAGGTCTGTGATGTCACAGGTATAGTTTTAACAAAACTAGACGGAACAGCCAAGGGCGGTGTGGTTATCGCCGTCAAATCAGAAGTTGGAGTTCCAGTCAAACTAATAGGTGTCGGCGAGAGAAGTGAAGACCTTCAGGATTTCGACGCAAAACTGTTTGCAGAAGCTCTATTTGATAATTAAATAAATAAAGGACGAGAAAAATCAAATATAATATTGACAAGGTCTGATTTATGATATACAATACAATGTGTAAAGTTAATCTACTTTACACTAAACTAAGAGCATAGTGTTTGGAAGTGTTGATATGAATATCGAAAAGATGGTTGAAGTTGGATTATTATTTGAACAGTATCGAGAATTACTAACCCGTAAACAAGAAGAGATAGTAAGTTTATATTATGAAGAAGACTACTCGCTTGGAGAAATAAGTGAGTATTTAGGTGTGTCTAGACAAGGCGTGTACGATACCCTGAAGCGTTCAGAAAAGATACTTAGAGATTACGAAGAAAAACTTCACCTAGTATCTAAGCTCAGCGAACACGAAGAAGAAGTCAAGTCGATTTTAAGAATTATCGAAGAAATCAAAAAAGACTTGACGCAGCAAGACAGTAGAGGCTCAATCCCTAAATTGGATAGTATAGAGAATATATGTAGGGGGATGATTAGATGATTTTTGAAGGATTATCAGACAAGCTCCAGGGAGCATTTGGAAAGTTAAAATCCAAAGGTAAACTTACAGAGAGTGATATAAAGACTGCGATGAGAGAAGTTAAACTAGCCCTTCTAGAAGCGGACGTAAACTTCAAAGTCGTAAAGGAATTTATATTAAAGGTTCAGGAAAGATGTGTTGGCAGTGAAGTTATGCAAAGTCTGACTCCAGGTCAACAAATCGTCAAAATAGTCAATGAAGAACTCACAGGGCTCATGGGAGACGTACAGAGCAAGGTGAATATTTCTCCGAAACCTCCGACAATACTTCTGATGGTAGGTCTGCAAGGTGCGGGTAAGACCACTGCATCAGGCAAGCTGGGAAATTACTTCAAGAAACAAGGGAAAAGACCATTGCTAGTTGGTTGTGACGTATATAGACCAGCTGCGATAAAGCAATTACAAGTTGTAGGTGAAAAGGTAGATATTCCAGTTTTCAGTATGGGAGACAAAGAAAGTCCAGTGGATATTGCTAAGGCTGGAGTTGCCCACGCTTCGAAAAATGGAAATGACATAGTAATAATAGATACCGCTGGTAGACTTCACATAGATGAAAACTTGATGGACGAGTTGAAATCTATCAAAAAAGAAGTGATGCCACAGGAGATACTCTTGGTAGTCGATTCAATGACTGGTCAGGACGCGGTAAACGTCGCTGAGAGCTTCAATGAAACCCTCGGAATAGACGGCGTAATACTTACAAAACTAGATGGTGATACAAGGGGTGGTGCTGCCCTTTCAATAAAGGCAGTCACAGGAAAGCCAATTAAATTCGTCGGATCAGGCGAAAAATTAGACGATATAGAACCCTTCCATCCAGAGAGAATGGCATCTAGGATACTGGGTATGGGAGATGTACTCAGTCTAATAGAAAAAGCCCAAGAAACTCTAGACCTAGAAAAAGCAAAAGAGCTAGAGGCAAAGATAAGAAAACAAGAGATGGACTTTGAGGACTTCCTAGGACAACTAGAGCAGATTCAAAATATGGGACCTCTTGATAAGATTATCGGAATGATACCGGGGATGGGCAATATTAAAGACCAACTCGGTGATGTCGATGTAGACGGAAAAGAAATGAGAAGGACAAAGGCTATAATCCAGTCTATGACAGTCTACGAAAGAAGAAACCCTTCAATATTAAATGCTTCGAGGAAGAAGCGTATTGCAAAGGGAAGTGGTACAAGTGTACAGGAAGTAAACAGACTCATAAAGCAATTCAACGAAATGAAGAAGATGATGAAGATGTTTACGGGTGCACAAAAGGGTATGAAAAAAAGAGGGGGACTTGGAGGTTTACCTTTTTTCAAATAAAATAAATATAAAACAAAAAAACGTTGGAGGTAATTTACATGGCAGTTAAAATAAGATTAAAAAGAATGGGTGCAAATAAGAAACCTTTCTACAGAATAGTAGTAGCAGATGCTAGATCACCAAGAGATGGTAAATTCATCGAAGAAATAGGATACTACAATCCAGTATCAGTACCAAAACAAATCAAAATAAACGACGAAAAAGCTGTTAAATGGTTAAAGACAGGTGCTCAACCAACAGAAACAGTTAAAAAGTTATTCAAAGACAACGGAGTAACTGAAAAATTCGAAGCTTCTAAATAAGTTTCATAGGAGATGTATGATATGAGGGAGTTAGTTGAGAATATAGCTAAAGCTCTTGTTGATAACCCAGATGACGTATATGTAAGTGAAATAGAGGAAAATGGAGTAATTACATTAAAACTCACAGTAGCTGAAGACGATATGGGAAAAGTTATCGGAAAACAAGGTAGGATAGCAAAGGCTATAAGGACTGTTGTAAGATCGGTAGCAAATAAAGATAGAGTAAAGGTTACGCTTGAAATAATATAACTTGAGATAAATGTACCCCACCTGTAGAGGTGGGGTGCAATTCTCGAAATGCAAGAGCGGAAATCAAAAAAATGAAGAGTCTCTGGACTCTTTATTTTTTTACAAGAAGAACGATGTGAAGTATAAATAGATTTATATGAAGTCATAATCAATACAAGTAGAGCGATGTAAAATACGAATCAATATGAAATGAAGGTGAGAGTATGGAAGAAAAATTATCTTATTTTAAAATAGGTCAAATCGTAAATACTCAAGGTCTAAAAGGCGAGGTAAGGGTATATCCATATACTAGTGATATAGATAGATTCGACGAATTGGAAAAGTTTTATTTAGATAAAGATTTAAAGATACCATATGAGGTTGAAAAGGTAAGATATAAGGCACAAATGGTTATAATGAAGATAAAGGGTATAGATCATATAGACGATGCTGAAAAATTAAAGACTAAATACATGTACGTAGATAGGGAAAACAGCAAAAGTCTAGAAGAGGAAGAATTCTTTGTGGCTGATATACTGGGTATTGAAGCGTACACAATCGATGGAAAATACGTAGGTGTGTTAAAAGACGTACTTCAGTACTCTGCAAACGACGTCTACGTTATCGATGACGGGGAAAAAGAATATATGATTCCAGCGATACTTAAATTCGTGCCAGAAATCAACCTAGAAGATAGAAAAATGATTATCGACCCTATCAAGGGAATGTTGGACTAGGTGGAAATATGAGATTTCACATAATGACTCTATTCCCAGATATTTTTACCTCGTACATGGGTGAGAGTATAATGAAAAGAGCTATAGAAAAAGGTATTGTAGAACTTTATACGTACAATATAAGGGATTTTTCTTTAAACAAGCACAAGAAGGTAGATGACTATCCGTTTGGCGGTGGAGCTGGGATGGTGATGACGCCACAGCCAGTATACGATACCTATAGATATATTGTAGAAAAATTTAAAATAGAAAATCCACAGGTGATTTACCTTACGCCAAAGGGAAGGGTATTTGAACAAAAAATCGCAGGTGAATTATCTCTAGCAGAAGATGTTATCCTGTTGTGCGGACATTATGAAGGCATTGACCAGAGAATAATCGATTTAATTGTGACGGACGAGGTGTCCATAGGAGATTACGTCCTAACAGGAGGCGAGCTGCCGGCACTTATCATGGTTGATGCTATATCGAGGCTGATACCCGGGGTATTGGGTCATGAGGAGTCGTATGAGGATGAGTCTTTCACAGGTGACTTGCTCGAGTATCCGCATTACACAAGACCTAGGGAATTTGAAGGGCTAGAGGTACCGGAAGTGCTTCTATCTGGAAACCACAAGAATATTGCAGGGTGGAGGCAGGATGAGTCCGTCAAATTGACAAGGCAAAGGCGTCTCGACCTGTACGAAAAATATGAAAAACAGGTAAATGCTTCAAAGAGCAATAAAAAACGCAAAAACAAATAAAAATATAATAAAAAGTATTAACTTTTATGAGTTTTTAGTGTATAATATAAAATGTTGAAAATACGGGCGTTCCTCTGTTTACATTGGTCAGTAGTTAAGAACGTCTATGATATCAGGAGGAAGAAATATGAATGAAATACTAAGAGCATTAGAACAAGAACAACTTAAAAACGATGTCCCTAACTTTGGACCTGGGGATACTGTAAAAGTACACGTAAGAATAATAGAAGGAAAAAGAGAAAGAATCCAAGTATTCGAAGGTGTAGTTTTAAAAAGACAAGGTGGAGGAGCTAGAGAAACTTTCACTGTTAGAAAAATATCTTTTGGTGTAGGTGTTGAAAGAACTTTCCCAATGCACTCTCCAAAAATAGAAAAAATTGAAGTAACTAGACACGGTAAAGTAAGAAGAGCTAAACTAAACTACTTAAGAGGTAGAGTAGGTAAAGCTGCTAAGATAAAAGAAGCTAGAAGATAGTTATCGGACTTGCTGTAGTGATGGGGCTGGATAAAGTAGAGTGCTTATACTTCTATTTAGAATCCAGCCCTGTTTACATTTTAGCAATAATGGTTAAAATGAGATGAGAGGTGAAACGAATGCCAAAGGATTACGATGAGTACCTAATGAGCGATGATATGAATATAAACTGGTTCCCGGGTCATATGAAAAAGACCAGGGAAATGGTACAAAATAACTTGAAATTAGTAGACGTAGTTGTAGAACTACTGGATGCTAGAATTCCATTTAGCAGTAGAAATCCCGAGATAGACGATCTAGTCGGAGATAAACCTAGGGTTGTCGTCTTAAACAAAATCGACATGGCTGATAGAGAAAAGACGGATAGATGGATAAGGTATTACGATAAAAAGGGAATAAAGGCTATACCAATAGATGCAATGAAGGGCACTGGGGTAAATAAGCTTACAGAAGAGTGTAAGAAGGTAACAAGGGAAAAGATGGATAAGTTTATAGAGAAAGGACGTAAAGAGCGTGCTATAAGGCTTATGATAGTCGGAGTGCCAAACGTCGGAAAGTCATCTCTAATCAATAAGCTAACAGGTAAGAAAAGTACTCAAACTGGGGATAAACCTGGTGTGACAAAGGGAAAACAATGGGTTAGGCTAAAGGGAGACCTAGAGCTACTAGATACACCTGGTATACTATGGCCTAAATTTGAAGATCAAGAAGTTGCAATAAACCTGGCGTTTAGCAGGGCGATAAGAGATGAAGTACTAGACGTTGAGACATTGGGACTGAGGTTAATAGAGAGATTAAGCGAAATCGAGCCAGAAAAATTAAAAGAGAGATATAAACTAGAAAGCATAGGTGAAACTCCTCTTGAGACCATGGATATGATAGGCATTAAAAGGGGATTTAAGGCTGGAAAGAACGAATTAGATTATACTAGAATTGCAAAGACCGTATTAAATGAATTTAGAGAAGGAAAAATAGGCAAAATAACTCTTGAAGATGTCAGAGATATATACGGAGATTAAGTAGTTCGAATGGTGTCGAAAGAGTTTCAAAAAAAGGTAAACAGTGAATAATGACTGAATATAATTATAACAATCAAATGTAGGTAATAGTGAGAATTAGATATTCAAATCGAATATTAATCTTATAAAGGGCGATGGTAGATTTTACGTTTGTAAATTAAACAAGATTAGCTGGTATTAATTAAATAATGAGGGTGCAGATGGAAAATTAAATTCCATATGTACCCTTTTTTAGATTTTGTATACAGTAAACTGATGAGATATATATTTAACATCTAAAAACACAATATTGACTGTAATCATAATATTATAACGATTCTGGATTGTCAATCAATCATTGACTTGGAATTTTCACAGCGATATAATCCAGGTAACTAGTATCTAACAGATGAATTTAAATTTTATTAAAAAATGGTGTCAGTTTGATGGATGGACAATTTGTGAAAAGCTGAATAATAATTTTACGAGGGGGCAGGCTTATGACGAAAATTTGTAAATAGATGATATTGAGTTGAGCGCTGTCTATTTACAATATTAAATAGGGTGAAAAACGTTTACACAAGTTAAAGTAGCAGTAGATCAAATGATAGGATTAAATTTTGATCTTGCAGTTAAAACACGTTTTGTGTTTTGAACAAACGCTGATTGAAGATGAATTGTATCGTTTGTATATTTTCTTAATTGTGGATACTAGTGACAGAGGTAAATAATTTTGACTAGGGGGGACTGGAATGGGTAATAGCACTATTAAAGCAAAAGATATAATGGTTTTTGGGTTTGCACTATTTGCAATGTTCTTTGGAGCTGGAAATCTAATATTTCCACCGTATCTAGGAATCATATCAGGTCCTAAATGGATGATAGGATTTATGGGATTCACGTTAGCAGATGCTGGTCTAGCACTTTTAGCCGTAATGGCCACAGCAAAGTTCCATGGTAACGTGGATAAAATGTTTGAAAGATGTGGTAAGAAGCTAGGAATAATGATAGGATGCGCAGATATACTCTGCATCGGGCCACTTCTAGCTATACCTCGTACGGGTGCAACTACTTTTGAAATGGGGATTACACCTGTGATCGGGAATGCATTGCCAATATTTATATTCTGTATTATATATTTTGTGTTGACTTATTTGTTGACAATAAGACCTTCTAAGGTTGTAGATATAGTCGGACAATTTTTAACACCGGCATTATTAATAGCGTTGGCAGTCATAATCATTAAAGGTGTAGTGACTCCGATTGCGGGAATAATCGATAAACCAATGATCGATAACGTATTTGCAGAAGGGATAGGACAGGGTTACCAAACGATGGATGCTTTTGCAGCTATAGCACTCGCATCGGTATTGATCGTTTCATTAAACGATAAGGGTTACACATCTCCTTCAGTGCAGATAAAAGTTATACTAAAGGCTGGTATAGTTGCCTGTGTAGCTCTTGCTCTTATATACGGTGGACTTTGCTACCTAGGAGCAACAGTGTCTAGCATGAATGGTACAGATGCAGTTCAGGCGAAAGTATTAGTTGCAATAACAGAAACACTTTTAGGGACAGTAGGTAAGACAATATTGGCGGTTGCTGTATCGCTTGCCTGCCTCACAACTTCTATTGGACTTACATCAGCTACAGGACAGTATTTTGCGAATCTTTCAAAGGGAAAGATAAGCTACGAAAGAGTTGTCCTTGCGGTTTGTATATTTAGTGCAGTAGTAGCATCGATGGGCGTTGGCAGGATAATCAAGGTAGCAGCTCCTATACTATCGATAGTTTATCCGCCTTCTATAGTTCTTATAGTATTAGCGTTCTTTAATGAAAAAATCAAGAATGACAATATATACAAGGCAGCAGTCTACATGGCATTATTAATAAGCGTGCTTGGAGTAGTTGAAAGTCAATTTGGCGTAAAAGTGCCTATAATCGATACTCTTCCGCTACATTCGCTAGGATTTAACTGGGTTGTTCCTGTTTTGATAGCTGGTGTAGTAGGTAAATTCATACCTTATAAAAAACAGTCTGCAGTTGCTGAGTAGTTAAAGAGCGTGCAAGTATTTTGAATATATATCTAGGCGATTGTGAAAAACGTTTTCAAATATCGCTAAAATAGAAAAATTGTTAAATTGAAAAAAATGATTTAAAAATACAAATAAATTCATTATTTTGTACAAATACGAATCATATAGACAAAAATATAGATTTAATAGTACAACTGAATCTACTAGATTATACAGTGATTTATGCATGTTGAGATAAATAATTTCAATATGCATATTTTTTTGCTTTTAAAGGATAGTTGATAATAGAAAAGCAATTAACAACAAATAAATGAATTAAATAAAAAATATACAATATTATAAATATTACGCAATATTCTTGTTTTATTGACTACTAAATTATGAAAATATATAATACGAATAAGTAGTATCTGACGAAGGATAAAAATTATTCGACGTATTGAGATAAAAACATAATTAATTCTGGGGGTTGTTGTCGGTATAGAATTGTTTTGTATCGGCGGTGTAAACGATTGAATTTATAATATTTTGACAATTCAAAGGATACTAATGTTTAAGACTCAAATATATTTGTAGGATAAATGTATTTGACAAGACAAGGGAGGAATTTTAAAAATGGGAAACAACAGTATTAAAGCTAAGGATATAATGGTTTTTGGTTTTGCGTTATTTGCAATGTTCTTTGGGGCAGGGAATTTGATATTTCCACCATATCTAGGAATTGTAGCAGGACCACAATGGTTGACGGGATTTATAGGATTCACATTGGCAGATGCAGGGCTTGCACTTCTAGCTGTAATGGCTACAACAAAGTTCAATGGTGATGTAAATAAGATGTTTGAAAGATGTGGTAGAAAATTAGGAATAATGATAGGATGTGCAGACATACTATGCATTGGACCACTACTAGCTATACCTCGTACAGGTGCTACTACATATGAAATGGGTATTTCACCAGTGTTTGGAACTTCAATACCAGTATTTATATTCTGTATAATATTCTTCGTCATAACTTATGTATTGACAGTTAAACCTTCAAAGGTTATCGATATTGTAGGACAATTTTTAACACCAGCATTACTTATAACACTTGCTGTTATAATCGTAAAGGGTATTGTAACTCCACTTGGAAAAGTAATAGATGAACCTATGATCACAGGCGTGTTTGCAAACGGTATAGGACAAGGATACCAGACAATGGATGCGTTTGCGGCGATAGCGTTAGCATCGGTATTAATAGTTTCATTAAACGATAAAGGTTACACTTCACAGGCAGTAAAAATAAAGGTGATACTTAAGTCAGGAATAGTTGCATGTGTTGGACTTGCTCTTGTGTACGGAGGTCTTTGCTACCTAGGTGCTACAGTATCTAGCATGAACGGTGTAGATGCTGTGCAGACACAGGTAATAGTAAGTATAACTCAAGGACTTTTAGGATCAGTTGGTAAAACATTGTTAGCATTAGCAGTAGCACTTGCTTGTCTTACAACTGCGATTGGACTTACATCAGCAACAGGACAATACTTTGCTAACCTTACAAACGGAAAAGTATCTTACGAAAAAGTTGTTCTCGCAGTTTGCGTGTTCAGTGCGGTTGTTTCATCGTTAGGAGTTGGAATGATAATAAAACTTGCTTCACCTATACTAGCAATAGTTTATCCACCTTCAATAGTTCTTATAGTATTGGCGTTCTTCAACGAAAAGATCAAGAATGACAATATCTACAAGGGAGCAGTATACATGGCGCTTCTAATAAGTGTACTCGGAGTAGCTGAAGGATTTGGAGTAAAAGTTCCATTTATAAACTCACTTCCTCTTCACAATGTTGGATTCAACTGGCTTGTACCTGTAATAGTCGGTGGTGTTGTAGGTAAATTCATACCATGCAAGAATCAAAAGGTCGGAAACCTAGAAAAAACAGCGTAAACAATATTTAGAAAATTTAACGAGAAAATTTAAAAATATAGTATAAATTGTAAAAACACTTTAAAATAAGATGCTGGCATACATTAGTCAACATCTTATTTTAGTTTTAGCATTTCATGAAAATATATATTCTTTGACTTATTGGTATAAAATATAATATAATGACTATATAGTTTGTGATTGTTTTGAAAAGTATTTTATTAATATGACTTATTGTCGTCATAATGAATTTGGGTACTCCGCTTGCAACGGATATTTTTTTAGGGCGAATGTGCAAACGATACCAGCATGTAGATAAACGTTTTCTAAAAATGAGTGAGCGTCGAATTATGTTAAAATTTAAACTGAGTGATTAATTTAATTAAATTGGTTATACTATAAAAGAGTTTGAATTAATCCATTGGATTTAAAATTATTTGGTGTAACAGATACTAGATAAATTTAAAGAAGTAATCAGTATAATTGATTTGTAAATAATTTTCCTAAAATTTTATATTATATAAAATTATTGACAATACATTCACTTGCTATTATAATTATGATAATCTGAAATTTCTTAAGATTATGGAATAATTTAGGCTTAAGTGGTGGCTAAATCATCCACCACATACTCGCCAGTACAAGCAATCAATATTTAACTTGAGAAAATTTCCCTGACTTGGATAAGGGGATGCATTTCTCGCCTCAGTGGTGGCGAAGTCCAGCACTGAAAGAACTGGAATCATTACTAAAAAAGAAAGTTTAAAGGAGGAGTTTTTCATGGGTGGAAAAAAAATGAAAGACATGACGGTAGTAGGTTTTGCCCTGTTTGCAATGTTCTTTGGCGCAGGTAACTTGATCTTCCCACCGACATTAGGAGCACAGAGTGGATCCCTTTGGTGGGTATCATTCCTAGGATTCGTATTTGCGGATGTAGGTTTAGCACTACTTGGAGTAATAGCACTTATAAAATACAGTGGTAATGCAGAAGGAATGCTCTCAAGAGCAGGAAAAACATTAGGAGCGATTATAGGTTCCGCAATTGTTCTATGTATAGGACCTGGTATCGCAATACCTAGAACTGGTGCAACTACATTTGAAATAGGTATACTTCCAAATATGCCTTCACTTGCTGGATCATCAATAGCACCGATAGTATTCTCGATAATATTTTTCATAATAGTAATTTTGTTATCAATCAAACCTTCTAAGGTTGTCGATATAGTTGGACAGTATTTGACACCAGCCTTACTAGTTTGTTTGGCTATATTGATAATAAAAGGTATAGTAACACCTCTAGGTGACGTGCCTGCAACTTCAATCTTGCCAAGTCCTCTAGCAGAAGGTATAGAGCAAGGGTACCAGACTATGGATACCTTGGCAGCTGTAATATTCTCTTCTGTAATAATCCTTTCTATCATAAGTAAGGGATATACAGATGAAGGAGATAAATTCAAGATGACTATAGGTGCTGGTTTAGTAGCAGCCGTAGGTCTAGCTCTAGTATACGGAGGACTTGCATACCTAGGAGCAACTGTTGCTGGTACTGTTGTAAAAGACGGAGCAGTAGCTATGACTCAGACAGAACTAGTTGTTTACATCACTAATGGAATACTAGGTGGAGCAGGTAAGATATTACTAGGTTTAATAGTAGCACTAGCTTGTCTTACAACAGCAATAGGTCTTGCTTCAGCAGCTGGACAATACTTTGCCGACCTAAGCAAAGGAAAACTTAAATACGAACATATAGTAATCGTTGTCTGCGTATTCTCTGCTATTATATCTAACTTCGGAGTTAGTACAATAATAAGTTTAGCAGCTCCTATACTAGGACTTGTCTACCCAGCGACTGTTACAATGATAATCTTGTCATTATTCACTGATAAGATCAAAAACGACAACGTGTTCAAATGTGCGGTATATGTATCGCTATTGATAAGCGTTATCGACCTACTAGCTTCAAAGGGTATAGGAGGAAATGCACTTACATTTACTCAACATCTACCACTTGCAGGGCTTGGATTTGACTGGGTTTTACCAGTTATAATAGGAGCTTTAGTAGGATTCTTTATCCCATCTAAGAAAACAGCTTAGTAGATTAAATGAAAATTTGTAAGTAATATATATTTATAGAAGACAGGGCATCACCTTTATACAGGTTGATGTCCTTTTTCCAATTTTAACACATGCCACATTACGCTGTAAATTTCGTCGCTAAAAGAGTATAATAATATGTATGAAAACTATTAGATCTAATGTCAAAAAAGCTGTGATTATGTTTAAAGAAATAGAAAA
This sequence comes from Clostridioides sp., assembly GCA_031261505.1. Classification (GTDB taxonomy): domain Bacteria; phylum Bacillota; class Clostridia; order Peptostreptococcales; family Peptostreptococcaceae; genus Metaclostridioides. The sequence continues at coordinate 214,376 of JAISJN010000008.1, read as the reverse complement.
ATGGTTATAAAACATATTAGACTAATTTTAATTTATAAATGGTTTCTGTAGACAAAGAGAAACTAGATATTTTCGTTTCAGTCGATATAACTTGAGACAAATGTCCCCCACCTATAGAGGTGGCGGGCATAAATCTCATTTCAGTGGGGGTTGAAATCCCCAACTGAAAGCGTTGAATCATCATTTAATTTAAAGACTGAGATCAGAAAATCTTATTTAAAGAAATAGAATTTTGGAGGGGCAAATGAAACAAATAATTAAGAGAGATGGAACAGTCGAAGTTTTTAGTAAAAACAAGATTGAAGATGCCGTTTACAAGGCGAGTTTGCACAGCGAAGGCGGTGCGGATAGACAGATAGCTAAGGAGATTGCAGATAAAATAGACAAGAAATACGATGAAGCGTCTGTAAAACCATCAGTTGAGGATATTCAAGATCTAGTTGAAATCCACCTTATGGAATCAAACAGAAAGGATATAGCTAAGCTATACATACTTTATCGCGAAAAGAGATCTGAACTCAGAAAGAAACCATGGGTATTAGATGAACTCCAAAGTTCTATATGGAAAAACAAATACAGGTATAATGGAGAAGATTTTGAGGGATGGATCAGTAGAATCTCAAACAAAGATACAAGAATCGCAAAGCTTATAAGACAGAAAAAATTCTTGTTTGCCGGTAGAATACTGGCAAATAGAGGGCTTTTCAAGGCGGGTAAAAAGGTGACTTACTCAAACTGCTACGTTATAGAGCCACCGGGAGACAGTATAGAGGAAATATTCGACACAGCTAAAAAGATAGCCAGAACTTTCAGCTACGGAGGTGGAGTCGGAATAGATATATCAAAACTTAGACCAAAGGGCGCAAGGGTTAGAAATGCGGCAAAAGAAACAACAGGTGCAGTATCTTTCATGGACTTATACAGCATGACAACTGGACTTATCGGACAAAAAGGAAGAAGAGGAGCTCTTATGATATCAATGGACGTACGCCATCCAGAGATAGAAGAGTTTATAGATGTAAAGACGGATCTAGAAAAAGTGACAAAGGCTAATATATCTGTAAGGGTTACAGATGAATTCATGGAGGCAGTTAAGAATAGAGAAATTTTCGACTGTGTATTTGACGTTGAACAAAGTGGTGAGAGAATAATAAAATCAGTAGATGCCTACTCATTGTTCAAGAAATTAGTAAAGAACAACTGGGATTACGCAGAACCGGGAATACTATTTTGGGATAGGATAAATGATTATAATTTCATGAGCGAGGATGAAAACTTCGAATTCGCTGGTGTAAATCCATGTGCGGAAGAACCACTACCTGCTGGAGGAAGTTGCCTACTAGGATCTATAAATCTTTCAGAGTTTGTAATACAGCCATTTACAGCAAAGGCTACTTTTGATATCAATAAATTGAAGTCTTGCGTAAGAGAATCTGTTACAGCTTTAAATGACGTGTTAGATGAAGGAATGTCTCTTCACCCACTTCAAGAGCAAAGAGATAGCGTAATGAAGTACAGACAAATCGGTCTTGGGGTAATGGGAATCGCCGACATGCTTATAAAAATGGGCATAAGATACGGAGCGGATGAATCATTGGAGCTATGTGACAAGATAGCCAGCACTATATTAAACGAGGCTGTAAAACAATCTGCTAGAATAGCAAAGAAATTTGGAGCATTTAGCGAGTACAACTACTCTAAGGTTGCATCATCTAATTTCTTCATAGAAAATCTAGAAGATGAAACCAAGGAAATGGTTAAAAAATACGGAATGATAAATTCTCAAATCTTAACTATACCACCAACTGGATCAATATCTACAATGCTTGGAATAAGTGGAGGTATAGAGCCTATATTCAATATCTCATACGTGAGAAAGACAGAGAGTCTACACGAAGAAGACGTGTACTACAAGGTTTACACTCCTATAGTTAAACAGTATATGGACGCTGTAGGTTTGAGCGACGAAGAGGATCTTCCAGATTTCTTCGTGACAGCTATGAATATAGACTACAACGATAGGATAGAAATGCAGAAAGTATGGCAAAAATATGTAGATGCATCGATATCATCTACTATAAATATACCTTATGAAACAACTGTTGAAGAAGTATACGATATATATATGAAGGCTTGGGAAGCAGGGTTAAAGGGTGTAACTATATTTAGAGATGGATGCAAGAGGACAGGCATACTTACAAATGAGAAGAGCGACAAGGACTCAGAAAAATCTGAAGGCAAGGTATCAAATGCTGAAAAGTCTGGAAAGCTAGAGCAACACAACACTACTTCTCAAGATGAAATATCTCTTGATGCTGAAGATGATACTTATGAAGAAGGAGTCAATGAGAAATTCGTATGCCCTGAATGTGGATACGAAGGAATTCACAATACAGGTGGATGTACTCTTTGCCCTATGTGCGGTTACAGTGGTTGCAATTAATAAATACGCATCGAATACCTAGGTATACAATTTAATCGATATACACTGTATATCAAACTAATATTGCATTTTAATTGATATTGGTGGAGATTTAAGATTAGAACTTAATAAAATGGATGAGGAGAAGGAGATGTGTGTTCTGAGTGAGGTTGATTGGAGCATACATCTCCATTTAAAAAATGGAAGAAAACAACACGATTAAAAAGAAGAGTGTAAAGGAAATTAAAGAAGAAATAGATAATTTAAATGTAGATCAGTACCTACAGTACATAGAAACGTTGAAAAGCGATGACAGAAAATCAGTGCACGATCTCGCGCTCAAGCTTGCGAAAAAACTTGATAGAATGAGGATTGAGGACGAAAGATTAGAAAAGATAAATCAATTTGAAAACGAGGGATACACAGAAGGCTACATATATATTGGAGGAATAGACGAGGCTGGAAGAGGACCTCTCGCAGGGCCAGTTGTAGCAGCTGTAGTCGTATTTGAAAAGGGAACTAAGATAGAAGGTGTAAACGATTCTAAAAAACTAAGCGAGGCAAAGAGGGACGAACTCTTTGAGGTAATAAAAGAGAGAGCGTTAGACTACGGTATAGGTATAGTAGGCAACGAGGAAATAGATGAATACAATATATTAAACGCTACTTACATGGCTATGAAAAAGGCGGTAAACTGCCTTAAAAAGACGCCAGACTACCTACTAATAGACGCCTGCCATATACCAGGTCTAGATATTGAACAAAACTCTATAATAAAGGGAGATTCAAAGTCAATATCAATAGCAGCGGCGAGTATACTTGCAAAGGTAACTAGGGATGGAATAATGTACAGTTATGATAGAATCTACCCAGAGTACGGATTTAAATCTCACAAGGGATACGGCACAAGAGAACATTACGAGGCGATTGAAAAACACGGAATAACACCGATACACAGAAAATCGTTTCTTAAAAATATAAATTACTAGTTAGATGGTATTCAATGATCTTGAGTGGGTAATCACATACTTTAATATGTGTGGAATATCTTTCTCAAGTTATAGTAATTATCTGTGATTTATTCCCAATTTATACTATAATAGAAGTAGGTATAAAATTATTTAGAATAATGCAAAAGAACTAATAATTGGAGGAAAATTGTATGGAATATAAAGATATGTTGAAAAACGCTAGAGAAAAATTAAATGGAAGTTGTAGGGTTTGTAGGGAATGTAACGGTGTGACCTGTGCAGGTGAAGTTCCAGGAATGGGTGGAAAAGATACAGGAGATGCATTTATCCAAAATTACAAGTCTTTAAAGAATATCAAAATAAACATGAGTGTAATTCACGATGTACAGAATCCAGATACGTCGGTAGAGTTATTTGGAAAGAAAATGGACATGCCGGTATTTGCGGCTCCTATAACAGGTACAACTCTAAATATGGGTGGAAAGTTGACGGAAAGAGAGTATATAGAGCCAGTGGTCGAAGGATGTAAGAACAGTGGAATATACGCAATGGTTGGAGATACAGCAGTAGATGAATTTTTATTAGAAAACCTAGATGTAGTAAAAAAACACGATGGAAATGGTATAGTCTTCATCAAACCATGGGAGAACGAAAATATAATTGCCAAGATAAAAAAAGCAGAAGAATCAGGAGCACCAGCTGTAGGTATAGATATAGATGGATGTGGTCTGCTTACCTTGTCACTTTACGGGAAACACGTAACAGCAAAGACTGTTGACGAAATAAAAGAGCTAGTAAACTCTACAAAACTACCTTTTATCTTAAAGGGAATAATGACAGTAGAGGATGCTAAAATGGCAGTAGAAGCCGGAGTGTCTGCTATAGTTGTATCTAACCATGGAGGAAGGGTGATAGACCAGACCCCTGGTACGTGTGAGGTGTTACCAGCAATAGCCGAGGCAGTAAAGGGAAGTGTAACTATACTAGCAGATGGAGGAGTTAGAAACGGTGTAGACGTCCTAAAAATGATAGGTTTGGGAGCAGATGCCGTGCTAATAGGTAGACCATTTGTCACAGCTTCATTTGGAGGAGCGACAGAAGGCGTTGAGATGTATGTAAATAAAATAAAATCTGAACTAAACAACGCTATGATACTCACTGGTTGCAAGAGCATAGCGGATATAGATTCAAGAGTAATATTAAAAAAGTAGATAGAATATATTAGATTATGCGATTGAGGTGATGTAATGCGCTGTATAGGTAGAATCATCTTGATATAACTTGAGATAAATGTCCCCCACCTCTACAGGTGGCGGGCATGCTTCTCATTTAAGTGGAGGTCGAATCCACCACTGAAATCATAGAATCACTATTTAAAAATGTTGTTTTGAGGAGGTATTTTTATGGAAGAAAAATCTTACAAAGAAGCCTTAGATGAACTGAAAAAATTTGTAGACGGTAGGAGAGAACTCACAGTTAAGGCTGAGGAAAATATCGATAAGTATATTCAAGATAGGACTCTGCCAATCGAGTACAAGGATAAATACGTTGACTGGCAACAGGATTTGATAGACTTGATAGAGACGCAACTAGGTCAAGTGGAGGAACTAGAGAAATTGTTGCACTCGAAAATACATGAAGAATAACAATTAAAAACGGGCAGATGGGCAGTCGACATCTGCCCGTTTTTAATTTAACTTGAGATTTATGCTCACAACTCTACAGGTGGTGGGCATAAATCTCATTTCAGTTGGAGTCAAATCTACCACTGAAAGCGTTGAATCACCATTTGGCTCATTTTAATTTGTTGGGAAAAATAACAATCAGTCACTCATTATTTAAAAAATCAATGTATAAAACACTGGTTTTTTTCTGTTTAAATGTTTATATTTCTCATAAGCTGTCGATAATAGAGACAAAATATCAAAATACATAAGCTGAGAAAGATTACCATAACCGCTATAGGTGTTGGGTGTAATTCTCATTTCAGCTGGAGTTAAATCACCACTAAGCAATCGATATCAGAAGTAATGAACACTAAGTAATCACCATTTAATTAAAATTAAACCGATAAAGGGGAAGTGTATATTATGAAGTCGAGAGAGTTAAATAGAGAAAAGGGGATTCTAGGAGAAAGGGTGGCAACTGAATACTTAATAAAAAATGGAGCGGAAATACTAGAGAAAAACTACAAAAATAATTTTGGTGAAATCGATATAATTGCAAATATGGACGAGAAGTTGGTATTTGTGGAAGTGAAATCGAGAACCAACCTACATTTTGGATATCCAGCAGAAGCTGTAGATCTAAAAAAGAGGCATAAGATAATAAAAATAGCTAAGTATTATATATCAGAACATAACTACATGGATATGCCGGTGAGGTTTGATGTAATCGAAGTCTTTCTGGCGGATACGAAGCTAAGGCATATAATAAATGCATTTTAGAATCAGGCGGATTAGTGAGGGGGATGTTTGTATGATAAGTATTATAAATTCTAGTAACCTAATGGGTATTGAAAGTTTTGTAGTAAAGGTTGAAGTCGATATAACAAACGGATTGCCGTGTTTTTACATAGTGGGTCTACCTAGCACGGAGATAAAGGAGTCGAGAGAGAGGGTGAAGTCGGCTATAATAAACAGCGGATATAGGTTTCCTAGTTCGAGGATTATAGTCAATCTATCTCCAGCGGATTTGAGGAAGGAAGGGGTATTTTTAGACCTTGCCATTTGTATAGGAATATTAAAAAATATTATTGATGTAGAAGATGATTATATAGATGAAAGTCTGTTCATAGGTGAGATTTCACTAGACGGTGCAGTGAAAAAAGTAAGGGGAATACTTCCTATGATAGATGGGATAAAAAACTCTCACCTCAAGAGGGTATTCATACCATATGAGAATAAAAACGAGAGCTTGTTGATAGATGGGATTGAAATAATACCGGTGAAGACGTTAAATGATTGCATACAGATACTCAGCGACACCTCACATAAAAAGATTGATTACGATGCCAAGGTGTTGAAGTCTATCAGCGTAAAAGAGGAGGTCAGAGGAAAGGTGAAATCTAGAAAAGATCAAGTTGGTAAGACGGTAACGCCAGTATACGACGAAGATTTTTCTGATATAAGGGGCAATTACTTTGCGAAGAGAAGCGCCGAAATAGCAGCTGCGGGAAATCACAACATGCTTATGATAGGACCTCCTGGATCTGGAAAGACGATGCTGGCGAAGAGGATAAGAACTATACTGCCAGATATCACTAAGGAGGAGATGATGGAAGTAAGTAAAATCTACAGTGTACTAGGGCTGCTTGATTCAGAAAAATACATAGTCGACAAGAGACCATTTAGATCCCCACACCACACTACGACTAAGATAGCCCTAGTAGGTGGAGGTGCGGATGCAAAACCAGGTGAGGTTACCATGGCACATAGGGGGGTGCTATTTTTAGATGAGATAGCTGAGTTCGATAGAAGGATACTTGAGTCGCTTAGGCAACCTATTGAAGATAAATATATAAATATTTCTAGATTAAAGAATAATTTCAGATATCCATGTAATCTGCTTCTGATTGCGGCAATGAACCCTTGTCCATGTGGATACTATCAGTCGGATACCGAATGTAGGTGTAGAAGAGCCGATATAGACAGGTATTTATCTAGGTTGTCAGGTCCATTGTTGGATAGGTTTGACATATTTATTGAGATGTCTCAGGTATCATTTGAGGAGTTAAACAGTGGGAAAAAATCAGAAAGATCAGAACAGATAAAAAAGAGAGTGGATATGGCGAGAGGCATTCAAGCAGATAGATTTAACGGAACTAATATGAGGACGAATAGCGAGATAAAATCATCTATGTTGAAAGAATACTGTAGATTGAGCAAGGAGGCTGAGAACACAGTAGGCAGAATTTTTAAAAAATACAGGCTAAGCAATAGAAGCTATACAAAATTGCTTACAACCGCGAGGACAATAGCCGACCTCGAAAAAAAAGAAAACATAGAAGCAGAGAATATAATAGAAGCTTTTTCATTTAGAAAGTCGTACTACGGCTACTTCAGATGAGAAAAATTTGTCGATATAATAATAATTTTTTTAGGGGGTAAAATAATGGATAAAAGAGATACTTATTTGATGCTTAAATCTGTGGCGAAACTTAGCAATAAAGCCATTGATGATTTAAATGACAGTTTACAGAATTTAGAGGATTTGTATGACTTGTCAGATGATGAAATCCTCAATTTAGAAAAATTAAACTTGAATATTAAAAAAATTATAGTAAAATATAGGGGGCGAACATATTTGGATGAAGTTAAAGAGAGCTTATATAGAAAATCGGTGAAATTTTTATGTTGTGAGGATGAACTCTATCCTCAAAAGTTGAAAAATATCTGCGATAATCCCAAAGTGATTTTTTACAAAGGAAATATAGAAAACCTAAATACTGGATTAAATATTGCGATGGTAGGCTCGAGAAAACCTACCTACTACGGGGTGAACACTGCTAAAAAAATTGCCAGAGACCTGTCCAACTCGGGAGTAGGGATCGTAAGTGGACTCGCCATAGGCATCGATGCGTTTTCACACATCGGCTGTCTTGAAGGAGCTTCAAAGACGATAGCCGTCTTGGGATCTGGAGTTGACGATATTTTACCTAGGCAAAATGCTAAATTAGCTGAGAGGATATTAGACGACGGAGGTCTGATAATATCTGAGTTTGGAGTGGATTCGAAGGTATTTCCGTCAAATTTCAGCATGAGAAACAGAATAATAAGCGGTGTTAGCGACGGAGTGCTGGTAGTCGAGGCTGCAGGAAAGAGTGGAGCATTGATAACCGTTGAGTGCGCATTAGATCAGGGGAGAAATGTCTTTGCAGTGCCAGGAAACATTACCTCTAATATGAGTAGAGGTTGTAATAGGATGATAAAGGACGGCGCAAAATTATGCGAGGACATCGATGATATCCTAGAAGAATACGGAATAAAAGTTCAAACAGATGCACACAATAGCAAAAACGCGGACCTAGAATCACTTAATTTAAGCGATGAAGAAAAAATTATATTGTCAACTATCGATATAAGAGGTAGTATGCATATAGATGATATTTGTGATAAAACAAATATAGATATAAAAACTGTTAACACTGTTTTGAATAAATTACTGCTGATGGATATAGTAATAGAATGGAAGAATAAAACATACAGTTTAAACAAATAATCTTACATCCGTATGGAAGATGTAGGTATTTAAATAAAATGAGTGGGGGTGTATCTTATGGCAAAATCATTAGTTATAGTTGAGTCACCTGCAAAAGCAAAAACTATTGAAAAGTTTCTGGGAAAAAGCCATTACACAGTAAAGGCCTCAGTTGGACATGTAAGGGATTTGCCTAAGAGCAGGTTGGGCGTCGATATAGAAAACAATTTCGAACCCGATTATATAAATATTAGGGGAAAAGGACCGGTCATAAAGGAACTGAAAAAAGAAGCCAAGAAAGCAAAAAAAGTGTACCTCGCGACTGACCCCGACAGAGAAGGAGAAGCAATATCATGGCATTTAGCTCATATACTCGACCTCGAGGGTGAGAATGAGTGCAGGATAGAGTTTCATGAGATAACTAAGGATGCAATCAAAAACGCTATAAAAAATCCAAGAAATATCGATCAAGACCTAGTAGACGCCCAACAGGCGAGAAGGGTCTTGGATAGGCTTTTGGGTTATCAAATAAGTCCAATATTGTGGAATAAGGTAAGAAAAGGCTTGAGTGCTGGTAGAGTGCAGTCTGTCACAACCAAGATAATCTGCGATAGGGAAAAGGAAATAGAAGAATTTCTACCAAAGGAATACTGGAGTGTAGACTTAGAAGCCAAGACAGATAGAGGCGAAGATATCAACTTCAAATTGTATGGAAAAGATGGACAAAAAATTGACATAGAAAATGAAGAAACTGTGAATGAAATACTTAAGGCTATTGAAAATAAAGACTTAGATGTAGTGAAAATCGAATCTAAGACGAGAAGAAGATCAGCTCCAAAGCCATTTACAACAAGTGTATTGCAACAGGAAGGTGTAAACAGACTTTCATTTACAACTAAAAAGACTATGAAGATAGCACAGGAACTGTACGAAGGAGTCGATATAAAAGGCGAGGGTACGGTTGGTCTTATTTCTTACATCAGAACGGATTCAAAGAGGATATCCGATGAGGCAAAGGGAAAGGCAATGGACTACATCAATTCAAACTTAGGTGAACAATATTACAAGAAGGATCCTAAGAAAGAAAAGGCAGAGAAGAAGAAGGTCCAAGATGCGCATGAGGCTATAAGGCCTACATCGGCAGATAGAACACCTGAGAGCGTGCATGACTCACTTTCAAAGGACCAGTATAAACTCTACAAACTTATATGGAAGAGATTTATAGCAAGTCAAATGGAAGACGCAGTCTATGATACATTAAATGTAGAAAGCAAGATAGATAATTATATATTCAAGGCTACTGGATCTAAGATGAGGTTTGATGGGTATACAAGGATTTACGATTATTCAGATAGAGAGGATAAGATACTTCCAAGTCTTGAAGAGGGAGAAAAACTCAAGGTAGATGAAATACTGCCAGAGCAGCATTTCACCCAACCACCTGCTAGATACACTGAGGCGAGTTTGGTAAAGACTTTAGAAGAGCTAGGTATAGGAAGGCCTAGTACTTACGCCCCTACTATAGCCACTATATTAAACAGGGATTATGTCGAGAAACAGGGAAGCAGTCTGGCTCCTACGGAACTTGGAAAAATAGTGACAGAGATACTCGAAAACAACTTCCAAAAGTTTATAGATGTGGATTACACCGCAGATATGGAAAATAAATTAGATACAGTGGAAGAAGGACATACAGAGTGGAAGGAAGTTGTCGCTGAATCCTATGCACCTCTTAAAGAGGCTATAGAAGAGGCAATGGAAAATATAGAAAAGATAAATATGGACGAAGAAACCGATGAGATATGTGAACTCTGTGGAGCTAATATGGTAATCAAATATGGAAGATTCGGCAAGTTTATGGCATGTAAAAATTACCCAGAATGCAAAAATACTAAACCTATAGTGAATAAAATAGGGGTAAAATGTCCAATATGTAAAGAAGGGGACGTTATACTTAGAAAATCTAAAAGAGGAAAGGCGTTTTACGGATGTACTAATTATCCAGAATGCGACTTTGTATCTTGGAATAAACCAACAGGAGACATATGTGAGGTGTGTGGTTCCTACATGGTTGAAAAAGTAACTAAAAAAGCTACTAAGATAGTTTGTTCAAATAAAGAATGCAAGGCAGAAAAAATAGTACCAGACGATGAAGAAGTTACAAATAGCCCGAACAATGAAGATAACTAAATATTGTGTTATTAAATATTTGGGCAAAAAAAATAAATGTAAGAGGTGAAATTAGGCAGCTGAATTATTGAAAACCGAAATTTTAACATTAATTTAATCATATAAATTATCAAAAAAACGAATAAAATTTAAAAAATTCTAAATTCGTATTGAAAAAAAACTCGAAATGTGATAATCTTGCAGTGTAAGAAAGAAATACAAGAAACATGATTATATTTTTTAGAAAATGGAATTAATTAAGTTAGGTAAATAATTTAGCCTTAATTTCATGAGGAGATGATGATATGGCAAGTGAAGTATTACAAAAGACAAGAAAAATCAATAAGATTTTGCAAACAAGCGGAGGAAGTAACGTATCTTTCGATTTGCTTTCAAGAGCATTGGGAGAGGTTTTAAGTTCAAACGTTTATGTATTGAGTGCTAAAGGAAAGGTGCTTGGAGTTTATCTTTTCAACGCTGAAGACAGCTCGATAATAATCGATGAAAACACTAAACAAAAGAGATTCCCAGAAGTTTATGCAACTAACCTACTATCAGTTGTAGAAACTCAAGAAAACATGACTGGAGACGCTCTTCTTGAGGTATTCCCTCTAGAGCAAACTAGATCACACAAGTTCTCAACTATCGTTCCAATACTAGGAAGCGGACAGAGACTTGGTACCTTGGTATTGTCAAGATATGAGCAACCGTACAACGACGATGACTTGGTTGTATCTGAATACAGTGCAACAGTTGTAGGCCTTGAAATATTAAGAGCTATAGGTGAAGAATTAGAAGAAGAAATGAGAAAAAAAGCTGTTGTTCAAATGGCTATAGGAACGCTTTCTTATTCAGAACTAGAAGCTGTTGAGCATATATTTGATGAATTAGATGGAAAAGAAGGCTTACTAGTAGCTAGTAAGATAGCAGATAGAGTTGGTATAACAAGATCTGTAATAGTAAACGCACTTAGAAAATTCGAAAGTGCTGGAGTTATAGAATCTAGATCCCTAGGTATGAAGGGAACTCATATCAAAGTTCTAAACGACAAACTTCTAGACGAACTTAAAAAATTAAAGAGCGAATAGTAGATTGAAACTTTGGAGTTGATGTGAACTATAAAAACACGAGAGTGTTTAAATATAGGACTATCCAATTTAATTGAAATCAGGGGCTGCATTGTTATCGATGCAGCCCTTTTATCACTAATTTTAGAAAGAAGGGAGAAAAATGCCTTTAGCGGATAGAATAAGACCACAAGACCTTGAAGATGTAGTCGGTCAAAAACACATAATAGGAAAGGGAAGCATCCTGTACAGGGTTTTAGAATCTGGTTTTCTGCCGAATATGATTTTCTACGGACCTCCGGGAATAGGAAAGACGACGGTAGCTGAAATAATAGCCAAAAAGAGCAATAAAGGATTCTACAAGATAAATGCGACCAACTCGTCGCTTGACGATATCAAAAAGGTGATATCTGAGTTAGGTGAGATGAAAAATTTAAATGGAGTTCTACTTTACATAGATGAGATTCAGAGCTTCAATAAAAAACAACAACAGTCCATACTCGAGTTTATAGAGAAGGGTAGGATTACATTAATAGCTAGTACTACAGAAAACCCCTATCACTACGTCTACAAGGCGTTGATAAGTAGATCTACCGTATTTGAGTTCAAACCAATAGAGGCGGACGAAATACAGAGAGGTCTGAAAAGGGCGGTCGAAGTGCTAAACCAGGATAGTTTTATGGATGTAGACTGCAAAGACGAGGTCTTAAAAGAAATAGCACAGATGTCAGAGGGCGACATGAGGATAGCGATAAATACCCTAGAGTTGTTGGTATACGCTACGAAGCCGAATTCGGACAATCGAGTAGTCATAGATATAGATACATTAAGGGAATCAAAGCTGATCAAAACTTTAAACTACGATATGGATGGAGACAGCCACTACGACGCATTAAGTGCATTTCAAAAATCAATAAGGGGAAGTGATCCACAGGCTGCAGTTCACTATCTAGCTAGACTTATCAAGGGCGGAGATCTAATAAGCATATGTAGAAGGCTGATGGTAATAGCATGTGAGGACATAGGTCTAGCCTATCCAAACGCTATAGTAGTAGTGAAGGCGTGTGTGGATTCGGCAATGCAGCTAGGTCTACCGGAAGCCAGGATACCTCTAGCAGAGGCTGTTATACTCCTCGCTACATCTCCTAAGTCAAACTCTTCATATAACGCGATAAATTCAGCCCTCAAAGAGCTAGATGGTAAATTTGTCGGAGAAGTTCCAACTCGACTGACTAGGGGAGGAGAGTTTTCAAACAGGGAGGAAGATAAATACAAATACCCTCACGGCTACAAAAACCACTATGTAAAACAACAGTACTTGCCAGACAATATAAAGGATAGCAAATACTATATTCCCCAAGATAACAGAATAGAGAACGGAATTAAGGCGTATCTAGACGGGTTAGAGACCTAGTGTGAAATAAATAAATACTTTAGTCTTAAATTGCTATTTTAATGTTGACAAAATTACTAGGATATAATACAATGATGTTGTAGTTAATCCATACCAATTTAGTATGGATTGATTTTCACGAATGCTTGAGGTGATACAAATGAAATTATCTACTAAGGGTAGATATGGTCTTAAGGCCATGCTTGTCCTAGCGCAGGAGCAACACAAAGGTCCAGTACCTCTAAAATTGATCGCAAGTAAACAGGATATATCTATTCAATATCTAGAACAGTTATTCTCAACACTTAAGAAAGCTGATTTGGTCAATAGTATAAGAGGGGCACAAGGTGGATACCTGCTGTCTAGACAAGCACAGGAAATAACTGTAGGTGAAATACTAAATGTACTGGAAGGACCAGTTAATATATCGGATTGTCTCATGGACGAGGACTTATGTAAAAATTCAAGCACATGTGCCACTAGAGGTGTTTGGGAGAAGATAAAAAAGGGTATTGATGATATTACGTATTCAATTACTCTTCAAGACATGATAGATGACGACAACGCGAGTCGCAAACAGGTAGACAATAAGATAGATTTGCACCATGAGAAAAAATAATATTAAAATAATATGATTTGGAGATGGATTAGATGGAAAAAAGAAAGATATATATGGATTATGCAGCAACTACTCCAGTTAAACAGGAAGTTGTAGATATTATGCAACCTTACTTCACTGAATACTTTGGTAATGCATCAAGTTTCCACGGTTTCGGTAGAGATGCAAAAGAAGCTCTAGACGAATCTAGAGAAAAAGTAGCAGCTCTTATAAATGCTCAACCAAGTGAAATATACTTCACCGGTGGTGGAAGTGAAAGTGATAACTGGGCAATAGAAGGGGCAGCATTTGCAGCTAGAATGAAAGACCCTACTAAAAACCATATAATAACTTCTAAAATAGAGCATCATGCAGTGCTTCACACTTGTGAATACCTAGAAAAAGTACATGGATTTGAAGTTACTTATCTAGAAGTAGACAGCAAGGGTAGAATTGATTTACAACAATTAGAAGAAGCTATAACAGATGCAACAATTATAATAAGTGTTATGTTCGCCAACAACGAAATAGGTACAATAGAACCTATCAAAGAAATAGGCGAAATAGCTAAGAAACACGGAGTGCTATTCCACACAGATGCAGTTCAAGCAGCTGGGAACATTCCGATAGATGTAAAAGAATTAAACGTAGATATGATGAGTATGTCTTCTCATAAAATATACGGACCAAAGGGAATAGGTTCAATGTACATGAGAAGAGGAGTAAAAATACACAATTTGATACATGGTGGAGAACAAGAAAAAGGCAAGAGAGCAGGTACAGAAAATATACCAGCGATAGTTGGTTACGGCAAGGCTGCAGAAATAGCAAAAGCTAATCTATCACACCACGTTGAAGAGCTTACTAGATTAAGCAGAAAGCTAGTTGATGGAGTACTTGAAAGAATACCTTACACTAGAGTTAATGGAGATCAAGAAAACAGACTTCCAGGAACTACAAACTTTGCGTTTGAATTCATAGAAGGAGAAGGAATACTCCTACTTCTAGATATGCTTGGAATAGCTGGTTCAAGTGGATCAGCATGTACTTCAGGATCATTGGATCCATCACATGTACTTCTATCTATAGGTTTGATACCAGAAATAGCTCATGGATCACTAAGACTTACAGTAGGAGATTTCACAACTGAAGAAGATATAGATTACATTCTTGAAAATCTTCCAGGAGTGATCGAAAAATTAAGAAGTATGTCACCACTGTACGACGAAGCAAAACAAGCTGGAAGAATATAACGTCCAGTTGAGCGATACTAAACTAGCAAATAACTATGCCGACTATAAATTTTGAGGCGTAGTTCAAATATAAAATGTAGTTCAAATATAAAATTTAGATAATTTATTATACAGATGAAGAGGATAAATAGGAGGAAAAAACAATGCAATACAGTGATAAAGTAATGGACCATTTCTTAAATCCAAGAAACATGGGTGAAATAGGGGACGCAAGTGGAGTTGGTGAAGTTGGAAACCCAACTTGTGGAGATATAATGAAAATATTCCTAGATATAGATGACCAGGGAATAATAAACGACGTCAAATTCAAAACATTTGGCTGTGGATCAGCGATAGCAAGTTCTTCAATGGCTACTGAAATGATAAAGGGAAAAAGCATCCAAGATGCTCTAACACTTACTAACAAAGCCGTTGCAGAAGCATTAGATGGTTTGCCACCAGTTAAAATGCATTGCTCAGTATTAGCAGAACAAGCTGTTAAAGCAGCTCTTATCGATTATGCAGAAAAGCACAATGTGGTAATTCCAGAACTAGAAGGATATGTAATAGACGATGCACACGACCACGACGTTCCAGAAGAAGAATAGGAACTAGGTTGGACATAAAGTCGACTATTTCTCAGTGGGGTACTCACGAGAGATAAATCGTTGTAAATATAGGCGGTATGCACAGTGGCTAAATATTTGTCGGGTGTCGTACCGCCTTTTAAATTGATTAAACTTCTGGTATAATCATTAGTTAGAGGTGAACTAGATGAAAAAGAAAGTAATGATAGGTATGAGTGGAGGAGTTGACAGCTCTGTGGCGGCATATCTTTTAAAAGAACAGGGATACGATGTAATCGGGGTCACAATGAAACTGTGGCAGGACGATGATGACTTTGAATTCGACAATGAAGGCGGATGTTGCTCACTCTCAGCAGTGGAAGACGCAAGAAGAGTAGCCAATAAAATCGGAATACCATTTTACGTATTGAACTTCAAAGACGTATTCAGAGAAAAGGTAATAGACTACTTTATAGAAGAATATTTGGAAGGCAACACTCCTAATCCGTGTATCGCCTGCAATAAACATATAAAATTTGACGAGTTCTACAACATGGCTAGAAAGATAGGTTGTGACTACGTAGCTACAGGTCATTACGCTAAGATAGAAAAGGACGAGGACACTGGAAGGTACTTGCTTAAAAAATCAGTAACGGACAAGAAAGACCAGACCTACGCCTTGTACAACCTAACTCAGGACAGGCTAGAGCATACCTTGCTACCTATAGGAGAGTACGAAAAGGATAGGGTGAGAGAGATTGCAAAAGAACAGGGGCTTCTAGTGTACAATAAGCCAGATAGTCAAGAAATCTGTTTTGTAAAAGACAACGACTATGTTAACTACGTAAAAAATCATACGGATCAAAGTATAAATCCAGGCGACTTTGTAGATACTAAAGGAAATGTCCTCGGAAAACACCAGGGAATAATACATTACACTATAGGCCAGAGAAAGGGACTGGGAATCACTTTCGGTAAACCGATGTTTGTAGTCGATATAGATGCAAAAAGAAATAGAGTAGTCCTCGGCGATAACGACGACCTATTCAAAAAGGAACTTATAGCAAAGGATGTAAACTGGATTTCAGTTGATGGTATAGACGAGCCAATGAAGGTACAGGCTAAGATAAGATACAGTGCAAAACCTTCGAACGCAGTCGTATCCATGTTAGAAGATGGAAATATCAAGATAGTGTTTGAACAAGGTCAAAGGGCTATTACAAGTGGTCAGTCAGTAGTGATGTACGACGGAGAAAAAGTAGTCGGCGGAGGAATCATAAAATAAAATTCTTGCAATATATCTAAATATCTAGTATATTAGACATATTAAGAATTAAATTGGTTTATGAAAATTAAGATTTATTGCTGGGCAAATGAAGGTAATTAGTACATTGATTAAATCAAAAAACTAAAAAGTTATTGCTATGAACAGAAGTAGTACATTGATTAAATTCTCAAAGAGAGAGGGATTAGCTGAGAGCCCTTAGGATGTATCAGTCGAAGCAGTCTGGGAGCAACAAGTTTGAACTAGAGTAGAATTTGTCGGTAGCGCCGTTATAGCTAAGGATTTTCCGGAGATATCACTGAGGTGATAATTAGGGTGGTACCGCGATATAGTCGCCCCTATGATAGTTAATATCATAGGGGCGATATTTTAATTCAAAGAAATATCTACAAATTAATTACAGGAGGGATTAAATATGCAAAAACTAGGAGCAAATGAAATAAGGAGAAGATTCTTGGACTTCTTCAGGGAGAAAGACCATTATGTGGTAGAAAGTTATCCAGTAGTACCTAAAAACGATAAAAGCTTACTACTTATAAACTCAGGTATGGCACCACTTAAAAACTATTTCTCAGGAGTGGCACAACCACCGTCAAAGAGAATGAGTACCTGCCAGAAATGTATAAGGACAGGCGATATAGAAAATGTAGGAAAGACAGCAAGACACGCCACATTCTTTGAAATGATGGGTAACTTCTCATTTGGGGACTACTTCAAAAAAGAAACTATCGAATGGGGATGGGAATTCGTAACTGAACACCTTCAATTGCCAGTAGATAAAATTTGGGTGACAGTTTACGAAGAAGACGACGAAGCATTTGAATTATGGGAAAAAGATATAAAAATACCTAAGGAGAGAATAGTTAGACTAGGAAAAGACGATAATTTCTGGGAAATAGGTGTCGGAGCTTGTGGACCTTGTTCAGAGATGTACTTCGACAAGGGTGAAAAATACGGTTGTGGAAGCCCTGGCTGTAAACCAGGATGTGACTGTGACAGATACATGGAATTCTGGAACCACGTGTTCACTCAATTCGATAGGGACGAAAACGGAAACTACACACCTCTTGAAAACAAGAACATAGATACTGGTATGGGTCTTGAGCGTATGGCATGTATAATGCAAGATGTGGATTCAATATTTGAAATAGATACTATAAGCGCTATATTAAACGATGTTGTAAAACTTACAGGAGTGGAGTACGGTAAAAATCCGAAAGACGATATGTCTATCAGGGTAATAACAGACCACATAAGGGCTGTAAGCGTGATAATAAGCGATGGAGTACTACCTTCAAATGAAGGAAGAGGATACGTATTAAGAAGGCTTTTAAGACGTGCAGCACGCCATGGAAGGCTTCTAGGAATGAGAGAATCATTCTTGTATAAACTAGTGGATAGAGTTATAGAGCAATATGGTGAAGCTTATCCAAATATAGCTGAACAAGAGGATTACCTCAAAAAAGTTATAAGAATAGAAGAAGAAAAATTCAGCGAAACAATAGACCAGGGTATTGAAATACTCCAGACATTGATAGATGAAATGAATAAAACTGGTGAAAAAATATTGAGAGGTGCAGATGCCTTTAAGTTATACGACACTTATGGATTCCCAGTAGATTTAACAAAGGAAATACTAGAAGAACAGGAACTCGAGCTAGATGAAGATGAGTTTGACAGAGAAATGGAAGAACAAAAGGAAAGAGCTAGAACAGCCAGAGGAAATATGGACGGTGAAGCTTGGAAAGAAGACCCTATAACAACCTTAGACAGACCTATAAACAGTAGGTTCGAAGGATACGAAAATCTGCTTGGACAGGGAAATGTAGAAGCTATAGTAGTCGGAGGAGAACTCACAGACATGGCTAAGTCAGGGGATAAGGTATCTATAGTACTAGATGAGACTACATTCTACGCAGAAAGCGGTGGACAGCTAGGAGATAAGGGATACCTAAGATCAGAAGGCGTAGTAGTCAAGATATCTGATACTAAAAAGGGTGCAGTTGGAAGCATAAGACATATAGGGGAAGTTGTAGAAGGAGAAATAAAGGTAGGCGACAGGATAAATACCGAAGTATGCAGAACAAACAGAATGGCATCTGCAAGAAACCACAGTGCTACTCACTTACTTCATAAATCACTTAAGAACCACCTTGGAGAACATGTAAACCAAGCAGGTTCACTTGTAACTCCAGATAGACTTAGATTTGACTTCACTCATTTTGAACCTATCACAGCTGAAGAGTTGACTAAGATAGAAGAAGAAGTAAACAGAGCTGTACTAGACGCCCTAGACATAAGATACGAAGTAATGTCGATAGATGAGGCTAAGAAAGATGGAGCGACTGCATTATTCGGAGAAAAATACGGAAATGAAGTAAGAGTAGTGACTATGGGTGATTATTCAAAAGAACTTTGCGGAGGTACTCATCTAAGAAATACTTCTGAGATAGGGTTGTTTAAAATTATTTCTGAAGGTGGAGTAGCAGCAGGTGTAAGGAGAATCGAAGCAATAACAGGTGAGGCTGTATATAAATATATAATAGAAAAAGATGGATTATTGACAGATGTTTGTGGTATCCTAAAGACAAAAGAAGATAATCTTTTAGGAAGAGTGGAAAGCTTAGTAGAAGAAAATAAAAATATATCAAAAGAAATCCACGATGTTAAAGCTAAGATGAGTTTACAATCTGCAGATTCAATCCTAGACTCGAAGAAAGATGTGGACGGGGTTAGCCTTGTAAGCAATAAATACGAAAATATCGATATGGAAACACTTAGAAATACAGCAGATAGTTTGAGGGATAAGCTGGTTTCTGGAGTTGTAGTACTTGCAAATGTGCACGACGAAAAAGTCGATTTCGTGGTTACGGCTACTAAAGATGTAATCGAAAAGGGAATACACTCTGGAAATATAGTCAAAGAGGTTTCTAAAGTTGCTGGTGGTAAAGGTGGAGGAAGACCTAACATGGCACAGGCAGGAGCATCTGACGTATCAAAAGTCGACGAGGCATTGGAAAGTGCTGTAGAGGTAGTTAGAGGTCAAATTAAGTAGTTGAACCAGCCTTCGCATTTGAGTAGGCTAAACATAGATGAGTTCACGTTTGAATTTAAGAATGAGGAAGACTCCCACATGTTTGTATGTGGGGGCATTTTCCCCATTTAATTAAACGTTGATTTAACGATTTCATCATGGGATTTTGTATTAACTCATCAAAGACTTATGCATTGACTATTTTTTTAATTGGGAGGGAATACGATGGATAAAGATTTAGATTACACAATGAAGTTTGAAGGAATTAACGATGAAAAGATGACAATAGGCGAGGCAATAGACATAGTAAGCAAATCACTCACCGAGAAGGGTTACAATCCCACAAATCAAATTATAGGGTATATACTTTCCGGTGATCCAAGCTATATAACAAGTTACAACAACGCCAGGGCTACAATCAAGCAATTCGAAAGAGATGAGATTTTGGAAGAAATCTTGACGTACTATTTGAACAGAAAGTAGAGGAAATGTAATGAAGAAAAAAATTGTATCTTTGCTGGCCATACTACTTATCGTGCTAGCTAGTGCGACGGAGTTCGGCTTTGCACAGTCAAGTAAGAAGGTCATATTCATAAGTATGGATAAGACTAACTTATTGAACATGCAAAAAATATCGGTTGTAAATAAAAAACTCGATACAAGTGGCTACGTGGCGCATATGAATATCAGAGGGGACAAAGGTACGACTGACAGCAGATCTTATGCCAGTATGGGTGCAGGTGGAAGAGTCAATGTTACAAGGGACGACGACGTTATCAATTTTAGAGACGCTACCCCAGAGAACTCAATGCTGTTTAAATCTGCTACAGGTAAAAAAGCTAAGGGTGTTAACTATGTAGGAGTAAATAAATCCATAAATGAAAACATGGACAACAGCGAGTACGGTTCTACCTTGGGAGTTATGGGACAGACTCTATCAGACAATAAGTTAAAGACAGCTGTTATCGGCAATTCAGACATATACGACAACGATGGCAAGCTTATTTTAAACAGGAATCTATGCCTAACTGCAATGGATGAGTCTGGTAGAATAGATATGGGAAATGTAGATAATATAAACAAAAAGGACGCAACCATGCCTTTTGGAATATCTACAGACTACAAAAAACTCATAAAAGAAACACAGAAGTACTATAAAGAGAGCGATGTGCTGTTTGTAGACCTAGGGGATACATACAGACTAGACATGTACAAAAAAAATCTAAATGAGACTACCTTAGAAAATCAAAGGGATAGAATCAACGACCGCATAAATACATATCTCAAAGAAGTATTTAAAATGGTTGGAAAAGATGATGTAGTATATATCACAAGTGGATTCCCAAGTGAGATAGACTACAAGAATAAAAGAAGACTCTCTCCAATAATCAAATTTAAGGGAGATGGCAAGGGAGTAATAACTTCAGCTACTACAAGACAGGAAGGTATACTTGCAAACCTGGATGTAGGTGTAGATATATTAAATGAATTCGGACTTAAAAACGAGAAGATGGTTGGTAGGCCGTATAAACTTGTAGAGAGAGCCGACAATATAGAGTATATCATGGGTGAATACGAGAAACAGGTATCTATATCGACTATAAGAGGGACGATAATAAACACGTTTGTAATAGTTGTATCGGTATCTTGGATACTTGCGATGATAGCCATACTCTTTAGAAATTGCTTCCACAAATACAAGGAAAAAATATTTAAGTTATTAAAAGAACTTATAAAGTTAGGTATAATTATGCCGCTTTCGTTCATGCTTGCGACCGTTATGAACTGTAAACAGCCTATGACTATATTGATTACGATATTTGCGGTGGCAGCGCTCCTCTATGTATTTGGAGCAATATTTATAAAAGACGATATAAAGAATATGGGATTTTTCGCTGGTATTACAATTTTGATAATAACGGTGGACTCCATGTTTGGAACATATATGATGAAGAACAATATAATGAGTTACGATGCTATAGTTGGAGCTAGATACTACGGTGTCGGAAACGAATACGAGGGAGTTACCATAGGAAGTGCCTTATTTGCACTAGCAGTACTCCTGAATTTCAAAAAAGTTCCTAAATGGTCGGTTGTTTTGGTAAGTTTCATAATACTTATAACAAGTGCATACCCATCGATGGGTGCAAATGTTGGTGGAGCTATATCTGAATCTATAGCGTATCTATTATTCATACTGCTTATCTACGACGTAAAGATAGATTTCAAAAAGATTTTACTACTTGGATTTACTGCAGTTGCCGTGGTTGCGGTATTTGCCTTCCTAGATATCAGATCTGGGTCTAGTTCACACCTAGGGGCATTTGTAATAAAGATATTTGAAAATGGACCTAGCGAGGTAATTATGACCTTTGCGAGAAAAATTTCTATGAATGTGAAGATTGCAAAGACGAGTGTTTGGGTAAACATATTATTGGCAGGGGTTGCGATACTAGCAGTCTTGATGTTTAGACCGTCAAAACACTTCCTAGCTCTTACAAAGGAATATCCGATTATATTCAAAGGATTTATAGCATCTATAGTAGGATGTATAATCTCATTGTTAGTAAACGACTCGGGTATCGTCGCAGCTGCAACATCGTCTATCTATGTATTGATACCGATAGTGGTTATAAGTATAAACATGATTATATTTAAGCAGACTGGACCAGGTCATATAGAAGGATAGTTGTTTTGCCGTTGATATGAAGATAAACGCCGTAAAGTTTAAATATGATAGTGATAGAAGCAGATAATAGAGTCAGTATTGTAAAGTAAAGCACTGTAAAGTAATGTGCTGTGAAGTAAAACACTTTATAGCATAAATAGAATTATAAGAATGGAGCAAAACATGCTTAATGGTAGAATAATGGGGCTCGATGTCGGAGATGCGACTATTGGAGTTGCAGTAAGCGACATCATGGGTTTGACAGCTCAGGGAATAACGACCGTGCATAGGGTCGGCAAAAAAAAGGATGTAGAGGAACTAAAAAAGATAATCGCAGAAAAGAACGTGAATAAGATAGTCTCTGGAATGCCTAAAAATATGAGCGGAGACATCGGACCTCAGGGAGAGAAAGTTATTAAATTCTGTGAATATTTAAAGGCTGAAACCGGTATAGATATAGAATTTTGGGATGAGAGGCTGTCGACAGTGTCAGCCACAAGATCTCTGATCGAGGCCGACGTGAGCAGAAAAAAAAGAAAAAAGGTAGTAGATATGTTAGCGGCTGTGATAATTTTGCAGGGATATCTCGACTTTAAGAGAATCTAAGGATGGATATCGAGAAATATCCCCCAATGCTATAGGTGTAGGAATAATTCTCATTTCGGTGGGTTTTTTCCCCACCAGAAGCAATCATAATTTGATAACGCAAAAAAGATTATATAATATCAACAAAATGTTGTATAATAAGAATGTCGACAACAAATGAAACAACGAATAATTACGCGAGGTGAAGGATATGGAAGATAATATAATAAGTTTAGTAGACGAAGACGGAGTTACAAGTAATTTTGAAATAATACTTACATTAGAAGCAGAAGGAAAAGAATACGCAATATTAGTGCCAGTGGACGACGATGAAGCAGAAGAAGCATTAATTTTCAGAATAGACCAAGATGAAGAAGGCGAAATACTTTTACCTATAGAGTCAGACGAAGAGTACGAAACAGTTGTAGCAGTATACGAAACATTAATGGAAGAAGAAGGATTAGATTTTGACGACGAAGAATAGATTTTAGTTCTTATAGATATTGACGGTAATAAAAAGTCTCAAATTTGATAATGATCGACGCTATCAGCATGGTTTAACTGCTGAAATGAGGACAGATAACTCACAATAAAGTGGGTATCTGTCCTTAAATTGTATTTAATAACTCTAAATTATTTGTTTAAATAGTATTTACATACCCAGGGTATATTAATAGTGGAAAGGTAAAAATTTGCACATCGCCAACTCTTAACAATTATTGACATAGCGGTGTAAATAGACTAAAATAGAGACATAATAAAGATTATCAATTGAAAACGAGGGGTGTTTATGAAAGACACATTTGAAATATTAAAAGAAAAACTTAAGGAAACAGGATTTAAGATTACTCCACAAAGGAGAGCAATAATTGAAGTGCTTATAGGAAGCGATGCTTCTCATCTAAGCAGTGAAGAAATATACGACCTAGTGAGGGTTGATTGTCCAGAGATAGGACTTGCAACAGTGTATAGAACAATGCAGCTACTAGACGATATAGGAGTAATATCAAAGCTTAACCTGGACGATGGATGCGTAAGGTATGAAATTGATTTGAACGACGATGATACACATCATCACCACCATCTTATATGCAAAGAATGTGGTAAAATCATCGAGGTAAAGGAAGACCTACTCGATAGTATAGAAGCTCAAATCGAAAATGCTTACAATTTCGAGATAACAAACCATGAACTTAAATTCTACGGACTCTGCGGAGAGTGTCGGATTAAATAGCAAGAGCTCTATTTGGCTTGCATAAATTAGGAAAATCAATAACCTGGTAAGCATTATTTTACTTAGGAATATTTACTAGACAAAAGACCCTATATGGGATATGAGTAGACATATCCCATATAGGGTCTTTTGAGTTAAACATATTGATAAAACGCAAATGATTTAATATGAACAATCTAGCATTGATTGTCTCCGAATACAAAACACGAATGATTTAATCAGAATGCCTAAAAAATAATTAGACTTATAAATGAGTCAATACCGATTTTATAGTCCTCTTTGACAATTGCATCTATTATCAATTGATAATTTTCTATAATCAAATTATTTGATTCTACATCGTTGACATTCGATAACTCGTACGAATGAATTAACTTTTTCTTAAGAATCAGATTGTATATACTAAGGAAGTATTCATTAGTAGAACATCTGCATATCTCTGTGAAAAACCTAGTCTTCAAATCCGGATACGGAGTATAGTCGATGTTCATTAAGGAGAATTTAATTTCATTATATATTGACGATAGGTTAGTTATCAGTTTTTCCTTGTCATCAACCTCGCCAGGCTTACATAAATTTATAAAACTCTTAAGTATAATTGTATCTCTAAGTTCGACCAAGTCCTCGAGCGTATGGGTTATTCCAAATAAATCGGAATAGAGTTCTACAAAATTTAAGGCAGAAAACTTCTTTAAATAAGTTCCATCGCCAACTCTGGATTCGAGCACTCCTAAGAGGTTTAGTCTGTCCAATGCCATTTTTATAGATGGTCTGCTCACACCGAAGATGTCACATAATTCATGTTCCGAGGGAATTTTATCTCCTGGTTTTATTACGCCAGAAGAAATCTCTTCCATTAAATTTTCAAATACCTGATCTGGTATACTTTTTTTCGTAGTGCTAGACTTCATAAAATCCTCTCTTTCTTCGTTACTCAATTTTAATTGAGATTTGTTTTTATACTACATTGATAGTATTTTGTGATTTGAGAAGGATGTCCTCAACTATTTAGGTAGTGGACGTTCTCATTTCAGTGGGCGTCATTCCTACCCACGGGGCATAATCAAAATTAGGATATCCTCAAATGACGATAATGTTTTCACAATTTGCATCTAAGCACATCCTACTATAATAAAATTATACATCTAACGATAAAATAAGTCAAAATAAAAGCTTGACAATGGAATAAAATGAGAATACAATTAGCTTATAACATATCAAATGTAATACATATGATATGAATATCATCATCAATAAATTGTAATTTAAATTGTGATCGCCCACATCTATCTGGCATCATCGGTCAATGTAGTTATGGGCGACATCTTTATCAAGTTAAATTATGATAAGCAAGTATCAAAGATATGAAAAAACGTTATACAAGGTTGTAGAACAAAAACAAAAGTAGTGTAAAACTTTACACTAGCAAAGGAAATAGGGGGTATAAAAATGAAAATAGTTAGTTTAGACGTGATGGCTTTAGAGCAAGATCCAAACTGTGGTAATAGACCTATAATAGTCAAGGTAAACACAGACCAGGGGATAGAAGGGTATGGAGAGGCTGCAGTAGCGATAGGTACTGGAGCAACAGCTGCATTTGCGCTTTTAAAAGATTTTGCGCCACTTGTAAGAGGTATGGACCCACTTCAACATGAGGTAATATGGGAAAAACTATTTAAATTATCGTTCTGGGGTCAAGGAAATGGAGCGATAATGATGGCAGCTATAAGTGCCATAGACACAGCTCTTTGGGACATAAAGGGAAAATACTACAATGCACCCCTATACGAATTACTCGGAGGAAAACAGAGAGAAAAACTTCGCTGCTATGCAAGCCAGATTCAATTTGGATGGGATTGCGAAAGCTTCAACCCAGTACAGGCACCAAGTGGTTCTCCAGAATTTTATAAAGAAGCGGCTCTAAAGGCCGTAGAGCAAGGATACGATGCAGTAAAGGCTAATTTCATGAGATTTGACAAAGAGGGAAAGATAATTCCCTTCCTAAATGGAACGAGCTACTTAAGTAAAGACATTATGAAACTTGCTGAAGAGAGAATACAAGCTACTAGAGAGGCATTGGGAAGCGATGCGGATCTAATAATAGAAAACCACGCTATGACCGATGCAGCTACAGGACTTCAATTTATAAAAATGGCTGAAAAATACGATATTATGTTCTTTGAAGAGCCGTGCACACCGCTAAATGCAGAGTTATTCAAAAAAATATCTGAAAAAACAGATGTTCCTTTGGCTACAGGAGAGAGAACATACACTCGTTGGGGATTTTTACCTCTATTAAAGAGCAATGCCTTGACAGTAATTCAACCAGATATAGGAAACTGCGGAGGTATAACAGAGGCGAAGAAAATATGCGACATGGCTCATATCCACGACGTAAGCGTACAGTCACATGTATGCTCAAGTCCAATAGGAGTAGCGGTGAGCCTACATCTGGAAGCAGCTATACCGAACTTTATCATCCATGAGCATCATATTACGAATACTACGCCATTTAACGCAGGACAATGCAAGTACGATTACCAACCGGTGAATGGATATATAGACATACCTGAATTGCCTGGTATAGGCCAGGAAGTATCGGAGGACGCATTAAAGAAAGCATATATAGAAACTATAAAATAATTTGAAATTTGAGGGGATTCCCATCTAATATGGTGGGAAGATGTTCCTTATAAGGGCAAAGCATGATAATATTAAACAAGGTTACTAAAATACACAAAACTGTTGAATAAGAATACTAAGTTAGTTTAAAAATCTAGTCTAAATAAGGGGGAAGGTTGAGATGAGTAGTGGTAGTAAAGGACTTAGTTTAAAAGATTTGATATCGCTTGCAACGGGACAGGTAATAGGTGCAGGTGTAGTGACATTGGTAGGTAAGGGGATAGGTATGACAGGTCGTTCGGTCTGGTTAGCCTATGCAGTAGCAATTATAATGGGATTTTGTATAATTTTTCCTTATATTATGTTAAGCAGTATGATAAGGGTAAAAGGCGGTAATTATTCATTTGTGGCAGCTACATTAGGTGATAAATGGGGTGGAATATACGGCATGGCATTCACTCTAAACATGTTGGCATGTGGTATGTTTGGACTTTCGATGGGTATGTATTTAAATTCTATAATTCCATCGGTGCCGATAGTACCAGCTGCAATAGTGTCGGTGACATTGTTCTTTGCCTGCAATATAGTCGGGGTTAAATTCATGGCTAAACTTCAAAATTATATGACTGTAGCGCTTATGTGCGGTTTAGGGCTGTTTATAGTCATGGGGCTATTCAAGTTACAACCAGGAACATTTGATTTTTCAGCACCAGATTTCTTCACTGGAGGTACAGATGGTTTCTTAAATGCAGTGCTTTTATTGGTATTCTCGTGCGTTGGGCAATCGTTTGTCGTTAGCTTTAGCAAGGAAGCTCAGAACCCTAGAAGAGATGTACCTTTGGCAATCTGCGTTGCGACATTGATAATACTAGTGATATACTGTGCAATTGCTATAGTTGCAAGTGGAATACTTCCAATAGATCAGGTAGCTGGAAGACCACTTACCGACGTGGCAAAGGATATAATGTCTAGACCACTAGCATATGCGTTTGTAGTAGGTGGACCGATAGCGGCGCTTGCTACTACCTTGAATTCGTCGTTTAGCGTATTTTCAAGACCTTTCCACCAGATGTGTGTTGACGGTTGGTTCCCAAAATACTTTGCTAGGACAAACGACAATTCTGTTCCAATGAGGGTGTTAGTGTTGATGTACGCAATAGCCATACTTCCTATATTGGTAGGATTGAATATACAAGAGATAACGGGAAATGTTGTATTAGCCGGAAGAATAGCCGATGTAGTCGCTATAATAGCGGTCATAAGAGTTCCAAAAGTTCTTCCAGAAGCATGGGAAAATAGATATATAAGAATGTCAAAACCAGTATTTTATGCAGTGATGGTGATCTGTCTGGCCATAGCAGTATTCTGTATAGGTCTATCGCTTAGAAGTATTACAAAAACACAGGTTATAGTGACATCAGTACTATTTATAGTATTTTTCATATATGCATCAGTTCGCCAAAGAGCGAAGAAGGTATCGATGGAAAAGAGTTACGAATTAAATTAACTTATGAATCAAAGAAAGAATCTAAAGAAAGAAACAAATAAAGAAAGATAGAAAGATAAAAAATTATTAGACATAGTTAGCATTCCTTCACCAAACAATCGCAGTGTGGTTTGGAATCGAATTGACAATAGAACTGAGAACGGTCGCCGCCTTCATAGGTCGGCGACCGTTCTGGTTGTACAGGAGAAATCTCCAACTACGAAATCAGCATTTAAAGCACAAACTCGGATATCCATTTGATAAAATAGTGAAATCTGAATAATTGGTACAATTGGTATAGTAGGTTGGCGTACTAATATGGTATAATTAAGTATATCTATATGATAGGGGTGGTATTTTGGCTCTAAAGCGAATTGAAAAGATAAATATTTCAGAACAGGTATTTGAGATATTGAAGAACGATATATTGGAGGGTAACTTGGTACCTGGTGAAAAATTACCCTCAGAAGTTAAACTGAGCGATGACTTGGGAGTGAGTAAGTCTTCGGTGAGAGTTGCAATCCAAAGGTTGGCAACACTCGGTATAGTGGAGACAAAGGCGGGGCTCGGAAGTTATGTAAAAGAGTTTGACGCAAACAATTATCTGGATCAGATGCAAGAATTTCTACTCTCAGATAAAGATATGAAACAGGTGACAGAATACAGACTTATAACAGAGATGTCTATAACCAAATTAGCTATAAAAAGGGCGACAGAAGACGATTACGCCAAACTCGAGGATATAGTTGTAATGATGAACGATTCTCTGATGAGAGGTGATGCCATAGCGCATGGCAAACTCGACTTTAGATTTCACCTTGAAATTTGTAAGTCTACGCAAAACGAAGTATTCTCTATAGTATACGAACTCATGAGACATGTAATGAAACAGCATACTACAAACTTAAATGAGATATACATGAAAAAAGTCGTGAGCGATGACTACAAGGACGACGTACACTGGAGACTGGTTCAGGCGATGAGAGCTAGGAATATAGAAAAATGCCAAAAATGCTACGAAGAAATGCTGTTGTTAAAGGAGACACAAGATTAAGTGAGAAGTATGGCAAAATGTTTTGTGGTCGACTGCAAGTAAAAATAGTTTCAAATAAATTGTAATAATTCAATGTCCACCGCATAACATTTACTATAGGGACATGCATACTGATGTACACAAGGCAGATATGTATAAAATTTTCAAAAAACTATTAATGTTAGATGTATTATACCTGAATTTATGTTACAATATACTTGTGCAATTAATGACAAAGCTACATAGCGTTTTTGATTTTTCTACAAGAAAACGTATTCATAGACATTGATAGCCAAGAAAATTCAGGTAGCTAGTAGCAAAAACGAGAAGTAAATCACAACTAATTATAGTATGGGAGGAATCTTTAATGAAAAAATTGATGACAGGTAATGAAGCCATAGCTCGTGGTGTTTACGAGGCTGGTGTTAAGTACGCATCAGCTTATCCAGGTACACCAAGTACAGAAATATTAGAAAATATTTCGCTGTACAAAGAAGACATAGTTGCAGAATGGGGACCGAATGAAAAGGTTGCTCTAGAAGCTGCAATCGGTGGATCGATAGCTGGGGCTAGAACATTTGCAGCTATGAAACACGTTGGATTGAATGTTGCAGCAGACCCACTATTTACATACGCATATATAGGTGTAAATGGCGGTATGGTAATACTTACAGCAGACGAACCAGGAATGTACTCTTCACAGAATGAACAGGACAATAGAAACTATGCTAGAGCTGCAAAAATACCGCTAATAGAACCTTCAAACAGTCAAGAAGCTAAAGATATGATCAAAAAAGCTTATGAAATAAGCGAAGAATTTGATACTCCAGTGTTATTTAGAAGTACTACAAGACTTTCACATTCAAAGAGTACAGTAGAATTCTACGATAGAGATGAAGTAGGAATAAAAGACTACGTTAAAGATGCAATCAAACGTGTTACCGTTCCAGCTAATGCTCAGAAACTCAGATTAAAAGTCGAAGATAGAATGAATAGACTGACTGAGTTCTCAAACAAAACTGATTTAAACTACAGTGAAATCAACAGTACAAAAATAGGTGTAATAGTTTCAGGTATGTGTTACAACTTCGCAAAAGAAGTATTCGGAGACGAAGCATCGTATTTAAAATTAGGATTTACTTATCCAATGCCAATAGAAAAAGTAAAAGAATTTGCTAAACAAGTTGACAAAATATATGTAATAGAAGAAGACGATCCATTCATGGAAGAACAGATAAGAGGAGCAGGCATAGATTGTATAGGTAAAGAGATCTTCCCTACATACGGAGAAATGACTCCAGATGTAATAAGAAAATCTCTATACGGAAAATCAAACGACACAGTTGAAGCCAACAGCGAATTAGTAGCTCCAAGACCACCAAGTTTCTGTGCAGGATGTCCACATAGAGGTCTATTCTACGAACTAGGTAAGAAAAAGAACGTTGCTATAGCAGGGGATATAGGCTGTTATACCTTGGGATTTGCACCTCCTTACAATGCTCAAGACTGGGTAATCTGTATGGGTGGAAGTTTCAGTTCAGGTCATGGTGCACAAAAAGTGTTCAACATGAAAGAAGACAATAAGATGAGAGTAGTAAGTGTACTTGGGGATTCAACATTCTTCCACACAGGTATAAACTCTTTACTAGATGTTGTCTATAACAGAGGTAACTCTATATCAATAATTCTAGACAATAGAATCACTGGTATGACTGGTCACCAAGAAAATCCAGGATCAGGATACACTCTTCAGGGAGATGTGACTGAAATAGTTGACATAGAAACTTTGGTTCGCGCATGTGGTATCAAAAACGTTAAGGTAATAGACCCTAATGATTTAAAATTAGTTAGAGAAACTTTGGACTGGGCACTTGCTCTAGATGAAGCATCGGTAATCATCACTAGATACCCATGTGTTCTTAAGAAATTCTCTGATGCAGATATTGAAGAATTCCATCCGTTCACTACTAAGAATAAAGTGGATAGAGATTTATGTATAGGATGTAAACTTTGTACTAAGACAGGATGTCCAGCAATACAGTACAATTTTGAAGAAAACTATTCATCTATAGATGCTAACCAATGTGTTGGTTGCGACGTTTGTGCACAGGTTTGCCCTAAAAACGCTATAGTTAAAATCGAAAAGGAGGGAAAATAATATGACTAAGAGTGTATTATTAGTAGGTGTCGGTGGTCAAGGTACAATACTTGCAAGTAAACTTCTCACAACAGGTTTACTAGAAGCTGGATACGACGTAAAGATGAGTGAAATCCACGGAATGAGCCAGAGGGGTGGATCTGTTTCATCGCAAGTTAGATACGGTGAAAAAGTTTACTCTCCGGTTATAGAAGTAGGTGGAGCTGATGTATTGGTTTCATTTGAAAAAATGGAAACTTTAAGATGGTTAGAATATCTTAAACCAGGCGGACATATAATATCAAATAACTTTAGAATAGACTCAATACCAGTTCTTACAGGTGCATTTGTCTACGATGAAAAAGGTGTAGACGCTGAACTTGAAAAACTTAATGCAGTGGTTCTAGACGCAGCTAAAGAAGCTGATCAACTAGGAAATGCAAAAGTAATGAACGTAATACTACTTGGAAGCCTAGTAAAAATGATGGAACTAGAAGATATAGACTGGAATAAAATAATAAGTGAAAATGTAAAACCTAAGTTCATAGATATGAACATCGAAGCATTTGAACTTGGAAAAAGTTTAATAAAATAAAATCTAAATCCTTAGAGTCAACCAAATATGGTATGATAAGGTATATATAGTTTGATAAACACATTGGGGATGTCTAGTTGGACATCCCCGATTAACTCATACGAGAAATTTTAAATAAATAGGAGCGAAAACATGGAAAAATACAGAGTATTAGCTATAAACCCAGGATCTACATCCACTAAAATCGCAGTTTACGACGATGAAGAAAAGATACTAACTAGTTCAATAGACTATACAGCTGAAGAAATAGATAGCTACGCAAATATAATCGACCAATTCGATATGAGATCTAAGTCTATAATAGGAGTGCTCGAAGAAAACGATATACATGTTGAATCTCTAAATGCAGTAGTAGGTAGGGGTGGAGCGCTTACTCCAGTAAACTCTGGTGCATACGAAGTAAACGACGAGATGGTTGATTTCCTTAGAAATAGACCTGTTATAGAACATGCGTCAAATCTAGGAGGCGTAATAGCTAAGTCCATAGCAGATCCACTAGGAATAAAGGCATATATATACGATGCTGTAGCAGTCGACGAAATGAGCGACCTAGCTAGGGTTACAGGTATAAAGGGAATAGAAAGACCAAGTTTTGGACACGCCCTAAACACTAGAGCAATGGCTCTTAAATACGCAAAGGACAATAACCTAGAGTACAAAGATCTAAATCTAATAGTTGCACACGTAGGTGGAGGAGCGACAGTATACCTACACAACAAGGGAAGAATATCTGACATGTTGTCGGATGATGAAGGGCCTATGTCACCACAGAGATCTGGTAGAATACCAGGTGGAAAACTAGTAGACCTTTGTTTCTCGGGAGAATACAGTAAAAAAGAAATCATGACGATGATAAGAGGTAAGGGTGGAATAGTATCTCATTTAAATACAGTCGACGTCAGAGAAGTAGAAAAGATGATAGAAGATGGCGACAAGAAGGCAGAGCTTATCTATGATGCTATGATATACCAAATAGCTAAGGGCGTAGGTGAGATGGCTACCGTTGTAGACGGAGATGTAGACGCCATAATAGTAACAGGTGGTATAGCATATTCAGAAAAATTCTCAAAGGCTCTAACAAAGAGAATTCAGTTCATATCCAAGGTAGCGATAATGGCAGGTGAAAATGAACTAGAATCACTTGCATTTGGAGCATTGAGGGTATTAAAGGGCGAAGAAAAAGCATGGCAGTTTACTGAAAATAAATAAATATGTAAAAAAGTTTAAACACCTTGATATTAACAAGAGAAATACAAAAATCTTTGATATGTACGCTGTGTACACACAAAGATTTTGTATTTCAGCTTGTAACCAGCAAGGTGTTTATTTTGTTGCGAACGTCTCACAGCTTGCTGTGTAGTCGTTTATTTTGACGCTCTTAGCCTTACATAGCTGGTTTTGGTTGTACGTACAGCTAGATGCGGCACAACATATTTCGCCAGCAGTGACTTGTTCTCCACTGCCTACGCTGTTTGTAAGTGCACCACTAGACTCTGTATAAGAAGCACATCTAGTTTCACCAGTAGTAAGCGCCTGTCTTCCATCGACTTGTATGCTCCCTGCATAACAAGCATTTCCATTATTGTACGCGCATTTTGTTGCAGAGCAACTTAAATTTGAATTCATATTCTTCCTCCTAAAGTTAAATAATATCTAATTCTTAAATAGTGATTCACGACTCAGATGTGAATATTATCCATCCAAAGATGCGTGATATCTTTCTCAAGTTATTATGTGTAGATTGTAAAATTGTATTCAATTTATAACTTAAAACTATACAATAAAGAAACTATACATAAACTACGTTAAAACAATACAAAAAATATTGAAACAACATATAAATAGCACCTAAAGAATTAATGTATAAAACATTGAGAGAACGAATCTTACAATGTATCATGAATACAAAACATATGGGAAATTTATGTCCTAACAGTTTAAAAATTAATATTTAAGGTCGAAAATTAAGAGAAATTTGGTAACTACGGTTGACTTTATCTTAAAGTAAATCTATTATCTAAGATAGATATATAATTTTAAATTATTAAAGTAGTAGTTTAATTAATTTTATACAATATAATTTAATGATATAACAGAAATAGCCATAGATAATTAAGAAAGGGGAGAAAAGAAATGGTTACTATAAAGGATATAGCGAAAAATTTAGGGGTGAGTTATTCAACCGTATCCAGGTGTTTAAATTCATGCCCAAACGTTTCCGCTGTTACAAAGCAAAAAGTAGAAGAGGAAGCCGAACGCTTAGGATTTTGCTTTAATGTCAATGCAAGAAACCTTGTGAAGAAAAAGACGAGTAGAATTGGAGTGATCTTCTCTGATGACTACAACCGAGAAGATGATTCAAGAAGATTTTTCGGAGATGCCATGGAAGCCGCTATTAGAGCTATAGAGTCTAATAAATACGATTTTGTAATTCAACCAAACCACAGTATACTGGGAGAGAGCAATATACTTAGAATGGTGAGTGGTCAAAATGTAGATGGGCTGATAATAGCATCAAAGGATATTTCTGAAAAAGAATACAATTTTCTAGTTAATAATAATTTTCCACACGTTTTCATATTCTTTAAACCTAAGTTTATAGATGAGAAGAAAAATAATTTCTTTTGGGATGACAACGTGTACGGTGGGTATATAGCTACAAAATACCTTATAGATAAGGGACATAGAGATATTTTATCTATAACCTCAGTTCAAAAAGACAGTAATATATACTACGATAGGACTAGGGGATACATAGACGCTATGAACGATGCTGGATTAAATCCAAAACTTATAAGCACTGAAATAGATTTTAAGTCGCAACAGGAATTTGTGGCCAAAAATATAGACGAACTAAAAAAATACACTGCAATCTTCGTACAGCAAGATGTACCGGCTGTTTCTATTAGCCAGGAACTTAAATTGGTGCATGGAGTCAGGATACCAGAAGAAATGTCTATAATTTCGTACAACAATATCGAACTGATAGATTACTTCAAGGCAGGTCTTACTACCATCGACGATAAGAGACAGATTGTTATTCAAAATGCAGTCGATTGTTTGGTAGATAGGGTTGAAAAACTCGATGTAGACGACTACGAAAGAGTTCAGAGGCCCTCGATAATAGAGAGGACAAGTGTAGAAGCTCTAAATGAGTTGGAAAAAGCAGTAAACGATTAAATCTATTTACAAAAACACAGGTTCAAAGTTATCTTATATCACGCAGATCGATTTAAACAGCGAGGGAAGTAGTCGACCTGTAGGTATATAAATACAAAAAATGATGACTTACACGATAGTTTAATTTAAAGCCATTAGAGTGGCTTATACAAGTAAAAAAGGATAAGGCTAGGTGTTAATACCTAGTCTTATCCTTTAAACGTGTTAATTTAATATGATTTCAAAATTTTATTCTAGGAATGAGCGAGTAATTCCGGCTCTTTCTTTTTGAGTTTGTTACCGTACCTAACTACAGCTACAGCATATAGTATTGTGAGAACTCCTGCTACGGTATAAGAAATAGTCCAACCAAGGTTAAAGCCTATTTTAGCATTTAAGATATAGCTAAATATTATAAATGAGTAGAACATTCCAGGAATCAACGACATCAAGTAATTTTTATTTCTGTACATCAAGTATACAGTTATCATTGCAAATGCAAATACCGCTATTGTTTGGTTAGTCCATGCGAAATACCTCCATAGAATATTGAATCCCTTCACGCTTGATTTTGCGAATATCAATATAGCTAAGACCGGTACGAAAATTGCAAGAGACAGTATAATTCTATTTTTCTTTACGGTCTGGTCGAAATTAAGGTATTCAGCTAGCATAAGTCTAAGTGACCTAAGTGCAGTATCTCCAGAAGTTATCGGAAGGACGATTACACCTAATACGGCTATCATACCACCAAATGTACCGAGTAAATCTTTTGCAACAACGCCTACAACTGCGACTGTACCTACAATTGAGCCATCTACACCCTTGTGGTAAATACCCATTGCAGCAGCAGCCCATATCATAGCTATAAGACCTTCAAGTATCATCATGTTGTAGAAGGTAGATCTGCCTTCTCTTTCGTTTGACACTGATCTAGCTATCAATGTAGCTTGAGTCGAGTGGAATCCAGATACGATACCACAGGCAACTGTTACAAAGAATATTGGAATAAGTGGTAACCCTTCTGGGTGCACGCCCATCCAGTTAGACACAGACAAGTTTTGTAGTTGGTAACTATTTGTGAATAAACCTATAGCTACTCCTACTGCTGATAATAATAGAACAGCCCCAAATATGGGATAAATCTTACCGATTATCTTGTCGATAGGGAATAGGGTAGCAGCTAAGTAGTAGAGTAGTATAGCACCGTATACTATCCATACTGTAGGATTGCTCATCACTGCTTTCTGACCGATTATTTCGTTTACAAATAAGTCACCAGGTGTGTATACAAATACGACACCTACGAGCAGCATTAGGAAGCAGAGTATAACATGGTATACATTGAACACTTTTGTACCTAGGAACTTTTTAACAAGTGTAGGCATTTGAGCACCGTCTTCCCTAATTGAAATCATACCGCACATGTAGTCGTGCATAGCACCTCCGAGTACGCAGCCTATAGGTATAAGTATAAAAGCGATTGGTCCGAATAAAATTCCCTGTATAGGTCCGAGAATAGGTCCAGTACCAGCGATGTTAAGAAGTTCGATGAGACCGTTTTTCCATTTTTTCATAGGAACGTAGTCGACACCATCTCCCAATGTTATAGCAGGTGTTTCTCTGTCGTCTGGTTCGAAAACTCTCTCACATACTCTTCCGTAGAGAGCTGCACCGACGATTAAAATTGCAACTCCGATTAAAAATGTAGTCATCTTATTACCCCCTTATATTAAATTTTAATGCTATGTCAAATAATTATGACCAGTTTAAATTTAGAAAGATAATCATACCTCTGCAGACAGATGGTGTAATTTGAGATTGTAATCAAAAGGTAGATACTCTATTTCGTATACTAGTATCTATAACAATAATATGTAAATTAAAAAATAATATGACGATAGGCTAAATACAGTATGCCATTTAACTTGTCTAAATAAAACTTATCCAAATAAGGCTATACCGAAATACTACTTCAGAATATGGAAATTGTCAACAGAAAAATACGAAAAAACTGAATATTTATATCGAACGAATAGCAATATGCATGTAAAGAATAGATAACTTGAGAAATATACCCCATTCTATAGTTGGCGAGCATAAATCTTATTTCGTGTAGGTGTATCCACTATCACGAAATCAATATTTAATTGTGTTATAATAATGTTTGACGGGTACAAATAAAGATAGTTTTAATTGTATGCCTAGATTATTGCAAAGCAACACCTTGCCCTCTCTAGGGGAAGAGACTAAGGAAATCCTAAAGAAAAAATTTATTGTTGAGGAGATACCATGAAATTTTCAGAATTTAAATATGAAAGACCCGATTACGAAGAGCTAAGACCTAGGTTCATGTACTGCGTTGAAAAAATATCAAAATCAGAAACTTACAAAGAACAAAAGAAGTACATCGAAAACATAAACGAAATTAGAAACGTTTTAAAATCTATGAATGAGATCATTCAAATAAGATACAGTATGAATACGGATGAAGTTTATTACCGAGAGGAAAAATCTTACTGGGATGAGGAAGGTCCATTGTACGATGAGTTGAATTCGTATTTCTACAAATCGATCGTAGAATCCAAGTTTAAAAACGAGATAATAGAGGACTATGGAAGTCAGTTTTATAAAATTTGCGAGTTTTCATTGAAGGCGTTCTCAAAGGATATAATTGCAGAACTACAAGAAGAAAACAGGTTATGTTCAGAGTACACCAGACTCTTGGCATCGGCGAAAATTGAGTTTCGCGGAGAAGTTAGAAACCTATCTGGCATATATTCGTATATGCTCTCTGGTGATAGAAAGACAAGGGAAGAGGCAAGTGAAAAATACTACGGATTTTTTGAAGAAAAGAGTAACGACTTCGATTGCGTATTTGACAGGCTGGTAAAACTCAGAGATGAGATAGGAAAAAAACTTGGGTACGAAAACTTTATAGAAGTAGGCTATCTCAGGATGATGAGGACTGAGTACGACAGGAAGATGGTCGAAATATTTAGAAATCAGGTAGAAAAAGATATAATACCACTTGCAGAGGTCCTATATGAGAGACAGGCGAGAAGGCTTGGAGTGGAGAGTCTAGATTTTATAGATGAAAATATAGAATTTAAGTCTGGAAATCCAACTCCAAAGGGAGATGCAAGCTACATACTAGAATCTGGAGTGAAGATGTATACTGAGCTCTCAGATGAAACTGGGGAATTCATAAAATTTATATTGGAAAATGAATTAATCGATTGGAAGGAGAGGGATGGAAAGGCTGCAGGAGGGTACTGTACATACATTCCAGCTTATAAGTCGCCGTTTATATTTTCAAATTTCAACTCGACTTTAGAGGATATAGACGTGCTGACACATGAAGCGGGACACGCTTTTCAACTCTATATGTCTAGATGGATAAGCTCTCCAGAAATAAATTTCCCGACATTGGATAGTTGTGAGATACATTCTATGTCCATGGAATTTATAACCTGGCCTTGGATGGAGCTGTTCTTTGGAGACGAGGCTGATAAATACAGGTTTTCTCATCTTTCTACAGCGATTAAATTCATTCCATACGGAGTTTTAGTAGATGAGTTCCAGCATATCATCTATGAAAATCCAGGATTGAGTCCAAAAGAGAGAAACGAGGTCTGGAGGAATCTAGAGAGAAAATACCAACCACATAGAGAGTATCCAAACTGCGAGTTTCTAGAATCAGGTGGCTGGTGGTATAAACAGGGGCATATTTTCAAAAATCCATTTTACTATATAGATTACGCCCTAGCACAGGTGTGCTCGCTCCAGATTTGGGAGAAAAGCAGGGTAGATGAATCAGGGTACTGGGAGGATTTCAAAAATATGTGTAAGGTAGGTGGAAGTAAATCATTTACAGAAATCGTGAGCATAGGTAGATTAAAATCTCCATTTGCCAAAGGATCTCTTTTCGATGTGGCAAAATCTGCAAAGAAGTACTTCGACAGCATAGACGACATAGAAATCGACAAATAGTTTCAAAAAAACAAATGGCGACGGGGTAGTAGATTTTTGTCTGCACTCAGTCGCTGTTTATTTGCAAACGATTGAAAATACTCATTTTTTAAACTACAATTTCTAATTTTGAAAAAAAACAAAAAAAGACATTTTGTAGAAATGTGTAATATCAAGGTCTCTGAGAAAATATGGAGAATAACACAAAAAATATATAAAAAATCGCTTGCATTTTAAATAGAATATTCATATACTAGTCTTAAGAAGAATAGTATATTTCTATTAAATCTAGACATGCTTGGCGAAATTGCAAAAAATGTGCATATGTATAAATCAATTGAAAATAGAAGTCGAAAATAAAATAATAACGGGTGAAGCGCACCAGAGACAGTCTCTAAATGAGACGGCCGAAGGGACAAATTTGATTTCGAGTCCAAGAAGTCAAATGAAATTCTCAGGTAAAAACATGGTACGTGGACGTAACTCTGGAGAATGTATTTTAACAGGGAACACAAATTGGATATTTGTGTTCCCTGTTTTTTTCGGAAATATACTACAATCACAAAATGGGGGTGAAGAGATGATAATTGTAACCAATAACGATGATGTAAGAGATATGGCAGGCCAAGATTACAAGGTGCAGTTTGAAGAAACAGATTACTTAGGAATTTTAAAAATTTGTAGAGATATGATTCACAAGGGTTATGAACTTCTTACACACCCACTTTACGGGAGTGTAAAACCAAATGAAACTCCATATAGGAGTATCGCATTGAAAGAAAACGATATTTTAAGCATGGATTCAGTGACTATGATAGAAGATGCTATAAGCACAGCGATAAAATTTCAAGGTAATAAGTCTACTCCCGATTGGAATGACTCAGTACTTGATGATTTCAAGGTCATAGACCTAGATATTTTCACAAATACAATACAGAGAATGCAGTATGAGGACTAAGAATTAATTTAGCATGTAATTTATACACATAAATTCATCAAACAAATTAGGAGGTTGCAGTATGGAAAATGTTTATGATTTAGTCATAGTAGGGGCTGGACCAGCTGGCTTGGCAGCAGGCCTATACGGATCAAGGGCAAAGTTAAATACCTTGATAATAGAAAAGGATAAGACTGGCGGTCAGATAGTTATAACTCACGAGGTTGCAAATTACCCTGGATCAGTACAAAATGCAACAGGTCCCTCACTCATAGCGAGGATGGTTGAGCAAAGCGATGAGTTTGGAGCAAAAAGAATAAAAGATACAATAGAAGATGTATCTCTAGAAGGGGATATAAAGATTTTAAAAGGTCAAAAAGACGAGTACAGAGCAAAATCAGTGATAATAGCATCTGGTGCATCTCCAAGAAAAATAGGCTGCCCAGGTGAAAAAGAATTGACAGGAAAGGGCGTATCATACTGCGCAACCTGCGATGCTGATTTCTTTGAAGACTTCGAAGTATTTGTAGTCGGAGGAGGGGATAGCGCACTTGAGGAAGCTATGTATCTGACTAAGTTTGCTAGAAAGGTAACAATAGTCCATAGAAGACAGGGGCTTAGATGTGCTAAGAGCATAGAAGAAAAAGCAAGGGCAAACGAGAAGATAGAGTGGATGTTGGATACGGTTATAGAAGAGATAAAAGGCGACGGAATACTCGAATCAGTGGTGTTTAAAAACACGATAACAGGTGAGACAAATGAGTACTTCGCAGATGAAGAAGACGGCACTATGGGAGTGTTCGTATTCGTAGGTCTAGTATCTCAGACAGATGTATTTAAAGGCAAGGTAAATATGAGCGATCAGGGATATATAATAACCGACGCTGAAATGCAAACAAATATACCAGGAGTTTACGCAGCAGGAGATTGTAGAGATAAATCTCTTAGACAGG
The DNA here is from genome assembly GCA_031261505.1 of Clostridioides sp. GTDB lineage: Bacteria > Bacillota > Clostridia > Peptostreptococcales > Peptostreptococcaceae > Metaclostridioides. Next base: position 173,059 of record JAISJN010000008.1, on the reverse strand, counting down.
TGGTAACAGCAGCTGCAGATGGTGCAATCGCAGCGGTAAATGCAGATAAATACGTAGGCGAAAAGTTTTCTGAAAAAGCCTAGCTGACTAAATCAGGCTCCAGTGATTGAATGAGTGGATTTATGGTATAAATCTGGTGAGGGGCAATATTAAATAAGTGAACAAAACAAATTATATATATATTATGAGGAGGTAAGTATGTTAGCATTAGACAAATCTAATTTCGAAGAAGAAGTAAAATCAGGAGAAGGTTATGTATTCGTGGACTACTGGAGTGAAGGTTGTGAACCTTGCAAGGCGTTAATGCCAGATGTCCACAAACTAGCAGAAACTTATGGAGAAAACATGAAATTCTGTAGCATGGACATAACAAAAGCAAGAAGACTAGCTATAAAAGAAAAAGTATTGGGGCTTCCTACTCTAGCAGTTTACAAAGATGGGGAAAAAATAGATGAAATCATCAAAGATGATGCAACTATACCTAATATAGAAGCAATGATCAAAAAATACGTTTAGGATTTAATCTTAGACGTATGCACAAATCAGACCGACGAGATTCGCGGGTTACACAGCAGCTGAAATATAGTTGACTAGTCAATTTATATAAACTAAATATTGGGAGGTGCAGTATGCGTCTTGAATTAGGAAAGATCAATATCAAGGATGTACAGTTTGGGGAAGAGACCAAGGTAGTAGATGGTGTTCTCTTTGTAAACAAAGAAGAGATGCTAGCAGAAATCGGTGGAGATGAACACGTTAAATCTATAGACATAGATATAGCTCGTCCAGGCGAAAGTGTTAGGATTACACCAGTAAAAGACGTTGTAGAACCAAGAGTAAAAGTCGAAGGAAATGGTGGAATTTTCCCAGGCATCATATCAAAAGTTGATACCGTTGGAGAAGGAAGAACTCACGCTCTTAAAGGTGTAGCGGTCGTCACAACAGGTAAGATAGTCGGATTCCAAGAAGGAATTGTCGACATGGTAGGTGAAGGGGCAAAATACACTCCTTTCTCTAAAACAAACAATGTAGTAATAACAGCGGAACCAGTAGATGGCTTAAAACAACATCAACACGAGAAAGCTGTTAGGATGATAGGATTCAAAGCTGCAACTTATTTAGGAAAAGTAGCTAAGGACCTTACTCCAGATGAAGTATCCGTATATGAAACAAAACCGCTTCTCGAACAGTTAGCAGAGTATCCAGAACTACCTAAGGTAGGATACGTATACATGCTTCAAACTCAAGGGTTGCTACACGACACCTACGTATACGGTGTAGATGCAAAACAAATAGTTCCAACTATACTTTATCCAACAGAAATAATGGATGGGGCAGTGGTAAGCGGTAACTGCGTCTCTGCTTGCGACAAAAATCCAAGCTATGTCCACCTAAATAACGGTGTAATAGAAGAGTTATACGCTAAACACGGCACAGAGTTAAATTTCGTTGGAGTAATAATCACAAATGAAAATGTATATCTGGCTGATAAAGAAAGATCTTCTAACTGGACATCTAAACTTTGTAGATACCTAGGATTAGATGCAGTAATAGTATCTCAAGAAGGATTTGGAAATCCAGATACAGACTTGATAATGAATTGCAAGAAGATAGAAAACCAAGGTGTTAAAACTGTTATAGTTACAGATGAATACGCCGGTAGAGACGGCTCTTCTCAGTCGCTAGCAGATGCAGATCCAAAGGCAGATGCAGTTGTAACTGGAGGAAACGCAAATGGAGTTGTAAGACTTCCAAAACTAGATAAGGTTATAGGACATCTAGAGGTTGTAAATGTAATAGCAGGTGGATCTGACGGTGCCTTAAAAGAAGACGGTACAATAGAGGTCGAAGTGCAGGCTATAACAGGAGCGACAAATGAAACAGGATTCAACTATCTATCAGCTAAAGGATTCTAGAAAGATAAGAATTTTGAAGATGAAATCGAAGTTGAGTACAGATGTATTTTTAGAAGAAATAAGGTACAGATGTTCTCCGATAAGCAAGGCAATAAATTAAAAATAATTAAAGGAGGATAATACTATGAGTTTGTTAGAAAACAAAAAAGTTATTATCATTGGTGACCGTGATGGTATCCCGGGACCAGCTATAGAAGAATGCCTAAAGTCAATTGATGGCGTAGAAGTAGTATTCTCATCAACAGAATGCTTCGTCTGAACTGCCGCTGGGGCTATGGACTTAGAAAACCAAAAAAGAGTTAAAGATGCTGCCGATAAATACGGAGCTGAAAACGTAGTGGTTTTACTAGGTGCTGCTGAAGCCGAAGCTGCAGGTCTTGCAGCCGAAACAGTTACTGCTGGAGATCCAACATTTGCTGGACCACTTGCTGGGGTAGAGCTTGGATTAACGGTATTCCATGTTGTTGAGACAGAAATGAAGGAACTATTCGACGAAGAAGTCTACGAAGATCAGGTAGGTATGATGGAAATGGTACTGGAAGTCGATGAAATAGCAGAAGAAATGGGCGGTATAAGAGAAGAATTCTGTAAGTTCTTGAGTTAGGTCCAACCAAAAAACCAGAAGGGGTGAAAAAATGGCAAAGTTTAGAGTAGTTCATTATATAAATCAGTTCTTCGCTGGTATTGGTGGAGAGGAAAAAGCTGACACTACACCACATATAGCGGAAGAAATACCACCAGTTACACAGCAACTGGGTAAAAAACTAGGCAACGACTTTGAAATAGCTGGAACAGTAGTTTGCGGGGACGGATATTTCAACGAAAATATAGAAGAGGCAAGTGCAGAAGTACTAGCAATGGTAAAATCTTTAAACCCAGATGTTTTTATTGCTGGACCAGCCTTCAATGCAGGTAGATACGGGGTTGCAGCTGCAACAATCACAAGCGTAGTAAAAACTGAATTAAACATAGTAGCTATCACTGGTATGTACCCAGAAAATCCAGGTGCAGATATGTACAAAAAAGACGTATATATCATAGAAACAAAGAATTCATCGGCAGACATGAGAAAAGCACTTCCAAAACTGGCTTCATTAGCTACTAAATTAGCCAATGGCGAAGAAATAGGTTCACCTGCTGAGGATTCCTATATAGCTAGGGGAATAAGAGTAAATTACTTTGCAGAAGAAAGAGGTTCTAAGAGAGCTGTCGACATGCTCGTAAAGAAAATAAACGGTCAGCCTTTCGAAACTGAGTACCCAATGCCAGCGTTCGATAGAGTAGATCCATCTCCAGCTATCAAAGATTTATCTAAGGCGACAATAGCACTTGTAACCTCAGGTGGTATAGTTCCTAAGGGAAATCCAGATAGAATAGAATCATCTTCAGCATCTAAATACGGATCTTACTCAATAGCAGGAGTAGACGATTTGACTGAAGAAACTTACGAAACAGCACACGGTGGATATGACCCATCATATGCAAATGAAGACGCAGACAGAGTATTACCTGTGGATGTGTTAAGAGATTTAGAAAAAGAAGGAAAGATCGGAAAACTATATGATACTTTCTTCAGTACAGTGGGTAACGGTACAGCGGTTAAAAGCTCGAAGGCTTTTGCTGAAGAAATAGGCCAGAAACTTCTAGCAGACGGAGTAGATGCAGTTGTCTTAACTTCTACCTGAGGTACTTGTACTCGTTGCGGTGCAACGATGGTTAAGGGAATCGAAGCTACTGGACTACCTGTTGTTCATATGTGTACAATAGTTCCTATATCTCAGACAGTTGGAGCCAACAGAATAGTTCCAACAATAGCAATACCTCATCCTCTTGGAAACCCAGCTTTAGACCCAGCTGAGGAAAAAGCTCTAAGAAGAGAGTTAGTCGAAAAAGCATTACATGCCTTAACTGTAGAAGTTGATGGCCAAACAGTATTCGAAGACTAGTAATTGTCGATTCCCAGTCGACAGGTCTTCGGACACGTAAAGTATATACTATTATACAACAAAACAACACACAAGTTAATAGTAAGTATCAATTTAAGCTAGAATATCAACAATACACTAAAATTCCTTAAAAGTTTAATTTATAGGCGTTGAATTCCGTGGAGTCACGGAATTCAACGTATATTTAGAAAAGAAACTAGTTTTATACAGAAGTAAGTAATATAAGTTAATCTATACAAAGTTATTATATACAAAAGTAAGGCGTCTAGAAATACGTTTGCAAAAATATATTTCATATAGAAACACAATGCGTAAATGAGTTTAATAAAGAATAACAAATAAATTTTGGAGGTGCTAAGATGAGTTTTCCAGTAATAAAAAGCGCGGGATATGTACTAGTACATACTCCAGATATGATAGTTAGAAATGGAACGACATGCCAGGTAGAAATGCAGACAAATCCAGATTCAGAGTTCCTAAAAGAAATAGACAGCCATATAAGAAGTTACGAAGACGTAGTAAACTATATGCCAAACCAGGTCTACATAGGAAACAATAGACCAGAAGACCTAAGAGGTTTAGAAATGCCTTGGTGTCAACATAAAATTGAAGGCCAGAGAAATGGTAAATTCGGTGAAATCATGCCACAAGATGAGTTTCTAGCTTTTATGCAAATATCTGATGTGTTCGACCTTGTGAAACTATCGGATGAATTTGTAAATGAAGTAAAACCTAAGATTGAAAAGAACTACCCTGAAATGGCTCCATTTTTGGATAAAATAAAGGGTGATGATATAGAAGAAGGCAAGGAGTTATTGGAGAGACACGTTGCAGAAGGGCTATACCAAAATGATAAATTGGTGGGATACGTGAAAGCAGCGCACGATGTCGATATAAACCTATCAGCACATACAATGTTTGAAAATCTAGTAGTTAAGGCTTCAGGAGTACTAGCTGGACTACAAATGCTTAGACACAGTGGAGTAGACCCAGAATCTATAGACTATGTAATCGAGTGTTCAGAAGAAGCCTGCGGTGATATGAACCAAAGAGGTGGAGGTAACTTCGCAAAATCAATAGCTGAAATAGTTGGATTAAAGAATGCAACGGGTTCAGATACTAGAGGATTCTGTGCAGCCCCAACTCACGCGCTTATAAACGCATCAGCCCTAGTTAAATCAGGTGTGTACAAATCAGTTCTAATAGTAGCTGGTGGAGCTAGTGCAAAACTTGGAATGAATGCAAAAGACCATGTTAAAAAAGGACTTCCAGTACTTGAGGACGTGCTAGGTGGATTTGCGGTTCTTATAACAGAAAACGACGGAGTAAGTCCAGTTGTAAGAACGGACTTGACAGGTAAACACACTGTTGGAACAGGATCGGCTCCACAGGCTGTTATGACATCTCTTATAACAACTGCCCTCGATAAGGGTGGACTCAAGATAACTGATGTAGACGTATACTCAGTAGAAATGCAAAATCCTGATATAACAAAACCAGCCGGTGCAGGAGATGTTCCAGAGTCAAACTACAAGATGATAGGTGCTCTAGGAGTTAAACGCGGCGACCTAGAAAAGAAAGAATTAAAAACATTTGTATCTGAAAAGGGTCTACCAGGATGGGCGCCAACTCAGGGACATATACCATCGGGAATACCTTATGCCGGTTTCGCAATAGACGACATGACTACTGGTGATGTAAACAGGGCTATGATAGTAGGTAAAGGAAGTCTATTCCTAGGAAGGATGACAAACCTATTCGACGGTGTTTCTGTAATAGTAGAAAGAAACAGTGGAGTTGTTGAAGAACCAGCAAATACGGGAGTATCGAGCGATGAAATCAAAAAAGTTCTCGCTGATGCAATAAGAAAATTAGCTCAAGGTATTTCAGAAGAATAGGGGGGTGTTCATATGTCTAAAAATGTGATTTCAGATGTATTATTTGAAGTTGCCGACGCAATTGAAAGAGGCGAGTTCGCAAAAAAACTTAGAATTGGACTTACGACACTCGGCAGCGAACACGGCGAAGAAAACCTAATGAACGGCGCTAGGCTCGCTAAATCTGGATTGTTTGATATAGTTTTAATAGGAGATAAACGTGAGAGCGACGAATTTGAGGTAGTGGAAGTAGCAGATGAAGAAGAAATGCACGCTAAGATGGCAGAATTGCTTGATTCAGGTTTTATCGACGCCTGTGTCACAATGCACCATAACTTCCCAATAGGCGTATCCACTGTAGGTAGAGTTATAACTCCTGGTAGGGGTAGAGAGATGATAATAGCGACAACTACTGGAACAAGTGCTACCAATAGAATAGAAGCTATGGTTAGAAATGCAATCGCAGGAATAGCTACAGCTAAATCAATAGGTATAGAAAAGCCATCGGTTGGTATTTTAAACGTGGACGGATCTCGCCAGGTTGAAAAAATATTAAAAGAACTACAGTCAAATGGATACGAAATAGATTTCGCAGAGTCGGTGAGAGCTGACGGAGGATGCGTAATGAGAGGGAACGACCTGATCGTAGGAGCACCAGACATAATGGTAACGGATACGCTGACAGGTAACTTACTCATGAAGGTATTTTCTTCGTTTAATACTGGGGGAGACTACGAAGCACAAGGATTTGGATACGGACCTGGAGTAGGCGAAGCTTATGATAGAAAAATACTCATCGTATCACGTGCATCCGGAGCTCCAGTTATTGCAAATGCATTGAAGTATGCCTACGAAGTATCTGTAGGTGGAGTTTCAGAGAGAGCGAGAACCGAGTTTGCAAATGCTAAGTCTGCTAAGTTGGATGAATTGATTTCAAATGTTGTAAATAAAGAATCAAAGCCAGCAGAGGAAGTAGTGGCTCCAAATAGAGAAGTTGTAACAGCACAGATAAACGGCATAGATGTAATGGAACTAGAGGACGCTGTTCAAGTACTATGGAAAAATGGAACATACGCTGAGAGTGGAATGGGCTGCGCGGGACCTATAATACTTGTAAACGAAGATAAGTACGACTCGGCAAAGGAAACGCTTATAAAGAGCGGCTACACAGCAAATTAGCCTAATCTCTTTAGGTCGGGATATATGTATGCTTAGAAACAACAAAAAAGGAGAAATTGATCGGTCGCCAATCAATTTCTCCTTTTTGAATTGTCATAATAAAGCTATCTACGGCAATTCAAATCTATAAAAATTTCTATAAGTTTCTATTGTCTTTAAGAATTACGTCGTGAGCTCCACCTTCGACTATACTAGTAGAAGATATTAGAGTTAACTTAGCGTTCTTTTGGAAGTCAGGTATATTAAGTGCTCCACAGTTGCACATAGTAGATCTAACCTTCATCAAACTCATATTCACGTTGTCCTTAAGAGGTCCAGCGTATGGCACATATGAGTCGACACCTTCTTCGAAAGATAACTTAGAATCTCCACCTAAGTCATATCTCTGCCAGTTTCTAGCACGAGCAGAACCTTCGCCCCAATATTCCTTCATGTAATTTCCGTTTATAGTTACCTTGTTAGTTGGACTCTCATCGAATCTAGAGAAGTATCTACCAAGCATTACAAAGTCAGAACCCATTGCAAGAGCAAGAGTTATATGGTGGTCGTATACTATACCACCGTCTGAACATATAGGGATGTACACTCCTGTTTTCTCGAAGTATTCATCTCTAGCTGCAGCAACTTCTATTATTGAGCTAGCCTGTCCTCTACCTATACCTTTTTGTTCACGAGTGATACAGATTGAGCCACCGCCTATACCAACTTTTATGAAGTCAGCACCAGCTTCAGCTAGGTATAAGAAAGCTTCTTTGTCAACTACATTACCAGCACCGATTTTAACATCGTCACCGTAAGTTTCACGGATGTAGTCTATAGTAAGTTTTTGCCATTCAGAGAATCCTTCTGAAGAGTCTATACATAGCACGTCAGCACCAGCTTCAACGAGGGCTGGAACACGCTCGGCGTAGTCTCTAGTATTTATACCAGCACCTACTACATATCTCTTTGATGAGTCTAATAACTCAAGAGGATTTTCTTTGTTTGTATCGTAGTCTTTTCTGAAGACCATATACATTAATTTCCCGTCGTCATCAACTACTGGAAGAGAATTCAATTTATGTTCCCATATTATATTGTTTGCATCCTTCAAAGTAGCGTCCTTGCCAGCGGTGATAAGATCTTTGAGTGGAGTCATGAAGTCAGCGACTTTTTCGTCATCAGACATACGACTAACTCTGTAGTCTCTGCTTGTAACTATACCTACAAGCTTTCCGTTTTCAGTACCGTCATCAGTTACGGGCATAGTTGAAAATCCGTTCTTTTCTTTTAAAGCTAAAACGTCAGCCAATGTGTTTTCAGGTGTAAGATTTGAGCAGCTAACTACAAATCCAGCCTTGTGAGATTTAACTCTTGCAACCATAGCAGCTTGACTTTCAATTGATTGAGATCCGTATATAAAAGATATTCCACCTTCTTTTGCAAGTGCAACAGCCATCTTATCATCTGAGACAGATTGCATTATGGCAGAAGTCATCGGTACATTCATGGTTAGGGCAGGTTCTTCACCTTTTTTGAATTTGACAACAGGTGTCTTTAAGCTTACGTTTGCTGGTATACATTCAGCTGATGAGTATCCTGGAACTAGCAAGAACTCACTAAATGTATATGATGGTGTGGGAAAATAAAATGCCACGAAAAATCATCTCCTTTTAGTTTTTAAGTATTAACTGTTAAGTTGTATTTAACATAGACAATAATTGAGAAATATTCAACTTAATGTAATTCGATATGGTAATTACTGCTTCAGTGTGGATAATCCACATCTGAAATGCTCAATCTCCATTAAATAGATATTATCTATTATAACTTATTTTAGTATAAAAATTATATCTATTTTAAAATATAATAGATATTTTGTCAAATGCTAGACACAACACATATAATTATTATATATTATATATGATTGAAGGGCTTTTCAAAAGGATTAATTTAAGAAAAAAGCCAAAATCGTGAAAAAAGTTGAAAAAAGGCGATAGATTAGCGATATCATAGGTTAATAAGTACGATAAAAAATTAACTGATGAGCGCCTAAATAGCCTAAAAAGATAGATAAATTTAGTTTGTGAACAGATTAAACTACAATAGATAGTTAATAATGAAGGGGTGGTATATAAATGTTAAAATTACAAAATGGATCTGATATTAGAGGAATTGCCTGTCAAAACGACGAGAAGGAAGTAAATCTAACACCTGATAGAGTAAAGAGAATATTTCTAGCGTTTAACGAGTGGTTGGGATCGAAGTCGGATAAAATGGAAATAAAGATAGCTATAGGGACGGATTCAAGGATAACAGGAACTGAGTTTAGAGAGATAGGAATAGATGCACTTACAAGCGAAGGAGTGCAGGTTCTAGACTGCGAGATGGCTACTACGCCAGCTATGTTCATGACAACGGTGATGGACGGTTACAACTGCGATGGAGCAGTCATGATTACGGCGAGTCACCTTCCGTACTACCACAATGGATTTAAGTTCTTCACTAAAGACGGAGGACTTGAAAAATCAGATATAACCGAGATATTGACTATAGCGAGCTCTATAGATTTAAAAGAGGAACATATAGAGCATAATGGAGAGGTCGAAGTCAGAAATCTAATAGAAGACTACTCAAAATTATTAGTAGATAAGATAAGAAGTGAAGTGAATTCATCTGAGAACTACGATAAACCACTTCTAGGTACAAAGATACTAGTAGACGCTGGAAACGGAGCGGGAGGATTTTTTGAAGATAAAATACTAGCTGTTCTAGGTGCAGATACGACTGGAAGCCAGTTTTTAAATCCAGACGGAATGTTCCCAAATCACATACCTAATCCAGAAAACAAGGAAGCTATGAAGAGCGCATGTGACGCCGTAGTAGCCAATGAGAGTGATATAGGTATAATCTTTGATACAGATGTAGACAGAGCGGCATTGGTTGGCAGAGGTGGCAAATCAATAAACACAAACGCCTTGATAGCACTTATATCTAAGATAATATTAAATGAGCACCCGAACTCGACTATCGTAACAGACTCTATAACCTCAGATGGGCTTACAAAATTCATCGAATCAAATGGAGGAGTTCACCATAGATTCAAGAGAGGGTACAAAAACGTAATAAATGAAGCTATAAGATTAAATGCTCAGGGCGAAAAATCGTATATAGCGATAGAGACATCCGGTCATGCGGCTCTTGAAGAAAACTACTTCTTAGACGACGGTTCGTATCTAATAGCAAAGATATTAATAGAAGTGGCTAGACTCAAAGAAAGAAACCTCACAGTTATGGACCTCATAGCAGACTTAGAAGAACCACTAGAAAGCGAAGAACACAGGATAAGCATAGAAGTGGAGGATTTCAAACCATATGCACAGGGAATAATAGAAGACTTAAAGGAATATGTATCGAAATTCGAGGGCTGGTCGCAAGCACCTAAAAACTACGAGGGAGTTAGGGTAAACTGCGATGAAATGAGTGGAAATGGATGGTTCCTAGCAAGGATATCACTTCACGAGCCTCTGCTAGTGCTAAATATAGAATCAAACGAAAGAGGAGGAGCTAGCAATATCTACAGCGAATTAAAGAAATTCTTGAGTGCTTATAACTTAATCCAATTTTAATATTTTCTTAAGAAAGGTAACACGAGTGTAACTGTATTTACAAATCTGTAATCTCAGGTAACACGAGTGTAACTGACTGCCACGAATCTTTGTGATAGAATTAAGTTATACTAAAAACAAGGAATTGTATGAAATTTAATGCAAAGAGGGGCGATAATTATGAAAATGAAAAAATTACTAACTGTAGGATTGGTACTAGTTATGAGTTTGTTTGTAGGAAGTTCAATCAAAAATACAAGCTACGGAGAAGAAATAACAAAAGGATCGGCTCCTTCTGCAAAGGAAGCAACTATTGTAGATAATAAAACAGTCAAAAATGACATAGATAGCGAGTCTAAAAAAGACGAGGCTAAAAACATAGATGACGATAAAGATAAGGCAACTACTAATAAAGATAAATCGGCAGACAAAGCAAAAAATGCTGATAGAGCAAAAGAAAAAGTAAAAAATGCAGATAAAGAAAAAGACAGTGCAAAAAATAAAGATAAATCGGTTGACAAAGATAAAGCAAAGAATAAAGAAAAGGCTAAAGACGCCGAAGAAGACAAGACAGCAGACAGTGTAAATAATGTCGACAAGGACAAGGCTAAAGACACAGATAAAGCTAAGGGTATAGAAGAAGATAAGGACTCAAACAACTCAGAAGCGAAATCTGGAATGACAAAAGAGGGCGCATATGAGCTACTAAAGAAAAAACTACCAGATGTGGACTTCAGCTACCAAGGCGATGAAAATGATTTTGAATACATAAGAGACCATGGACATAGTGGATATGTATACCTACCAATGGTAGACGGCGACTTAGCGTACTTTGTAGATAAAAACACATCTGAAGTTTACTACTTCCATCCAAGTGGATATTTGGAATTAGTAGATTTTAATTAAGAAATAAATACAGGACAAATTAAGAACAAGATGGCAAATAATGGCCCTCTTGTTCTTTTATTTTATAAAGATAAATTAATAAAGCTTTAAAAAAAACAAAAAAATAGGTAGAATATATAGATAGGGAAATTTATTGATTGTAAATGTAATCCTGTTAAACCGTATGCAAAAATAAAAAACAGTGCGGTAACAAAATCGGTAGGGATGAATTATCAATGAATCGGAGGTATATATGGCAAAAATATTAGTATTAGCAGAAAAACCATCGGTCGGTAGGGATATCGCCAAGGTATTGGAGTGTAAAAACGAAAAGAATGGATATATAGAAGGATCAAAATATATAGTAACTTGGGCGCTTGGTCATTTGGTGACTCTTGCAGACCCAGAGGCCTACGATCAAAAATACAAGGCGTGGAGGCTTGAAGACCTTCCGATGTTGCCAAACAAATTGAAAACAGTTGTAATTAAAAAAACATCAAAACAGTTTAACACTGTCAAAAGCCAGCTAAACAGAAATGACGTATCAGAGGTGGTTATAGCGACAGACGCTGGTAGAGAGGGAGAATTGGTGGCAAGGTGGATAATCGAGAAGGCGCATACAGAAAAACCGATAAAGAGACTTTGGATTTCTTCTAGCACCAATAAAGCTATAAAAGAAGGATTTGCAAAACTAAGGGATGGAAAAGAGTACGACAACCTATACTATTCAGCAATAGCGAGGGCTGAGGCGGATTGGATAGTCGGTATAAACGCTACTAGGGCGCTTACGACAAAGTACAATGCACAGCTTTCATGTGGTAGGGTACAAACTCCGACTCTCTCGATCATAGAGGAAAGAGAGACTGAAATACAGAACTTTGAATCAAAGGATTATTTCGGAATTGATCTAAGAGCTATAAAGGGAAGTTCTGAGATAAAATTCACTTGGAGCGACGAAAAGGGAGCGAGAAATAGCTTCGACAAGAAAAAGATAGAGGATATAGTGGCTAAGTCAAAGGGAAAAGACTTAAATATATCAGAGGTCAAAAAGACAGATAAAAAGACTTACTCACCTGCACTTTACGACCTCACTGAGCTACAGAGGGACGCGAACAAGATATTTGGATTTTCAGCAAAAGAGACCTTGTCAATCATGCAAAAACTATACGAGCACCACAAGGTACTGACATACCCTAGAACTGATTCTAGATATCTTACAGATGATATAGTATCAACGCTAAAAGACAGGATACAGGCTGTGAATTTCAGCCAGTACAGCAGAGCGTGTAATAAACTGCTCAAAACAAGAATAACAGCAAATAAATCGTTTGTAGACAATTCAAAGGTAGGAGATCACCACGCGATCATCCCAACAGAAGAAAGAGCGTTTATCGGTGATTTAAGCGATAAAGAGAGGAAGATATTCGACCTTGTAGTGAAAAGATTCCTATCAGTGCTTTCGGATCCATATGAGTACGAACATACCAAGGTAGTTGGAAAAATTGGAACAGAACAGTTTACTGCTACAGGAAACAAAATCATCAGTCTCGGCTGGAAGGAAATATACAGGGACGAAGATGATGAGGATGTACAGTATATGCCAAATCTAAAGTCTGGAGATGTACTAAAGGTACAGTCGGTAGAGATAAGTTTAGGAAAGACAAATCCTCCTGCCTACCTCAATGAAGGTACGCTTTTGACCCATATGGAGAAAAATGGACTTGGAACTGTAGCTACTAGGGCAGATATAATAGAAAAATTGTTCAATTCATTCCTACTGGAAAAGAAGGGGAAGGACATATACATCACATCAAAGGGTAAACAGCTCTTAGACCTAGTTCCACAGGATCTTAAATCTCCTAAGATGACCTCTACATGGGAGAGAAAACTTATGGATATCTCACAGGGAAGGCTTAAGAAAGAGGCGTTCCTAGGAGAGATGAAGGGTTACACAAGGGAAATTATAAAGGATGTAAAAAACAGCGATAGCAAGTTTAAACACGATAATCTTACAAAGAATAGATGCCCAGAATGTGGTAAGTTCATGCTTGAGGTAAATGGCAAGAGGGGTAAGATGCTAGTCTGCATGGACAGGGAATGTAATACTAGAAAGACTGTATCCCAGGTTACAAACGCCAGATGCCCTAACTGCCATAAAAAATTAGAACTACGAGGCGAGGGTGACGGTAAGATGTTTGTCTGTGGATGTGGTTATAGAGAAAAACTTACAGCATTCAACAAGAGAAAAAATTCAGAGAAGTCAAAGGCGTCAAAGAGAGATGTAAATAAATATTTAAAGAGCCAAAATAGCAATCAAGAAAGCTTTAACAACCCATTTGCGGAGGCTCTCAAAAACTTTAAAAAATAAGCGGGTGAGGATATGATAAATTTTAGAGATTTAGGTGGAATCAAGACGCAAGACGGCAGAGTTGTAAAAAAGAATTTATTCTATAGATCTGGAAGTTTGGAAAATTTATCCGAAGAGGATATAGCGGATATGAAGAAGTTGAAGATAAGGACAGTTATGGATTTCAGAAGTGATGAAGAGGCTAAAAAACATCCTACTACCATGATAGAAGGAATCAAAGATATCAGGATATCGGCTATGAGCCTAGAGGGATTTGGAAATTCAAAGTTCGGTTCAGTGGAAGAAATGATAGAAAAAATGTTCAACAACAATGGAGTATATAACATATTAAAAGAAGGATACTACGATTTGCCAGTGAATAATAAAGCATATAAGGAGTTAGTAGATATAGTAAAAAATAAAGACAGACTTCCAGTTTTAAACCACTGTTCTGCAGGCAAGGACAGAACCGGAGTTGGTTCAGCTATCATACTTATGATACTCGGAGTATCAAGGGAAAATATATACGCGGATTACATGAAGAGCAATGACTTTGCACAAGGGGAAGTGGATAGATTTGTAAAATACAAACCTGAGTTTAAAGATGTAGATAGAGAAAAACTAAACCACGTCTTTGGTGTAAACGAGGATTATATAGGTGCTGCGTTCAAAAGGATAGACGACGACTACGTAAGCGTGGAAGATTATCTATTTGTAGAATTCGGTCTAGATAGGGCTCAACTTTCAAAACTTAGAAACCAATATCTAGAATAATTTCGGTGTGGAATTAGCCCACTAGAATGATAATTATATCCACAACCTGTAGCGGTGGAGGATATAATTATCAAGTTATATTTAATTATATTTAACGGAAATTTGCTACGGAGGGGAGAGAGCAGGTTGCTAAAGAATTGGCTAAATATTTTCAAAAGAAATGCAGATTCAGAAGATGAAATGCAATTGGAGAAAATCTCTACGATAGATACGGTAGAGGAAGAAAAAATTACCGAGGGAGTATACAAGAAATCATTAGAGCTTATAACTCAAAAAATAATAGAGAGTGAAGATGAAGATGGAGATAAAATCTGCACTGGAGACGGGGAGGTCGCAGTAGCTCTATCTCTGGAAGAAGTGGATATTGCGAATCAAGAAGAAGCAGTAGCTCTAGCTAAAGAAGAGGTAGAGGTTAGGGTTCAAGAAGGTGCAGAGGTTCTTACTCAAGAAGATGCAGATTTTATAAAAATGGCTAAAATACAGAGGGGCAAATCCATAAAGGCTAAAAATATATATACCTCTGAGGAAAAGATATTCATATCGCATAAAGAATGTGCCAAGAAACTCAAGATACCACTAGGATATATAAAAGAAAACTTAATGTATGGGGACACGGAGTACTTCGGTGCATCGATCGACTACATAGGCAATCAACTAGGGATGTTTGACTACTCGGGCAATGAATCAAAATACATATACAATAGAAAAAGCCCGTACGAAGTCCACAGGGAGTTGAGCGACAGGATCTTTTCACCTAAGATTTCCGAAAGGAGAAGGGAAGAAATACTGTCAAATGGAGATATAGAGCCAGTTCGCATGAGCTATTCATTTGAATGCCTGGATTACGAGTACGATGATTATTACGAAAAATACAAAGAGATAATAAAGAGGACGGGCAAGAAAAAAGTTGAGCTAGTTAAAAAAAATGCAGAGGTAATTCAAGTATTTAAATCAGTAGAGCAATGTGCTGAGTTTTTGGATATAGATAGAAACAAGATTCAAGATATGCTAAAGTACGGGGAAACGAAGATAGACCGAAATTACATACAGTATAGCTTCAGAAAACTTTAGACTTATACAGCCACCGAACAAGAGAGTTAGGTGGCTGTTTTTCGAGTTTAGGTAGGAGTGGTGAGAGTGGAGAATTATTGTTTAAAAAAAGGCAAAAAAGGCGTAACTGTATACATTTGAAATCAAAATAAATGTTTGTGGAATCTTTTCTTTAGTGATATATTAGTAGTAGAACTTGAGATATATATTCTCCACTTTTCAGGTGGAAGGATAATTCTCATTTCAGTGGGGTGGCACCCCACCGCGCAATCAATATTTAATGGTAGTCAAGGGCTATTATTAAGTGGAAAATGTTTTTTTGATTGTAAAAAGATTTTTAGCGTAAAAATACTAGAGAATCGATAGGAGGAAAAACTTATGAACGTAACAGAAAGAGTTGCAGAGTTAAGAAAATTGATGGCGGAAAAAAACATCGATGCATACATAGTACCATCAGCCGATTTCCATCAAGGGGAATACGTAGGAGAATATTTTAAAGCGAGAGCATATATATCAGGATTTACTGGTTCTTCAGGAACTGTAGTGGTTATGAAGGACGATGCTGGGCTTTGGACAGACGGCAGATATTTCATACAGGCAGCAGAACAACTAGAAGGAAGTCCTGTAAGTTTGTATAAAATGGGTCAAGAAGGCGTTCCAACTGTTGAAGAATACCTACTTGCAAACGTTCCGCAAAATGGAACACTAGGATTTGACGGAAGACTTATGTCAGCTGGAGAAGGTAGAGACTTAGCTGCAAAATTAGCTATTAAAGGAGCTAAAGTAGAATATAGATACGACCTTATAGATGCATTCTGGGAAGACAGACCAGCTCTATCAGAAGAGAAGGCATTCTTATTCAGCGAAAAATACTGTGGTGAATCATTCAGTTCTAAATTAGGAAGAGTCAGAGAAGAAATAAAAAAACAAGGCGCTACATACCATGTGATAACAACATTAGATGATATAGCCTGGCTGTTCAATATAAGAGGCGGAGATGTAAAATATAATCCAGTAGTTCTTTCATATGCAATTGTTACCGATAAAGAGGTATACCTATTTATCGATGAAAACAAATTAAACGACGAATTAAAAGCTGAATTTGCGAAAGAAAAAGTTCAGATTAAACCATACAACGACATATATGAATTTGTAAAAACTGTAGGTAAGGATGAGGTTGTTCTACTAGATGCAAAAAAAGTAAATTACGCAATATTCAACAACATACCAGAAGAAGCAGTTAAGATAGAAGATTTCAACCCAGTAATGTTCTTCAAATCAATCAAAAACGAGGTTGAATTGGCAAACGAAAGAAATGCACAGATAAAGGATGGAGTTGCACTTACTAAATTTATGTACTGGTTGAAGAAAAACGTAGGCACTGAAAAGATAACTGAAATAAGTGCAGATGAAAAACTTACTGAGTTTAGAAAACAACAAGAAGGTTTTGTAGACCTAAGCTTTGACACAATAGCAGGGTACAAGGAACACGCCGCAATGATGCATTACTCGGCTACTCCAGAATCTGACTACGAACTCAAACCTGATGGAATGCTTCTAGTGGATTCAGGTGCACAGTTTATGGAAGGTACTACAGATATAACTAGAACATTTGTACTAGGTCCTATAAGCGATGAAATAAAACACGATTACACATCAGTACTTAGAGGTATGGTAAGTCTATCAAAGGTTAAATTCCTATACGGATGCAGGGGATACAACCTAGACATATTAGCTAGAGGTCCAATGTGGCAACAGGGAATTGACTATCAATGCGGTACGGGACACGGTATAGGATTCTTCCTAAACGTACATGAAAATCCAAATGGATTCAGATGGAATATACGTCCAGGTGTGTTTGATACAGCAGTAATTGAGCCAGGAACAATTACAACAAATGAGCCTGGTATATATATCGAAGGATCTCATGGTATAAGGATAGAAAACGAATTATTAGCTAGAAAAGCAGAAAAGAATTTCTACGGACAATTCTTAGACTTCGAAGTTATAACATTTGTTCCAATTGACTTAGACGCTGTCGTACCTGAAATAATGACTCAGGAAGAAAAAGACTACTTAAACTGGTACCACAGTGAAGTATTCAACAAGATTTCGCCATTCTTAGACGAAGATGAAAAAACTTGGTTAAAAGAATACACAAGAGCTATATAGTTGGTATTTTAGAAACTACTGAAATAAATTGTCACATCTTACGACATCTTGCATATATTATATAGAGGAAACGCAAAAAAGCGATCCTCTAAATATAATAGGGATGTGATATTATGTGTTGTAATTCAATAGGTAGAAAATGTTGTGGTGGATTAAGTGAATGTAGAAACGTAAATGTGAACATAAACATAAATATAAATGATGATTCTAAAAAAGTAAGATGTTGTATGCCACAGAACTGCTGTATAGGTTCTGTTCAAGGTTTTTAAGTAAATATTATAACTTGAGATTTATGCTCACGGCCTCTATAGGTTAGCGGGTATAAATCTCGTTTTAGTGTGAGTGCATTACCCAGCATTTAATCACCAGGACAAGTGACCAGCATTAAAAAAATATAAATATATTGTCACATTTGGAGAGGTTTAGCATATATTAGATTAGAGGAAACGCAAGACGCGGTCCTCTAAATATAATAGGGATGTGATTTTATGTGTTGTAATTCAATGAGAAATTGCTGTTGTCAAGAACTACTTCGCCAAAACTTGTCTTATGGTGAAAATATAAATGTAAATATAAATATAAATATAAATAATGACGATGACCTTTACGACATGTGTTGTGTAGGTGCAACAAACTGCTGTTGCAATGGTTCTATCCAACCGTTATAGTAGTAAGATTGTTTTAATTTAAAAAATATGTCCCTCACCTATGTATGAGGGACATATTTTTTAATTAAGACTTTAAGTAATTATCAATAAATTCAGAGTACGCTCAGCATTTAGGCCAATATTAAATTAATGAATAGTCTCTAATTTCGACAAAATAATGAGAAAAAGTAGAAATATATTGTCACATTTTAAGCTATTTTACATATATTAAATTAGAGGAAACGCCGAAAAGCGTTCCTCAAATATAATAGGGATGTGATTTTATGTGTTGTAATTCAATGTGTGGTATGCCAATAAATAGATTGTGCTTAAGTGATGTTAATGTAGAAAGTGATTGCTGCTGTGGATGTATGCCTCTAAGTTATCGTCGTCGTCTTGGTATAGGTATGGACAGATGCGATTGTGGTTGTATGCCAGCAACTTATGGCTGCTGTATGCCAGCAACATATGGCTGCTGTATGCCAGCAACTTATGGACGCTGTATGCCAGCAACTTATGGACGCTGTATGCCAGCAACTTATGGACGCTGTATGCCAGCAACTTATGGACGCTGTATGCCAGCAACTTATGGCTGCAATATGCCAGCAACTTATGGCTGCAATATGCCAGCAACTTATGGCTGCCATATGCCAGCAACTTACGGCTGCAATATGCCAGCAACAAGCTGTGGCTGTGGTTGTATGCCAATAAACAATTGCATGCAAGTAAATGACTGTATGCCAATGTGCGATTGCTATGGTAATACTATGAAGATTATGGAAGAAGACTCTTTATGCTGTGGAATGGTTGAAAGAAATATTAATGTAGACGTAAATATAAACAATGGTGGAGGTTTAATACCTGAGATTGCCACTGACTTTTTGAAAAACTTAATCTTGCATTAGTAGATTATAACTTGAGATGAACTGTCCTAATATCTATGGCGAGGGCAGGATTCTCTCATTTTAATGTGGGTATATCCCACACTAAGGTAAGCATTTAACTTACAATAATTAAAAAATATACCATCTGCCTTTATCGGTAGGTGGTATATTTTATTAAATTCAAAAAATTAGAACTAAATACATACAGAATGATGTACAATGAAAAAAAGGAGGTGCAACTTATGAATAATTGGGACAAGCGCGATCGATTTGAAGAATTTTTCAGAGAAAAAGAGTATAAAGACGAATCGCTAGAGTGGCTCATAAAGAACTTCATGGAACAATTTAAAAGTCAGGTATTAGCAGATGAGTACAACGAGATCGAGTACA
Organism: Clostridioides sp.; assembly: GCA_031261505.1. Lineage (GTDB taxonomy): Bacteria > Bacillota > Clostridia > Peptostreptococcales > Peptostreptococcaceae > Metaclostridioides. The sequence continues at coordinate 153,405 of JAISJN010000008.1, read as the reverse complement.
AAATCAACTGGTTGACCGATAATTATATCTGCGTTTATATGTTGGATATCACACCTTGGGTAAGAGACGATATTGAAAGAAGCCTTCAGCTAGTCGGAGTAGCAGTGATAGAGAAGTTGGATAAGGATAGCTATATTATTAGAGATGTCGATGTACAGCGAAAGAGGTTAAATTATTATCAGGAATATGAAAACGAGAAATGGAAAGTAAGGTTCACATTTTAGATAAAAGTCTGTAACTGGAACGGTCGAAATAGAATAGCTCAAACAGATATAAAAAAATTTGATATAACAGTCACATTTTTCGCACCTCATCATATATTAGACTAAGAGGAAACATAAAAAGACAATTCCTCTAATATAATTGGGATGTGATAAATATGTGTAATAATTCTTGTAGAAATTCTTATGATAGATGTGGTAATAACTATGGTGGATGGTACGATTGCTGCTGTTGCTGCTATGAATATCCAATAGGGCCTTTCAAACAACAACACCATCATCACCACAGTAGAAACAATGGCTACTGCTGCTGTTGTTGCTATAATGATGAATATCCAATAGGACCATTTTACAGATAGTATTACCGATGTAGATTCTAGAGAATTAGATTTAATAAAATAGGAGCGGTCGTCCACCTTGATACGGATGATCGCTCTTATTTTTTCAAGCAGAAATTATGAATATATTGTCACGTTATAAGATATTTTGCATATATTACATAAGAGGAAATAAAAATAATTTTTCCTCTAATATAATAGGGATGTGATATTTATGTGTTGTAATTGTTGTGGAATGTGTATGCCGATATATGGCTCAAAGAAATTCGGGCTATCAGGTTGCTGTTGTAATAATATGAAATATGGCTCAAAGAAATTTGCTCTAACAAATTGCTGCTGTAACAATTTAAGCTATGGACTAACAAGTTATTGTAATATGGACTGTGGAGCAACAACATGTTGCTGTAACTGTGAGTACCCAATAGGACCTTTTACTAGAGTTAGATAACTTAAAATAAACTTTTATAGAATAATTTTATCAAACCCCTCACGATTTAGTTGTGAGGGGTTTTTTTTATAAAAAATTACATGGATAATGTCACAATTTATACTTTACTGCATATATTAAATTAGAGGAAGCGCAGATACTATTTCCTCTAAATATAATAGGGATGTGATATTTATGTGTTGTAATTGTTGTGGACTTTGTACTCAAACTTTGTGTATGCCAATATTAGTTAAAATGCCATATTGTGGTAGTACAATGTGTGGTTGCGGATGTATGAGCACAATGTGCGGTTGTGGATGTATAGGCGGATTTGGTCGTGTAAGAAACATAGTAGTAAGATAATATATTTAATAATTTAATCATCGTTAAAATTGAAATAGGTGCCGCAGATGCGACACCTATTTCAAGTGAGAAAGATCTTCCACATTACGTAATCAACGTCACAAGCATTAACCACCTAAATAAAAAACTATGAATATAATGTCACATTTTATAATATATTGCATATACTAAACTAGAGGAAGATGTAATGATTTCCTCTAAATATAATAGGATGTGATATTTATGTGTTGTAATTGTTGTGGAATACTTGAAAGAAATCTAAATATAAATATAAATATAAACTTCAATGATAATACTGAAGACAAATATATAGCAACAGCAATAGCAGGTTGTGGATTTCCAGCTGTTAGATAGTAATTTGACTATATAGGTGTGGATAGCCTCTTTATAACTTGAGATAAATGTCCCCCACCTCTACAGGTGTCGGAATTATTCTCATTTAAGTAAGGTGGTATCCAAACTTAAGTATTGAATCAGCATTTAAAAGAGTAGTTATATTTATGGTTACTGATAGATAGTTAAAAAAGGACTGTTGCTGAGTAAAATCCAACAGTCCTTTTTCTATAGACAAAGGCTAAAAATATTACATTGAACAACCATTTAACTTAAGAATCATTCTAGCACTTCCTAAGGTTCTGCAATAATTCTTATTTCAGTGAGATCTGAGATACATGACTTAGATACTTAAATCGAAATAAAAATAAAATCATGTAAAAAATGACACATATTTTGACTTCTAGCATATATTACAGTAGTGGATGAGAAAGAGTATAGCAGTAAAATACTAGATCATCCACATAAGAATTTAAGCGAGAGTTTAAGATTATAGGAGTGATGCTTTATGGCATGTAGAAACAATTACAATACATGCAATGACACAAGTGACTGTGGCTGTGGCAGCTCAAGAGGATACGAAGTAAGCGCTAGACGCAGACCATGCGATGATAGATACTATGATCACAACGCCATAGAGAGAAGAAGATTCTGTGGAAATGATTACAATGGAAGATGCGAAGACAGATATAGAAGATCTTCTCACTGTAATAAATGTGATCGTAATCGTCCATATCCACCGCATCCATGTCCATGTCCGTGCCCATGTCCATATCCACCACATCCAAACCCATGTCCAAACCCATGCAAGTTATGTAAGTTATGTGACATTGTGAAAGATGTGAATTGTGATAATATGGATGAACTCTACGACTATATCAGTCGTATGTTCCCATGTAACGCTGAAGTAATTATAATAGACTGTGGAGGCAAGGCTCCAGTACCACCAAAACCTAGAGAATTGGCAGATCCAATATTTTCAGGTATGAGTGATCCAAACAGCCGACCTTGTCCAGTTTTCCCACCAAATCAAATGTCTAGACTTCCTAGACCAATTCAAAATCAAGGATGTATGAGCCAAGGTTGCATGAATTAATGAAATAACAAATCAAGAAAAATCCAAATTAAAATCCGAAGTAAGATAATAAAATTATATCTAAGTTAAAACCCAAACGAAGCGAAAAGAAATCACATCCCGATTTAAAGTAAACGAAGCGAAAAGAAATCACATCCCGATTTAAAGTAAACGAAGCGAAAAGAAATCACATCCCGATTTAAAGTAAACCAAACGAAAAGAAATCACATCCCGATTTAAAGTAAACCAAACGAAAAGAAATCACATCCCGATTTAAAGTAAACCAAACGAAAAGAAATCACATCCCGATTTAAAGTAAACGAAGCGAAAAGAAAATCACATCCCGATTAGAATATCCCAATTAAATTGAGAATATGTCACTTCTATTAAAAAAGGCGTGGCATATTTCTCGTAGCAAACCTAGGACGAGCAATGTAACTTGAGATAGATGTCCCCCACCTCTACAGGTGGCGGGCATAAATCTCATTTCAGTGGGTGTTGAAATCCCCCACCACGCAATCATCATTTAATCAATGTCGATTAATACATTACCTCCGCGTAAAAATCAGAAAAATGACTGACTTTGTTGAAAAGATAGGAAATTCAAAAACTAGTAAAAGATTATTGTTGTTTAAAAATTCTCCATTTGGGTTTATAATTAAGTATAAGTTTACAAGAGATGGAGGGATGAGTTTGAAAATTTGGGAATTTAAAAAAGACAGAAAAAATATAATTATTACATTAGCCTTAGTAATCCCTATTTTATTTGTCGCTCAATTTTATCTTTTTAAATTTGGAATTGTAAAACCTATGATTAAGGGTGTTGAATTAAATATTGTGAAGGGTGACTATATCAAAGATTTAGACAAGTACATCATCAAATTGGACGACAAAGTACAGCTATCGACGGGCAAGTACATAAAGATACCTTCATACGCAAAAGATCCCGATATAAGATTTAATGTACTGGACAACAACGGTACGATAAAAATCGAGGGAGATGAGTTAATCTCTCTAAAAGAGGGATACTCGTCGGTCGGAGTCATGAAAAATTCTAGGGTGCTAAAAAAAGCAACGATACGAGTTGTCGATCCAAAGGTAAATTCATTAGAGATAAACGTCACAGATGACCTTAAATACGTAGGGGATAAGTCCAAGATAGAGAGCATCGTAGATTTGGATTATTATAAATTCAAAACAGGGTATAAGCCAGAGATAAAGAGCGGTGACGAGGACGTAATACAAATAAAGGGAAATCAGATACTGGCAGTTGGAGTTGGAAACACGACTATAACAGCTGAAATTCAGGGTAAGTCAGTGGAAAAAGAGTTCAATATTAAGGCGAAGGTTTCCGAAATAAAGATACCTAGCAATATAAATATTGAGATCGACCAAGTGTATAACTTAAATCCAAGTATAACAACAGAGCCGTCGGGGCTAAAACATCCTGAGATAATATACAGTTTAGTAGATTATAGACTTCCCGATGAAAGAATTATAAAACTAAATAAAAACGGAAAGGTAACTGGAGTAAGCGAGGGTAAAGAGGACGTCAGAATTAATTGTGGAAACAAATCCAAGATAGTAACAATAGGGGTCGTAAAGGAATCGACTGCAAACAAGAGGATAAAAAATCTGCTATACTACAAGGATATAGCAAACAATATCATGACGGTAAATCTATCATGGAATAGAATAACCAATATAAAAATATATGATATATATATGAAGAACAATCTCTCTGCATCTGAGAAATTCGAAAAAATCGTAACAAAGACCGTAGATGCGAGCGATGATAAAGATTCAAAGGTGAAGTATAAATTCGAGCTCCCTCTTATAGAAGGAAAGGCAGATATAGACGTCTATGTCGTTGGAAGGGACGATATTGCACAGACTAAACCAAGTCAGGTGATAAACATAAGTGTAGGAGAAGCAGAGTCCTCGGTAAATATAGAAGATATGGCAGTTGAAGAATTGTCGGCAAGTCTTGGAGCGGACGGAAGGATAATGTGTAGCTGGGGAGCATTGAGTCTGAGAGGATGTACCTATAGTGTATATGTGAGAGATAATGCAGAAGGAGAAGGAAGTTTTACATTATACAAAAACGGGCTATACGATAATAGCTACTCGTTTAAAGCTCCAAGTGAGAATGTGGATTTGAGTGTATACGTAGTAGCTACGCAAAATGGAAACGACTCGAAAGCGAGCCAAGTGGTAAATGTAAAGGTCGAGTGAGGTAAATAGAGATTAGATAAAAAGTAAAAAATAACAGATATAAAGTAAAAGAATGATACTAAGTAGAAAATTAGCTGTTGTAGATTTTAAAATGAGAATTATGTACTCCACCATTAAATGATGATTCAACGCTTTCAGTGGGGGGATTTCAACCCCCACTGAAATGAGATTTATGCCCGCCACCTGTAGAGGTGCGGGATATAAATCTCAAGTTATAGGTGACTGCATAATTCTCATTTTAGTTTGGGTACATACACCATGCAATCGCCATTTAATGTAATGGCTTATTTTGTGTTTAACTAATCATCATAGCAAATAGATTAATAGCATATACATATAAATATATGAATTAAGATTAGAGGTGCGTGTATGGACAAGGAAGTAATCGTAAAATATAACGGCGATATAATGAGATTAGAGAGCGAACTCGGAGTTGGTGTAGAAATATTAAATCAGATGTACGCTATAATAACCTTCACTAGCGTAGAACAAATAAATAAACTAATAACATATCCCGAAATTGAGTATATTGAAAAGCCGTTTACACTTGAAATGCAGGACACCCAGAGTTTTTCGAGCACAGGGATAACAGCGTTTAAGAGCAGAACTGGACTTACTGGAAGAGGGACGATACTAGGAGTCATAGATTCGGGAATAGACTACACTATCCCAATATTCAGAGACACAAATGGAAATTCAAAGATACTGTACTACTGGGACCAAGGTGGAACAGAAAATCCTCCACCTGGATTTAAAGATGGCACTCTTTACACAAACTCAGATATAGATAGGGCGATACGGGAGGGATCTGGGATACCTATAACTCAAAGCGCGCTCCACGGAACTCATGTCACAGGTATATGTGCGAGTATTGCAAACGAGGCAAATATAATATTCGTCTCAGTAGGAAATAGACAGACAGATATCTATTCGAAGAGTACTGAGTTTATGAGGGCTATAAAATTCATTTTAGACAGAGCCCTAGAACTGCAGATGCCAGTAGCTATAAATATAAGTTATGGTACAAATGAAGGATCTCATATGGGCGCCTCCCTGTTTTCTAACTATATTAATGATATGTGCCTTTTCTGGAAAAATAATATAGTCATTGCAGCTGGTAACAACGGTGATAAAGGTGGTCACGCAAGAGTCCATTTGAGTAAGGATTCACCTACAGAGGTCGAATTTGTAGTCGGCTCAAATGAGAGGGTGTTGAATCTAAATATCTGGCCTAACTATGTAGATAATTTCAGAGTTGGTTTGATAACCCCGTCAAATGCGAAATCAAATATGATCTCTCTGCAATCTAGATTGGTAGAAAACTCATTTCACGGGACGAATTTATCAGGTTTTTTCTATCCAATAGAGCCTTATTCATCAGCAAGGAGAATATCTTTTCAGCTTACTTCGAACAATCAGATAGAATCTGGAATATGGAGGATAGTATTTGAGCCAGTAAGCGTACCGTACGGACAGGTTGATATATATTTACCGACTTCAGAAGGGTTAAATGTAAATACAAGGTTTTTAACTCCTACTAAAACTCTGACCGTCACATCTCCAGGAAATGCCGATAGAGCTATAACGGTTGGTAGTTATAATTCAAGGACTGACCAGGTATCGGTCTTTTCAGGTGAAGGAGATATTGGGCATTGGCACGTCAAACCAGATTTACTAGCACCCGGAGAGGGAATCAATTCGTATTTGCCAGGAGGAAATATTGGTGCATTGAGCGGCACCAGTATGGCAGCACCTCACGTAACTGGAGTTTGCTCGCTTTTAATGCAGTGGGGCATAACAGATGGGAATGATCCTTTCATGTATTCACAGAGGTTGAAGTCGGTGCTTATAGAGCAGGCCAGACGAAATTCTGAAATAAATTATCCAAACGATTCAATGGGGTATGGCAAATTAGATGTATCTAGATTATACCTTGAAAGTATTATAGCAACACAGGTTGATGGCATTGGATATTTCGTCTAGATTTGTAAGTTTGCAGATTTGAAAGGAGGTATAAATGAGTATAAGAAAGTATAAAAATACTGATTTTATCGAATATACAAGGGTATTGAGCGATACCTTGTACGACCTTGGCATGAGATTTGTGCCTGGATTTATCGAGGAGTACGAAAACAGCGGTTTTGATTACGAGGTAGTTTTGATAAGCGATGATTATGCAATTGCAAGACTCGATTCAAAAAACTACGTAGAGGCACTTGAGGATCTGTTCGCCCTACAGTCTGTCATGTTCGCAAGAAAAGTAGAACCTATGGTATTGCTGTCTGAAATTGAGCTTGGAACAACAAACGGTGTAATTGCGACGGAGGATATAGGGGTAAATTACTTTAAAAACAATCCTAATATCTCAATATCTGGATACGGCACGCTAATAGCGATAGCCGACACGGGAATAGATTATCTACACGATGATTTTATTTATCCAGATGGAACAAGCAAAATAGTCTACCTCTGGGACCAGACTATCGACGGAAATTCTCCGGACGGATTCTATGTTGGAACAGAATACAGTAGGGAGGATATAAATAAGGCTATATTGGAAAACAGTCATGATCTATCAACTGATACGGTTGGAAGTGGAACTATGCTGAGTGGAATTGCAGCTGGACTTGGCCGTGTGCAGCACGACTATGCAGGGGTAGCTGAGGGCGCTGATTTAATCGTTGTAAAACTAGCCCAACTCGGTGGACATTACAATACGGCTTTTTTTGATATTGCTAGGGAGTACGCGTATAAAAAATCTTTGGAGTTGAATAAACCGCTGATATTTACTGTATCACTTGGCTCAAATAGATTGCTAAACACTCTGACATACGATAATAGAAAGTACTTTAGTTCGGGATACCTAGAGGTAGCAGGTGTGGGAAACGAAGCAGACACTCAGACTCATTCATCTGGTAGATTGGAGTTTAATGGTGAATCTCAAGAAGTAGATCTTGAAATTGGAGAAGATGAGGAAGAAATCGTCATAGATGTATGGGTTGAAAGACCTGATCAAATCGACATAGTAGTGTATTCTCCTTCTGGAGAATACAGTAGGAATACAGGTGGTTACTCAAATATCGTAATGGTTTCTGGGTACTACGATCTTGAGGATACAGACTACTCAATGATATACATATATCCTATGGAACATTCAGGACAACAGTATACTAGGATAATACTAAAAAACCCAAAGCGTGGGATATGGAGGATAAGGCTTATAGGAATAAGCGTCTTAAGCGGCAAATACGACCTCTATCTAGATAATAGAGAAATTTTAAAAGCATCGACGAGATTTAGAAATCCAGATCCTAATTCGACGGTAAATTATCCTGCAACCTGGCATGAACTGCTTACAGTTGGAGCATATAACACTCTAACTCGAAGCCTTTGGAATAGATCGTCCAGGGGACCTTCGCTTTTGAATTGGTTAAAGCCAGAGGTAGTTGCCCCAGGTGTAAATATAATTGCGCCATACCCTGGAAATACATATGCTACAATAACTGGTACCGCAGCCGCCGCAGCACATGTTGCAGGGATAGGGGCTATGTATTTTCAATTTACTTTGGTGGATGGAAAATACCCCAACAGAGGATTTGCGACAAACTTTAGATCACTTTTAGAATTGAGCGCAGAACAGAGTTCAAATATAGTATATCCAAATAACAGCTACGGGTACGGACTAGTGAATGCAAGGGGATTATTTGAATTCTTGAGGTAGAAATCATCAAAAAAACGGAGGTGAGTGCGTGGAAGAAAAATCATTTTACGTTACCTATGTAGGTAATATAGAAGAAGACCTTGAGAAATTTGGAATAAATAAATACATTATAATAAATAGTAACCTAGCCCTGTTATACGTTCCAGTGAGCTTCCAGGCGAAGGTATTAAACCAGATAAAAACTATTAAATGGTGGAATGAAAATAGGCCGATGAGTCCTATGATAAGCCTTGATAGCAATACCGGAAGTAATTATACAATTAGAAATGCGTCGGGCGTAGACTATATATACAACAACTCATTCAACGATGTAACGGGAAGGGATATATTGATAGGGGTGATAGATTCAGGGGTAGACTACCTCCACCCGGATTTGATAGATGAGTTTGGCAATAGTAAAATATTAACGCTTTGGGACCAGGAATCTACTTTAAAACCACCTCCAGGACGTTTTTTATTCGGAAGTGAGTTTAGCAGGGAGGAAATAAATGAAGCTATAAGAAGACAAGATCCAAGTCTTAGCGAGGATAGGAGGGGAACAGGTACTATAGTTTCTGGAATACTCGTAGGTCAGGGAAATATCAATCCAGCGTATGTAGGTGTGGCTACAGGTGCAGAGCTAGTAGTAGTAAAGTTAAGAGAGTACCAAGATGAATACTATGAAGATAAATACAATTATACGATCAACGACTTCTTAGCTGCTATAGCCTATATAATAGAGGTAGCCGGTCGAGAGTGGAGAGATGTGATTATAAACTTCACAGTAGGTGCGAGGTCGTCTTTTGGATACGTATCAGTGTTGAATACATGGCCAGAGATGGCGTTTCCAGGAGTAATATTTGTAAGCGGAGCGGGAGACCAGAGAAATACGTATATACATTATGCTGGAAAATTTGAAAATCAAGATTCTGTAAATGATATAATATTTGAATTTGGAGATGGAGACGGCTTGGACATATTTGTAGAGGGCGCGGGAATCGATAGAATAGACGGTCGGATAATATCTCCGTCTGGTGAGATGAGCTACAACGCCTTATATGCTCCAGATTACTACGAGTACACGGGAAAATTCAACCTAGAGGATACTACATACATGGTTAGGTATTTCTATCCATGGGCATCGACTGGCTCAGAACTTCTCGAAATAAATCTCAGAAATATGAAACCTGGAAGTTGGACTCTAAGACTTACTCCAAATGAATATTCAAGTGGCGAATACCACGTATATCTGCCAAATAGAAATTTAATGAGCAATAGAGATGGATTTATAGACTCGGACTCATTTTCAAACATAACCTTATTTGGTTACGATTTCGACGTGATAACAGTTGGTGCATACGATAATAGATACGACAGTATGTGGGTTGGATCGTCTAGAGGTCCAGTGAGAGCGCCTTGGGTTAAACCAGATATAGCCGCAGCTGGTGTAAATATTATATCGACATTCCCAAATAAGGCGTATCGACCAGGTACAGGAACTGGAATAAGCAGCTCGATAGTGAGTGGAATACTGGCGCTTATAATGGAGTATATTAAACAACAAAGCCCTGCTCCGAAGTTTTTGCTATTTCCTCAACCTCTAAAAACCTATTTAATGTTAGGTGCAGAGAGAAGGAATATATATAATTTTCCAAATGACTCATTTGGATACGGAGTAGTAAATTTTAAAAACACAATTCAGAAGATATCTGAAAATCTATAACTTGAGATAAATATCCACCACATCTATAGGTGGCGGGCATAAAGCTCATTTCAATGGGGAATCAATGATTTATAGATATGAGAATAAATTTTTATATATTGCCAAAACTAAGCTAAATACATTAACATAGGAGGTAAAATTTTGGCTGGCAAAAAACAAAAGGCATTAAAGGGCGACCACAATAAAAGACTTAGAAGCAAAGATAGCATAGGAAGCGAGGCTACAGCGGCTTGGCAGGATATAGACCACGTTGAGGGCGATGGAAATGTAGGTATACCATCGTTAAAATCAGTTCAGGATGCTAAGGACTGGGTAGACGACGGAAGTAAGTTGTAGAATAAATTTAAATGAAGAGCATCCCAATATACTCTGCAGTTGAGGGATGCTCTAATTTTAATAAACTGTAAACTATAAACTGAAAAGAATAAATGTGAGATACACGAAACTTCTTGACGTAATTTTGTAATATTGTTATAATTTTAGATATCAGACTGAGAAGAGAAGAGTAAGTATTCAAAGTATTTACAGCGAGTTGAGGACGGTGAAAGCTCAATATGATTTTTATACTGAAGAACATCTCGGAGTCACTGACCGAACGAGTAGAAGATTTGCTTTAGTAGACTCAGTCGGGAGGTCCCGTTACAGACCATTTGGGCAGAGCATGCTCAAACTAAGAGGCCGTTATGGCAATTAGGGTGGTACCGCGAAATTATAGCTTTCGTCCCTTACTGGGGATTGTAGGGCTTTTTTTTATACCAAAATTTAATGAGAAATGTTTTAACGAGGAGGTAATTATGCAAAAAGAATTTATAACTGTAAAAGAACTTTACAGAAACCAAGAGGAATACGTCGGCAAAAAAGTTAAGGTAGCTGGATGGATAAGAACTTCGAGGGGATCAAAGAATTTCGGATTTATAGAACTAAACGATGGAAGTTTCTTCAAAAATATGCAGATAGTCTGTGAAGATAAATTAGAAAACTTTAAGGAAGTGACAAAACTTCCGATAAGCTCTTCTATCATCGTAGAAGGAACTCTAGTTTCAACAGAGGGAGCAAAACAACCAGTTGAAATACACGCTGAAAACATAGTGGTAGAGGGGGAATCAGATAGCTCTTATCCACTTCAAAAGAAGAGACATAGCTATGAGTACCTAAGGACTATAGCACATCTTAGACCTAGGAGCAATACGTTCTCTGCAGTATTCAGAGTTAGATCGTTGGCTGCGTACGCTATACATAAGTTCTTCCAAGAGAGAAACTTTGTATATGCACATACTCCAATAATAACTGGAAGCGATGCAGAGGGTGCAGGCGAAATGTTCAGACTTACAACCTTGGATATGGATAATCCACCGAGAACAGAGGAAGGTAAGATCGACTACTCTGAAGACTTCTTCGGAAAAGAAGCTCATCTTACAGTAAGTGGACAGCTAAACGGAGAAATAATGGCTTTGGCGTTTAGAAATATATATACATTTGGTCCTACATTTAGAGCTGAGGAATCGTACACTGCAAGACATGCATCAGAATTTTGGATGGTAGAGCCAGAAATAGTGTTTGCAGACCTTGAAGACAATATGGACCTAGCAGAAGATATGATCAAGTTCATAATCAGCTACGTGCTTGAAAACGCACCAGAAGAAATGGAATTCTTCAACCAATTCGTAGACAAGGGGCTTCTAGAAAGATTAAACAACCTAGTAAACTCTGAATTCAGAAGAATTACCTACACTGAAGCAGTAGATATGCTTTTAGAATCAGGCAAGAAATTCGAGTATCCAGTCGAATGGGGATGCGACCTTCAAACTGAACACGAAAGATTCATCACAGAAGAAATAGTAGGTGCACCAGTGTTTGTAACCGACTATCCAAAAGACATCAAAGCATTCTATATGAGGATGAACGATGATGGAAAGACAGTTAGAGCCATGGACTTACTAGTACCCGGGGTTGGAGAAATAGTAGGAGGATCGCAAAGAGAAGAGAGAGAAGAAGTTCTCCTAGCTAAGATAGAAGAAATGGGATTAAACAGAGAAGATTACTGGTGGTATCTAGAACTTAGAAAATACGGTACAGCAACTCACTCTGGTTTTGGCCTTGGATTTGAAAGAATCATAATGTACTTGACAGGAATCAGCAACATAAGGGACGTAATACCATTCCCTAGAACACCAAAAAACGCTGAGTTCTAAATTAGATTTACTAATCTGCGACTGGTATCGAACACTTCTTCGCTGCTCGTTAGAGTTTACTCGGCGATGCTTGGGTAGTGTCAGAGAGACCAGTCGCAGTTTATGTATAAAGTAAAAATATTAAAATTTATAACTTGGGATAAATGTGCGAGTATATAAATATTTAAAGTGGGGGTGAATTATGTTTTCGAGTCCAATAGAAGTACTATCAAATTATTATGGATATAAGTCCTTTAGAAGAGGCCAGGAAAGTATAATCGAGTCAATTGTAAATAAAAAAGACGTAGTAGCGATAATGCCTACAGGTGGTGGTAAGTCTATCTGTTACCAAATACCGGCTATGATGTTTGATGGATTGACAATAGTTGTATCACCCTTAATTTCACTCATGAAAGACCAGGTAGATGCACTTAGGGAGACGGGCATACCAGCTTCTTATATAAATAGCTCATTAACGCCTAAGCAGTACGGAAATGTTTTAAATGGAATAAGAAACGATGAGTTTAAACTTCTGTACGTTGCGCCAGAGAGGTTGCTAAACGAGGACTTTATAAATCTAGTAGTAGATAAAAATGTAAGTCAGGTGGCAATCGACGAGGCACATTGTGTATCACAATGGGGGCACGATTTTAGAAGTAGTTATAGGGAAATTCCAAGGTTTATAGAAGTACTTAGAGAAAAACCGGTAATAACAGCTTTCACGGCGACGGCGTCAAATGAAGTGAGAGAAGATATAGAAAAATTACTCCTGCTAAAAAATCCAGATCATTTCATCACAGGGTTTGACAGGGAAAATCTAAAGATAAATATAGTAAAAAACTCGGACAAGAGAAAATACCTTCTAGACTATATATCAAAACACAAGGACGAGTCGGGGATAATATATGCAGCTACCAGAAAAGAAGTCGAAAAAATCCACGATTTACTAGATAAAAGAGGTGTTTCAGTATCTAGATACCACGCTGGTCTTTCTAATAAGGAGAGAACTGAAAATCAAAATGGATTTATTAAAGACGATATAAGTGTAATGGTGGCGACAAATGCGTTTGGTATGGGCATAGACAAGCCCAATATAAGATGGGTCATGCATTTCAATATGCCACAGTCAATCGAAAACTACTACCAAGAAATCGGTAGGGCAGGGAGAGATGGAGATCCAAGCGAGTGTACCCTTCTATTTACGGCAGGGGATGTCCATATTCAAAAATACTTGATTGACATAGGAGTCGACGAGCCAAAGAGAAAACTTCACCAACATAAAAAACTCCAGGATATGATAGACCTAGTCTACAGCAACTCTTGCTATAGGAAAAACCTATTGGCGTACTTTGGTGAAGAATACGACCATGAATGCGAAAACTGCAGTAACTGTTTAACAGCAGGACAAGTAGTGGATAAGACTTTAGAAGCACAAAAGGTCATATCATGTGTATGTAGGATGAAAAGGCCCTATGGCATAACGACGATAGTAGACGTACTCAGGGGATCGAAAAACAAGAAGACCCTATCGTTTGGATTTGACAAGCTATCTACGTACAGCATAATGAAGGATTACTCTGCAGAAGATCTAAAGAGTTTTGTAAACACCCTTGTCTCACATGGATATCTAGACTTAGTTGAAAGTCTAGGAGCGGGTGGAAGAGGAAGTTTCCCTACGATTAAATTAAACGAGATTTCTTTTGAAATCTTAAAGGGAAACGTAAAAGTAGAATTTAAAGAAGACTTGGTAACAGAGGCAATAGAAGTAAAAGACGAGTTGTTTGAAATACTAAGGTCTCTTAGAAAGACAATTGCCGAAGCACAGGGAGTACCTCCTTACATAGTATTTGGCGATGCGACGTTAAAAAATATGGCCGCCAAACTTCCGACAAGTGAAGAAAAAATGTTGGAAATATCGGGAGTAGGACATGTGAAGTACGAGAAGTACGGACGACAGTTCGAGGAGGCTATCAGAGAATACCTAGCTTCAAATATGTAGTGAAATATATAACTTGAGATTTATGTACCCTACCTCTACAGGTAGTGCGCATAAATCTCAATTCAGTTTGGGTCAAATCTCCAACTGAAAACGTTGAATCAGCATTTAAATTAAAAAAATGTCCCACACCTAAATAGGCGCGAGGACATTTTTCTATATCATTAAATATTCAAGATCTACGAATACTAATTACCTTGTCTTGATTTATTGTATTTCATTCTATCGTGTGCATTTAATACTTTTTTTCTAAGTCTTATAGAATCTGGTGTTATTTCAACTAACTCATCTGATTCTATAAATTCTAGAGCTTCTTCCAAAGTGAATATTATTGGAGGAGCTAGTTTGATAGCATCATCTGAACCAGATGCACGGACGTTACTCATTTTTTTGTTCTTACATGGGTTTACGACCATGTCGTCACTTCTTGAGTTCATACCGATTATCATACCTTCGTACACTTCAACACCTGGGTCTACGAATAGAGTAGCTCTGTCGCTAAGTGCGTTTAGGGCATATCCCATAGTTACTCCAGGTCCTTGAGCTATTAGAACACCATTTGTTCTAGCAGGTATATCGCCTTTGAACTGTTCAAATTGAGCAAATGATCTAACCATAGTACCTTCACCATGAGTATCATTTATAAATTGACTTCTATATCCTAGTAGTCCACGAGTTGGGGCTAGGAATTCAACTTTTACGAACTCTCCATCTGGAGCCATAGATGTCATCATAGCTTTTCTTTGGTTTAGTTCGTTGATTACTGCTCCAGAGTATTTGTCTGGACAACTTACTATTACTCTTTCGATAGGTTCCATAAGTTTTCCGTCTTCTTTATGCATAAGTACTTCTGGTTTAGAAACACCTATTTCAAAACCTTCACGTCTCATGTTTTCAAGAAGTATAGAAAGGTGAAGCTCTCCACGTCCTGATACCTTAAATCCATCAGTAGTTTCAAGTGGCTCAACCTTAAGTCCTACGTTTACTTCAAGTTCTTTTTCAAGTCTTTCTCTAAGATGTCTAGATGTTACTTGTTTTCCGCTCTTTCCGACAAATGGAGAATCATTTACCATGAAGTTCATTGATAGAGTAGGTTCTTCTATATATATCATATCCATTGGAGCTGGATTTCCTGGATCACATAATGTTTCACCTATTGATATATCAGGTATACCTGCTATTACAGCGAGGTCACCACTTCTAGCTTCTTCAACTACAACTTGTTTAAGACCTTCGTAAACAGAAACCTTAGAAATCTTTCCGTTTGAAACAACTCCACCGTCTTTACAGATAGTTACATTGCTTCCATTTTTAAGAGTACCTTTGTAAACTCTACCTATACCAAGTCTTCCGATGTATTCATCGTATGCAAGTGCAGATACTTGGAATTGTAGAGGTTCTTCATCGTAATCTGGATAAGCCTCAACCTGTTTTACTATTGTTTCAAATAGTGGAGATAGGTCAGTGCTGTCGTCTTCCATTTCTTTTTTTGCAATACCTTGTTTTGCAACACCAAATATTATTGGGAAGTCACATTGTTCATCAGTCGCATTTAACTCAACAAATAAGTCGAAGACTTCATTTACAACTTCTTCGGCTCTCTGATCTTTTTTATCTATTTTATTTATAAATAAAATTGGATTTAAACCATATTCCAATGATTTTTGGAGTACGAATCTTGTCTGAGGCATTGGGCCTTCACTTGCGTCTACTAGGAGGATAACTGTATCAACAGTTCTCATTACACGCTCAACTTCTGAAGAGAAGTCACTATGTCCTGGTGTGTCGACGATGTTAATTTTATAATCTTTGTAGTTTATTGCACAGTTCTTTGAATAGATTGTTATACCTCTCTCTTGCTCGATATCATCACTATCCATTACACAATCTCTCACTGTTTCATTTTCTCTGAAAACACCACTTTGTGAAAGAAAAGCGTCTACTAGTGTTGACTTTCCGGCATCGACATGGGCGATAACGGCTATATTTATAATTTTATGTTTCAATGACATGTATTATGTCGCTCCCTTCAAATTAAATAACTAAGTAATTATATCACAGGAAAGTAAAGTGTACAAGTTATTATTAAATTTAATAAAATATGATATAATAATAAAAAACTAAAGAAAATTAACTAAAGGGTGATTATTTTGAAAAAAAGAATATCTTATTACATATACATACCGTCCGGAAACGATACCGCCTTGGTCGAGGGGAATGGTTTTGACGAGGTGGAAAAAAAGTTTATAAACGACAGGATAATGGAAAAACATACAAATATAGAGCAGGTCGGATTTCTAGAACAAAATGAGAATAGACTAGAAATGGCAGGTGGAGAATTTTGTGCAAATGCATCTAGATGTGCGGCTCACTACTATTTAAAAGGTAGAAAAGGTGAGCTCAATATAAATGTATCAGGTCTCGAAGGAGAGATGATAGCTGGAATCGATGACGATGGAGATGTCTGGTGTAAGGGTTTGATAAAATCGGGAGAGAAAATCGAAAAAGCGGTGACAAAATTGGACAGAGGTGTATACAAGATTTCTCTCGAGGGGATAACTCATCTAGTCGTAGAAAACGCGAACTTGTTAAAAGAAGCACGGCTAGAAGAAGAGGAAAAAGAAGAAGCACAAGAAGAGACAGAAGAATCACAAAAAGAAGCACAATCAAAAGGGTCAGAGCCAATAGATAAACATACAAAGAAATATTCAAATGAAGACTCAAATGAAAAGATAAAAGAACTCGCGGTCAAATTGATAGATAAATACTTTGTATCAGATCCAAATGCGATAGGGGTTATGTTTGTAACTAGCACAGGCGATGTCATAGATATGAAACCAGTCGTATGGGTTAAAAAAATTGATACCTTGTTTTATGAAACAGCTTGCTCAAGTGGTAGTATAGCAGTAGCGATATACAAGAGCTTTGTGGAAAACTCATCTCAAAAATTAAATATCCTACAACCATCGGGGCAGTGGATAATGGCGGAGACAGAGCTCAAAGACGGACGTATAACAGATACACGGATATCAGGTGTTATAAGTACAGATGGAATAAGATACGAAATGACTTAAAATCATTGATTAATATACCCGTCGGGGGTATAATGTAGTTGTAATGATAATTATTATTAGTGTTTAAAAATCTAGAAGAGAAGGGATGATCTTATGTCTAAGAATATTACGGAAACTTATACGGTTACGGGTATGATGTGTCAGGCATGTGCAAAGGCAGTTGAAAGATCGGTTAGAAAACTCGATGGAGTTGAAGATCAAAGTGTAAATATAGTGACAGAAAAATTAAAAATAGAGTACGACCCAGATAAGGTTGAATTTGAAAATATAAAATCAGCAATTGAGAAGGCGGGATACGGTGTACTTATACAAGAAAAAACAAGCAAGTCAGATACGATGGACAAGGACAAAATCAGAAAGGAGAAAGAAATAAGCACCTTGTTTCACAAGTTTATCGTGGCAATTGTATTTGCGGTGCCACTTTTGTACATCGCAATGGGGCCGATGATTTCTAAGCCGTTTGGACCATTGCCAGTTCCAAGGGCGATAGATCCAATAACAAACACTTTAAACTACGCACTCGTACAGTTAGCCTTGCTACTTCCTATAATGGGCGCTGGTTACAAGTTTTACATCGGCGGATTTAGGTCTTTGTTTAACCTAAGCCCGAATATGGACTCATTGGTTGCGATAAGTACATCTTCGGCATTTTTGTACAGTATGTATTCTACCTACAAGGTAGCAAGTCACAAGATGATGATTGGAGCAAGTATGGATCATCAGTTCTACTTTGAAAGTGCGGGTATAATAATAGCATTAATATTGCTCGGAAAATATTTTGAAATGAGATCCAAGGGAAGAACCTCAGATGCTATAAAAAAACTCATGGGACTTCAACCAAAAACTGCGATAATAGTTATAGAAGGCAAAGAGATATCAACTCCAATCGAAAGTGTAGAGGTAGGAGATGTAATCTTGGTTAAGCCTGGTGAGAGAATTCCAGTCGACGGTGTTGTAATCGAGGGGTACACCTCAGTAGATGAGTCTATGCTCACTGGTGAGAGCATACCCGTAGAGAAAAAGATAGGAGACCCAGTCACAGGTGCAAGTATAAATGGAAACGGAAGTATATACTTCAAGGCTGAAAAGATAGGAAGAGAAACCGTACTCTCGCAAATTATAAAACTAGTAGAGGATGCTCAAGAAGAAAAAGCTCCGATTGCAGAACTAGCTGATGTTGTATCGGGATACTTCGTACCTATAGTAATATCGATAGCATTTGTCTCAGCTGTGGTATGGTATATCATCGGAGGCAAGGATATAGTATTTGTACTTACGATATTTATATCGGTGTTAGTAATAGCCTGCCCATGTGCTCTCGGACTTGCTACTCCGACAGCCATAATGGTTGGAACTGGAATAGGTGCGCAAAACGGTATACTGATAAAGGGTGGAGAAGCCCTCGAAGGAGCGCATAAAATCAAGACTGTAGTGTTTGACAAGACGGGTACTATTACAGAGGGAAAACCAAGGGTCACAGATATAATAGCCGTGCAAGGCAATGGGTTGGAAATATTAAAGATAGCGGCTAGTGCTGAAAAGGGTTCAGAACACCCTCTTGGTGAAGCAATAGTCGAGTACGCAAGAGAAAAGGAAGTCGAATTACAAAATATAGATGAATTTAACAATATACCAGGTTTTGGTATAGAAGTAAAAATAGATAAGAAAACAGAAGAAAAAACAATCCTGCTTGGAAATAGAAAACTTATGGATAAGCACGGAGTGGAACTTAGAGAGGTCTCAGAAATTTCGTCTAAACTCGCATTTAACGGAAAAACACCGATGTTTTTAGCGGTGAATGGCGGACTTTATGGTGTAATAGCAGTTGCAGACGTTGTAAAAGAAAGCAGCAAAAGAGCAGTTGAAAAACTTCACGATATGGATATAGAAGTTGCAATGCTGACGGGAGATAATGAAAATACTGCAAACTATATAGCAAATCAAGTTGGCATAGATATAGTCATAGCAGATGTATTGCCCGAGGACAAGTCGGCTCAAATAGAAAAATTCAAAGCTGGAGGAAGGTTCGTGGCTATGGTGGGCGATGGTATAAACGACGCCCCAGCTCTAGCAAAGGCTGATATAGGTATAGCGATAGGAAGTGGAACAGATATAGCAATGGAATCAGCTGATATAGTTCTTATGAAAAACGATCTAATGGACGTACCAGCGGCAATCAAGCTAAGTAAGGTAACAATTGCAAATATCAAACAGAATCTATTTTGGGCTTTTGGATATAACACAATAGGAATTCCAATAGCAGCTGGACTTTTATATATTTTTGGTGGACCGCTGTTAAATCCTATGTTCGCAGCAGCTGCAATGGGGCTGAGCTCAGTGTCGGTCGTGAGCAACGCGCTTAGATTAAAAAATAAAAAAATAATTTAAACATAAGTCCACAACCTATATTGGTTGTGGACTTATTCTAATTTCAGCCTAGATGAAATCCAGAATTGAATCCCGTAAACCGCAATTTAATTTAATCGAAACTGGAAATTAATATCGTAGATGACAATGTTTTATAACTGCCAAACATAATAATCGAATTGCATTTGGGCAAGATAAATACGTAACCAAATATATGCAAAGGAGAGCTTATAATGTCGAAGGGTAATAAAAACATGAGACACATTAAAGAAGACCTCAAAAAAGGTATAAAGAGAACCTCATATGCTGTAAAGGGTGTGGCAAAGGATACAGCAGCCGATGTAGCGGATGACCTAAGAGAAGGAGCAGATGACGCGCTTAGAAATCTTAGTATGAAAAAGGACGAAGTGATACACGATTTAAAAAGAAAGAGCGATAGAAAGTTTCACTAGTCACAATGAGTGCAAGTTGTGAGATGTCAACCACCTCCAAAGGTGTAGCGGATAAATCTCAGTTAAGCGTGGATGAAATCACCACCGATCAATCAGCATTTAATTAGAAATTCACAGAAGGCGAGGAGATAAAAATGCCAAAAAGACATCAAGCTAAAAAAGGAAATATAAAGACGAATAACAGTGCAGATCTAATGAACTCAAGGGATCCAGCTCAATTAATAATGAGCAAGGACCCAGTTCAAGCTAAAAAGATGATGGAGAACAAACAGAACGCTCCTCTTACAGACTTAGATAAGAAGAGAATCAAAAACGATGAATTAGACTTCCATTAGAATGATAAGTTTTAAAATCTGGAACTAAAACTAAAAATCTCAAGGCTCGTGTATTCGGTATCATTTGTGAATACTACAAGCCTTGGGATTTTTGTCGTAGCATATGATATAATTTAATCAACCAAACAAAAGAAAAGCATAAGAGAAAAATAAGAGAAAGAGGTGATTAAATGAATAGAAATATAAGAGCTCTGCCTAAAATCGAACTACACTGTCATTTAGATGGAAGCCTTAGAATCGATACAATTTTGGATATCTTAAAGAGCGACAACAAAATAGACGCAACGGACATCGAAGAAATAAGAAGTATGGATAAGAGAGAAGCGTTAGAAAAAATAAAAAGCAAGGTTGTCGTACCTATAGATACAAATTCATTGGTACAATACCTTGACAGTTTTGAACTTCCAGTAGAAATCATGCAGACAGAAGAAGTACTTGAAAGAGTTGCATTTGAATTACTTGAAGATGCTGCTAAAGAAAACGTGAAGTACATAGAAGTAAGGTACGCCCCGCTTTTACATACGAGAAGAGGCCTCGGCGTAAAAGAGATTATATCGAGCGTCCTAGCTGGAATGAAGAGGGCTGAGGAAGAGTACGGGATAAAAGGAAACCTTATACTCGGATGTATGAGGAATATGAGCGAAGATGATGCGATAAAGGTAATCGAGCAGGGGAAAGAATTTATTGGAAGAGGGGTTGTTGCAGTTGACCTCTGTGGTCCAGAAGAAGAAGGATTTTGTAAAAACTATTTAAATGCAATGTCTCTAGCTAGAAGTCTGGGTTATCATGTGACTATACATGCTGGAGAAGCTGCATCTGGTCAAAATGTATTAGACGCAATCAATCTGCTTGGGGCGACTAGGATTGGACATGGAGTGAGGACTAAGGACTGCAAGGAGGCTTATGATTTGGTGAAAAGCAAGGGAATAAGTCTAGAAATGTGTCCGACGAGCAATATACAGACAAAGGCTGTTTCCAGCCTAGAGAATCATCCGTTTTGCGAGTATCTAAGCGAGGGGATAAGGGTGAGTCTAAACACCGATAATAGGACTGTTTCAGATATAGATTTAAGCCATGAGATAAAAATAATGGATTTAGATAGCTATGAGACCTACGAAAAGATATATAAATACTCCGTTGAATCATCCTTTGCAGATGAAGATACAAAATCATGGCTACTCAAAATTCTAAAATCATGATAGTATAGAAGTAGCAGATAAATACAATGGCAAGGATGTAACAATCCATCAGAAGATTAAGGTTTGAGATTTTGGTGGAACAGTCGACGTGAAAACGATTAACCAAAGTAGAATCAATCGACTGAGGTTAAAACAATCAAACTAGGTAAAATCAATTAATCAAAGAGAAATCAAATAGAAATGAATTGACTAAAGTGAAATCAATCTACAGAAAAATATGAATGGGGGACAAAAGATGGAAACGAATTTACCAAAACAATTTGATAGCTTTGCAGAAGGAAGAAAACAAGGATTTTTAGCGGCAAAACAGCTTAAAGACGATGGCAAAAAAATGGTAGGTGTATTTTGCTGTTTCACACCAGTTGAAATAGCGATGGCAGCTGGGGCAGTTCCAGTAAGTATCTGTGGTGTAAGTGAAGAACCTATACCAGATGCAGAAAAAATACTACCAAGAAACTTATGTCCACTTGTAAAATCGAGTTTTGGACATGCTATCACAGACACATGCCCGTACTTCTACTTCTCAGACCTTCTAATCGGAGAAACTACTTGCGACGGTAAGAAAAAAATGTACGAAGAACTTGCAAAGATTAAGAACATGCACGTTATGCACCTTCCAAACATGGCTTCTGGCGAATACAGCATGAAATTATGGAGAGATGAAATAGTTAAGCTCAAGGAAGTATGCGAAAGAGAATTAGAAACTACTATTACAGAAGAAGATATAAAAAATGCGATAATAGACAAGAACGAAGAAAGAAGACTTCTTCAAGATTTCTACTCGCTAGCTAAACATAAACCAGCTCCAATGACTGGTATGGAACTTCACAATGTGTTATATCAATCGGGATTTAAATTTGAAAGAAATGAATTAAAAGAATCGCTAAAAGAAGTTATAGCAGAAGCGAAGGAAAGAATAGACAAGGATGAATGCAAGGCTAAGAAGGATGCTCCTAGAATACTTATCACAGGTTCTCCAATAGGTGGAGTGGCTCCCAAAATACTTCAAACTCTAGAAGACGCTGGAGCATCGGTTGTAGCACTTGAATTATGTAATGGAATAAGATCAAATGACAAACTAGTAGACGAAGACAAAGACGTATACGATGCTCTTGCACAGAGATATCTCGGCATAGGATGCTCGTGCATGATGGACAACGATAATAGAATAGAATTAATAGGACGCTTGATGGACGAGTACGATGTGGACGGAGTTATAGATGTAGTACTTACAGCCTGCCACACATTCAACATTGAATCGTATAGGATAAAAGAATTTGTAACAAAAGAAAAGGGTAAATCTTATATGGCTATAGAAACAGATTACTCACAATCAGATAAGGAACAGCTAAAAACTAGATTCGAAGCATTTGTAGAAATGCTAGAAACAAATACAGTGAACGCATAGGTGATAGATTAATTTATAACGTGGGTAAATTAACCATCACAAGAAATAACTATTTAATATAGTGAAAAGATAATAGATTTAGAGGTGGCAAGATGTTAACTATAGGAATAGACGCTGGATCAGTTGCGACAAAGGGAGTGCTGTACGATGGGAAAAAAATATTGAAAAAACTAGTAGTACCGACAGGATACAGCCCAATGAAAGCATCTGAACAGGTTTACAACTCTCTGTTAGACGGGATCGACAGAAGTGATATAAAAAAAGTAATAGGAACTGGGTACGGTAGGGGAGTAATGGATTTTGTCGATAAGAGGCTAACAGAAATTACCTGCCACACTAGGGGAATATACTCTTTAAACAGAAATATAAGGACGATAATAGATATCGGGGGACAAGACAGCAAGGTAATTAACCTCGATGAAGACGGAAATGTAGCAAACTTCATAATGAACGATAAATGTGCAGCTGGAACTGGAAGATTTTTAGAGGTGACATCTAAACTACTCGGCAGTGAAATCGAAAAGATAGATGAAATGGCAGGAGGGGTCGAACCAGTGAACATATCAAATATGTGTACTGTGTTTGCAGAGTCTGAGATAATAAGCCTACTAGCTCAAAATGTATCAAAGGAGAGTATAGCAGCTGGAATACTCAAATCCATAGCCAATAAGTCTGTATCAATGCTTTCAAGGACAGACATAGTAGAGGAAGTCGCCTTCACTGGAGGACTTGCAAAATCAAAAGTACTAGTGGAATTTATGGAGTCGATATTAGGTAAGAAATTATACGTTGCTGAGGACACCCAGATAATAGGTGCCTTAGGTGCAGCGGTGATAGCTCAATAGATAAGATAAGCTAATGAAATGAGAAAGATGCAACGCTACATATGGTATCTTTCTCATTTCAATTGTGGTTGTATCACAAAGAATTAATCACAATCTAATAATAAAGATATATAAAACGATTAAATGTCCGTATCCAATCAGGTATGGACATTTAAACGTTTTTTAATGTTGATTTAAGTTTCATGTGTTGTTGAAATATGTTAATATAAATACAACTAGAGAAAAAGCAAGGTCCGTACAATTTGGGTCTGATCTCGGTTAGGATTGGGGTAACCCCTGAGCTGAAAAACATGAGCAATAAATATTGGTGGGATTTTATTTCCAAGGAGGAATGCGAATGAAGGGAAAGAGATTTATCGCTACGGGGATGGCAATGTCTTGCATAGTTATGTCGGCAACGCCGGTACTAGCTGAAAGAGGCAATGAAGGTGGACAAGCTGTTTCGGATACATTAAACACACCAGAGTATTCGGATGAATACAAACAGTACCTTGAAGATTTAGAAAACGATGACACTGAAAAATACGGTGCTCGCGTGCCAGCTCCATATAAAGTAAAGGGAACAGAGGTCGGTGACCAAGGAACCGGGATAGATGGCAAGGTTAAAAACAAGGCGGATTCAATACCTGAAAAGTACGACCCAAGAGTAATGGGCTTGACCACACCGGCAAAGGACCAGAGGAATCTGGGTACTTGTTGGTCGTTTGCGGCAATGGGTTCCCTCGAACATTTTCTCAAGCTTAAAGGATACCAGACTTACGATTTTTCAGAAGAACATCTAATATGGTGGGCGAACGGCGGTGCTTATAGCTGGAATATAAGCGATATAACCGGAGCGTCTAATTTTACATCTATGGGATACTTCTCATCTTGGATGGGTCCGAAATCTGAGTCTGACATCCCATACAATGGAATGGTGTCTATTTCACAGGGAGCAAAGAAACCAGCTAATTTCAACACTGCAAAGTCACAGATCAATGTAAATGAAATGATGTATGTAGCATCAAATAGAGACAGTGTCAAAAACGCAATCAAACAGTACGGAAGTATTGTGTCTGGTTACGCGTATTTCAGCCAATTTGAGAGTCTAGATAAAAATTCGTACAACTGCGATAAATCAATGGTGTCAAATCATGCGATATCCGTAGTTGGCTGGGATGACAACTATTCAAAGGATAAATTTAGAGAAGGACATAAGCCCGCAAATAATGGAGCTTGGCTAGTCAAAAACAGTTGGGGACAGTATAACGCTGAATCAGGTTATTTCTGGGTATCTTATGAGGATAGAACGCTTTTAAAAGACTCAGACAACTACTCATTTAGAACGGTAGAGGAACCTGACTCAAGTAAGAAGATATACCAATTGGAATACGGCGGAGTGACACCTGCCATACAAAAAGGCAGTCTTACTGCTGCAAACGTATTCGATTTTTCTAGTTACAGGGAAAAAATCGATTCGGTTACATTTGCCACTGAATCGATAGGTGCGCTTTACAACATCTACTACGCACCAGTATCAGGAAATGTGCCTCAAAATGATAAAAAAGTGAAAATAGGCAGTGGAAATATATCCTTTGCAGGTTATACAAACGCCAAGGTAGGCGGATACAATATGCCTAAGGGCAAGGGTGCAATAATAGTCGAACTAATAGGCTCAGGGGAGCAACAAATAGATTTAGAAGCTGAAACTCCAATACAGGGATACTCTGATTTTATAGCAAGTGCAAATCAAGGTGAGAGCTATATACTGAACAATGGTAAATTCGAGGATGTCAACTCACCTACAACAGCACCGTCAAACTTTATAATAAAAGCCGTGACAAAGGCAGATGAGTCGTATACTAACATTTCTCACGAGAGCTTGGTTGGCGAAAATAGATACGAAACATCGGTGAAGATCAGCAAAAATGGCTGGAATAGTGCAGATAACGCAATACTTGTAAATGGCGATGCAATACCAGATGCCCTTGCAGCTACACCGCTCTCAACTTCTTTAGATGCACCTATCCTACTCACTGAGAAGGGTACGTTAAATAAAAAGACAGAAGAAGAGTTAAAGAGGCTTGGAGTTAAGAATGTATATATCATGGGTGGAAACAATTCCGTGAGTGAAGATATAGAGAATAAATTAAAAGCTAGCTCGTACAAGGTTGATAGAACCTCTGGAAATACTAGATACGACACTAGTATGGAGATAGCCAAAAAACTAAACAAGATAAAAAAAGTAGACAAGATAGCTGTAGTAAACGGAGTAAAAGGTCTACCTGACGCCATAAGCGTAGGTGCACCAGCCGGTATGAACAATATGCCGATAGTACTTCTAGACCCAAGTGAAAACGTGGCTAAACTAAACGACTTTATCAAAGATACAAATGTAGATAAGTCGTATATAATCGGAGGTCAAGCCGTGCTTTCAGATTCACTCGCTGGGAAATTAAAGAGCCCTACTAGGCTCTATGGAAGCAATAGAAACGCCACAAATGCAAAAATAATAGACGAGTTCTATAAAGATAATCACTACGACAATGCGTACATCGTCAAAGACGGATCTAAAAAGCAAGGAGATCTAATAGACGGATTGTCTGTAGGACCGCTAGCGAGCAAGACAAAATCACCAGTAGCCCTTGTTAAAAATGAGTTAGAGCAAAGTCAAAAGGACGTACTAGGCAAGATGACCTTCTCCAAGATCATACAAGTAGGTGGAGGCGCTAATCAAAATGCCTTTGAAGAACTATTGTATTTAAAAAGGACGAACTAGGTAAAGACTATTAACATCGATTCAATAAAAAATAATTTATAGGAGGAAATTATGAAATTCAAAGTCGATAGAGCAGTATTTGAAAAACTAGACAGTGTCTGCTTTGGCGTTGTAGTGGCAAAGGGAATAGATAATTCAAAGCAGGTAGACAAGGTATCAAATTTACTAGATATGAGTATTTCAAAAATAGAGGAATACTTTGAAGATAAAAAAGTCAAAGAATCGGAAGAGATAAGTCCATATAGGGAGGCATTTAGAGTCTTGGGAATAAATCCAAATAAATTCATGAGCTCAATTGAATCGATGACCACTAGAGTCTCAAAGAAAAAAGGACTTCCTAAGATAAACTCGGTGGTAGACCTTGGAAACTCAATCTCACTTAAATACTTACTACCTCTAGGCGCACATGATATGGATGTAAGTGGCGACGATATCTGCGTGAGATTTTCAAAAGAAACAGATAGATTTACCCCCTTTGGTGAAATAGAATCGGAATCTATCGACATGGACGAATTGGTTTACGCAATAGGCGACACGATAAAGACTAGAAGATGGATTTGGAGACAGGGCGAAGAGGGAAAAATAACAGAATCGAGTAAAAACATATTCTTCCCCATAGACGGATTTGTGGGTGTAAATGACGATAAGGTAGTACAGGCTAGAGATGAGCTAGCTATATTTTTAAAAGAAATATTCAACTGTGAAGTCAGTCTAGGTTTTGTGGACAAAGACAATATGGAAATGGATATTGACTAATTAAATGATGATTAATTGCAATTAGTGTAGCACATTTAATTTTAAATATGAAAAATTTAGATGTACGCATGAATAATTGGGAATAAAAAAATATATTTTTGAATGAATTGTATAAAATTGTTGAATATCAATCCTATATAGTGTACAATACTTATGGGAAATGATACAAATTATTTCAAAAAGGAGAATTTTAATAGATGAGCAAAAAGATAGGTTTAAACGGATTTGGAAGAATAGGAAGACTAGTAGTAAGAATAGCATTACAAGAAGAATACGCAAACGACATTGAAGTTGTAGCTATAAACGCAAGAGCTAACGCAGAAACTCTAGCACATCTATTCACTTACGATTCAACTTATGGAACATTCAAAGGTGAAGTAGAAGTAAAAGATGAAGATACAATAACAATAAACGGAAAAGACGTAAAAATATTTAGAGAAAACGATCCAGAAAATATACCTTGGAAAGAACTTGGAGTAGATATAGTAGTAGAATCAACAGGTGTGTTCAAATCAAAAGAAGATTGTGAAAAACACATAAGAGCAGGAGCTAAGAAAGTCGTAATAACAGCACCTGGTAAAAACGAAGACGCAACAATAGTAATGGGTGTAAACGAATCTGACTACGACAGTGCAAACCACACTGTAATATCAAACGCATCTTGTACAACAAACTGCCTAGCACCATTTGCAAAAGTTCTACACAGAGAATTTGGTATAAAAAAAGGACTTATGACTACAGTTCACTCATACACTAACGACCAGAGAATACTAGACAAAACACATAAAGACTTAAGAAGAGCTAGATCTGCCGCTGAATCAATAATACCTACAAGTACAGGAGCAGCAAAGGCTGTAGGAAAAGTACTTCCAGAATTAAACGGAAAATTAAACGGATTCTCACTAAGAGTTCCAACTCCTACTGTATCATTAGTAGACCTAGTTTGTGAATTTGAAAAAGAAGTGACAGTAGAATCTATAAATGCAGCACTTAAAAAAGCAGCTGATACTGATATGAAAGGAATACTTGGATACTCTGACAAACCATTAGTATCTATGGACTATAGAGGAGATTCAAGATCTTCGATAGTAGATGGACTTTCAACTATGGTAATGGATGGAAACATGGCTAAGATAGTATCTTGGTACGACAATGAATGGGGTTATTCAGTAAGAACTGTAGACCTAGTTAAATATGTAGCAGAAAGACTGTAATTTGAGATAAATATATCAAAAAACAATAAATAATACGAAATGATGAAACGTAGACTTGTACAGGTCTGCGTTTTTATTGTTTTCCTCGTTTTTATTGTTTCGTCATTTTTATATATTTAATTACTTAGGTTATAATTTATAACTTGAGATTTATGTCCATAACCTCTACAGGTGGGGGACGTAAATCTCATTTTCGTGTGGGTAAAATCCCCCACGAAAAGCGTTGAATCACCATTTAACCTTCACAAAAGTTAAAATCTATAGTATAATGTACAGAAATAAAAAAAATCAATAACAAAACTACAATATTATGAAGGAGTGTTAGTATGGATGAGTTACATGAAAAAGTGGATATAGTAGTCCAAGAGACTATTACCACCAAGAGAAAAGTCAAGCCGGTTGGAGTCGAGACAATAGTATTTCTAGCTATACTATTGATAGTGGGAGGTTATATAGCGAGTATAATGGGGTTAGGAACCATGTTTAAGGTAATAATGGCTACAGCGCATGATTTACTTTTGCAAACGGTATTTTTAATAATGGCGTTAGCAGTACTAGCAGGTGCGTTAAGTGCATTGCTATCTGAATTCGGAGTGATATCTCTGATAAATACATTGTTTAAAGGTTTGATGAAACCGCTTTACGGGCTTCCAGGAGCGAGTGTAGCTGGTGCAATCACAACATACTTATCGGATAATCCGGCGATAATTTCATTCGCAAAAGATAAATCATTCACACAGTACTTTAAAAAGTACCAAATACCAGCTCTTTGTAACCTAGGTACTGCATTCGGAATGGGATTAATCGTTACGACATTTATGATGTCACAGGGTAAAGAATATCTAGTACCAGCTCTGATTGGTAATGTGGGAGCTGTAATAGGTAGTATTATCAGTGTTAGACTGATGATAAGACAGACCAAAAAATATTACGGGTATACAAATGAAAAATCTGAGGTCGCTGCCACTGGTGAAAAACTAGATGATATGAGAGAAATTAGAGATGGCAACGTATTCCAAAGAGGTCTCGACGCAATCCTAGAAGGTGGAAAAGTAGGGGTCGACATGGGTATGGCGATTATACCAGGGGTATTAGTTGTATGTACATTAGTTATGATATTAACATTCGGACCATCTGTAGATCCGACTACAGGTAAAGAAGTGTACACAGGTGCAGCTTATGAAGGTATAAAATTACTTCCATATATAGGTGGAAAACTTAAATTTATACTAGAGCCGCTATTCGGATTCACATCACCGGAAGCTATAGCATTCCCGATAACATCATTGGGGGCTGTAGGAGCAGCGATATCTCTAGTTCCAAAGTTTATAGCAGATGGAGTAGTAACTCCAAACGATATAGCTGTATTTACAGCAATGGGTATGTGTTGGAGTGGATATCTAAGCACTCATATAGGAATGATGGATGCATTAGGCGCAAGAGAACTAGCTGGAAAGGCTATACTATCGCATACGATAGGCGGTATTTGTGCAGGTATATCAGCTCATTTCATATTCATGCTTATTAGTTTGTTCTAGAGATTAGAACTATTTTAATAGAAAATAAAGGTAGTAATTTACTTGATAAAATTATCAAACGAGATAAACTGTCGATTGACAGTAAAACGCTTAATTGATGAAATGACGCTAAATAAATAAAAACAATACAAAACTAAATGGAAAGCTCTTAGAAGTCTTCCATTTAGTTTTTTTATTTCGTATTAAACGGTGATTCAACGACTTCAGTGGGAAATTTGCCCGCATTAAAATGAGACCTATATCCGAACCTATAGAGGTTGGATATTTATCTCAAGTTATTTTTTATAGCACTTACAATACTCACAAAATTTTGCCAGTCGTCTTGAAGTGGAGGATTTGTCCAAACAAGCCTCCTACATTTTACATTCAATATATTTATATCTGTGAGATACAAATCAGTCTCGTCACAAAGGGTATCATCTACGACCAAGTTAAGGTAATCGTAGCTATCCACCTTGCGTTTAATATGAGTGTTGTAATTTGTACCATACGAAAAATCTACGCACACATGCACTGGTCTGTCGAGGACAGAGAGTGGAAGATGACTTACAAAGGCGTAGAAAAAATCGTAAAATAGCAGATTTTTAAGCATCTCAAGAGAATACTTGGACTTCCGCTTATAAAAATTCGCTATCGAAGCATTGACGATTCTACTGTAATCGGGGAACGATTCCTCGGTTTCTTGAATCCGCCTATGATCGTAAAATGGAAAGTAGAAATGGTTGAAATACAAAAACTTAAAATGTATTTTAGTAATTTCATCTTTCAATTTATCTGGAATCGATTTTTTAATATCGTGATGAAAGCATTCTTCAACGCTGTTTACCAGATCAAAATTCAAATTCCTTACTTCTGCAAAGTCGAAATACGTTTTATCTAGTGAAGCTAGAGCCCCTTCATCTATAGGAAAGTCTATGATATATAAAAATATCAACATAAGCTGTGCTTCGTAGAAATACTCGTATGTACTGATGTCTACATGCTTGCGGTAGAATTTTATCAAATAGCTGTAAATATCAGAGCTTAGATTCGACTCCACTAGTTTTTTATTAACCTTGTCTTTTACAGGATGTCCATTTTTAAGTCTCAGAAATGTAAACCCTAAAAAGTACCCGAGTTTAATCCTCTGGGTCTCTGTGAAATTATCACCTAAAATAGGTGACATATCCTCAAGGAAACTATCCAAAAAAGTTCGATACTTATTTTCAAAGGGATATTTCATACCTGTGAAATAAATATAGTGAAATTGATATAGGAAGTAACGAATATCCTTCTCACTGCCAGTCAATTTTAAATCAGATGATATAGATATATTCTTATCACTGAAATATGAATCTATAGACTGGCGAATGTAGTACGACTTAGTTACACTCAGAAACTCCTTTTCGGCAAACTGCTCAGTAGTCGATATATCCTCTAGTATACAGTGCTTTAAATACTTATACTTATTAGAGTTGTTGATGTACTTAGCCACCAAAAATCCAGATGTAATATCGGTGAATTTAATCAGAGAAATCGTCTTGTTCTCTATGGTTATATCAAAATAATCATCCAGTTCATAGTAGCGGATATCGGCTTTTAGATTTTTATATGTCTTGTTGAGTAGAAATGTGGAAAGGTCTAAACTTTCCTTTATGTCAAAAATACTAGCTCTGTGGGTAGGTAGATAGTTCAAATAATTGAACATCAAAATTTTATAGTTGTCCTCTTTTTCTAAAAATCCATTAATAGTAATCACCCCCTAGCATACAATACAAATACATATATATATTATATACAATATATTTTACACTATACAACTCATTAAGTGAAATATAAATTATGTTTTTATTTGTATTTTTTACGCACATTTTATCGTATTCAGCATATTATAACTTGAGAAAGATTTTCGCCAAGTATGTAGGCGAAAATAATTCTCATTCCAGTGGAATCAAAACGTCCACTGGAAACGTTGAATCACCATTTAACTTGAGAAAGATTTCCACCATATATACGAATGGCGGGAATAATTCTCACTTCAGTGGGAGCAGATCCCCCACTGAAATGGTTGAATCAACGTTAATATATATTGTATATGGATCTTAGGATTCAAATAAAATATATATTAATAAAATAATTTATTTTTACGTACGAATACGTAACCTAGTATTCTACTTTAACTATGAGGTGTGAAATAAATGGTCTTTGAAAATATAAATTATGATGAATTTCAAGCAATGATAAGATGCAATCCATATGTCCTGTTATTGGATATAAGGTCTAGGGAAGATTATATGGAATGTAGATACCCAGGCTCTATAAACATACCGCTACCGTGTCTATTATCGAGAATTAATACAATAGCATCTTATAAAGACTGTCAAGTGATAGTTTTTTGCGATTATGGTCATCATAGTGGAACTGCCTGCCAGCTATTATACAGTCAGGGGTTTACAAACCTATTCAATCTGCAAGGTGGTATTGATAACATACTGTAAATTAGGATATGGCGAAAATCAGATTAGAAAAAACTTGATAAGTATGATAAAATAAGTAGGTATGGTGATACTTAAATATTATCGTACCTGCTTAAAAATTTATCAGTTCGAATATATAAAATTAATAAACATATAAAATAAATATACATATAACTTGAGATAAATGTCCCTTACCTCACAGGTGACGGGTACAATTCTCATTTCAGCGGAGTGAATCCATCACTGCGAAATAATTATTTAAGGATAAGCTTTGGAGGTATTAATGTGATAGAGGTAGATGAAAAAAACAAAAAAAAATACGACACCTTCAGTATAACAATGGAACTTGAAAAGACATCAATCCTCGACGCATTGAGCGAGGGTGGAGTAAATGACCATAATGGTGGTGGTCGGGACAAAAAAAAGAAAAAAACAACTAAAAAATTTCTAATTGCTATAGCTATAGCCTTATCAATGGCTGCAATAATATTTATAATATGGGCGAATATGACATATAAACCGCAGGCGTTGGCGGAACTATCTATGATAAGTGATTCAAAGGTAGAGGTAAAGGTAGATAAGTACATAAACTTTACACCAAAGGGAAAAGAGCCTAAAAAAGGCATGATATTCTACCCAGAGGCTAAGATAAAACCTGAAGCCTACGCACCACTATGTCGTGAAATAGCGGAAGAAGGATATGAGGTAGTAATTGTGCCAATGAGGCTAAACCTTGCGACAATGTCTCAAAACAGAGCGCAGGGAGTTATAGACAGTTATCCAAATATCAGCAATTGGTCGATAGCAGGACATGGAATGGGTGGAAGCTGTGCATCTAAATTTGCATCGACAAGCAATAGAATAAGTGGAGTGATCCTATTGTCATCATTCCCTATGGACGATGAAATCAAGGATATAGGCAAAAAAGTAATATCTATATGGGGAAGCAAGGACGGAGTAGTAGATTACGAGAGATTAGTCTCTTCAAAGGCAAAGCTTCCAGCCGACACTACCTACATAGAAATCGAAGGCGGAAACCACTCTCAATTTGGAGACTACGGCCAACAAAACGGTGACAACGAAGCGATCGTGACTAGTGAAAAACAGCTCAGCAAAACAGTTACTAATATATTGAGATTTATGAAGAATTTATAGAATGAGAAAGATATACCCCGTTATTTAGGCGAGGTATGTCTTTCTCATTTAAGTTTTATCAAATTCAACACCACATAATCAAAATTTAATTGATAGCATATGTAAAAAAATTATCCAAATATTATAGAAAAGTTATACAGACATCATACAAAGTTATCTAAATACTAAAAATCATCAATTCAAAAACCACTAACTCAAAAATTCTCAGCTCAAAAAAATCAACTAAGCGTTAAAATATAATTGACAAAAAAAATAAAAGTTGTATAATAAGTTAGGTAGCTAACCATTAGTCGACTAACAATTCGCCGACTAATACATAAAAATAGATTATAGGGGGCGTTGAAATGCATGATTGCAAAAACGAGGGTATACATGAGTTATTTCATATGTTAGCCAGAAGTTACTTTATCAGAAGTCATAATGTATTATCAAAACTAGGGCTATATCCAGGTCAACCACATGTCTTGCTTTCACTTATGGAAAAAGACGGTCAAAGTCAGACTGAGCTTGCAAATGATAGAAAAGTAAAGGCATCTACAAACACAGTTACTTTAAACAGGATGGTGAAGGCGGGACTTATAGAGAAGAAAAAGGACGAATTTGACCAGAGGATAACTAGAATATACATGACAGCAAAGGGCAGGGACGTCGTCAAAGAAGTAGTAGAATTAAAGAAGCAACTCGACGAACTTTGTTTTCTAGAGTTCAGTGAAGAAGAAAAAACAACATTGCGAGAACTCTTAAAGAAGATGTCTGAGAATATAAAAATAGATCCACATGAGTTTCAGCCTCCAGATATGCACGACTTGAGAAAGAACTGCAGACACTAGGCTTATATGAATGTATCTTAATACAATAAATTGTTGAATCATCATTAAAAAAAGAAAGGAAGAAAATATGTTAAAGCTAATTAAGTACTTAAAAAAATCAGCTATGTCTATCGTAATCATTGTGGTATTATTGGCTATGCAGGCTGTATGTGATCTATCTCTGCCTACCTACACGTCTAATATCGTAAATGTGGGCATACAGCAAGGCGGGATTGAAGACGCAGTTCCAAATATCATCAGAAAGAGCGAGATGGATAGGATTAATCTATTCTTAAAAGCTGATGAAAAAGAAACAGTAATGAAGCATTACAAACTCTTGAGCAAGGATAAATTATCTAGTGAAGATTATAAAGACTACGCAGATAAGTATTCGGCTATAAAAAAAGAAAATCTATATGAACTTAAATCAATAGATAAAGAGGCTAGGGAGGAAGTAAACGGGATAATTGCCAAGGCGATGCTGGTAGTTTCAACCTTCGAAAGCAATGGAAGCGAATCAAAACAAATTAAAGAGCAGATGTTTAATCAGATGCAGGCGCAGATGGCAAAAGTTCAAGCAGGAGCAGCACAGGCAGGAGCGCAACAATCAGGAGCACAAGGTCCTAAATCTAGAATATTGACACCTGGTGCTGTAAACGGAGCAAAGGGAGACCAAAAGCAGACTAGAGGAGCTATTCCTACTAAGGCAGAGGATTTGGACGTATTTGCAATGTTTGCCGATATGCCAAAAGAATCATTGGATAAAGTAAATAAAGAGATTTACAAAAAAATAGACAAGATGCCAGAAACTATAATAACACAGGCAGCAGTGAAATTCGTAAAAACAGAAAACAACAGGGTCGGAATCGACACAGACAGAGCTCAGACAAACTACATACTCTCAGCAGGCGCAAAAATGCTTGGGGTAGCACTTCTAAGCGTTATAGCTGCAGTTACAGTAGGATTCTTAGCATCTAGGGTGGCGGCTACAGTAGGTAAAAACTTGAGGGGCGAAGTATTTAAAAAAGTCACAAGATTTTCGACTTCTGAGATAAATAAATTCTCCACAGCCTCACTTATCACGAGAAGTACCAACGATATCCAACAGATACAGATGCTTATGGTACTGCTTCTAAGGATAGTAGTATTCGCACCTATCATGGGTATAGGAGCCTTATTAAAGGTAATACACACAAACACAAGTATGTCTTGGATTATAGGAGTAGCAGTGCTAGCTATGATGGTTACAATAGGAGTTATGTTCTCGCTGGTAATGCCTAAGTTCAAATTAATGCAAAAACTAGTCGACAAACTCAACCTGGTAACTCGTGAGATAGTCACAGGTATACCGGTAATCAGAGCATTTAGCAACGAAGACTACGAAGAGAATAGATTTGACGGAGCAAACAGAGACCTTACAAGTACAAACTTGTTCGTAAATAGAATGATGTCTGGTATGATGCCGGTAATGATGCTTATAATGAACCTTATCACAGTACTCATAGTGTGGAAGGGTGCTTACGGAGTAGATTCTGGAGCAATGCAGGTAGGAGATATGATGGCGTTCATCCAATACACAATGCAGATAATAATGGCATTCTTGATGATATCAATGGTATCTATTATGTTGCCTAGAGCTATGGTTTCTGCAGAGCGTATAGATGAGGTATTGACTACAGAAGAAAGTATATCAGATCCAAAAGAAGCTAAAAAATCAAGTGACGATATGAAGGGATATGTGGAATTCAAAGACGTATCATTCAAGTTCCCAGATTCTGAAGAACCAGTCTTAGAGGGAATTACCTTCACAGCAAAACCAGGTCAGACTACAGCATTTATAGGAAGTACAGGTAGTGGTAAGACGACTCTAGTAAATCTAATACCTAGATTTTACGATGTAACAGGTGGAGAGATACTAGTAGACGGCGTAGATGTAAGAGAACTCAGTCAACACGATTTAAGAGATAAATTAGGCTACGTACCTCAAAAAGGAGTATTGTTCTCAGGAACTATAGATTCAAACTTGAGATACGGTAGAAAAAATATAACAGAGGAAGAAATGAAGGAAGCCGCTGAGATAGCTCAGGCTACGGAATTTATAGATACAAAACCAGATAAGTACAGCTCAGAGATATCTCAAGGTGGTACAAATGTATCTGGAGGTCAGAAACAGAGACTTTCAATAGCTAGGGCTATTGCCAAGAATCCAGAGATATATATATTCGACGATAGTTTCTCAGCACTAGACTTAAAGACAGATGCAATGCTTAGAAAGGCTTTGAGCGAAAAAGTATCTGATTCTACAATGCTTATAGTTGCACAGAGAATAAGTACTATCATGAGTGCAGAACAGATCGTAGTACTAGATGACGGTAAGATAGCGGGCATTGGTACTCACAAAGAACTTCTAAAAGATTGTGAAGTTTATAAGCAAATCGCTTTGTCACAACTTACAAAGGAGGAGTTAGAACATGAGTAATAAAAATAAGAAATCAAATATTGGCGGAAAACACGGAAAAGGAATGAAGACCTTTGAAAAGGCAAATGACTTCAAAGGCACTATGAAAAAGCTCGTATCATATATAGGAAGATATAAGGTGTCTTTGGCATTCGTCTTGATATTTTCAATAGGAAGTGCGGCATTTTCAATAGTAGGGCCTAAGATAT
This sequence comes from Clostridioides sp., assembly GCA_031261505.1. Classification (GTDB taxonomy): domain Bacteria; phylum Bacillota; class Clostridia; order Peptostreptococcales; family Peptostreptococcaceae; genus Metaclostridioides. The sequence goes on along the minus strand of JAISJN010000008.1, from coordinate 115,790 downwards.
TAGGTAAGGCAACAACAAAGATATTTGAAGGCTTGATAAGAAAAATATCGAGTGTAAACGCAGCTGGAATAGATTTTGACGCGATAAGTAAAATTCTATTGACCCTAGTCTGTCTATACGTAGCTAGTTCGCTGTTCTCATTCATCCAAGGATTTATAATGAGTGGGATAACGCAAAAACTAAGTTACAGACTTAGAAGTGAACTATCAGAAAAACTACACAAACTACCTATGCAGTATTTCAGCGATAACACACATGGGGAGATACTATCTAGGTTTACAAATGATATAGATACGCTTACACATAGTTTAAATCAAAGTATGACTCAGCTGATCACATCGTTTGTTACCATGGTAGGTGTGCTTATAATGATGCTTAGCATAAGCTGGAAGATGACTCTAGCTGTTGTAATAACAGTACCATTGTCGTTGATTCTAGTTATGCTTATAATAAGAAAATCACAGAAGTATTTTAGACAACAACAGGAATACCTAGGACATGTAAACGGCCATGTAGAAGAATCTTTCGGAGGTCACAATATAATAAAGGTATTCAACGGTGAAGAAGACAGTATAAACGAATTCGACAAACTAAACGGACAGCTATACAATTCAGCTTGGAAATCACAGTTCCTATCTGGGATAATGCACCCACTTATGAACTTCGTCGGAAACCTAGGATATGTAGCAGTATCTATACTAGGGGGGTATTTGACAATCAAAAAGACTATAGAAGTAGGGGATATACAGAGTTTTATACAATACGTTAGAACATTTACTCAACCGATGGCTCAATTGGCACAGGTTGCCAACCTACTTCAATCTACAGCAGCATCTGCTGAGAGGGTATTTGAATTCCTAGAAGAAGAGGAAGAAGTGCAGTCAGCTGAAAATCCTGTACCTGTAGAAAGTATAGAAGGAGCAATCGAGTTTGAACATGTAAACTTCGGTTACAACCATAATAAAACTATAATCAATGATTTTACATCAAGTGTAAAACCAGGTCAAAAGATAGCAATAGTCGGCCCGACTGGAGCTGGTAAAACCACAATCGTCAAACTCTTGATGAGATTCTACGACGTTACAAGTGGGGCTATACTAATTGACGGACATAATGTAAATGAATTCAACAGAAGAGAACTTAGAGAAGTATTCGGTATGGTTCTTCAAGATACTTGGCTATTCAATGGTACAATTATGGAAAACTTAAGATACGGTAGGCTAGACGCTACTGACGAAGAAGTAATTGAAGCTGCAAAGGCAGCATACGCACATAGATTTATATTGACACAGACAGACGGTTACAACATGGAATTAAACGAAGAAGCCGACAACGTATCACAGGGGCAAAAACAGCTATTGACTATTGCCCGAGCAATTTTGGCAGACCCTAAGGTATTGATATTAGACGAGGCTACAAGCTCAGTCGATACCAGAACAGAAGTCCTCATACAAAAGGCAATGGATAATCTAATGGAAGGTAGAACAAGTTTTGTAATAGCACATAGACTTTCAACTATCAGAGATGCAGATATGATCCTAGTTATGAATGAGGGAGATATAGTAGAGCAGGGTAATCACGATGACTTATTAGCTAGGGGAGGATTCTACTCTAAGCTTTATAACTCTCAATTTGAAAATGAAGATGCTATGTAACTGGAGATAAATCACGAAACCTCTATAGGTGGTGAGATCAACCATAGAGAAATAAGAATGTCCCAACCTAAACAGGTTGGGATGTTTTTATATAAATGTGTAAAAATTTAAATTTGTTAACATAATTTAATACAATTCTAATGATAATATGGTATAGTAGTGTATACTAGACAGTTTGGAGGTGGAAATGTGAAAATTAGTTGGAGCAGAAAATATACTCTGATTTCGATATACGCGTTTATAGTAGTAGCGTGCAGTGAGTTGTTTTATTTAGCTGTTTCGCAATTTGATGTATTCAGTGCTAAGCTGGGCGGTATGATTGCAACTCTTCAGCCGTTCATCGTAGGATTTGCGATAGCCTATATTTTAAACTTTGTACTCAAGTTTGTCGAAAGCAATGTATTGGTCGGTAAATTCTTTGAAAACTGGAAGCAGAAGTCCAAGAGGTTTTTGAGTATGATTATCACATATCTCATAGCAGGTTTTATCTTGTATCTATTTATAAAAATAGTACTTCCTCAACTCATAGCTAGCATCACTGGTCTTGCCAATGATATACCAATGTACGCTAGGGAGACAACCAATTGGATAAATGACATATTAAAGGACTTAAATCCAACTCCAGAGGTTATGCAATTTGCCACAGAGAGATGGAATGAATTTATGACAAAGATTATGGAGTTTGCAACCGACTTAATTCCTATCTTAGGTCTTGTTGTCAAAGGGATATTCTCGAGTATTTGGAACGTGCTCTTGGGAATTGTCGTATCGGTCTACCTACTCATATCCAAGGAAAACTTTTGCGGATTGAGCAAGAAGATACTATTCTCCTTGTTTTCAGAAAGAGTTTCTGTAAAAGTCGTTGAGATAATGGACAGGAGCAACGAAACATTCGGAAAGTTTTTGAGCGGAAAGATACTTGACTCATTCATCATAGGGATACTCACATTTATAGTCTTAACAGTGGTCAAGATGCCATACGCACTATTGATTTCCGTCATAGTAGGGGTAACCAATATCATACCTTTCTTTGGACCATTTATAGGAGCGATACCATCGGTGATAATCGTATTGTTTGTTTCACCGACAAAGGCTCTATGGCTCGCCCTTATAATATTCATCATCCAACAGATAGATGGAAATATTATAGGACCGAAGATACTCGGAGATTCAATAGGGATATCAGCATTTTGGATACTGTTCTCACTCCTCGTAACAGGCAAGCTATTAGGATTTGTAGGAATGGTGATAGGTGTTCCTCTGTTTGCAGTAATATACTCCTTGATCAAGGAAGTTGTAGAGTACAGGCTTGAGAAGAGGGGTCTACCTACGGAAACGGACGACTATATTTAACAAAGTCTTAAATTGAGAAATATAAGTTGAGATAAATCTCCAACACCTCTACAGGTGGAGGGCATAAATCTCATTTCAGTTGGAGTAAAATCTCCAACTGGAAGCGTTGAATCACCATTTAACTTAAGCATATTATCCAAAAAAAGCAACGCTTTTGAATGTATACATACAAAAGCGTTGTTTTTTTTACAATTTAACAAAAATTTAATAATCATATGCTATGATTTATCTTGTAAAGGATTGGGGGGGAGCAGGTGAAAATTAGAGCTAGTAAAAGATACACTCTTATTTCGATATATGCCTTCATAGTAGTAGTGTGTAGTGAGTTATTTTATTTGGTAGCCTCGCAGTTTGACGAGTTTAGTGCAGGATTGAGTGAGATATTTGCAACACTGCAACCTTTTATTGCAGGCTTCGCTATAGCATATATTTTAAACTTTGTACTCAAGTTTATAGAAAACAAGATCTTAGTGGGAAAGATATTTGAAAATTTGAATCAAAAGTACAAGAGGTTTTTAGGCATGGCGATTACATATGTGATAGCGGGATCTATCCTATATCTATTCATCAGAATAGTACTTCCACAACTCATCGAAAGTATAACTGGTATTATCAATGACATACCAATGTATGCGACTGAGACAGCCAATTGGATAAATGGTGTACTATCTGATTTGAATTCAAGTACCGCCGTCATGGAGTTTGCAACAGATAGATGGAATGAACTCACGACTAAAATCATGGGACTTGCGACCGATTTGATTCCGGTTTTAGGAATAATCGTAAAAAATATATTCTCTAGTATTTGGAATACGCTCTTGGGAATTATCGTTTCTGTGTACTTGCTCATAGACAAAGAAAGATTCCGTGGACTAAGCAAGAAGGTGCTTTTCTCCATGTGTTCAGAAAAAGTTTCAAAAAAAGTTGTCGACATAATAAATAGAAGCAACCAAACCTTTGGTAAATTCCTAAGTGGAAAGATATTGAACGCCTTCATCATAGGAATAATCGTATTTATAGTATTGAGCATTGTCAAGATGCCGTATACGATCTTGATATCCGTGATAATCGGTGTCACAAACATCATACCGTTTTTCGGTCCGATAATTGGAGCAATACCATCTATATTGATTGTCCTATTCGTTTCACCGATAAAGGCTATGTGGTTAGCTTTGATTATATTGATTCTACAACAGATAGACGGAAATATAATTGGACCTAAGATACTCGGCGAATCAATAGGTATATCCGCATTTTGGATACTATTTTCAATACTCGTCACAGGTAAGATCTTTGGTCTTGTAGGAATGATCGTAGGTGTACCAATGTTTGCGGTCATCTATTCTCTTATCAAAGAAGTGGTAGAGTACAGGTTGGACAAGAGGGGATTACCGATAGAGACAGAGGACTATATTTAGAGGGTTATATTTCTATATTTTAAGGATGAAAAGAACTGAGGTTGAGCTGACAACGCCTTGGTTCTTTTTTATATTTCCACCGACAAACAATCAAAATTTAATTGAAATTAAATGTTGACACTAATTATATGCGATGTTATTATTTAATTATCCCAAAAGACGAAATTAAACAAACAATGTCGATAGTCTCGTAAGATTGTCTAGGATTCACAGAAGCCGTTTAAAAAAATAAGTGTATAGCATGTATACTCAATTGACTAAAAGATTGTTGGGCGTATATTTCATAGGTTCGTCTATCATACTAGTGTACCGTGATAGTGTTGAACTGAATTGGGACAGAAAAAAGTATCGGTACAATTTAAAATCATCGATGAATGTACTTAGGGGGTGTTTGATTTATAAACATATAAACAGTCAGCAAGTATGTAAATCGAAAAGCGTTATAAGGAAACAGTAACAAATATCAAATCGAGAGCAATAAAATCGCACGATAGTTTTGCATTTCATCAAGTAAGAGAAGTTACTGAAAGACACAATTCATACTAGGATTTCAGACATATAAAATTTATTAACTGTAGCTGTAAAAATACAGGGGGCTTATTGAACTTCATTATCGACAACCTTATCTAATAAAGATTGTAAATAAGCAGAGTTCATAATTAAACATTATACAGAATGGAGTATACTTTGTATTCAAATGAATACATTGGATATTTAGGTCGCATATGTATAATATTATTTTATCAATGGAGATAATACCTAGTTATTTATAGGATTATCTCCTTGTTTTGTTCTGAGCGTGTTAAAACATTGTCGGATAAATCCAAAAAGATAGATCGCCTCAGTCGATGTCAAGCACGGTTGAGATTACAAATAATACTAATGATTCATTGAAGCCGTATATAGTTTCTAAGGATTGGAATGTAAGTGACAATGGTTTGTTCTTATGTGTGACTAAAGGTGCCGTAGTTCCAAAAGGAACCTACCATGCTGAGATAAGAATGGGCGTTGGCGATTACCCCAGAAACGCCTTAATTTAGTAAATATAAATCGAGAAATAGTCATTGCCTTAAAAAGGGAGATGTTTTAACTTAATTGCATTCTGCTTTTATGGTGGGGAATGCAAGTCCGTATCTATTTTGAGCGCGTTAAAACATTATCGGACATATTTATAATATTCTGAAAATAATTAACTGAATTGAGATCATATAAAAAAAGCTAAGATACAGAAGAAGTTACTTACAATAAATTAGAATTTTCAAGGAAAAGCCTTTGTTTATAATAAGTAGATAATGAAAAAATTATAATTTAAATAAAAAAATAACATCATCAGAATTATGGAAAAATTAAAACACTGAATTTGTTATATAATTATTAATTATGTATTAAAATGATATTTAATGTATACAATTTGAAACTATTGACACCTGTGTTGTCTGCTGATAAAATATAAATATCCCGAGGGAATGGGATAAAACCAACATTATCGTGGAAGAGGATGTAAAGTATCCAATATGTGATAATACATACTGACCATGATTATCGTTTACAAGAATCGGAGCGAATACCCTGTTTGCTCAGTTTTAGTAGCAAATATGTGGGTTTAAATTTCATAGGAATGACGAATGCTAAGTGGGATTGGGATTTTGATCATACTTAAGTGCAATCGGGATTACAGTCGGTCTAATGGGATTGAGATTCGACTGGGAAACACCTTGACATAGAGTAATGAATAATAATACGAGTGGGGGTGTATTATTTAACGTGAGGAAAATATTTAAACCAATTGTAGCAGTAAGTGCTGTGATAGCTATGAGTTTCTCTACTTCAAATATTGGTCTAGTCTCAGTGCATGGTAATGCTCTTACGACAAAAGACAAGAGAAATAGCTATGTATCAGGGGGAACACAAGAGGCTAACAAGGATTTAAGTAACAAGGCTGACAATTTAAGAAGAGACGACGATAGGGCTGCGGAATTAGGTGAACCACATAGCAAGGCTGACAAAAGTAAACCAGTAACGATAGCATTAAGTTTAGATCAGATAAGCATAAGTGATGAATTTTACATTTCGATTAAGTCGACAGAGCAGACAGATAAGTTACTGAAAGACACTATTCATATAAAGATCCCTGACAATATAGAATTTTTGAAGGAAAAGACAGACCAAGAAAATAACGACATAACTACCACATACGATGACACAAGTAGAAATTTAATCATAAGTTACAATAAACCCGAGGTGCAGCCTGAGGATATTAGACTATTCTTAAAAGCGAATTCTGAGGGTTCAAATGTTGTGAGCTTATTGACTACGGAAGAAGAAGTAATATCAAATGACATTCAACTGAATGTCGGAAAACCTGTGCCTGAACAAGGCGGCATACCTGATAATATCCCAGCGGGTGAAAAGGTTATTGATTTACAAGGAAATACTGAAGTACAGAATGGTACAGATGTTTCAGATTCAATTAGGCAAGTAAGTACCTGGGATGAATTTAAGGATGCATACAGCAATGAAGATGTGGAAGAGATACAGTTAAAGTCTGATATCCAAGCCACTGGTGCAAACGAATTTCAGGGAAGAAAAAATGATATTAAGATAATAGGAATAAAAGAAGATGGATCGCATTCTAAGTTGATGTTTCCAAAGAGTTACTCAGTAAGTGGAAAGGCAGATTTACCGCTAGTAAGCTTACTTAGAGGACATTTAAAACATTTTGAACTTAGCAAGGTAGAAGTGATTTCAGATGGAGCGTGGAGCGTAGAGGACGTGGATTCAGATAAGTCAAATATATCTTTAATCGGCTCTAATACGAGTGAACTACTATCTGGTTGGAATTTCGACCTACGCGATATATCGACGGATTCTGATAAAATGATTCCTAGATTAGTATCTTGCACAGGCAAGGTTGTATTCAGTGGAAAATTAGAATTGACAACGATTTGCAGTGCAGTAGAGGCTGCAAACATAGTAATCAGTGAGGGTGCTGATTACACGGGTGGGGCTGCAAACGAAGAATCTCCTGCAGTTGAGCTAACTGAATCACAGAAAATGCCTCTTTTAAGAGCTAGTAACGATTTGGAGAAAAAAATAACAATTGAAAAAAATGGAAGTTATACGCCTAATGGTCCACAAATTATAAATACGGGGACTGTAACAGTTGAAGAAGGAGCTCAGCTGAATATAAAACAAAGCAAAGCAACAACTGAGCCAGCACTAACTATGAATAACGGCACTAAACTTGAAACCAAGAATGGATCTAAAGTTATTTTAGAATCAAGTTACGGATCTGCCTTATATCTAAATGGTGATAATATTAAATTTAACATAGGTGAGGGCGGAACATTTAAAGCATCTGGAAGTACTGGACCAAATGATGGTGTAGGTAATGGTGAAGATAAGAATGATACAAGTGATGACTTTAATCCAGGAGTTATAGCCCTTTCTGGTAAGAATGGTTGTAGTAGTACAGAAATTAACTTGTACAAACCTGCCCTTTACGACATAGTAAATAAAGGTGGAGGAGACTGGATATGTAAGACGACTGGAAGCGTTAACTCTTCGATAAATATTACAACAAAGAATACCTCTATTTGGGATAGAGGTAGCGATATCAATGCTTTCACAATTCATACAACTCATACAGATCGTATAAATGAGAGTGGCACGTATTTTACGGTTAAGATAACTGGAACGAGTATGTGTACTGATAAATATTACCATAATACTGGTATTTCTCACAAAGATTTGGAAGTTGATTCTGATGCTCCGGATCCAACGATTCCAGCGATGATGAAAGGAAATTATGTCGTTAGATTTTCTAGCTTTTCAGATTCGACTGATACATTGCCTCTTACGTTTACAGTACCTAATAATATAGATTTTGGAACAGTACAATATTCTATCTCGAAACCAATAAGCAAGAGGGTGCCAGAACATTATGATAAGAATCTCATCATAACCGATCCAAATACTAAGAAGGTTAAGTGGTCCTTATCAGTAAGAATGAAGGAGCCGTTGAAAAATGATTTTAAAGAATATATTAATAGAGAAGATGTAAACGACACAGGGATAGCGTACATGACAGATGGAAAACCTGAAAAGATTCTGACAACTGAAAGTTTGCAGATTCTCAAAGATATTACAAATACTTCAGATGCAAATAATATTACAGATACGTGGGGACCAAAAACCGGCTTGTGTCTAGAATATGATGGACCATCGATGAGGAAGACAGCGTATAGTGGAGTTATAGAATGGACATTATCAAATGTACCTTCAACTAAACCTTGATGATTATGCTAGAATAAAATAGAAACACAGAAATAAAATGATTATTGATATGTAAAATTAACTAGATTGCTGAAAGATTGCAATTCGGGGGGAAACATGGGGAGCAGTGCTGCTAAATCTAGCTTACTGCAAAGAAAGAAAGCGTACAAGTTCAGTGTATATGAAATATAGATCAGTACATATGTGTGCTGTTTACTATGTATTATTACGCTCAAACTGAGTACTGACAATCCATGGAGATATAGAGATACAATTAAACTTGCGGATTACATATATCATTTCAGGAATAAACTACATAGATGAAGTCTTAGACGACTTATATAGATGCAGCTACACTAGTTTGCACTGACATTTCAAAATTTCAATCGAACCAAAATTTACTGTAAAAACAATAAAATAAGTAACATAAAATATGCAATAAAAGAGGATGTATAGTATGAAAGTAAATAAATTTCTTAAAGGAGTAGCGTTTGTTAGTATTATATTGAGCATGAGTACAAATGTAGTATTAGCAGGTGGTAGTCAAACCGGTGCAGGAATCACATTTGAAGAAGGCGAACCTGAAGATCCCGGTGGAGGAGGCGGAGGTTCCGTCGACAAGAAATATGTCATACTTGCGAGTGGTCAAAAGTATACGGATGTTCTGACTTCCACAGTACTAGCAAATGAAAAAAAATGTCCTATATTATTAACAGCTAAAGACTCGGTCGACGACCAGACCTTAGCTGAAATAAAAAGATTAAAGACCGATGAAGTTATAATATCGGGTGGTACAGATTCAGTGTCTGAAAATGTAGTATCGCAGTTATCAAATGCGTACACAGTTAGAAGGATAGCTGGTAAAAACAGATACGAGACAGCAATACAGGTAGGAAATGAAGTAAGGGATCTAACTGGCAATAAGTCAGGTGCTATGTTGGTAGACGGGACTAACTTCCCAGACGTAATAACTATATCTGGTTTGGCGACCCAAAGAAGAATACCAATACTGCTTACGACCCCAGCCTCATTATCCAAGTCAACTGAGGATACGATTGCTAATTGGTCCATCAGGGACATCACAATAGGTGGTGGGACTAATTCAGTATCTAAAAAAATAGAAAATAACTTATCTGTAGATTCCGTAGCTAGGTTCGGCGGGACAGATAGGTATGAAACAGCAGTGATCGTAGGTCAAGAGGTCAGAAACAAGACTGGTAATTTAAAAGATATGGTACTAGTAGATGGTACAGACTTCCCAGACGGACTTACAGTGAGCACCTTAGCGGCTAATTTCAAGGCGCCAATCCTACTCACTAAGCCAAGTGAACTGCATTATTTAACAAAGAGCAAGATGAAAAACTGGGCTATCGAAAATGTATTGATAGGCGGAGGTCCATCTTCGGTCTCTGAAAAAATTGAAACAACTCTTGATGCCAAGAAGGTAGAAAGAGTATCTGGTGCAAATAGATACGAGACAGCAGTCAAAATATCTCAGAGACTTACCAGAGTGAGCGTGCCTATAGGCAGAATGGGACCTCAACAGGAAGAAAAAAAATCAGGCATATTTAGATCTATATACATTAAACTTTTCGGAAGAGGATAGCCTCTAGGCATACAAATTAATGATGTTAGCAACAAAAATTATAATATATTATTTAAACAGGGGGAAAATTGTATGAAATTTTCAAAACTAAGAAAGTTCGCCTCAGTGGCGATGGTAGCAGGAATGGTAGTAGTTGCAGCAGGTACTGGTGTAGTATCAGCAGATACAGTGGATTCTAAGTTAAGCAATGCGAAAGTTGTATTTAATGCAGGTGGAGGTGGGGAAGGTGACCCAGAAGACCCAACAGATCCAGAAAATCCACTAGACCCAGATGATCCAGATGATCCAGATATAACACATAATAATGGCGAGCTAGTTCTAGTAGTTACACCAAACTTAAATTTTGGTTTACAAAAAACATCTGTAAGCGATCAGACAGTCTGGGCACAGCCATTAAAAGTTAGCGATAATCATTCACCTGATTCATCTACTAAAGGTAATTGGGAACCAAAATATGTACAAGTGAAAAACGACAGAGGAACAGCGGAAGGATGGAAGTTAACTGTAAAGCAAAATGAACAGTTTAAAACTAGTTCGCAAGACGGTTCTAAAGAATTAACAGGAGCAGTATTAACATTTACTAATGGTTCGTTATCAAGTAATCAAAATAAGACAGGTGTAACAGCTCAACAAACTGTTAGCTTAGCAACTTTGAATTCAAGTGTAGTTGTAATGGATGCAGCGGTAGGATCAAGTGATGGTAATTTTATAAATAAATTTGGGAATCAACAAAAAGATTTTGATCCAAATGATCCAAAAAAATATCCACATGAAAATATATCTCTATTTATTAAGGGTGGTTCTGCTAAAAAACTAGCATATAGCACTACACTTGATTGGAATTTAGAAAATGTACCAGTACCACAACCATAAGAAACTAATATTTAGACAATAATTAATTAATCATATAAACACTCGTAAAAGCATTGGGCTACTCCAATGCTTTTACGAGATTTTACAACTAGGGTTCAATCCCAAAACTACATTGAGATCAATCACAATCGGAAAGGAGAACTATTCAATATATTTGAATAGAAAGAAAATATGAGAAAAAAAATAGCTGTGCTAATATCATCATTAGTACTTGTTTTAGGAATGTCTACAGGCATGGTAAATGCATTGGATTCAGACTTCACTGTAAGTGCAAACATACCTGAAAACCAAGTGGATAAATCAAAGTCATACTTTGACGTACTAGTGACACCAGGTCAACAAGAGACATTAGAGGTAGTTGTTAAAAACACGGGCGACAAGGATATCATTATTTTGCCTACTGTTAACTCTGCAACCTCTTCACCTACAGGAGTTATAAACTACGGTGATACAGATGCTAAAAAGGACAGTACTCTTAAGTATTCGATGAAAGACATAATAAAGGTAGACAAAGAAGTCAGTATACCTAAAAACAGTGAAAAAGTTGTCCAATTTAAGTTGACTGCACCAGCTGAAAAATTTGATGGTATACTAGCGGGTGGATTCACTTTTAGACAAAAAGAAGAAGAAAAAAAGACAGAGGAAACTCAGACTACAGGTGCTAATATCAAAAACACCTATGCGTTTATCATCGGGGTAGTCCTTCATCAGGACGATTCAAAAAATATAAATGCAGATCTTCGTTTAAACGATGTCAAGGCTACACAGAGTAACGCTAGAACTATTATAGCATCAAATTTACAAAACCCAGTGCCTAGATATATAAGAGATATGTCTATTAAGACAAAGGTATATAAAAAGGGCGATAAGGCTAAGAAGACTTTGTTCTCTGCAAGCGACGAAAAATTCCAGATGGCTCCAAACTCAAACTTTGATCATATGACAAGGTTGAATGGAGAAAGGATAGAAGCAGGAACATACTACATGCATTTAGAAGCAAATGCAGGGGCTAATCACTGGGAATTTGACAAAGAATTTACAGTAACAGATGACCAGGCTAAAGACTTGAATGCAAGTGACGTGGATGTAAAAGACTACACTTGGATAATAGTAGGAGCAATAGCTGCAGTAGTAGTAATAGCAGGAATAATATTCTTCGTAGTCAAGAAAAAGAAAAAATCGATTGAAGAAGAGTAATATCAATTTTTAATATATATATATGTACTAAAATTAAGAGGAAGCCTCCTCCAGTGTAATAGCTGGGGGAGGTTTTCTTTTGATCTTATTTAAGGGAATAAGCGAATTGTCCGTAAAGACTAAAAATATATTACATACAAAAAACAAAATATTTAAAATAATGACTGAATTAGTGATATCTAGATAATTAAATGGTTAACAACTTATACTTGCAGAATAAAGTTTCAAAGAAAGAAATTAAGAATAAAATAGTATCAATATTAAGATAATCATATAAAATATTGATAATTTAGAAAAAGTCGAATAAAGATGAAATACGATAGTATCATAAAAACAAAAATATTAATAAATATTAAAAATAGTTAATTTAAATTAGTAAATAAAGAGGAAAAATGCAATTTAGAGAAGAAAATTATAGAAAATACAGATAAAATATAAAATAATTTTTGAATACAAAAAATAAATAAAAATATGTCGAAGAATAAATAAAATAATATAAAACTAGTTTTAAAATAAAAACTAATGTATACAATTTAAAACTGTTGACACATTATGACTATGGTGCTAAAATATGATTAATCCTAAAGGTTACTGAATTTAGAAACAATTGTATAAATAGACATAATATCACAAAATATAACGAATATTGTATACTGAATTTATTCGACAAAATACAAATTGTTAGAATTATTTTCTTAAATTCTGTAGTTTGTAATAAGGTACAATGGTATACAAAAATAGTATCGACGATTTACAGCTGTATACGGAATTCAGAGTAAATTCCCTGTTTACTCGATTGACTACTTAGAAAGTTATATATTGTTTCTTGAATTTGAGTGGGGTTGGGATTAGCTAATGATTATGTATAGTGGGATTGGGTTACATAATCAAAGGATATCACTGTATATAGGGGGTGTATTATTGTAAATCCTAAGTTGAAATTCAAAAGAATGATAGTACTCGTTGCTATGGCAGGTGTAGTTTTAACTTACTCGAATTTAGGAATAGTCTTTGCTCAAGGAAATGCTCTAAAGAGTGTCCAGGTGGAAAGTTCGATATCTTCCTCGAGTAAGAAGGCGACGGAGAAAGATTTAAACAGCAAGACAATTAAGGACGATGCAGTTAAAGATAAGGCAATAAAAATTACATTGAGTTCAGATCAAATAAGCATAAACGATGAATTTGACATTTCAATTATACTGACAGAAAAGACACTGAGCGGTACTATTCACGGTAGGATTCCTGACAAAATAGAAGTATTGACGAAAAAAACACAAGATGAAAACAAAAATGTATATATAGACTTCGATGAAATCAATAGAGAGCTAAGCATAGCCCCTAAGGATGTAGACGGTCTGCCAGAGAATATTAGAATATTCCTAAAATCTCTAGATGAATGTTCTGGAGTATTTAATATATTATCAGAGGATAGAGATATTATATCAAATGATTTGGAATTAAAGGTAATTAAAGATACTGACTCAGCCGGCGACAAAACTAATCCTAGCGGAGAAGAAAAAGATGCCGACGAACAAAGTCAAGACAAAGACCAAGGTGAAGGTCAAGACCAAAGCCAAAGTCAAACTCAAGAGCAAGAACAAGATGATAAAAATGAACAAAACCCAGCGAAGGTAGCAGCTGTAAGGGCTTTAGACACTGCAGAGGTAAGTAGCTGGTTGGAATTTCAGTCAGCGTACAACAACCAGAGCATAACTCACATTATCTTAAAAAAAGATATTGTGGCTACAGGTTCGGTGTACTATACGCGCCCTAGGGAAAATGATATTGAGATAAGTGGTGTGAAGACAGCGGATTCTCATTATAAGCTTACATTCCCTCATTATTACTCGGCTGAAAGTACTGGTATGCAATCTTCGGATTTGCCTATATACGATAATAAGGCGTATCAAAGGTCTCAGACAGAATCCAATACGAGAATGTTTAAATTACACGACGTGGAAATATTATCAGATGGCAATTGGGATCCTCATGAAAGATTTGCAGAAAGAAGTGGAAATGCCCTGATAGGATCAGCATTGCATGAAGAAACCAACGAAAGAGATAGTTACAAAGATGCTGCTGGTTGGAAATTTGAGTTTAGAAATATAAGTACTAATAAGAATCTCCCTATTCCGAGACTGATATACGCATTTAGCCAAGTCACAATAGGAGGCAAGGTGGAGTTATACACTCTAAATACAGCTATGGATGTAGGAAGTTTATATTTTGAACCAGATGTGCAATACGAGTCAAAAATTGTAAGCAATATGGCTTCAAATGGAATTTATTTTCCAGGGAAAGATGAAAATGGAATAGAAGGACAGTATGGGTATAAGACTACAGGAGATTCCAGAAATTTCGAACTCGCCCGTGCTGCAAAGGTCAAAATTACTTCAATTGGTCCGATTGTAGACCGTGCTACTAAACATTTTATAATAAATCAAGATGCTCAACTGTACGGATATACTGGTGTAAATGCTACAATACATCTGGAATTTGGATCAAAGTTAGATCCGACTACATTTGATGCTTATGATGGCTCGGTAGTGGATTTAAGGGCATATGACCCAGTTTTGAAAAAAGGAAATTGTGTAATGTGGCTAAAAGGAGAGAACACAGAGGTCACATTTCACCCAGGATCAACTTTTATAACACATGGATATTCTCAAGGCAACAGCGGAGGAGATCAACGAGGTGCTATTGGTTTTAGTCAGTATACAAACGCTACGACTAGGTTTGTACTTGATAACCCTAAGTACTTCGATATTGCAAACAGGGCACCTAATGGAAATTGGATATACAAACCGACACAGGATTCAATCATGGAAATAATAGATAGCGATGAATATATTTGGGAGACTAAGCCTGGAGTGCCAGGACATCTCGAACAAGCAGCTGATTATAATTTCCACGGCGTACATTATGTTGGGGTTAGAGGGATAGAGATAAACACTAACATTGAGTTGGGAGTCTCGACCTATCCTGTAAATAGAGATTTAGAAAAAGCACTTAAAAAACACGTTGCCAGAATTTCAAACAGGGGTAATTCTATAAGCGAAGAGTTGACATTTACAGTGCCAAGGCTTATAAATTTTGGAACTATAAAATACAATGCGAATGTCGGACTCAATAAAAAACTAGCAGAGCCTCTAGCGAGTACTAGTGAATTATCCGTAATAGATACTCACACAGATAAGGTTGATTGGAAGTTATCGGCACAGGAAAAAACACCGTTAACAAACGCTATCTCAGGTCGTAAGATAGAAAATGCTATGGCATACCTAGATAATGGAGTGTTAAAACCTATAGTGAGTGCTTCACCCGTACTAATTATGACACATAAGAATATTGACACAGTTTACAATATTTCAGGTACAACTTGGGATGGCATTAGTACTGGAGTTTGTCTGGATTACCACGGGCTTCCTATAGAAAAGGGAACATACGATGGAGTAATCGAGTGGACATTATTAAATGTAGGACCTTGATAGATTGTCTGATATTGAAATAAGGCCTGAGTATATCGGGTTAAAATAATAAAAATATGAAGTGTAAAGGATATGTATAGTATGAAACTAAAAAAATTTCTTAAAGGAGTAGCATTTATAAGTATTGCTTTGACACTAAGTACGAATGTAGTCTTAGCTGACAGTAGCACTTTGTCAGAGAGTGGCGTTAAGTTCGTAGATGATGATAGCGGAGGCGGCGGAAGTGGCGGCGGAGGCGGAAGTGGTGGTGGCGGAGGCGAAACTCCAGAACCTACTGATAAGAAATACGTCATACTCGCCAGTGGTGAAAAATATACAGACGTCCTTGCTTCTACTGTTTTAGCTAATGAGAGGAAATGTCCTATACTGTTGACAACAAAAGATTCATTAGATGAAAAGACCTTAAATGAAATAAAAAGACTTAAGACTGAGGAAGTAATAATATCTGGAGGTCCAGATTCAGTATCAGAAAAGATAGTAACACAGTTATCCGGTTACACTACAAGAAGGGTATCTGGAGCAAATAGATATGAGACTGCAATTGAAGTGGCTAAAGAAGTTAGAGGATTGACCAATATTTTATCTGGAGCAATGTTGGTAGATGGTACAAATTTCCCAGACGTAATAACTATATCTGGACTGGCAACTCAACTTAGAGTGCCGATACTACTCACATCGCCGCAAACGTTGACAACGTCTACCAAGGATAAAATAAAAGAATGGTCTATAAATGATATAACAATTGGTGGAGGTACTAATTCAGTATCTCAACAAATTCAAGATAGCTTTACAACACAGAAAGTTGTGAGGTTTGGTGGATCAAATAGATATGAAACAGCTTTATCTATAGCGCAAGAGGTTAGAAACAAAGCTGGAAATTCAACAGATATGGTGCTAGTCGACGGTACTAACTTCCCAGATGGGCTTACAGTAAGTACATTGGCAGCAGCTTTCAAAGCACCTATATTGCTCACACATCCAGCTGCACTACATGATACAACGAAAAGCAAAATGAGTGTTTGGGGTATGGAAAACGTATTGATTGGCGGAGGTATAAACTCCGTATCGAAAAATGTTGTGGACAACCTAGGGGTAAAGAGAGTGGAGAGGGTATCTGGTATAAATAGATACGAGACAGCGGTTAAGATATCTGAAAGGCTATCTAGCAAAGACACTCCAATAGGAAGAATGGCTACTAACCCAGCAGCGAGGGCTAGCTCGGTGGAAAAACAGAGCATATTTAGAACTCTGTTTAACAGGGTATTTGGTATTCAATAAGGATATATTGAATAAATACTGGGCGGATCCCGTCTAGGAAAAAAATGAAATATCGACGAGGTTACAATGTAACAAAAATATAAAAAATAAAGAGAACAGGGGGAAATAGCTATGAAATTTTCACAATTAAAAAAACTTACTGCAATGGTAATGGTAACAGGATTGGTGGTAGTTGGGGGTACTGGTTTAATCGTATCTGCAGATAGCTCTACTTCAGGAGGTTCAGCAGAGTTTGTGCCTAACAATGATCCAGGAACACCAATCGACCCAACTGACCCAGGTCAAGAAAACAACGGTGGAGGAGATCAAACTGGAAATGGTGGAGAACTAAAGATAGTAGTAAGACCAACATTGGTATTTGGAGAACAAAAAGTCTCTGCAGCAGATAAGACTTACTACGCTTCATCTCTAAAAGTTAACGACAACCACCACGGCGGAATATGGGAACCTAGATACGTACAGGTTACAGATGATACAGGTGAGTTTAAGGGTTGGCATTTAACAGTAGCTCAGTTAAATCAATTTACAGGAGTGACATCAGGAAAACAGTTGGATGGAGCAAAGATTACATTTAACAATGGTAGAAAATCAAGTATGTTCACAGATACTTCAACTGCAAACTTTTTAGGCGTAACTTCACAACCTACTGTACTTCTCCAAAATATAGGAGCAACTTATAAATATACAGTAATGGATGCTAAGGCTGGCAGTGGTAATGGAAGTTTCGTTACTAGATTTGGAGATCAAGAAACTCAGTATATAGATGGAACAACTGAAAATCACCACAATATTTCATTATTTGTAAAAGGTGGAACAGCTGGTAAAGAAGTGTACAATACTACATTGTCTTGGAACCTTGAAAATACACCTAAATAACGAGGCCTGTTTAGACAATAATATATGTAAACTCATTGAAGCATTTGGCGTACACCGAATGCTTCAATGGGTTTTACCAAAAATTTTGATCAAGCTTAAAAAGACACCTAAAAGGACATTAGCAACAGAGTGCAACGCGAATGGAGGTGCATTGAAATTAAATTTAAAAAGCTATGTAAAAGATTAGCAGCACTAGGTGCTGCACTAGCACTTACCCTCTCTTCATCAGGCATATTGGTTTCTGCTGAAATGAGAGATACCTCATTTAACACCAACAGAAGTATTTTGACGGGTGGACTTGAGAACAAGGGTGAAGATAAACTTGATAATTCAAGCGAGAATATATATAAAACAGTAGAAAACAAAGCTTTGAGTGGAGAAGATGAAGATTTGAATAAAGAAAGCAAGGCATTAGGAGAAGAAGATAAACACGCAGATAAAGAAGACAAAGCTTTGGGCGAAGAAGATAAGGCTACAGATTTTGAAAATAAGGAAACGTCTGTAGAAGAGGATGAAGAGGATGAAGCGATACCAAATGATCAAACATCTGGTGAAACGCAGCAATCGAACCAAGAAAACCAAGAGTCACAATCAGAAGATGGCGTATTAATAGAAGCTAATGTTCCAACGAATATAGCAGTTAGAGAAGTGAGTACTTGGGATGAGTTTAAGGACGCATATAATAATGAAACCGTAGAGGAAATTCACTTAAAGGGTGATATAACAGCTACAGGAGGAAATACTTTTCAAGGAAGAAAAAACAATATCGAGATAACTGGAGCTAAAGAAGATGGTTCTTATCATAAATTGATATTTCCAAAAGAATATTCAGTGGGCGATAGGGCTGATTTACCTTTATCACAGTCTATAACGACAAAGATATTTAACATACACGATATACAGATACTTTCAGATGGACTTTGGAATGACGGTGATAGAGATCAAGAATCTCCTCAATCTGCCCTACTCGGTCCAAATTCAGACCAGGCTCTAACAGGTTGGAATTTCGAAATAGGAAATATATCAACAGATTCTAAAAATCCAATACCTAGACTAGTGTCTTGCTCTGGAAGGGTGACATTTAGTGGGAAGGTAGATTTAACTACAATATACAGTGCAGTACAGGCTGGAGATTTATATTTTAGCAAGGACTCTAATTACAGTGGAAATACTATAAGCGATGATTCATCGGCAATATCTCTAGTCCAAAATCCAGCGACAACGCAAAAACCTCTACTCAGAGGGAGTATAGGATATGGATTTAATGTGGCAGAAGGAACTACAGTTAAGCTAGAATCAACTGGTGAAGTCTTGACAGGTGGAACCCTGACTGTAGGAAAAAATGCAAAATTGATAATAATATCTACTGGTAAGGGAACCGATAAATCTGTAGCGCTCACTATGAAGGGCAAGACGACTTTGACAACATCAGAAGGATCGCTTTTGAGTCTGACGTCAGTAGATGGAACGGCCTTACTATTAAACGGAGACAATATCAACTGTACAATAGGAAAGGGATCTACATTTTTAGCCTATGGTCACACAGGCAAACATGACACAGGCTATTATTACGACCCTATTGGAACTATGAAGGCAGTTGGAGCTATAGCAGTTCACTGTCCTTCAAACGATTTTTCGACAAGTTTGTTACTGGACAGTCCAGCTGTATACGATATAGCAAATAAGGGCGGTGGAGAATGGCTCTGGAAGACACTTTCATATTCTTATGTTTCAATAAACGGTGCTAATATAAATACCTGGTCTAGAGAGCCTTTTAATATAAATGGACCTCCTACACAAAGTTTTAATCTAGGAAGCAGTGGAAATATAAAGTTAACAGGTAGTAATAGCAGTACGATAGAAGATCAAATGTGTGCAGGCTTTACAATCACTGGAACTTCGGCGACGCAGACAATAAAGCAGGCATTGATGCAACATCTAAGCAGGGTTTCAAGTGAAACGGGTGCTATAGTTACAGAAGAACTGAAGTTAATAGTTCCTAAAACTATAAACTTTGGAACCATTAAGTACAACTACAATATCGGTCTAGACAAGAAATTGGCTGAGCCATTAGCAGCTGGCAGTCAATTGGCTGTAAGCGACACACGTAAGACGAAGGTTCCGTGGACGGTATCAGCAAAGACGACAAAAGAACTCACTAACAGCGTTTCAAATAGAGTTGTGAGTGGAGCGATAGCGTATCTGGACAATGGCAATCTAAAGAGTATGGCATTAAATGTTCCAGTAGATATTGTTTCAGATACCAATACTACAGAGATATACAATATTTCAGGGAGTAAGTGGAATGGAACAAATACAGGTATATGTCTAGACTACCATGGACTTCCGATTGAAAAAGGAACATACAATGGAACGATTGAGTGGACCTTGACAAATGGACCTTGATAGGAACTGTAAATAGTTAGTGAAAACATTGATTATATTGCGTGTTGCGGAGAATGCACTTTGATAGGACTTGTTTAAAAGGGAGCGATTCTAAAGTTTTGTTAGGAAAAATGTTTCTACCGATGAGGCGAGAGATTTATACCTATACAGAGGTGGAAACATATTTCTCAAGTTATATGAAGGGAGAGTGTGTTATGAAAGTAAGAAAACTTCTCAACGGAGTCACAGTTTTAAGCATTGCAATGCTCTTATCTATGAATGTAGTATTTGCTGATAGTTCAGAGTCGGGTGGCGGGGTAGGTTTCGATGGAGATGAAAATCCACCCCCAAATCCATGTACTAGGAAGTACGTCATACTAGCCAGTGGAGAAAAATACACCGATGTACTCGCATCAACCGTATTAGCAAATGAAAGGAAATGCCCTATACTTCTTACGAGCAGGGATTCGATAGACGAAAAGACGTTTGACGAGATAAGAAGACTCGATATAGATGAGATAATAATATCTGGTGGCGAAGATTCAGTATCTGAGAAAGTAATTTCACAATTATCTGGCTATGCAGTGAGAAGGGTATCTGGTGCAAATAGATATGATACAGCTATAGAAATAGGTAAAGAAGTCAGAAGTTTGACCAACGTATTGTCTGGTGCAATGCTGGTAGACGGTACAAACTTCCCAGACGTAATAACTATATCTGGATTGGCAACTCATCTTAGGGTTCCGATACTTCTTACAACACCTCCTACACTTACTCAGTCTACTAAGGAGAAGATTGCGGAGTGGTCTATAAGTGATATTACGATAGGTGGAGGAACTAATTCGGTTTCTAAGCAAATAGAAGACAGTTTCACAACACAAAACGTCAGAAGATTTGGCGGAATAAATAGATATGAGACAGCTTCAATCATTGCTGAAGAAGTCAGAAATACAACTACAAATTTGTCGGATATGGTGCTAGTAGACGGTACAAACTTCCCAGATGGACTTACGGTGAGTACCTTAGCTGCGAATTTCCACGCACCGATACTACTCACGAATCCAACTGAACTCTCTGATATAACTAAAAATAAAATTAACCTATGGGCTATGGAAAATGTATTGATAGGAGGAGGAACGAACTCAGTTTCTCAATACATTGAAAATAACCTAGGAGTCCTAAGAACAGAAAGGGTAGCTGGTTTAAACAGATACGAGACAGCGGTCAAAATATCTCAAAGGCTATCAAATGGGCATATTCTTATAGGAAGATAAGTGAATATAGGAAATATAAGAAGATAAGTAAATATAGAAAATATAGGAAATCAGATATGTATATAGACACAGTTAAGATGACAGGGGGGAACCAAGTAAATGAAATTTTCGAAGCTAAAAAAATTTGCGACGATAGCAATTGTCTCTGGATTTATAATTACGACTGGAAATGCATTAGTGGTATCGGCAGACACAGCGACTTCGAATGGTACCGCTACATTTATAGAAAACACAGACCCAGGTACAGCTATAGACCCAACAGATCCAGATAAACCAATTACGGGAAGCGAGGATACAACTACAAATATAGGTAACCTCAAAATAGTGGTAAGACCTACTCTTGAATTTGGAAATACAGTGATATCGGCATCAAATAAGATATACTGGGCGAATGCACTAAAGGTAGACGATAACCACCACAGTGGCACTTGGGAACCTAGATATGCACAGGTAGCAGATGACAGGGGAACTTTCGAGGGTTGGCAGATGACAGTTACTCAAAAGAAACAGTTTACCTCACCTTCAAATAAAGTATTGGAAGGCGCTAAAATAACATTTAACAACGGAGAAAAAGCGACAACAGCGACAGGAGCTAATAATTCTGGTGTAACAGTTAATAAGACAATAGATATAGTAAATATAGGTCCTACATTTAAATACGAAGTCATGGACGCAAAACTAAACTCTGGAAGTGGAAACTTTGTCGCAAGATATGGAAATGAAGAAACGCAGTATCTAAATTCAGTGACAAAAGAAAATCACCATAATATATCGCTGCTAGTAATTGGCGGTACAGCGAGTAAAGAGAAATACACCACTGATATGGAGTGGAATTTAGAGAATACACCTAAGTAGCTAGATAGTTAAATACCTTATGCTAATTTATAGCATGCCGAGAGAGATTCCGAGAATGGGATTTTTCTTGGTATGCTTTATTTTTGTTATATTAATACTAGATTAAAAATGTAAATACAGGCTAGCGTAAAACGTTACACTACCAATAAAATTATACTAGATGAAAATAGGGAGGATATTATGAAAACATTAAGAGTTGAAAATTTAAGAAAAATATACGGAAAAGGCGAAAGCGAAGTAAATGCACTGGCCGGAATAGAACTAGAAATAGAGCCAAAGAAATTCACAGCAATAGTAGGGGCAAGTGGATTAGGTAAATCAACCTTGCTCCACTGTATGGCAGGACTCGACAAACCCACATCGGGAGAAGTAAGGCTGGATGATTTTTTAATTTCAAGGATTGAAGAATTTGGAATGATGAGGTCAGTAGGACTTTCTGCGAAGAAACTTAGAAACATGATAAATCTCCAGGGTACATGTTACGGACTCATAGCAAATATATTGACGATAGCAGTATCTCTGAGTGCACAGTCTATCATATTTAATAAACTCAAGGTAGATTTTGAAAATGCTGAGTTTGTGATGGATTACAATTTATATTTGATAATCTTTGGATTAAATATGGTTATAGCTGTACTTGCAACATCAATACCTTCTAGGATGTTAAAAAAGAAGAGTATAGTTGAACTGACTAGAAAGGCAGAATAAGAATATGGTGATTTTCGGATTTGCGGCAGCGCTAATTGCATCGATGAAGTTGAAAAAATCATCTATTATCGAATTGATGCAAATCCCCGAATAATTAAAGAAATAAAATCCCCCACCTATGTAGGTAGGGGATTTTATTTCTTTAGTAGTGTTGCATCCAACACTAAAATCGTGAAATCGCATTGTTAGCTAAACAGGCTTAGAATTTCCTCATCCGAAAGTTCCTTTAAGAGATTTTCATTAGATAAATTACCATCCATGATAGTGGAAATAAGCTCCTTTTTGCTCTCCTGAAGTTTGAGTATTTTCTCTTCAATAGTGCCTTTTGCAATAAGTTTAATAACTTGAACCGTGTTTTTTTGCCCAAATCTATGAGCACGGTCAGTTGCTTGATTTTCAACAGATGGGTTCCACCACGGGTCAAAATGTATAACTGTGTCTGCACTCGTTAGGTTTAACCCGATTCCACCAGCCTTGAGTGAAATCAAGAACACGTGGTTGGTATCTGAATTATTAAATTCCTCAACTAGATTCAATCTATCCTTTGCCTTAGTTGCTCCGTCTATATATGAGAAGGTTACATCATGTTTCTTTAGCTCAGTACCAAGTTTTTTTAGTACGGTTGTAAACTGAGAGAACAGAAGTATTTTATGATTATTTTCAATGCCTTCCTCTATAAGCTGGATACAGGTACTTATCTTTGAACTTTGTACATGGTAGTCTTTGACCACTATACTTGGATCTAGACAGAGCTGTCTAAGCTTAGTCATATATGAAAAGACTACTATTTTGTCAGTCTTAAGGTCTCTTTCGAGTAGCTCTTGTTGGACGTATTTAGCGTAGTTGCTGTACATACTTCTTTCTTCTCGATTTAGTTCTACAATGTAGTTTTTCTCTATCTTGTCGGGAAGTTCAGTCATTACTTCCTTTTTAGTTCTCCTCAAGATAAATGGTTTGATCATCAATTTGAGGTTGTACAAATTAGCCTCTTTTTTGAGGTATATATTTTGGAACTTCTTCTTGTTATATAGGTAGCCAGGCATAACAAAGTCAAATATAGACCAAAGTTCTACTAGATTGTTTTCAATCGGTGTACCAGTTAATGCGAATCTGCATTTTGCATTTATAGCCTTGACAGACTTACTTGCAAGAGAGTGAGGATTTTTTATATTTTGTGCCTCATCTATAATACAGTAGTCAAATTCGATTTCCTTGTATAGTTTCACGTCGTTTTTGTAAGTCCCGTAAGTTGTGAGTACCACGTCGTATGATTCGAGTTCAGAAAGAGCGTGTTTTCTTTCATCCTTGCTTCCGTGTACTATCATAACCTTCATATCTGGGGCAAATTTTTCAAACTCGCTTTTCCAGTTGTATATTACTGAAGTCGGAGTTATTATTATGCTTTTTTTGCCTAGATGAGCGAGTAGAAAGGTAATAGTCTGAAGCGTCTTTCCAAGACCCATCTCATCGGCTAGTATTCCTCCGAATTTATAGTTGTCAAGTACTTGAAACCAGTTAAAACCACTCACCTGATAAGCTCTCAGGTCTGCGTTTAAATTTTGAGGTAGACTGAGATCTATGTTTTCGGCATTTTTAAATCCATTACTAATATTGTCTATTATTTCTCGACCTTCTATTAAATCCAGATTCTTATCCTTGATGTATTTTTCCATATACATTGCTCTCGAGTTTGGTATTCTATATTTACCATCTTTTGAATCAATTCCGATGTTTTCTACGAATTCGAGGAAGTCCTGTGTTTTTCCCTCTCTCAAATCCATGAAGCTTCCGTCTTTTAGTTTATAATAAGTCCTACTGTCCTTAAAGGCGTACATTATATTTGAAAATTCCTTTGGATCTATATCTGAGATATTGAAGCTAAAGTCCAGATAAGTGCCAAGTTTATCGTCTACTATAGCCTTGATAGACTCAGATTTATATATTTTTCTATTTTTAAACTTGTCTGAGTAAAAGACTGTACCGTATTTTCTCAGTTCGTCTAAGCCAACATCTAAGAAGTAGAACATATCGTCGTCGTTTCCAGTAAAGACAAATCTATCTTTACCTGGGTCAAATAGATATTCTAGGAGCTTGTTTTTAATTTCGTTTTCTTTTTGTCGGTCTGGGACTATAAATTTATATTCAAAATCCTCATATACAAACTTAGGTTCACATACAATCTGTGCCTTGTAAATATCAAAATAAAATTCCGTCTTGAAGGTACTCGATATGTTTTCTTTTATCTTATCATCTACATAAATATCATCAGATATCGATTGTAGTTCTGGAAGAACCTTGTTTAATACCTCATGCACATCTTTTTTTTCGAATTCTATCCTGTTATTATTGCTTAGGACCTTGTATATGCCCATGTACTTAGTGGATTTTTCACTATCGAGCAAATATAGATCTCCAGCGGAAAATACGACGTCGCCCTTTGGTGTAAGAGGTAGTGGCAATTCTTCTGAAGTCGATAATACCACGCTTGCGTCTGATTTTGACAGTTCTACATCTAATGGAATCACATCTGAATACACATTTGGAGAATATACTTCTTTTTCGTAGTTTAGGACAAAGTCCTTTTTGCGAAGAAGTGATAAAAATGATTTTAGAGAACTATGGTTTATCTGAATATATCTCTTATCAGCTGAGGACAATGTGTAATGCGGTAGATTACCACCGTATCCCTCTATGTAGTCGACAATCTTCTCATCTACACTGTCAAAGTAGTGAATAGACGGATCATAGGTGAATTTTGTGCTAAACGGAAGTGGGTCTCCATTTAATCTAGACGAAGAAAATTCTTTTATATTTTTTATAATATAAGACTTTTTCCCCGATCCAATCTTAAACTCGGCTATAGATTTATTTGGCTCTATAGTCAAGCTGACCTCTAAGTTAAGCACCTCAGCTTCTTCGGAATTCTTGGTGAATAGGCTTAAGAGCTTTTTATCTGGCTCAAGTGGGGTGAATAGATTTTCTTCCTCGTCTGGAACTAAGGACGAATTCTCTTTATTTGATAGCTCAATAGCCTCTAGCTTGTCAACACCTTTAATAGCAGTAGCTACTAGATGCTTACATAGGAAGTTAGAGTTTTTTGCTGAGTTATTATGAAAATCTGGGCAAGTGCAATAAGAGCCTGTTACCCTGTTTTTTTCTACATCAACAGTGAAGGCTGTGTTGTATACTTCATTTCCGTATTCTGACTCGACTGAACTTCTAAATTCAAATCTCGAATCATCCCTTGTAATATCTACAGAGTCCACCAATCTCTTAAAATAGTATTTAAACCCGCTATTCCATCTAGAAATATGGGTAGATCTTTTTATTATTTCATATATATTTTCAGATATCAATTAATCACCTTTTCCGATAAATCATATTTTCATGCCTTTGCAAAAAATACAAAAGGCTACCTATATATTATAATCCAAGTTGAAGATATTTTCATTAGTTTAAGCGTATTTAATGAGATATTAGTTAAATGTCAATTATAACTTGAGATAGATGTCCCACACCTATAGAGCTAGGGGACATTTGTCTCATTTCGGTGAGGTCTTAAATTTTAGCTGAAATGAAATTATATCAGCAACCTGCATTTTTGTGGATAGATTTAGAGTTGTATTTAAGATAATAAATTATAGGTATCTAGAATATATATACATAAGGGTATTATCAATCATATAGTTGATAGGGGGATGTTGCATGAGAAGAAAGTATGGAATAAAACGTGGAAAGAAGCAGAAAACCAAACAGGAAAAAAAGTTTAATATATTGACGTTCGACGGAGGTGGTGTCAGGGGAGCATTAAGTGTTGGCATATTAGAAAACATTCAAAATGAAGGTGGAGATGTTCTTGAAAATACTGACCTTTTTTCAGGTACATCAACTGGTTCACTAATAGCACTCGGACTAGCATACGATGTGAGTGTGGAAAAACTCGTAGATCTGTATTCACTAGAGAATATGAAATTTATCTTTGATAAGAAACACAACGAGATAACTAGACCCAAATACGACAATGAGCATCTGCACGAGGCACTTTTAAAAGTATTTCCAGAAGATTTAAGGCTATCGGATTTAGGTCACTACGTTTTAATTCCTTCGCTATACCTAGGTGATTGGGAAGAAGAGTGGAAACCGACATTTTACACCAATCTTCCAAACTCATTGAATTCTGAATACGGCGTAATAGACGTAGCTATGCAAAGCTGTGCAGCACCTATATATTTTCCTTCATACAACAGACATATAGATGGTGGAATGGTGGCAAACGACCCTAGCTTAGCGTGTATTGCCACAATATGTGGCAGTGAATACAATATAAAGTTAGAAGATATAAATTTGCTCTCTATAAGTACGGGGCATACTAAGAATAGAATAGTAGATGATACAAGCAATTGGGGAGCGATGGAGTGGGTGATGAATAAGAATATATCACATCCTATAGTAACATTGACATTGGACAGCAATGCTATTATAAGTAAGGATTTATCTCAGAAATTACTTAGAGACTCTTATTGTAGGATAGACCCTTATCTAGCGAACGACATAGCATTAGACGATTACACCAAGGTTCCGTATATGCGATCAGAAGCTAGAAACTACGATATAGCGCCAGTTATGCATTGGCTTGGAACCAAATGGTATAAATTGTGAAATAAGAATGCTCCAAATGATCTACACGTTGGGGGCTTTCTTATTTCAGAGTAGGTTGAAATACATATGTAGTCAATAATTAACTTGAGAGTGACGATTTTAAATTATGATTAGATAGGTTGATAAATGGGAATATATATAGATAAGTTGTTTACAAAAGATGAAGGGGAGTGTTTAAATGGATAAACTAGCTACTTTCGCAGGTGGTTGTTTTTGGTGCATGGTAAAACCATATGATAAATACGATGGAGTACATGGTGTCGAGTCTGGTTATATAGGAGGAGATATCGAAAATCCTACATATGAGCAGGTATGTACAGGAGCGACTGGACATTACGAAGCTATACAGATTTCATTTGACGATGAGATTATTAAGTACGAAGAATTGCTTGAGATATATTGGAGACAGATAGACCCTACAGATGCTGGCGGACAGTTCGGCGATAGGGGATCCCAGTATAGGACAGCGATATTCTATCAAGATGAAGAACAGAAAGAGATTGCCGAGAAATCAAAACGAGATTTAGAAGAGAGCAAGGTATTCGATAATCCAATAGTGACTGAAATTTTACCGCTGGTAACGTTCTATCCAGCAGAAGACTACCATCAGAAATACTATAAGAAAAAACCAGGTCACTACAATATGTACTATAAAAACTCGGGAAGATATAACTTTGTCAAGGGTTTCTGGGACGGGAATAATGCAGGTAGAGAAGAACTCAGGGCTCGTCTTTCAGATATAGAATTTGAAGTAACTCAAAATAGCATGACAGAAGCACCGTTTGAAAACGACTACTACGACAATACTCGTGAAGGAATATACGTAGACGTAGTAAATGGAGACGTGCTTTTCACATCAAGGGATAAATTCGATGCAGGTTGTGGCTGGCCTAGTTTCACAAAACCAGTAGAGGACAAAAAGATAATGGAGAGATTGGACTATTCAATGGGAATGACCAGGACAGAGGTCAGAAGCAGAGGTGCAAACTCTCACCTAGGACATGTATTCGACGACGGCCCAGAAGAAAGCGGTGGATTAAGGTACTGCATAAACTCAGCAGCGCTAAAATTTATACCTCGTGAAGAAATGGAAGCAGCAGGATATGGTAAATATCTAGAACTTTTATAGATAAACCAATACCCCGAGCGCCGTCTTATTTGATATAGAATCGTAGGAAGATAGAAGTAATGATATATACAATAACCGTCCAAGGGGACTCAATGTTAGTGAGTGAAACGTATCACCATGAGTGAAGGAACCAATACCCCCGAGCGCCGTCTTATTTGATATAGAATCGTAGGAAGATAGAAGTAATGATATATATTATAACCGTCCAAGGGGACTCAATATTAGTGAGTGAAACGTATCACCATGAGTGAAGGAACTAATGTTGAGTCCCCTTGGACCAGAATCACCATATCATTAATCACAATTTCATGATACAATAACAAATAAGACAAGCGAGAAAGTAGGGAATCCAATGCACATTACAGATAAGTTATTCTACACGTCCCAGTATACAAGGGATTTCGTAGCTGAATTACTACAAATAGATGAAATAAATGGACAGTGCCATGTAGTACTGGATAAGACGGCGTTCTTTCCAGGCGGAGGCGGACAGTGGTACGATACAGGAACTATAGAATCTAGCAAGGTGTTAGATGTATATGAAAAAGAACAAATCGTATATCATGTCCTAGATAGAAAGCCAAATAAAATCCACAAGTTAAAATGCAGTATAGATTGGAAGAGACGTGAGGACGGGATGCATCAGCATCTTGCTCAACATGTACTGTCGGGTTGCTTTTTTAAGAAATTAAATCAAAATACTGTTGCTATCCACCTAGGTCAAGAAATAAGTACGGTGGATATTGCTGGAATTTTAAGCGAAGAAGATATTGCAATGGTTGAAAAATACGCAAATGAAATTATAGAGGACTCTTTAGATGTAAATTTTTTGACTCCATCTAAGAAAGAACTTAAAAAGATGTGGTTGAGAAGGGATCTTCCAAATACAGACGAAGAGATCAGAGTAGTCGAGATAGAAGATTTGGATAGAAATGCGTGTTGTGGTGTTCACCCAAACAATACGAGAGAGCTTAGAATGATAAAGATAAAGAAATTTGAAAAACACAAGGATTCAACTAGGGTAGAGTTTCTATCGGGAAAAAGGGCTGTTGACTATGTACTAAATAGAGAGCAGAGCTTGACAAAGATTTGCAACTTCCTAAGTTGTAATGATGTAGATGCTTTAAATGGTATTTCAAACCTAAATGAGAAACTTGCGACTGCCAATTCAAAGACGAGAAAGTTAGAAGAAATAGTCGCTGAATACGAGGTTAAAGAAATAATATCGAAAGCGATGCAAATAGGAAATATCGAAGTCTGCATAGTCGAGTTCGACGAGTCAGAAATGAAGGATGCGAAATACATAACCAAGTTATCGAATAAATTAACTGATAAAGGATCCAGAGTGGCGTTGTTAGCTGCGAAGTCAGCAGACAAATCGAACTTCGTGTTTGCGTCTTCAGACGATTTGAAATCTACATTAAACATGGGAGCCTTGCTAAAAGACGCTCTGACGCTAGTAGATGGAAAAGGTGGAGGAAGTACTACATTTGCCCAGGGTGGCGGCAAAAATAACGGGAACGTAAAAGCTACGTTAGACTACACATCGGATAAGATATTAAAAACAATAAGTATATAGTACTAAAAATTAATAAAAAAGGCGTATGATGTTAAAAATTTTAACGATTATACCAGATATTAAGGCAAACTAAAGAGGTTGAATTACTGGCATCGTAACCAAAATACAGGTTAGCGAGCTGGAAATTCAACCTCTTTTACATGATAGAAATAGCGTGATACGAAAATATTTAAACTCTTTGAATGAGTGACAAATTCTGTGTAGTAATTACATATACAAGTATTGAGCCAGTAGAGCAAGGAGTAAAATAATCAATGTACCGTAAAAAGCGTATGTTACAGTAGCTGATAACACTTCGAATGTAGATTTAGGAGCGTAACTCGAAACATTGCCGCTCTTATAATCTAAGTGCTTCTTATGTTTTTTATTATTAAATTTATTTTTAATTTTCTTTTTTTGCGTATAGAGACTAGTTTTTTTTGGAAACGGTACAACCTTAGAACTGTCACCGAGCTTAATATTCTTTGTCAAATCAGCTTTCTTCCACTTGCTGTTATGTTGCCTAAAAGGAATCATTTTTTCGGAATTATCATTCATATGCAACACCTCCCCCTATAGATATACGGTGTAAAACTCTGATTAATAACTAAATATTTAAATGCTGGTCAAACGATTTCAGTAGGAAATGCACTCCATCTGAAATGAGAATTATGCCACCCGACTGTAGAGGTGGGGACATCTTTCTCAGGTTATATGTATATTAACTTAATACCCTAAAAACATATCTTTATTCAAATAAAAAATATTTGGTATACAAAAAACAAAACGTTTTCACAAGTATTTCAACCAATTATTTACGCAAATATAAGAACACAGAAAATATTGAAGTACTTATGTATTTTTTAACTTAATATAAGTATATAAGAATAATTTAATATATGCAATACTAGTTTTCCGAAATATAAGAAAATTAATTTAATGTAAATCCAGATAAAAAAAGAACCCCACTAAACTAGTGGAGTTTTAAATTTATTTCTAAATGGTGATTACGTGTTGGGGATGTATCACCACCGAAATGAGTTTTATGCCCACCACCTATATAGGTGGGAGACATATATCTCATTTTATAAGTAAAGGTCTCTTTCGCCTTCTTTAAGTTTAATCATATTTGATTTTGCTATTTCTCTTATATCATCTCTCTCAATTTTTTCGATTTCTTGAGCGATAAATTTTTCACCCATTTCAGTGAGCTCATCATCGCCGTAATCTATTATAAATTCTTGAAGAGTAGTAAGGGCATTTGGTGTACAGACATTGTGTATCTGACGGCTCTTAGCCAAACTCATAAATCTATCTCCAGTTCTACCTTTTCTGTAGCAAGCTGTACAGTAACTTGGTATGTATCCACTTGAGATTAGTGATTTAATCATTTCATCGGCGCTTCTGCTGTCTCCTACTTCGAATTGGTCTATTATTTCACCGTCGTCGTAAGCTTTATATCCCCCGACACCTGTAATCGATGCTGCAGATACTTGAGACACACCATATCTAAGAAGTTCATCTCTCATTTCAGCTGATTCTCTAGTTGACATTATTATACCTGTATAAGGTACTGCAAGACGAGTTATAGCTACGATTTTTTTGAACATTTCGTCGTCTAGTATGTGAGGGAAGTCTTCTAATGACATACCTTCAGCTTTTTTAAGCCTTGGGAATGATATTGTGTGGAATCCAACACCGAATTTGTCTTCAAGGTGTTCATTGTGCATCATCAAGCCAAGTACTTCGAATTTAGGGTCTGCTAGCCCGAATAAGACACCAGCGCCTACATCGTCGACTCCACCTTCCATGGCTCTATCAAATGCTGTTAAATGGTAGTCGTAGTCGCTCTTAAGTGATTTAACGTGCATGTCTTCGTAAGTTGGTTTGTGGTATGTTTCTTGGAATAGGATGTATGTTCCTATGCCTTTTTCTGTCAATCTCCTGTATTCGTCTACTGTTGTAGCAGCTATGTTTACATTTACCCTTCTTATGTTTCCATTTTCATTGTAAGTAGAGTAGATGGCGTCAAGTGCGTCGAGTATATAGTCTATGTCGCAGTTAACTGGGTCCTGTCCAGCCTCTAGTGCAAGTCTTTTATGACCCATTTTTTCAAGAACTCTTACCTCGTCTTTTATTTCGTCCATGGTAAGTTTTTTTCTTGCAAATTTATTAGATCTACTAAAACCACAGTATTTACATTCGTTCACACAGAAATTAGATATATACAATGGAGCAAATAGTACAACTCTGTTTCCGTAGATTTCATTCTTTATCTGTCCTGCTATCTTGAAAAGTTCTTTCGTCTGTTCTTCATCTTCTATTTGAAGTAGGTTGGCTATGTCTTGATGAGAAAGTTTTTCTCTATTTTCAGCCTTGGCTAAAATAGCCCCTATATCTTCTTTTGTTGCAGATTTAGCATTTTCTAACAGTTCATTAATCAATTCTTCGTCTATAAACATGTTGCTTTCCATTGCTTTTTCCATATTATTTTCTCCTCCATTGTATGTTATCACCACGTATATATTCTACCTGAAGTCCTATTTTTGCTAGGTCGGCTTCAAGTTCGTCATTGTACTCGGCAGCTTCCTTACCAGTGGATAGCTTGCCGTTGTAAAGCGAGTAACTTTTTCTAAACCTCCTTGGTGAGAGGTTAGGCATAATTACATTACATCCGGCTAGAAGTGATTTTGCTCTGCCGTTTGGGTCTATGGATGCTACGGCAGTAGTAGCTGGGAGTAGGCAATTAGGTAGTAACAACCTAGTCATTGCGTACATCAGCACGGTTAAATTCAAATCTCCGTGTGGGAAGTCTTTGAATTTTGTGTCCTCATGTGGTATAAATGGACCAATTCCCACCATATGAGGTTGAAATTCTTTTACAAAGGCGAGGTCTCTGGCTAGGTTCTCGTCTGTTTGATATGGAGAACCTACCATAAATCCCGCACCGACTTGGAATCCGAGGTCCTTTAAATCCTTTAGACATCTAAGCCTGTTTGAAAGTTTCATTGTTTCTGGATGAAGCTTTTGGTAGTGTTCTTCGGTGATAGACTCATGTCTTAGAAGGAATCTATCGCCACCAGCCTCGTAGTACTTCTTATATGTTTCATAGCTTTTTTCACCTAGTGAAAGAGTTATGGCACAATCTGGATAAGTATCTCTTATTTCCTTTATGACTTCGAACATCCACTCGTCGTCGTAGTACGGATCTTCTCCGCCCTGCATTACAAACGTCCTGTATCCTATTTCGTAGCCTTCAGCACAACACTCTAGGATATCTTCCCTTGTGAGTCTATATCTGTCCACATTTGGGTTTGAACATCTTATACCACAGTAGTAGCAGTCGTTTTTACAGATGTTTGTGACTTCTATAAGCCCTCTTAGAAATACCTTGTTTCCGTAATTTCTAAATCTAACTTCGTTGGCCTTTGAACAGATGTAGTCAAATAAGTTTTCACCATCGTTGTACTCAGTTTTGAAGATGTTTTGTACGACGAATAATATTTCGTCATAGTCTAAGTTTGAAGTTTCGTAAAGTTTGTCTATCTTTTCCTTTAATGATCTTGTTTCTTTATTCA
Organism: Clostridioides sp.; assembly: GCA_031261505.1. Classification (GTDB taxonomy): domain Bacteria; phylum Bacillota; class Clostridia; order Peptostreptococcales; family Peptostreptococcaceae; genus Metaclostridioides. Next base: position 81,625 of record JAISJN010000008.1, on the reverse strand, counting down.
TGTATTTGCACTCCTTTAAAAGGCTGAAGCGATCTAGGTAGTATTCCATTTGCGTAAGCTAGGAATACTCCGTAGTTTACTATTGGTACTCCGAAAGATTTTGCCTGCTCAATCCTGCTCATCATTGCTTTTCTGTTTAGCATACAAGCCCCACAATGTATTACTAGGGCGTATTTTGTGATATCTTCTGTAAATGAGACTCCTGAGCTAAAATCAAATTGTATGTCTTTATTAGTTCTCTTCTTAAGTAGGGTAGGGATCTTATATCTTCCGATATCATCGCATTGAAGATGGTGTGTACAGCCTTCAGCGATAAGAACCTTATCTCCGTCTTTTAGTTTATCTATCTCGCTCGCTCCATCTATAAGGGTTTGAAGATCTCCCTTTTGCCTAGCGAATAAGATTGAGAATGAAGTAAGTGGTATGTCAGAAGGAGTATCTTTGTCGACTTTTTTAAATGCCTGTGAGTCGGTGATAACCATCTTTGGTTTCTTAGATAGACCTTTTAACGTACTTGACAATGTGTTTTCTTTTGTAACTATTGCTACGGCGTCGTGGTCAAGTAAATCTCTGATTACCTGTTGTTGAGGGAGTATAAGTCTTCCCTTTGGAGCAGATTCGTCGATTGGGGTAACAAGTACCACGAAATCATCTGGCTCAATTAAGTCTGAAACTAAGACGTCGTTTTTTTCATCTGGTTTAAGTCTTATTATTTCTGATTTGATCTCGGCAATCCCATCTCCGCTTTGAGCAGAGGAGAGGACTATCTTAGCACCTACTTTTTTCTGCAGTTCTTTTATATCTAATGAAGATATTTCTACAGTGTCTATCTTATTGAAGACGAGTAGGTAAGGAGTTTTCTTCTGTTTGAATTTTTCTATCAGCTCAAGGTCGTAGTTTTCTATGCCGACCTTGGCATCTACGACTAGGATAGCGACGTCTGTCTTGTCTAGTACTTCTAGAGATTTTTTGATTCTAAGTTCTCCGAGTTCACCTAGGTCGTCTATTCCAGCTGTGTCTATAAGCACGCATGGGCCGATTGGAAGTATCTCTATAGGTCTGAATACCGGGTCGGTAGTAGTTCCCTTAACATTTGATACTATTGCTATCTCTTGATTTGAAATTGCGTTTATTAAACTCGACTTACCTGAGTTTCTTTTTCCAAATATACCGATGTGAGTTCTTACAGCATTTGGTGTTGAATTTAGCGACATATTCTGTGCCTCCGTTGTTATTTAATTTGATTGTCTGTTCTGTTTAGTCTAATTCCTTTTTAGAAATACTAGTCTTGACTAATACATTAGACAGATTTCCAAGTTTACCAGTCATGTTGTTGATGTCGTCCATTTCTCCGACGACGACTATGGAAATGACAGATACGCCTTCATCGTGACAGGGGATACCCATTCTGCCCTTTATAAGTCCTTTAAACGATGCTACTATATCGTTGAACTTCTGTTGTGAATCGCTTGGATCCTCGAGTATTGCGCTGATTACAGCTATTTTTCTCATAATTGACCTCATTTCATTTTGACGGCTACAACAGTATCGTCTACGTTATTTTTTGTATTAAAAAACACCTCGTCTAAAAATACCTAAAAAGGTCCAAATAGAGAGGAGTTAGCTCATACAAATAGAATATATGCCTACTTCCTTTCAGATTAGGAAATCCTTTTCTGTCAGGTATAGATTATGTGCGTCACAGTTACACCAAGAAGCGTTACAACTCGGATAAACTGAATTCACCCAAAATGCAAAACGTCGTTTAGGACGAACATGCATTTCTTAAGTATATGATATATCTAAACAAGTTATTTGTCTAGATATATCTCAAAAAAGTGTTAAAAAAATAATAATCGACATAATAATTTGTCTATTTATAAAATTTAGTCATAAATTTATGTCTTAAAATAGCATGATAAATCAAGAATAAAAGAGAAGTCTTATAAATATAATTAAAGGTAAGAATCCTAGGGTAAAATCTAAAATGAGAATACGATAATTTAGAGAGGGTGAACTTAGTGAGAGTTATTACATATAATATCCATGCAGGTGTAAACAGGGAAAATATACCGACATTGCTGAAGATATGCAAGTACTTAAAAAAATCAAGGGCAGATGTCATCTGTCTACAAGAGGTAATCTATCCAGACTACTTAGTATTGAAGAAAAAATTGAGGATGAGGGGCGTATTTGCTGAAAATGCTAAGAAAGGTCCGTCACCTTACGGAATATGCACATTTGTGAGGAAAAAGTCGTTTTGCCACCACCATTTCTTCCTGACAAGTAAGGGTGAACAGAGGGGTGCACTATGTGTAACTTTTGACAATGCCAATGGATATACAAGTGTGATAAATACTCATCTTGGTCTAAATGAGGAGGAGAGGAGGACTCAGATGGATGAAATATCAAACTATGTATCCAGCCTCGTAGGAAATAAAATTATTTGTGGTGATTTTAACGAAAAAAATGTCGTGCTAAGCCCTTACGGTGATTTTGCGCTACTAACAGGAGAGGACGGTTTGACGACATTTTATCCGTCGAATGCGAGGATAGACTATATTTTTGCAGACAGCCAGATGATACCTATGAGGTACGAGGTGGAAAACATTAAATTATCGGATCATTATCCAGTTATTGCTGACTGCGAAAAAAGAATCTGATTAAACATATTTCCCCAAAATACAATGTATAGAATTGTAACAATATAGTTACATTAGCTTAATTCTGTTGAAAAAAAGGGACGGTTGCAATATAATAAAAATAGTCAACTGATTTGAATAGTTATTCAGCAGATTTTGATATAATCGGCAAGTAGTTCAGAACTGTATCTTCATCGTAAATTCTCAGTAGACGAATAAGAACACATATTTCACATATTTCATATATGTAAAAAGATTATCAATTTTTTTTGATTGACTTGGGGTGATAGAATGAACGGTGGTTCAACGACAGCCGTGGTGCCGGCAAAATCGAAAAATAGGAGAGTTCTATTTTTTGTGGGAATAGTAGTAGTGATACTACTGGCGATAGTACTTGCGTTTAATAAGTTCTTCTTATACAACGGAAAGATCGCTAGAAATGTAACAATAGAGGGTGTTGAGATTTCAAATATGACCAAGAGCGATGCATATAAGGCTGTTAGTTCAAAATATACCCTAAGAGACATAAACTTAAGTTACGACGGCAGGGATTATAAGGTAAAGGCCGGTGACATAGGTTTAAAATATGATATTGAAGGTGCAGTAAACGATGCTTACGACATGACTAAAAAGGATACATATCTTAAAAACATCAAAAAGTACTTTGCAGTATTGTTTGAAGGAGACAACCTTAAATTTGACACTAGTTTCGATGAAGCTAAGTTGAGTGAAAAGGTTTCAAAAATAGCAGATGGCATAAATGTCAAGATGAAGAATGCGTCAATATCAATAGACGGTGGAATCAATTACAAAGATTCTGTCACAGGTAGAGAGTTTGATGTAGCTGCGAATAAAGAATCTATATACAAGAGAATCAGCAACAAAAATGCACAAGTCTTACCTCTAAAGGTAAATTTAAAAAAACCAGAAATAACACTTGATCAGGTTAAACAAGTCAATTCAACCCTAGGTAGTTTCTCGACAGATTATGGCTCAAGTCCAGATGGCAGAAGATACAATGTAGGTTTGGCAGCGAGGAAGGCAAGCGATATTATACTTATGCCGGGGGAAGAATTTTCGTACAACGCATACACTGGTCCAAGTAATAGAGCTAACGGATACAAAAACGCACCAGTAATAGTGTACGGAAAGATCAAGCAAGCTCCAGGCGGTGGTGTATGTCAGACTTCATCGACTATGTACAACGCTGCATTGTTTGCGGGAATGCAAATAACTGAGGTAAACAACCACTCTCAGCATTCTAGCTACGTTCCTAGAGGTAGAGATGCAACAGTCAGCGATGGAGGACTTAACCTAAGATTTAAAAATCCTTATGATCACCCAGTATTTATTAAAAACTACGCTGATGGGGGTACCGTTTCATCGGTTATTTATGGAAACGAAACAGATAAAAAGAAAGTTTCTATAAATGTTAAATACGGATCAGGAGTTTACTCGACTTACAGAAACTTTGTAGACGATGCTGGCAATGTCGTTAAGAGCGAACATATAGCCAACAGCACATATAAAAAATAGACATATCAATATTTAATTGGTAATATAGAAATCGACAGGGTGTAGTCCCTGCCGATTTTTTAGAATTCTGAGATAATCCCAAAAGTGGGTTTTGCAGAGAATTTGATTAGTCAGTTTCAGAAATAATCTTGCAATAGGATTTGAGTTATACGATAAATGAAAGACAATTGATAAACAGGGGGAATAAATTTGAAGTTAATAGATGAAAGATATCGATTAGATGAGGTAGATGAAAAGACAGCATTATTAGAAAATATTTTATACGAGGCAGTTGACATTGAAAAAAATGAATCTGTCTACCTTGAGTTTGTAAGAAAGACAGATAAACTCCGCAGAGATTTTGCAGTCAACTTATTAGATGAGACGGCTATGATATCTTTTATAAATTCTCCGTATATGTTGAAGGTTGATAGAATAGGCAGGTTTTCAGATGAGGGAGAGTTTGCTGGAGATAATTATCTGAATGAAGGATATTACATAGTATACGAGTACGTACAGGCGGTTACACTCGCTGAATTAATACATAGAAAACAGCTCAGCATACAAGACTCTGCAAAGATTGCCATTCAAGTGTTGAAGTCGCTTGAGCTAATGCACGGAAACGGTATGTACCACGGTGCTTTAAAGCCACAGTGCATTTTAATAGATGATTCTTTCAATGTGAAGGTATCCGGGTTTGGCATAGTACATGCTAACAATGGTATAAACAATAGAAGTGAGGTAAATCTGCAATACATCTGTCCGCATCAGCTGATTGTAGATTTAACAGATTACGAAAGTGATTTCTTCGCATTAGGACAGATTCTATTTGAATCGGTGTTTAAGGTGAAGGCGTTTGGGGAATCGACGGTGGAAGAAGAGCGACTTAAAAAGATAAACAAAGGAGTATCGTGGTATCGACTAAACTACGAAGTACATAGAGATAACGACAAAGAATTAATAGGCGCTTTGAAAAACAAAGAGTTTATGAAGATTTTAAAAAGACTTCTTTCTAGAGATGTCGGTTCGAAATACTCGCATTCTAGAAATATCATAATAGATCTTAGCGAATTAATTTACGATTAATTGTAAATACTAGTCCAATAAAATTATATTCAGTTAGGATGAGATATTATGAAATGTGGGTGGAAATCGAGTCTGGATTCAAAAAAGAACTGTGATAATGATGTAAAATTCGATGTAGATGTGTTGGACGCTACATACTGCATATGCCATAAGTCTGGTAAGTCTGAGGAAGAAAACGAACTCATGATGGAATTCATACGCAATGAGAAATTATGCGACTTCACTGGATTCGTATTCGAGGAAGATTTCAAAGCTGGTGAAATTATAGATTACGATTACGATTTGTTGAATTTTAACGAGGTAGTCTTTAGAAAGGACGCAGATTTTAGCAATGTAGAGATAAAAAAGGTGATTAAATTTGAAAACACCAAGTTCTGTGGCAGGGTGAGCTTTAGACATTCCATGATATATGGCAATTGCATCTTTATAAACACCGAGTTCAATAAAGAATACATATTCGACCATATATTTAAGGGTGTGCATTTCAAAGGTCAGGACTTGGTAATCAAAAATATAAAAAACTTTCCAAGGCTAGATGCCATACTTTTTAGCAATTACTCAAAGATAATTCTTGAAAAAACAAGCTATGACAAGGGCGAGTACATGAACGGCAAGATAAACTACAGGATAGCAAGAAATCAGGCGTCAAAGATAGGCGATTACGAGAGGACGGGAAACTACTACTATAATGAAAGGTATTATGGCAGTAAATTGATGAAGAGAAGTGACTATGGTAAGCTAAGTGAGTACCTAGGTGAGAAATTTTTCGACGATATAGCAAAGTACGTCACTGGATACGGACAAAAGCCGTGGAATATAATTATCCTAATCCTTCTTATAATAAGTGTGTTTGCATTTTTATACCTATTTGCAGGAATAGCTACCGTTCAAAACAGAGATTTGAGCATAGGTATAAACGAGGTATTTCAGTATTCATTCAAGGATCTCTTAAGTAGATACTTAAATCTCTGGTACCTAAGCATGATGACGTTCTCGACCCTAGGGTACGACGAGATATATGAGATATCCTCTTTTGGAAAGGTGGTATCCTGCGTCGAAGTATTTCTGGGCATGAGTACTGGAGCTATTTGGACCTCAGTAATACTAAAAAGACTTTTGCATAAATGATTTCGCATAATAATCGCCTAGTTGGATAAGATAGGTAAGTGGATAATCTTAATTTAAGATTTACATAACCAATATATCCAAGAAGGTGAATGATAATATGAAAAAAATCATCAAAACGATCACAGTTCTGCTGCTCACACTTATGATTGTCTCTCCATACGCTGTCTATGCAGATGAGGGAAGTAATGTAGATAAGTACTCAAAAGGTTCTATAGTGATAGACCAGGATAGCGGTAGAGTGCTCCTAGCTAAAAATCCAGACGACAAGTTGCCGCTCGCGAGTCTGACAAAAATGATGACATTTACTCTAGCAATAGAGGCGATTGAAAACGGTGAGGTAAAACCTACAGATCTCGTCACTATAGATAAAGAGATAGCGTCTACAAAAGGATCTAGCTACAACCTAAAGGTTGGGGAGAAAGTTCCTCTAATTGAGCTTATGAAAGGGCTTATGATTGTTTCAGGAAACGATGCGGCTGTAGCAATAGCTAAATACGTAGGAGGCACCAAGGCTGAATTTGTAGACGAAATGAATGTAAAGGCAAATGAACTAGGTATGAAAAATACCAAGTACTACAATGTAAATGGTCTACCGATATACGATATGAAGGATACTAAAAAGCCGGCTACGGAGAATGTATCTTCAGCCAGGGATATAGCTACCCTAGGAAAATACATGATGGACAATTACGAAAAACAGGTGACGAGTATAACTGATATGCAGATATACACAAATCCAGACAGAAATTTCGTAAAAGGAAATACAAATGGTGCTCTTATGGGGATGATACCAGAGGTAGACGGTATTAAGACTGGTTACACTGGAAATGCTGGGTACTGCCTGTCTTTCTCGATGATGATAGACAAGGACGAGAAAAACGATAAAAAACGCAGGGTTATAGGTGTGACTCTCGGTGCAAATCATAAAAACAAGAGGTTGAGCGCCGCAGCCGATATGCTTAAATACGTTAAGAAGACGACTAGCTCCAAAAAAGTCCAGACAAAGGACAGTTTCATAGGAAAGAAGTATATAGGTGGAATTTCAGACCTAGAAGTCATGATGAAGACAAAGGACGATTTTTACGCCGTGTTAAAAGACGGTGAGAAACTAAAATCAGATATAAAAATAGATAAATTGAGCTATCCCGTGAAGAATGGCCAAAAGATAGGCGAGATAAAATACACCAACGAAAACGGTGAGGTGCTTGGAGTAAAGGATGTAGTAAGTGCAAACAACGTAGATAGCATTTCGATTTCAAATAGATTAAAACTTAAATTATTCAACGAAAAATAGAGTATTTTCATCTAAACCACATAAAAATGATGAATATCAAAAGAAAATCGAAGAAAAATTGATCTTATCTAACGGAAATGGAACAATTTGTTTTAAAAAAGGATAAAAATCGTTGAATTTATTTTCCCTATATGTTATACTACGAGAGGTGAAAATTTAAACTATCACACACAGCATCGGGATTCTTAAAAGGTGCCTACGAGGTTTTTTAGGAAGAGGATCGAGCTGGAGGATTAAAACCAGGAGGTATATTATGAGCGTAATATCAATGAAACAATTACTAGAAGCGGGTGTACATTTCGGACACCAAACAAGAAGATGGAACCCTAAGATGGCGAAATTTATATTCACAGAAAGAAACGGAATATATATAATCGACCTACAAAAAACAGTTAAAAAAGTTGACGAAGCTTACAAATTCATGAAAGAAGTATCTGAAACTGGAAAACCAGTACTTTTCGTTGGAACTAAAAAACAAGCACAAGATGCTATAAGAGACGAAGCTTTAAGATGCGGAATGTACTTCGTAAACGAAAGATGGTTAGGTGGAATGCTTACAAACCACAAAACTATAGCAACTAGAATAAACAAATTAAGACAATTAGAAAAAATGGAAGACGACGGAACTTTCGCAGTACTTCCTAAAAAAGAAGTTATAAAACTAAGAGCTGAAAAAGAAAAACTTGAAAGATTCTTAGGCGGAATAAAAGATATGCCAGAACTACCAGGAGCTATATTCGTAGTAGATCCTAGAAAAGAAAACATAGCAATACAAGAAGCACATAGACTAGGAATTCCAGTAGTAGGTATAGTAGATACTAACTGTGACCCAGATGAATTAGACTTCCCAATCCCAGGTAACGACGACGCAATAAGAGCCGTTAAGTTAATAACTGGAGCAATGGCTACAGCAGTTGTAGAAGGTAGACAAGGCGCTGAAGAAGAAGTAGTCGCAACAGATGGAGAACAAGAATAATCTATATACCAATATTGGAGGGAAAATAAAATGGCAAATATAACAGCTCAAATGGTAAAAGAATTAAGGGAAATAACAGGCGCTGGAATGATGGATTGTAAGAAAGCATTACAAGAAGTTGACGGCGACACTGAAAAAGCAATCGACGTATTAAGAGAAAAAGGATTATCAAAGGCTGCTAAAAAAGCTGACAGAATAGCTGCAGAAGGTTTAGTAACTGTTGAGATAAATGAAGATAATACAGTAGCTTCTATAGTAGAAGTAAACTCTGAAACAGACTTCGTTGCTAAAAACCAAGATTTCAAAGATTTTGTAAAAGAAACTGCTCAAATGGCACTTGCCACTGAAAGCAAGGATCTTGAAGCTTTCCTAGCTGAAACTCACAGCGAAGGAAATTCTCTAAAAGAAGTTCTTAACAGCAAAATAGCTACTATAGGTGAAAAGCTTGACATAAGAAGATTTGAAAAATTAACTACAGACGGTCAAGTTGTTGGATACATCCACGGAGCCGGAAAAATAGGTGTTATAGTTGAACTTGACACTCAAGCCAGAGACGAAAGAGTTCTTACATTAGGTAAAGACATAGCAATGCAGGTTGCAGCTATGAATCCTAAATACGTATCAAGAGACGAAGTAGATGCTGAATACATCGCTCATGAAACAGAAGTATTGACTCAACAAGCTCTAAACGAAGGTAAACCAGCTAAGATAGTTGAAAAGATGGTTACTGGTAGACTTGAAAAAGAATTAAAAGAAGTTTGTCTTCTAGAACAAGCTTTCGTTAAAGACCCAGATGTAACTGTTAAAAAATTAGTTGCTAACGTAGCTAAAGAAGTTGGATCTGACATAAAAGTAGTAAGAGTAGTAAGATTTGAAGTTGGCGAAGGTATAGAAAAAAGATCAGAAAACTTTGCAGACGAAGTTGCTAAGCAACTAAAGAACTAGTAAATAGTGATCATAAAAGAGAACACCTTGCGTGTTCTCTTTTTTAAAACGTGGGGATATATACATGTATCCAAAGTTTTTATCAATTATTAGAAAAAATATCCTAAAAAAATGATATAATTTAAATAGAGTTTTAATATAGGTAATGAACAGACTTTTAAGTCGAGTTGAATACACGATTGAGCAGCAAAAAGGAAAAAACAGGAGGTTGTACAATGGAAAATCCAGCATACAAAAGAGTACTTTTAAAATTGAGTGGTGAAGCATTAGCAGGAGAAAGAGGCTTTGGTATAGATAACGACGTCGTATACGATATAGCCATAGCGATTAAAAAACTTCAAGAAATAGGAGTACAGGTAGCAGTGGTTGTTGGAGGTGGAAACTTCTGGAGAGGTAGAAGCAGCGAAGGTATGGACAGAACTACAGCTGATTACATCGGAATGATGGCTACAGTCATGAATGCAATGGCACTTCAAGATGCCCTTGAAAACATAGAAGTCCCTACTAGAGTACAGACAGCAATAGAGATGAGACAGGTTGCAGAACCTTACATCAGAAGAAGAGCTGTAAGGCATCTAGAAAAAGGCAGAGTTGTAATATTTGGTGCAGGAACTGGTAATCCATATTTCACGACAGATACGACAGCAGCACTTCGTGCAGCTGAAATGGAAGCAGAGGTTATACTTCTAGCTAAAAATGTCGATGCTGTATATGACAAGGATCCAAAGATACATTCAGATGCAATTAAATTCACAGAACTTACTTACATGGAAGTAATACAAAGAGAACTTAGAGTAATGGATACTACAGCAACTTCTCTATGCATGGACAACAAGATACCTCTAATGGTGTTTGAACTTACAACAGACAACATTATAAAGGCTGTACTTGGAGAAAATGTCGGTACATCTGTAAAATAAACTGAGAAATAAATATATTTAAATAATAGGAGGATGACTATGAAACTTGATATTCACAAACAATTAGAAGAAAAAATGGCTAGTACGATCGAAGCATTAAAAGTTGAATTTACTACAATAAGAGCAGGTAGAGCAAATGCACAGATGCTAGACAAGGTAAGAGTCGATTACTACGGAACACCGACTCCAATAAACCAAATAGGTGCTATATCTGTTCCAGAGCCCAGAACTTTGATGGTAAGTCCTTGGGACAAGACAGCTCTATCTGAAATAGAAAAAGCTATAAGAACAGCAGACCTTGGATTAAATCCAACAAACGACGGAGAAGTAATAAGAATATCAGTGCCAATTCTTACAGAAGAAAGAAGAAAAGAGCTAGCTAAGAGAGCTGGAAAAGTTACTGAAGAGTTCAAAGTAAGAGCTAGAAACGATAGAAGAGATGCAAATGACAAGATCAAAAAAATGGAAAAAGACGGAGAACTTTCTGAAGACGATCTTAAAAAAGCACAAGAAGAAGTTCAAAAGATAACTGATAAATGTATAAAGGATATAGATGCACTTTTAACTATCAAAGAAAAAGACATCATGGAGGTGTAATCTTGGAATTACTCGGTCTACATCTCGACGAGGCGAAAGAGTATTTGCATAATAAAAATATACATTTTTGCATAAAATATATAGAAGGTAAGAAAGATAAGGACAGACTTACAATACCCAGGGTCATAAGGGCGAAACAAGTCGACGAGGGTGTGGAGTTAATAGTCACATATTTTACAGACTCATTGCAATAATTTAGGTATAGTCATCCACCTCAGGTGGATGACGTACTTTGACAGAGTTAAAAATTTGTGTTGGAGGACGAAATATGAATAATAAAAATACGCTAGAAATCGATTTAGAAAATGTTCCTACCCACATTGCAATAATCATGGATGGAAATGGAAGATGGGCAAAGGCGAGATTTCTACCTAGGACTGCAGGACATGTGGCTGGGGTAGAGGCGATCAGAGATATCGTAAAAAAATGTTCATCTCTTGGAGTTAAATACCTAACCCTATACGCCTTCTCTACTGAAAACTGGAATAGACCTAAGCTTGAGGTAGATACTCTGATGAATTTACTAGCAAAATATTTAAGAAACGAAGCTAAAGAACTCCATAGCAATAACGTAAAGGTCAACGCTATAGGATTTACGGACAAGTTGCCTGCAAAATGCAGGGTAGAGCTTGCAAAAATAGAAGATTTGACTAAAGACAACACTGGAGTTAACTTGAATCTAGCGCTCAACTACGGGGCTAGGGCCGATATAAGCTCAGCTATTGTAAAAATCGTAAATGGATGTAAGGACGGCAGTATAGATATAGACGAGATAGATGAGAACACATTGAAAAATTATTTGAGCACAAAGTCAATTCCAGATCCTGATTTGGTGATAAGGACTAGCGGAGAACAGAGACTCAGCAACTTCCTACTTTGGGAAGTAGCATACGCTGAATTTTACTTTACTTCGATTCACTGGCCAGATTTCAAACCAGAAGAGCTTGAAAAGGCGATTTTGGCGTACCAAGGAAGAGATAGGAGATTTGGAGGACTTAAGTAGGGAGACGATTTAAATGCTTACGAGAATTATTGCCTCATTGGTTTTAATCCCGCTTCTAATCGTTCTTCTATTTGGGGGTACTCCTCTTTATGTAGTAGAGTCGATTTTGATTGGGATCGCGTTACATGAATTTTACAAAGCGTTTGAACACAAGGATATACACCCTATATTCAGTATAGGATATGCCTTTGCATTTTATATCGCCGTAAAAAATATTTTCAAATTACCTGTAGCGTACACTTACACAGCGGTATTTGCTTTATTCATTATTGGCATATTATTCATCTTAAACAGCAAGAAGAACGTAATAGATCTATCGGTATCATTTTTAGGAATTTTTTATATTGGACTTCTGATGGACTGTGTTTCTTTGACTATGGATAATTTTCAAAAGGGAAGTATCTATGTATGGATAATATTCATTATAGCCTTTGTGACGGATATATTTGCGTATTTCGTTGGAAGTGCAATCGGTAAGCACAAGCTAATACCTTCTATAAGTCCAAAAAAGACTGTGGAAGGATGTTTGGGCGGAGTAATAGGAAGCACTGTTGTCTGTTTGATTTTCGGTTATTTTTTCAATATAGACATGATAGTGATGTTTCTATTAGGAAGTATAGGAAGTGTAATCGCACAGTTTGGGGACTTATTCGCTTCATCAATTAAGAGATACGTTGGCATTAAGGATTACGGGAAGCTGATACCAGGGCACGGTGGGGTATTAGATAGATTTGACAGCGTTATCATGGTAGCACCTTTTATTTATAACACAATAAGAATATTTTTAAGCTAGCCTCAGTATATACTGGGGCTCTTATTTTGGGTGAATTCTTCACTCAATAATGGTATAATTAACTAGTGGACGTATTGCCCATGATTTAAAGGGGAGGAAAATCAATGAAGAGATTATCAATACTGGGGTCTACTGGCTCAATAGGAAAACAGACCTTGGATGTAGTTAGAAGCAACAAAGACAAATTTGAAGTGAGGGCGATTTCAGCACACTCTAATGTAGACTTACTTTTGAAGCAAATTCTGGAATTTAAACCTGGTTATGTATGTGTGTTTGACGAAGATGCATGTATCAGACTCAAGGAAATGATTCCTGACGATATAGATGTTGAAGTATTGGGTGGGATGGACGGATTAAAGGCTATTTCCACATTAGACGATATAGATATACTCTTGACAGCAGTGGTAGGCATGATAGGTCTAGTACCTACTGTATCCGCAATCGAGAAGGGGATAGACATAGCTCTTGCAAACAAGGAGACATTGGTAACTGCAGGGAAGCTTGTAACTGAACTGGCAAAGGAAAAGGGCGTGAAGATACTTCCGGTCGACAGCGAACACAGTGCAATATTCCAAGCTCTACAGGGAGAGAGATACGAAAATATCGAAAAAGTTATATTGACTGCTTCAGGAGGTCCTTTTAGGGGTATGAAAAAAGAAGAATTGGTCGATGTTACTAAGAAGGAAGCTCTAAAACATCCAAACTGGTCTATGGGTGACAAGATAACAATAGATTCTTCTACTCTCATGAACAAGGGTTTGGAGGTAATTGAAGCCAAATGGCTGTTCGATGTAGACTACGATCAAATAGATGTAGTAGTTCATCCTCAGAGCATAATTCATTCTATGGTACAGTTTAAGGATAGTTCTATAATAGCTCAACTTGGATGCCCTGATATGAGGCTGCCCATACAATATGCGCTTGGATATCCAGATAGGATTGAAAATACAGGACTTGGTAGGGTTAATTTCTCTGATGTGGCAACTCTCACATTCGAAAAACCAGATACAGAAGTTTTCCCATGTCTAAGTCTAGCCTACGAATGTCTAAAGAGGGGTGGAACTTACTGTGCAGCACTCAATTCGGCAAATGAAATTCTAGTCGGAAAATTTTTAGAGGATAAAATCGGCTTCTATGACATACCATACTATATAGAGAAGGTACTTGAAAACCATATGAGTATCGAAAATCCTACTGTAGACGATATACTTGAAATAGATAGATGGAGTAGAGAATTCGTTGAAAACCTGTTAGCCGAGTAATATATCGAACAAGACTTACAAGATTGCAATCTACATAATACTCAATCGATTTATACTGATACGGCTAATGGCAAATTTGTAATAAGAAATGGAGATAAATATGACGATTATAGTTGCGATTATATTGTTTGGGGTTATAATTTTTATACATGAATTAGGGCATTTCTCATTCGCTAAGATGAGTGGGGTGTTGGTGCATGAATTCTCTATAGGAATGGGACCGAAGATAATAAGCAGAAAAAGAGGAGAGACGGAATACTCTATCAGAGCCTTTCCAATAGGTGGATACGTGAGTATGGAGGGCGAGGACGAGGATTCTAAGAGTCCGAGAGCATTTGGTAAAAAAACTATCCCTCAGCGCCTAAGTGTAATATTCGCAGGGCCAATTTTCAATTTAATACTCGCTGTAATTTTGCTGATTCCAGTGTTTATGGTGACAGGAGTCCCTACTCAGGAGGCTATTATAGGCGAGGTGCAAAAGAGCAGTCCGGCTCAGGTAGTCGGCGTTGAAAGCGGAGACAGGATTGTAGACATAAACGACAAGAAAATAGATTCTTGGGAGACTGCGGTAAATGAGATTAGAGCTTCTAAAGGAAAAAAACTAGAGATGACAGTTTTAAGAGATGGAAAAGAAAAAGAACTAGCGGTTACACCTAAGCTCGAAAAAGGAGTATATCTAATAGGTATATCTCAGTTTAGGGAGAAGGGCGTGATTAAATCCATCGTCAGTTCGTTTACAGCTACCGGAAGTATGAGTGTGCAGATGGTTAAATTCGTCGGTCAACTTGTGACGGGTACAGTTCCAGGTGGAGTTGGAAATTCAGTTGCAGGACCAGTCGGAGTAATTGGAATGGTATCAGATGCAGCCAAGACAGGTTTTATAAACCTACTGTACTTCGGATCTATAATAAGTTTGAACCTTGGAATATTGAATTTACTTCCATTCCCAGCGCTCGATGGTTGGAGGATTTTAATGATCATCATCGAAGGTCTAAGAGGTGGGAAAAAATTCGATCCTAATAAAGAGGGTATGGTAAACTTAATCGGACTTGGAGTTTTGATGGTATTTATGATATTTGTAACGTACAAAGATATATTGAGGTTATTTAAATAAACGTAGAAAGATGTCATCTGCCAATGGGTGGGGACATCTTTCTCAAATTAAAGGGTGATTCAAAGATTTAGCGGGGATGCACCCAACTGAAATGAGATTTCTGCCGAACTTATAGAGGTGTAGGATATTTATCTCAAATAATATGGAGGATAAGATGAGTTACGAGAGAAGACAGACAAGAGAGGTCACTGTAGGGAATAGGATAATCGGAGGAAATAACCCTATATCCGTGCAGTCGATGACAAATACAGATACAAGGGATGTAGAAGCAACTGTGGGACAGATTAAAAGCCTGGAAAAGGCTGGATGCGACATGGTCAGGGTAGCTGTTCCTGATATGGTCGCAGCTAAGGCACTTGGAGCAATAAAGAAACAGGCGAATATACCGGTGATAGCTGATATCCACTTTGACTACAGACTAGCTTTAGAGGCTATAGAGCAGGGGATAGACGGTATAAGGATAAATCCAGGTAATATCGGAAACATTAGTAGGGTAGCGCAGATAGTCGAGAAATGTAAGGAAAAAAACCTGAAGATAAGAATAGGTGTAAATGGAGGTTCGCTAGAGAAGGAACTACTTGAAAAATACGGATCAGCAACTCCTGAGGCATTGGTTGAAAGCGCACTTGGACATGTGAAAATACTAGAGGACCTAGATTTTTACAATACGGTTATCTCACTTAAATCATCTGATATATTCAAAACAGTGGAAGCGTATAGACTTATATCAGAAAAAGTAGATTATCCACTCCACGTAGGGATTACAGAGTCTGGAAGCGTAAAAAAAGGAACTATTAAATCTTCAATTGGAGTAGGAGCTATACTTCTTCATGGAATAGGAGATACGATAAGGATCTCGCTTACCGGAGACCCAGTACAGGAGGTCGAAGTAGGCAAGGAAATACTCAGAAGCCTAGGCCTTCTAAACGACAGAATAAAGATAATTTCATGTCCAACTTGCGGAAGGTGCAATATAGACTTGATAAGTATAGCAAATGAGATAGAGGAAAGAATCAAGGACATAGACAAAGATATCACTGTAGCTATAATGGGATGCGCTGTCAACGGACCTGGTGAGGCGAGAGAAGCAGATATAGGAATCGCCGGTGGAAAAGGAGATGGACTCCTATTTAAAAAAGGAAAAATAATAAGGAAGATAAGCGACGAAGATCTAGTAGACGAACTTTTAAGGGAGATAGAAAATTTAGATGAAAAAGATTGCGATTAAATTAGAGAGAGCTAAGTTTAACTTCAAGTTCAAACAATACGAAGGGCTGTATTTTACAGCTGAAATTGACGATAGTTCCGAGATAATCAAGTATAAGATAACAGAAGACGAGGCTGGAAATCAGCTAAAGGAATTTGGAAATACACATGTACGTGAAGGGTTGTTGTACATACCTCAGGTAGAGGCGTATATCGACTTAAATAATATATAGATATCTAAAAAATGTCATCCACCTATATCGGTAGATGACATTTTTTGCTTGTTAGCTTTTTTACATAAATAGCCTTGCTATTACAATTAAAACAACTGCTATTATAGCGACCTTAAACATCATGTTTGCCACTATTTTAAACAATTTAACAGAAACCCCAACAGCGACAATCGCTATTGCTAATTTAAATATCAAATCTAAATCCATAAAATACCTCCTAAAAGCGTATACTATTAGTATGGCAATCTTTTCAACAAAAATCAAGTTATTTGCTGAATCTTAGCCTAGAAGTATAAGATTTACCAACGGTATTGTTATAACCGAAAACAATGTCGTCATAAACACGCATTGAGAAGCTATAGTGACATCGGCATCGTATTGGTTTGCCATTATCGCCGTATTTGCAGCGGTTGGCATAGACGTAATTACGACCGGTATAGCTGCAATCAAGCTGTCTTCAATCCTATTCATAAATGCAAGGTAGATAATCACTGGCAAGAAGATCAGACGAATGAAACAAAGTATATACAGTTTCTTATTCATAAAACACTCTTTGGCTGACGAGGTACTAAGCATACTTCCTATGACCAACATAGATATAGGAGTCGTAACGCTTCCGAGTAAATCGAGAGAGTTGTTGACGAATGTTGGAAGTCTAAGACCTGTAATAAAGAGCAATAGTCCCAAGAATACAGAAATTAAAGACGGATTTATCAATTCCTTAGGTGAGAACTTAAAGTCCTTACTACCCTTTGAAAGCAGGTACACACCTAGAGTGAATGAAAGCAAGTTAAATGGAAGATTGTATATAGCTGTATAAAAGATTCCCTGTTCTCCTAATACAGCTCTAACTACTGGATAACCCATAAATGTAACATTAGAAAAAATAAGTGCGTATTGATAGATTCCAATGTTTCTATCAGATTTCATTATGAACTTGATTAAGTACGCTACGAGTATCGAAATCGCATAACTGCATACAGAAACTAATAAAAGAACGAGAATCTTATGTATCATTGCACTACTATAATCTATTTGCATACTCACAATTATCATTGAAGGCAGAAATAATGAAATAGTTAAATTGGAAAGTTTAGAAGTCGAATTTTCGTCTAACAGCCCCAATTTTCTAATGCTGTAGCCGACTATAATTAAAATAAACAAAACGGCAACTTGTGTAAAAACGTTGATAAAACTCAGTTTAATCACCCCTAAATATTTGGTTTTTTAATGATATATTTCTCATTTAATAGGGTTTCACTTGAATCCTTTAATCATCATCGAAATTACCATCTTTCTTATTATATAACAATGAATAAATAAAATCCAGTGGACAGAAATCTTGGTAATAATCTCAAAAACTACAAAACTCGCAATAAAAACAATTAAGGAAAAATTACTTGCAACTAAGGCAAAAATAAATAAAAAATTATGTATCTGGACAAGATATACTATTGATAATGTTGATATCTAGATTTTGTGCTATAATATTATATACATAAGTGGAGTTTTTTTCCACTGCATATAAATCAAGATAATAGACAATTGAAAATTACGGATAGACAAATATAAAATAATTGATAGGTGGTAAATAGATGTGAAAAATACAAAGTTCTCTATAAAAAAATTAAAAAATCTGCCTAGTGATCCGAAAGTAGCACATAGTAGGGGGGCTATTTTTGAAAAAATGGGCAAGATGGACAATGCAATCAACGCTTACAAAAATGCTGGAGAAAAAGGATATCTAAAATCGCAGTATAAGCTCGGAATGATATATATGGAAGACGAAAAATACAAGGACGCTGAAGAATGGCTATCTCAAGCTTGGAAAAACGGAAGTGAGCTAGCTGCATTCCAGATAGGAAATATGTACTACAGACTTAAGGGATTTGAGTTTTGTCTGTACTGGTACGAGAAAATAGCGAATAAGGGCCATGCTGAGGCTCAAAACAATCTAGGTGTAACACATTATCTAATGGGCGATATAGTGAGATGTGAAAAATGGTTGAAACACGCAGCAGATAACGAGTTGGGATCTGCGTACTACAACCTGGGAATACTGTATGAATCACAAGGACGAGGCGAGGAAGCGTACGAGATTTATAAACAGGGATCAGATCTAGAGGACGACGACGCCAAATACAATCTAGCTGTATTGATGTTTGAAAATGGGGAGAGCAGTGGGGCAATCGAGCTGTACAAGCAGCTTTACAAGGCAGGACATGTAGCTGGGACATTCAATCTAGGAATGCTAATGGAGATCTTTGAAAATTTAGATGATGCGAAGAAATATTACAAGAAGAGTGCAGATAAGGGAGATATGAAATCTCAGTACAGACTTGCGTATATATATGATAGAGATGATGAAATAGATGAGGCTATCCAGTATTATGAAGGAGCTGTAGCTCAGGAACACGTCTTATCTATGTTTAGACTAGCTAACCTATACAATAGACAAGACGAGATCGAAAACGCAAAAAGATACTATAAGATGGCTTCTGACGAGAATATAATAGAAGCTAAGAACAACTTGGCAGGTATATATTTCGAAGAAAAAGACTACGATAGAGCGATAAAATACTATCAAGATGCGATTGCTGTAGGTTGCAAGGCTTCAATAGAAAATCTAGGAGACCTCTACAGTCAAAACGATGCACCTGATTTAGCGATATCGTATTATTTAAAGGTGACAAACTCGCTATCAAGTCAGATAAAATTGGCTAATCTATATGAAAAAATAGACAATATGGAAGAGGCTGCTCATTGGTATAAGACAGCATCTGAAAACGGCGATGTCGAATCGAGTTACAGACTGGCAAAGATTTACGAGGATCTTGGAAATCCGAAGAGTGCAAGACATTACTATGAAATAGCTGCGGATAAAAACCACCTGAATTCTAAAATTCACCTGGGCAGGATATATTTCAATGAAGAGGAGTATGAGTTGGCTAAGGAAATCATCGAAGAACCAGCTGAAAAAGGAAATATCTATTCTGAGCATCTACTGGCTAGGATATACGACCTTTACCTTAGGGATTATGACAATGCGAAACTATGGTATAAAAAAGCCAGAGAGCAGGGCTGTCTTGAGTCGATATACAATCTTGGACAGTTGAGCGTTAAACTAAATGAACTCGACAATGCTCAGATGTACTTTACGGAGGGAGCTGAAATTGGCTCTGATAGATGCGACTACATGCTTGCAGGTCTTCACTATAGAAAGAGCAAGGATATATTGACCTTACTCGCACAAGACGACTACGAAAATAGTAGGGAAAATCTAGAATTGATGCCTGAGTTAAACATAAACTTCGACGAAACCATGCCAGCTCCTTTCAGTGAGATTCCTGGTAATGGCGAAGAAGACGATTATGTACCAAGCTATATATTGGACACAAAAGAGCCTTTAGAGCTCATGCTAGAAGGAGTCCAAGGTCATATGAAGATAGAAGAGGCTGAGGAATAATGCCATCGCAAACTTCATATATTTAAGTAATGCAAATTAAAACAAGGGGGAATAATTATGAGTAAAGTTAAAAAAATAAATCCAAATGAGATTCCAAGAAGTCCTTTTGATATGATAAGTAAGGAATGGATGCTGGTAACAGCAGAAAAAGACGGAAAAGTAAATACCATGACTGCATCTTGGGGAGGAGTGGGCTTCCTATGGGGTAAGAATGTAGCATTTGTCTTCATAAGACCTCAACGCTACACAAAGACATTCGTAGATAATTCCGACACTCTTTCACTTTCGTTTTACGACGAAAAATACAGAGAAAAGCTTAATTATTGTGGCAAGGTATCTGGACGGGACGAAGAAAAAGTTCCAAACACTGGATTCACAGTAGCACATGAAGGAGATACGCCTTATTTTGAAGAGGCTAACCTAACTATAATCTGTAAAAAATTATACAGACAGTCTATGGATCCGAACTGCTTTATAGATAATGAGATAGATTCAAAATGGTATCCGTCGAAAGATTATCACGATGTCTACGTCGTTGAGATAAAGGATATACTTGTAAAAGAAGACTAGAACATAATTGTAACAAAATTTTAACTAGAATAAAAATTGCTATAGTTGTATAATGAATTTGAAGAGGGAAATAGCCATAGGTGTGTATTGTGGGGTTGAATCTCATGACATCAGTGGATTGTAGCAAGAAATAACCGACCAAAAACTAATAAACAAATTACTAAAGATAAAAACGGGAGGTGTAATATGGGTATATTATTCATATCATTGATATTAATGGCATTGATTTATGGCTTATCAATAGTGTCAGCATTGTCGGACACATTAGCTGTTGAAAATTTATCAAACGAAAATTAAATATTCACATAGAGCGAATACGAGGATGGTTTTTCATATTATGGAGGCTCATTCTCGTTTTTGCGTTTGTATATATCTAGTCTAATCGTCAAACTTATAATCTACTTGAGCAGCACCAATCTTATCTTGAGCAGCACCAATCTTATAATGTTGGTGATATAACTTGAAATAAATGTCCCCTATATCTATAGGTGTCTGGCATTTGTCTCAAGTTATATTTAAACTCTTGGAGGCAATTTTGTTTAGGTTTGCTGTTAAATGGGAATAATACAAGTATAAGAAATACAAAGCCGTTGTATAGGAGGAAAAACATGAAGGATTTAATAGTTATAGGAGCTGGACCTGCTGGATTGACGGCAGGACTCTACGCAGTGAGGGCTGGATTAGACGTATCGGTCTACGAAAAAAATGTATACGGTGGACAGGTGACAAGTACACCGGAAGTTGAGAATTATCCATCCGTACAGAAGGTATCTGGATTTGAATTTGCAAATAATATATATACACAGACCGTATCGCAGGGAGTGAAGATGGAATTTGATGAAGTCCTTGGAATCGAAGACAGAGGCGACCATAAAATAGTGAAAACTTCTTCAGGCGATGTAGAAACTAGAACAGTTATAATTGCCAATGGCGTAGAAAGAAGAAAACTAGGTGTAAAGGGTGAACAAGAATTCACAATGAAGGGCGTAACTTATTGTGCAACCTGTGATGGAGCATTCTTCAAGGGACAGGACGTAGCGATAGTAGGCGGTGGAAACACAGCTCTAGAAGATGCCTTGGACCTATCGAATACATCGAGTAAGGTGTACTTAATACACAGGGGAGACCACTTCACCGGTCAAAAGGTTTTACAAGACGCAGTTATAGCTAGAGAAAATATTGAAATCATATCAAACAGCGTCGTTGAAGAAATAGCAGGAGATACAAATGTCAAAGAGATAATAGTAAAGAGCCAGATAGACGGTTCGACTAAGAGCATAAATGTAAAAGGGGTATTTGTAGCTATAGGCTTGATTCCAAACAACGGAATGTTTGGGGACGTTATAGATCTTGACAAGCATGGTTATATAATTTCAGATGACAGCTGCAAGACAAATGTAGAAGGCGTCTACGTTGCAGGTGATTGTAGGACTAAGTTCTTAAGGCAGATTATAACAGCAGCCTCAGACGGTGCAGTGGCTTCTGTTCAGGCTGTCAACTACGTAAACCAAAATGTAGTGCAATATTAATTTAAAAATCACAAATTGCCGATCCTAAAATTAATTATTATATATTGAATTAAGCAGCAAAAAAGATATCACCAATATAAATACTGGTGATATCTTTTTTTGAGAATGTGAAGTTTTTTCTGTAAATTTGAACGTCTATTGCATATCATTTACAAACCTCACATCATTCTCTTTTTCTTTAAATATCCATTGACCTAAACCCGTCTCCAATAGCTTCGTGTATATTGGTTACGATAATAAAGGCATTTGGATCTATTTCCTTTATATACTTCTTAAGTTTTACAACTTCCTTCTTAGCGACTACCACCAAGATAACTGGCTTGCTCTCGCCTGTATAGGCACCGTTTGCATTCAGAATAGTTGCTCCCCTTTCGAAATCATCTATTATTATCTTTGTGATATCCTCTGTTTTTTCAGAAATTATCATCAGAGACTTAGAATAATCAAATCCTTCGATTATAAGGTCGCTCATCTTGACCATTATATACAGCGCCAGGGTAGAGTAGAGTGCGACTTCAATTTTTCCGGTAACTACACCAGATAGAACTACTACTATCGCATCGAAAATACCCATAAGTAAGGCTAGACTTATATGAGGTTTGTACTGGTGTACTAATAGAGCAATTAAGTCTGTACCACCCGTAGAACCGTTAATTCTAAATATAAGTCCTTGACCAAGTCCCATTAGGATCGATCCTGATATGATAGCTAAAATTATGTCGTTTGTAACATCTAACATCGCTAGCGATTCAGTTGCTTTTAGCATCACTGAGAGCAGTATTATTCCGAGAACTGTCTTTACACAGTCTTTTCTACTTAAAATCTTAAACGCAAGTATAAATAAAGGTACATTTAAAACGAAGTTGACAAGCCAAAGCGGTATAGGTACTATGCTGTAGAGGACTACTGCCAAACCTGTTATACCACCTGGTGCAAGTGTATGCGGATTATAAAATAGATTTAATGCTATTGCCATAAAGAAGCATCCAGCTATCAGGATTAAAAATTCCATAAAGGTTAATTTGTCTTTTTCCATAAAACCAACTCCTTCATCTACCATTATATTATAATAGAGCGATTTAAGGCATATAATTTTGATAAATAACTAATGTTGTAATTTTCTGTATTATTGTATGCTCGTTTGTAAATTGAGAAAATTCTATCTTGATTGCTCTCATTTCAGTCTTGAATTGCGTTTTAAACTGAAATCGTTGAATAATCATTTAATTCACTAGTTTATCGGATGAAATTAATGTATAATTAATGAATTAAAAAATATAGACAGGAGTGAAATCTATGGCGGATTTAAATTTAATAAATATAAAAGGAAACACATATTATATACCTCTTCCGACGATAGTAGGAGTGTATTTAGACGGACAGGATGCAGTGCTGATAGACAGTGGAAACAATAAGGACAACTCCAGAAAAATCCTCAGATTATTAGAAGCAAACAATATAAATGTAAGGCTAATTATAAACACTCATTCAAATGCAGACCATATAGGTGGTAATGCGTATATGAAGGGACAGACAGGCTGTAAGGTTGCGACTACTAAGCTAGAATCCTATTTTGTAGAATACCCGCTGCTAGAATCATCTTTTCTGTACGGAGGAAATCCCAGCAAGGCGCTTAGAAACAAGTTCCTACTCGCAAAAGAAAGTACGGTGGACTATACAATAGATTCAGACGGTGAAATTCTCGACACAGGTCTTGAGTCCATATCTCTTCCGGGACATTTCTTTGAAATGATAGGAATAAGAACTCCAGATGATGTATTATTTATTGGAGATAGCCTAATGCCACAGAATATAATAGAAAAATACCATCTCTTCTTTCTATACAATATAGAAGAGCAGTTTAAAACCTTGGATAAACTAGATAAACTCACAGCCTCATTTTATGTTCCTAGCCATTCTGTACATATGGAGGATATACACGATCTCATTGCGGTGAATAGAAACAAGATTGACGAGATAATGGAAAACATTGAAAAAATCTGCATGGTACCTAAGACTGTAGATGAGGTCTTAGAGTGGATTTGCAAGATATACTCTGTAGTACTCGATGCAAACCAATACGTACTGCTAGGAAGCACTATTAGGTCTTACATCACATATTTATACGACAACGACAGGGTTGAGTATGTATTTGAAGAGGGGAAGATGCTAATATCAAAGAAACAAACGAACATATGAAAAGAATCGCAAATATGATATAATAATACGTTGAGGTAAATAACTTGAGAAAGATATCACACCACCTCTATAGGTAGCGTGATAATTCTCATTTCAGTGGGGAGCATCCAAGCTGAAATCATTGAATAATAATTTAATTAATATTAATAGAGATGGAGGAAAAGAATGGGTAATACGTATTATATTATAAGACATGGACAGACAGTGTGGAATACATTGGGAAAAACACAGGGGCATGGAAATTCTGACCTTACAGAAAGCGGAGTCGCTCAGGCTAAGGATTTAGCTGAAAGTTTGGCGGATGAAGGTATAGATTTTATTTATTCAAGCAATTTAGGAAGGGCAGTTCAGACAGCAAAGGCAATAGGAGATAGAATCGGTAAAAAAGTAATTCCGACTGAATACCTAAGAGAGATGGGCTTTGGAGTATGGGAGGGAAAATTGATCCCAGAAATAGAAGCAGAGTACGGCGATATGTTTAAAACTTGGAGAAACGAGCCACATAAGGTTGACATAATAGAGGGCGAGAACCTTCATATAGTAAAGGAAAGAGTTGACGCCTTCATCGATGCGCTAAATAAAAAATACGACAATAAAAAGATTGTTTTGGTGACTCATTCGATGACAGCTCGTGTTATGTTGCTTTCATTCCTAAACTCTGGTATGGAGAATATATATAGGATTAGGCAAAGCAATACAGCATTAAACGTAGTGAAATTTGAAAGCTATGGTCCAGTTATCATCAAGATGAACGATACTACCCATATAAAAACAAAGAGCGTAGTTTTAAATTCAGCACTCGAATAGGCGTATTTTATATATATTTTAGATAAAAATGAATGGATTGGGAGCAGTTATGGCTAAAATAATAGTAATAGGCGGAGGAGCATCCGGTATGATGTCTGCAATAACCGCTGGTAAAAATAACAACGAGGTCATCCTGGTCGAAAGAAACGGCGAGCTAGGAAGGAAATTAAGGGCTACAGGCGGTGGAAGGTGTAATTTCACAAATTACAGGAATATAGAAGATTTCTTTGATAAGATTGTAAACAACAAGAAGTTTTTATTCAGTAGTCTGTACACATTTACCAATACAAACCTCATAGATTTATTTGTAGAAAATGGTCTCGACTACCACGTTGAAGAGGAAAACGACTATAAGGTCTACACTGGGAGCGATAGATCAGAAGACCTAATTGAGACCTTGTATAAATTGATGGTTAAAAGTAAAGTTCATATTATGCTGGGCAAGAAGGTAGTTGATTTAATAATAGAAGAATCTAAGGTCAAAGGAGTGATTCTCGATTCAGGAGAAAAACTCCTCTGTGACAAGGTAATAGTCTCAACTGGGGGCAAATCGTTTAAGGCTACAGGTTCTGACGGTTCGATGTATGGAATTTTATCTAAATACGGACATACGATAGTTGATCAAAAACCCGCATTGGTTCCGCTCACAATCGATGAAACTTGGATAAAACAGATGCAGGGAATCTCGATGAAGGACGTAGCAATCTCGTGGAAGATCAAAAAGAAGAAGTTTGAAAAGAGGGGGGACATGCTGTTCACCCATTTTGGGATATCTGGACCGGCGGTGCTCATCACATCTTCATATATAAATAAACTACTTCTAGACGGAAACGTAGAATTGAGTTTAGACTATCTACCAGATGTCGATAGGGATGTGATTTCATCGGTGATTAGAGAAAATCCTAATAAGAATATACAAAACAACCTGAAGGAGATATTGCCACAAAACTTCGTCAGGGGAATTCTAGAAAAGTTAAACCTAGCTGAAGCCAAGGCAAATGAACTCAAAAAAGCTCAGGAAATTCAGATAGTCGATGAGATAAAGAATATGAAACTCACATGTAATGGAACGACAGGTTTAAATTCTGGTATGGTTACATCTGGAGGGGTATCGACTAAGGAAATAGATTCATCTACTATGATGTCAAAGAAGATAGATGGACTTTACCTAACAGGTGAGGTGATAGATGTAGATGCTGAAACGGGTGGATATAACCTGCAAATAGCATTTTCAACAGGATTTCTAGCTGGAAGCAATGTATAACTACCATTTAAAAATTAAGATGACGAGGTATGTTTATGGACAATGTATTAATAGCGGTCGATGGGCCTGCAGGTGCTGGAAAGAGTACAATAGCAAAGATAGTCGCTCAGAAATTAAATATAAACTATATTGACACAGGTGCGATGTACAGGGCAGTAACGTATAAATGTCTTCAAAACGGAGTAGATATTGAAGATGAAGGAGCAGTTGTACAGGTAGCAAAAAATACAGACATAGATTTCAAAGACAATAACATCTACCTGGATGGAAATATTATAAATGAAGAAATCAGAACAGTAGATGTGAGCAATAAGGTATCAAAGGTGTCAAAAATAGGAGAAGTCAGAGAAATTCTAGTGGATGTTCAGAGAAAGATTGGATCGATGACCTCAGCTATCCTAGACGGAAGGGATATAGGCTCAATCGTATTTCCAAATGCCGAGTTTAAATTCTATCTGATAGCATCTCCTGAAGAGAGAGGACTTAGGCGATTTAAGGAAATGAAGGAAAAGGGATACGAAGTCGATCTATCGAAAATAGTAGATGATATAGTCGCTAGGGATGAGATGGATATGAATAGAGAACACGCTCCACTGGTAAGGGCTCATGATGCAGTTGAAATAGACACGACAGGAAAGAGCATCGATGAGGTTGTATGTGAGGTAGTATCACATATACAGGGTAATTAATCGGTACTGAATATTATCATAAGCAATCGAAAATTAATTAATATTGGAGGAATCATGAACTTATATAAATTTTTAGTTAGATTTTGTAGGGTATTTTGCATAGTATTTTACAGGGTAAAGGTAGTCGGGGCAGAAAATATCCCAGACGAAGGTAATATAGTAGTAGCTGCAAACCATAAATCTAACCTAGACCCAGTCTTTGTCGCTACTTCAATGCTCAACAGACAGATATCGGCGATTGCAAAAAAGGAACTTTTCACAGTTCCAATACTAGGGTCATTACTCAAAAAAATAAATATGATCCCTATAGACAGAGAAAATCCAGCAGTTTCCACTATAAAACAAATATTAAAAACTGTTAAAGAGGGTTATGTTTTGGGTATATTTCCAGAAGGACATAGGTACAAGGGAGATCAATTTGGAGATGCAGAGGCTGGACTTGGTTTATTTGCAGTAAAGACAAAGTCACAGGTAATACCTACTTCAATCGTTTCAAACTACAGAATCTTTGGTAAGACAACAGTTTATTTCGGTGAACCGATAGATTTATCAGAGAATTTCGGAAAGAAAATGACAAATGACGAGTATAAGAAGATATCGCAGGATATACTCGAGGTAATAAAAACAAATTACTACGAGTTGAAGAAATAGCTTGGAAAATTGTCTACGAAATTAAAAATATTTAAGTTAGGAGTATGTTATGGAAGTTAGAATATCTGATAATGCGGGATTTTGCTTTGGAGTAAAAAGAGCGATGAAGATGGCGTGGAACGAAGTAAATGAAAAAGAGAATGTATACTCCCTAGGACCCTTGATACACAATACACAGGTTGTATCTAAATACGAGGGAATGGGTCTAAACACAGTGAATGAGCTTGAGTCAGTTCCAACTGGAACACATATGATAATAAGGTCACACGGTGTTGGTGAGTCTGTTTACAAGGAGTCGGAACAAAAGAATTTAGATGTAATCGACACAACTTGTCCGTTTGTAAAAAAGATACACAATATTGTAAAAGAGTACAAGAGCAGAGGTTATAAGATAATTGTAATTGGAGATAAGGATCATCCAGAAGTAATTGGTATAAATGGTTGGTGCGGAGACTCAGCTACAATAATCAATACAATTTCAGAATTAAGAGATTTAGACTTAGATAAGTCTAAGAATTACTGCGTAGTTGCTCAGACTACTTTAAACTCAAGCTTGTACAACGAAATTACAGAGGAATTAAAAAACATGGGTGTAGATATAATCTTAAACGACACAATATGCTCAGCTACGAAGGAGAGACAGGAGTCGGCTAAAAGATTAGCTAACGAGGTAGACTGCATGGTCGTAATCGGAGGAAGGCATAGCTCAAACACTCAAAAACTAGTCAAGGTATGTGAGGGGTTTGTACCAACCTTTGCCATTGAAACCTCAGCTGAATTAGACGACGAAAAGTTGTCTGAATTCTCGATAGTTGGAGTTACAGCAGGAGCTTCAACTCCAGATTGGATAATAGAAGAAGTTATAAAACATCTAGAGAATATATAGATACATTAGCAAGTTCTGTATATGTAAAGAAATTAATGTGAAAAACAATAAGAGAAAAAATTAATACAAAAGAAAATGGATAGGAGATGATATTATGGAGTTTATAATATCAGCATCTGAAGAATCCTTTTTACACATTGGTACAATGATTGGTTTTTTCATACTTTTATTTGAGTATGTCAATCACGCATCGAGTGGAAAATTTGCACAGATTCTATCAGAACATAGAAGGTTGCAGCCGTTGTTTGGTGCAGTGGTTGGAGCGATACCGGGTTGTGGCGGAACCATAGCAATTGTACCGTTATACGTAAGTGGCGATTTGAGTTTTGGAACGATAATCGCGAGTTTGATAGCTAGTTTAGGAGATGCCTCGTTTGTGCTTATGTCTTCAAACCTAAAGCTGTTCTTCTTTGTAATGGCGATACTGTTTGTGACAGGGGTCGTGACAGGTTATCTAGTAGATATATTAAAACTTAGTGAAAAATTAGGAATAGGAAAACAAAAAATAAGTATTGAAGAGTACTACAGAAAAAACAATGTTCATATACACAAAGACAATCATGAGGGACACCAACATGGAGCGCATAAGGACGGCGAACAGAGTTTAGATATTCATAAACACGTCAAACAAGGAAAAAAATGCTGTACAGATGGTTATAGCAAGAACAACTGCGATAAGAAGGATAAAAAATGCAAGCTCGTAACAGAGTACTGTAGTATTTCAAATATCGAAGAACTTGCTCACGAACATGGAAATTCATCAACTCTAGCGTATATACTCACTCACGGTATAGGCTATAAGGTCTACATCGGAACTATAATTATAGGATTCCTATTTATGCTGATCGCACATTCAGGCATAGAGTCTCCGTTTATCAGTTCACTACACAGCCTAGAAGAAATAATATCTGTAATTGGAATAGTATTTTCAATTATATATATGATAGCATTTAGGAAAGTATTTAAAGATGAGAATGTACACGAGCATGAGAATAAAAAACATTCATTTAGAGAGCTGTTGATTCACAGCGTCGGTGATATCTCATTCGTAATAACTTGGATATTCATCGCATATATTGCGTACGATGTTATAATATTTGTACTTGGTGGGGATAAACAACTTGTAAACCTAGTACTTTCAACAGGTATAATAAGTGTATTCATAGGTGCAGGTCTTGGGTTAATCCCAGGATGTGGAATCCAAATACTACTTATGTCCTTATACCTAAAGGGAAGTGTTCCTCTTGCGGCATTGATAGCAAATGCGATATCACAAGACGGAGATGCCTTGTTCCCAATACTAGCAATGGATAAAAAAGCCGCTTTATGGTCCATGGTGATCACGACGATTCCAGCCGTGATTATAGGGGTCATAGTGTTTAGAATATGCGGATAGAACAGTAGCGATTTAAATTAATATTGCTAAAATTAAATACTGATTACGTGGTGTAGGATGTACCCACACCGAAATGAGAACAGCGCCCACCATATAGGTGGGTGCCGTTTTTCTCAAGTCATAATGGAGAGCAGGTGATTTATATGAGAAAAAAATTGAATGTAAATTTAAAAGAAAAAAGTTATCAGATTTCAATAGAAAGTGGATTATTAAACAACATCGGAGAATTGATAAGAAAAGTTCATCCATGTGAAAAGGCAGTGATAATAACAGATGAAAATGTAGATAAAAAGTACTCTGCCATTGTCGAGACAGCGTTGATTAAACATAATTACCAGGTGGATATTATAATATTAAAACCAGGAGAGTCTACAAAGAGTCTAGGAACTCTTCCAAAGATATACAATAGGTTAATCGATTTTGAACTTACCCGCACAGATATTTTAATAGCATTAGGCGGTGGGGTCATAGGCGATATATGTGGATTTGTAGCCTCGTCATTTATGAGGGGTGTACCATATGTACACGTTCCTACTACGCTTCTAGCTCAAGTTGACAGTTCGGTAGGAGGAAAGGTCGGAGTAAACCTAGAAGGAGGTAAAAATCTCGTCGGAAGTTTTTATCAACCAAAGGGAGTTTTTATCGACCCAGATGTATTATACACTCTACCAGATAAATTTTTCACAGATGGAATGGCAGAAGTCATTAAATACGGATGCATAAAAGATGAAAAACTATTTGAAATGCTATATAAAATGAATGGTAGACATGAGATAATGGAGTCGATAAGCGATATAATCTACCGCTGTTGTGGCATAAAGAGAGATCTAGTAGAAAATGACGAGAGGGATATGGGAGATAGGATGCTTCTTAACTTCGGTCATACAATTGGACATGCGATTGAGAAATATTACGATTACGAGATGTATACACATGGTGAAGCCGTCGCAATAGGTATGTACAATATAACAAAAATCAGCGAGGACAGAGGCCTTACGAAGGCTGGCACAGCTGAAAAGTTAAAAAAGATACTGGCTGACAAGGGACTTCCATACGATATCGACGTAGATATGAAGGACTTAATTGAGTTTATTAAGAGGGATAAGAAGAACCTAGGTTCGAAGTTAAAGGTAGTCCTCTTAAAAGAGATAGGAAGTGGATTTTTGCACGAGAGCGATTCAACTTTCTTTGAAAAAGAGTCCGATTAAGATTAATTCAGAAAAATTTAAGGTGGTGGAGCAGTGGATATTAAAATTTATCCTTCTAAACTAAATGGCAGTATAACTGTACCTCCGTCTAAGAGCATGGCACATAGACTTATAATATGTGCTTCGCTGGCTGATGGTATTTCAAAGATAAGAAACGTTGAACTTTCAGATGACATATCCGCTACTATAGACGCGATGAAGGTAGCTGGGGCGGATATCGAAATAGATGGCAATACAGTTAAAGTAAAGGGAAGGGCTAACAAAGATGTTAGTGAACTTAGAGAAAAACCTGATATAAAAGAAATACCTAGAAAAACATCTGATATAAATCTCGTAGACTGTAATGAGTCAGGCTCCACGCTTAGATTTTTAATACCAGTATTTTCAGCACTTGAACTTAAGGCTAGATTTATAGGTGAGGGAAGGCTGCATACTAGACCTCTTAAACCATATTATGATATATTTGACAGTCAGAAAATCACGTATTCGTACGATGAAGAAAAAATGGACCTGAGAGTGGAAGGAAATCTATCACCTGGTAAAATCTATATAAGGGGAGATATTAGTTCACAGTTTATCTCAGGTCTTCTTTTTTCATTGCCTCTACTGGACGGTGATTCCGAAATAGAGATAACTACTAAATTAGAATCAAGATCGTATGTGGATATGACGATTGAAGCTTTAAAGAGATTTGGAGTAGATATCGACATTGACTATCCGAAAATATTTATAAAGGGAAACCAGAGATATATATCTACAGAAGTTAAAGTTGAAGGCGATTACTCTCAAGCTGCATTTTTCATGTCGGCTAGAGCATTAGGCTCAGATATCGAAGTTTCTGGATTAAATGAAGACAGCTTGCAGGGAGATAAAATTGTAGCTGAGGTATTTGAATCATTGATTACTGAGACTTACAATACAGTAGATGTATCTCAACTTCCAGACGTCGTACCAGAGATTGCCTTCGTAGCGTCTCTGTCAAGTGGAATGACTAAGATTGTGAATGCATCAAGGCTTAGGTTAAAGGAAAGCGATAGATTAGCCGCCATATACATGGAACTAGGTAAGTTAGGAGCAGACGTCCAAATAGACGAGGATTCTCTTGTAATAAGAGGAGTTAATAAATTGAGGGGTGGCGTTGAAGTTTGGAGTCACGACGACCATAGAATAGCGATGATGCTTGCAATAGCCTCGGCGTTTTGCGAAGAACCAGTCGTATTAAAGTCTGCTGAGTCAGTAAAGAAATCATATCCAAAATTTTATGAGGATTTTAAAAAGCTAGGGGGTATATTCCATGAGTGGAACCTGGGGAAATAATATAAAGATATCTATATTTGGCGAGTCACACGGAGAATCTATCGGAATAGTGATAGACGGAATAAAGCCAGGTGTAGAAATAGATTTTGAAGAGATAGATTTTGAAATGTCCAGGCGCGCTCCCGGAAAAAGCAGCTTGACTACAGCTAGAAAAGAATCCGACAAGCCAGAAATAGTAAGCGGGTATTTCAACGGGAGGACAACTGGAACTCCTATATGTGCGCTGATACGAAATAGCGATACAAATTCAAAGGACTACAGTAGAACAAAGGATTTAATGAGACCGGGTCATGCAGACTACACCGGATATGTGAAATACAAGGGTTTTAACGACTATAGAGGTGGAGGACAATTTTCTGGAAGACTAACTGCACCCATAGTATTTTGTGGAGCGGTATTTAAACAGATATTAAAAAGAGAAGGTGTATACATAGCTGCTCACGTCAAATCGATTGGAGAGGTAGAAGATTTAGATTTCAACTATTTAGAAAATAGCATTGAAAAAAATATAGAGCTATTTGAAAAATTAAAATACGAAGAACTACCATTCATAGATAAACCCAAGACGAATCTAGCCAAGGAAGCTATAGAGAGTGCTAAGTCTGGTCTAGACTCTGTTGGAGGAGTGGTAGAATGTGCTGTACTAGGAATGAAAGCAGGTGTTGGCGACCCGTATTTCGACTCGATTGAATCTACCATCTCACATCTGATGTTTTCAGTCCCAGCGGTAAAGGGGATAGAATTTGGAGCTGGATTTGAGGTAGCCAAGATGAGGGGATCAGAATGCAACGATGATTTTTATATGGACGGAGACTGTGTAAAGACTAGGACGAATAACAACGGTGGTGTGCTCGGTGGAATTTCAAATGGCATGCCCATAGTATTTCGAGTGGCTGTTAAACCTACCCCATCTATCGGAATAGAGCAGGGTAGCGTGAATATAAATAAGATGGAAGACGAGCAGTTGAGCGTACGTGGAAGACACGACCCTTGCATAATCCCTAGGATTATACCGGTAATAGAGGCTATGAGTGCAATAGCAGTATACGACTTGACGAGATAATTTAAGACTAGATAAATTCAAAACTTGATAAAGATGACGACACACATTGCTACAAGTATTGGTCAGAATTTTAATTTATGGGTATTTGCATTTAAAATCAGGGGGTAAAAATGAAAAATTTAGATTCACTTAGAAAAAAGATAGATGAAATAGATTCAGAAATCGTAAATCTGTTTGAAGCGAGGTTGAATTTGGCTGTTGAAATTGCAAAATTCAAAGAAGAAAACGAGATGCCAATCTTTCAGGGCGGAAGAGAGGAAGAAGTCGTACAAAACGCCGTAAAACATCTCGAGAACAAGGATTACAGTGATGAATGCTCAGAGTTTATCCAATCGATCATGAATATAAGTAAGAAGGTACAAGAAAAGGAAATGAATTAGTATAGCATGAGTAATAAGGTTTAATAAGAAGAAATTGATTAGAATAAGCATGAGTACAAAGATTGAATAATATAAACAATTAACATAATATAATTATTAGCAACTAAAATTCAATAACCAAATTGCGTAAAACATAGATAATTCTACTTCTGCAGTTACTTTAGAGATAAAACGAGAGCTACCTATATATTGATTGTCGGCAGCTCTCGTTTTAGTTAACAGACGTCTAGAACATCTCGCTAAATATCTTTTCACTGATATCTCCTATATCCTCATTTTTTTCAAGCAGAGGAGAGTACATTTTTATCGTAGTAGATACGTTCGAATGACCGATAAGCTTTGAAATCGTGCTTATCGACACCTCCGACTCAATCAATAAATTAACATAAAAATGCCTTAGACCTTGAAAAGTTATGTGTGGTAGTGAATTCCTCTTTATAAATTCACTCAACCTCCTACTTATGACATCCTCGGCTATCGGATTTCCATCTATATCGTGAAGTATTAAATTATGTCTCAAACTGCGTTTGCCAGTTTTATATAAAAAATCGGTATTGTCTTTCTTGTCTCTAAGGATAGATATAAGCGATTTAGACAAGTAGATGGTTCTTATTATGCTATTAGATCGAGGCTCTTTCAAGATTACGGTACCGTTTTCTCTCACGACGACCTTGTCTATATTCAATTTTTTATTTTTAAAATCTATATTATCCCAAGTGAGCCCGAGTATTTCGGATAGCTTTAAGCCAGCCCCACTTGCGAGGTAGAGTGGCAGCTCAAGTTTTGTACCTCTAGCTTCCTTCAATAAATTTACAATCTCATCCTTATCCTGGACGATTCTGCTATTCTTATCAGAACTTGAGTTGGACAATTTCATATATTTAGCTGGATTCGATTTAATCAAGGATGTATCAACCGCGTAATCCAAAGCTGGTTTAATAATATTTAAATGTGTCTCTAAAGTTTTAGAACTAAGCGAGGATCTTTGTTTATGTATGTAATCATCTATATCATCATATGTCAACTCATCCAATTTAACCTCGCCTAAAGTCGGAATTATGTATTTGTCGGATATTCTGGTATAATAGTTATATGTAGAAATAGAGAGATTTATTTTCCTATAGTCGAGATAACGTTTTATCAATGTAGCAAAATCAACTCCATTAAAAACTGGTTCGCCAGATATAAGATTGTGTTTTAAATCTACCACGCGCCTATTTGCATCCTTCTTCTTTCCATAGGACCCCATGCTTTTTTGCGCTCTTTTAGAAGTACTCGGATCTGTATATTCAAAGTACACTACATAGTTCTTATTTCTTTTTCTGATAAATACGCTCGCCATAGCTCTCCCACCTCCATACAATCTATATAACCATTATATCATCTTGCGATGAAAAAATAAAATCCAACTGAATATACACTGACATTTGATAAATATATAATTTGAATATGTTGAAATATCTAGGTATAAGAGTATAAACATAAAATATTATATTTATGTTCAAGGAAAGAAAGGCATGATTACAAGTATGCCTATAATAAGAAAGATATCTAATAGCTCTACAGGTTGGCATAAATTATTAAATAATATAAAAAGAGAAGCATTTTTGGTAGAATTCACAAATTTATATGATATAATGATATCATAGTCGAAGATGTAATGTATATTTGTTTTCATTTGAGATTCGTTAACATATGATTACTATTCACTATAGAAAACATTTTTGAAGGGATGATATCATGAAAGTAACATTACCAGAAACAGCTATAACAACTTTAAAAAATATAATGGCGGATAATCAAGACAAACCATCAAGTATCAGAGTATACTTTGAAGGATCGAGCTGCTGTGGGCCTGCTTTCGGACTAGCTTTAGACACTAAGAAGGATGAGGACCTAAATTATGAAATAGATGGACTAAGCTTCGTAATGAGCAAAGAGGACTTCGATAAATTTGGTGATATGGTAATTGAAGATGTAGGATACGGATTCAGAGTTATACCAGAAAGCATGCAAGGACAAGAAGGCGGATGCTCTGGTTGCTCTGGTGGTTGCCACTAAAAATTGTCTATCTAGTTTCTGAGTATAGTCAGAACCAGGTAGCTTAATCAAGACTCAATAGATTCTACGATTTAAGTAGGATATCGGATTTAAAATAAAAATATGCACTCATCGTAATAGGTGGGTGCATATTTTTATTTACGTAGTCGATTCATTAAATTATTGTTTTAAACTTATTATTGCAATTTAAGTAATTAAATCTTTCTTTCATGATGAGCGATTTCGACATAGATTAAAACAAGATATATTCTGCGATCGCTCAATTTTGTGGGGCATAATCTTCCACTGAAATCGCTCAATCAACATTGAACGAGTGATTCCACAATTTAAACAACGTATATTAGATTTAATAGTAGAAATTTATATTTATTTCAAAGAATAAAGTGGACGAAACTGATACTAGACAGCAAGGAATAGGAACTCCGTCATAGAAATTGTTATTATAGAGAATAAGTTAACTTAGATGAGACTGAATTTCTGTAAATAATATTTTATGGGGGGTTTTTATGTTTATAAAGAGTTTAATACCTTTTTTGCTGTCTGCAGCCGTGCTTTCTCCGATAAACGCGCCAGATAAGGTTCTAAATGAAAATCAATTGAGGGACATATTTCCAGATACAAATTTAAGAACAGTTGTAAAAAGATACATACCAGCTGATGAAATGACTATAAACAAAATAAAATCGCTTGACGGTGAATTCTACGCCTCAGGTGAACATATCAAAGATTTAAAAGGAATCTCATTGCTGGAAAACATAGATGAGTTCGTATTTTGGAACAATGCTATCAAAAAACTTCCAGAAGAAATGAAAGATCTCAAAGACTGTGATTCGATTAATCTAGGTAGCAACTACTTAACAGACGACAAGGTGCTATCAGAGCTGGAGCGAAGGGGTATAAAGGTTGATTCAGACCTAAATTTTATCGGAAACAGAGATGATCAATACAAGCTTAAGATAAAGTTAAATAAGATTGGACTATTGGTCGGGAGCAAGGTAGACCTTAGGAGTGTTATAAACAAGAACATCAGCGATTACGAGAAGTACTGGGAGGTAACCGATAAACTTTCGAAGGATCTAAAACTCGATATAGTATCTGAGGATAAGAGTATTGCCGACCTGGATGGAATGGTTCTAATAGGCAAGAAGGCTGGGACTACTAAGCTTAAGATCGC
The DNA here is from genome assembly GCA_031261505.1 of Clostridioides sp. GTDB lineage: Bacteria > Bacillota > Clostridia > Peptostreptococcales > Peptostreptococcaceae > Metaclostridioides. Next base: position 44,251 of record JAISJN010000008.1, on the reverse strand, counting down.
AATAGACAGTAGAAACAACAGTGAACTGCAAAACGTTGTAGTAGAAGTGGTAGTAAAGTAGCTTGAGAGATATATTAAAAACAGATCGGTACATACAAATTTGACTACAAGCATATATTGAATTAAAGATTCATTATAGAATTGGAGGATTGCGTATGCGCTCATCTTATTTGAAATGGTATTCGCAGGCTATGGGGAGCGTCCTAGGAATCGTTGCCTGTGTATTTGGTTATCTACATGGATTTATGTTTGTAATTACAAATGATGCAAATGAGTATATGGAATACATCGGAGTAATAGGTATTATAACCAGCTATGTCCTATTGCCATTATGCGTTTTAAACTTTATCTTAGCAGTGTTAAGAGCTTGTTTTTCAAATCCAGAAGAGAAGAGAATCTTAGGATTTAAATTTCTATTTATAAACGATATATTTATATATTTGACAGTGCTATTCGGATTTATAGGAAGTAGACAGTATTTTATCTTACCAGCAATTTTACTTCTATTGAATAAATGCTCGTATAAGTTGAGCTCAGAAAAAACTCAAGAGGTTGAGATTGATAGCGAGAATATGTATGAAGATCATAGCGAAGATGAGTTAGATAGCGTAAAAGTTTATGGAGAACAGGTATATGAAGACGAGTTAGATAGCGAGGAGCTGTATAAAGAGTATATGGATCAAACCACAAAAGAATATCTACTAAAGTATTGAGTTGAAAATAGGAAAATTAATCTTTAACTATAAACTAAGTTATTGAGTTGAAGACGTAAAAATCATTTGAATATATGTAGGCATAATTTAATATATAAGATGTTTCATCCGAAATGGTTGAGGCATCTTTTTTACATTTTACTGCGGTCACTAGGTTTTAATTGAGAAATACATAGATTTTAGAAATGATATATATATTCATTATAGTTTTAATCTATTTGTTATAATTAGTAATTTCATGTAAAGTTAAGTTGGGTAATTTAAGAGTATTTTAGGGGGGAGATAAAATTGAACTACATTATACACAAAGATGAAATGACTCCATTAGAGAGGATGAACGCTTTTGGAGAAGGAAAAGAAATCGATAGGATACCTTGCTCACCGTTTCTTGGCGAGAGTTTGGCGCCTACATTCGGTCACAATATATACGATTACAACCATTCTGTAGATGTCTTGGTAGATGTTGCAGTTAAAAGTTACGAGACATTTTGTCCAGATGGAATAGGTTTTGGACCAGGTCTTCAAGGCATTCCAGAGGCTATGGGCTGTGAGGTAGAGTTCCCAGAGTACAACACTCCGTTTATAAGTAAACCAGCTATATCTGACTACAGCGAGCTGTCAAAGTTATCTCCTATAGATCCATATAAGGACGGTAGGATACATTACTTCCTAGAAGCTTTGGCGATAACTAAGGACAAGCTAGACGGAAAAGTCGGAGTCGGAACATCTGTCGGTGGACCTTTTACGGCAGCGGCATTCCTAAGGGGAACAGATAAATTCTTAAGAGACTTGACAAAAAACAAAGAAGAGATCCATAAATTACTAGAAATAACTACACAAAGTGTAATAAATTACATAGATGCAGCTATAGACCTAGGACTTGTACCGGGATTAGCTGAGCCCGTATCCTCTAGTACTATGATAAGTGCTAAAAATTTCGAAGAATTTGCAAAACCGTATATAAAAAGATGCGAGCAGAGGATAATCGAGAGAACTGGTGGAGGAGGCACACTTCACATCTGTGGTAAGACTAAGAAAGTATGGGGGCATATGGTTGATACTGGAATAGCCAATTTAAGTTTAGACAATATAGAAGATCTTGGAGAACTTAAAGAAGCGTATGGGGATAAGGTATGTCTAATAGGAAACGTAGACCCAGTTAACATTATAATGAGGGGAAGCATTGAAGACATATACAATGAAGCAAGAGCTTGTATTATCAAAGCACACGATAATCCCAAGGGATTTGTGTTAAGCACTGGATGCGATGTTCCAATAGGAACAGATCCTAACAAGATAATAGCACTTATGGACGCTGCGAGAATATTTGGTTCAAGCAAGGTAAATATAGAAGAATTGGTTTTCTAATGAGATAGAAGCGATATTGTACAATATATAGGTAATATTCAAATAAAGATTGCTCGGTGTGGGATTTTACATCCACTGAAATGATACTAAAAAATACATAAAACAGGGGGCATTAAAATGGCAAACACTAAGGAAGAACTACTAAAAAGATTATCAGAATGCGTTGTTGAAATGGAAGACGAGGTAGTAGTGGACATAGCGAATGAGTACGTGGAAAACGGTTACGATGCGTACGAAGGTATAGCACATGGACTAGCACATGGAATGGATATAGTCGGCCAGCTGTACGAGGACGAAGAGTACTTTATACCAGACCTATTACTCTGTTCAGACGCAATGTACGAAGGTATAGATATATTGAAACCTCATCTAGTGAAAGAAGATGGAGTGGAATCCTTAAAGGCAGTAGTTGGGGTTGTAGAGGGAGACACTCACGATATAGGTAAGAACTTATTTAGAATAATGTTAGAAACTTCAGGATTTGAAGTATACGACCTAGGAAGAGACGTGCCATGTAGAGATTTTATAGAAAAGGCTAGAGAAGTTGGCGCAAACCTTATAGGCATGTCTACACTTATGACCACTACAATGGACAATATGAAGGTAGTAATAGATATGTTAAAAGAAGAAAACATGCGTGACGATATAATAGTAATGGTAGGTGGAGGTCCTATATCTCAATCATTTGCGACTGAAATTGGGGCTGACCTATACGTTCCAGATGCATCTAAGGGTGCTAAGGTAGCTAAAGAGAATGCAGTAAATAAAGTACAAAACAAAGAGGTGATCTAGGGATGACACCTAAAGAAAGACTTTTTGAAGTCTTAAGAGGAAATAAGGTCGATAGAAAACCTTGTATCTGCCCTGGTGGAATGATGAATATGATAGTTGAAGACATCATGGATATAGAAGGAGTGTTCTGGCCAATGGCACACACAGACGCTAATATGATGGCTGAACTCACCATGGGCATGTATAAGAATAATACATTTGAAAATTTTGGCGTACCGTTTTGCATGACTGTCGAGGCAGAGGGAATGGGAGCTAAGGTGTATATGGGCACGAAGACAACTGAGCCAAGGGTCACAGAATACCCAATAGAATCGGTAACTGAATGGAGAAAGTTAACGAATATAGATGTAAATGCTGGCAGGGCAAAGGTGGTCACAGATGCAATAAAAATACTAAAGGCGAAAAACAGCGAGGTTCCTATAATAGCGAATTTAACTGGACCGGTAAGCCTTGCGTCATCTCTCGTGGAACCTATGATATACTACAAAGAACTCGTAAAAAAGCCAAAGGAAGCTCACGAGTTTATGGAATTTGTAACAGATAACCTAATAGCATTTGGAAGGGCGCAACTAGAGGCTGGTGCAGACGTACTTACGATATCAGATCCAAGTGGAACAGGTGAAATATTAGGAGCCAAGACTTTTAGCAAGTTTGCAGTACCGTATTTAAATAAGATAATAGACAGCCTAAAGGAATACGCAAAAGGAGGCACTATCATTCATATATGCGGAAGATTAAAGAGTATATATGCTGAATTAAACGACCTTCACAGTGATGCAGTAAGCTTTGATTCCATAACGAGTGCAACGCAGGTAGCTGAAAATGTAAAAGGCAAGGCTATAATGGGCAATGTGAGCACATTTGCAATAGAAAACGGCGATAGAGAAAGTCTGACAAAGATTTCTAAGCAATGTCTAGAGACAGTGGATATCCTATCTCCAGCCTGCGGTATAGGCGTTAGAAGCAAGTTAGAAAACATTAAGGTATTGACAGAATGCGCAAAGGCTGAAGTCGCAGTAGATTAATATATATCGGAAAATTATGAGGTAAAAAATGAGTTACTTATTAATAGATAATAGAAAATACAGCTATACAGACGGATTGGACTTGCTGAGCGCAATAAGAGAAAACGACATATCTATGGAAAATCCGTGTGGTGGAAACGGAACATGTGGAAAATGTAAAATAAAGATAATAGAAGGAAATGTAAACGAGATAACAGATGAAGAGAGAAACTTCCTTACAAAATCAGAGTTGGACGCTAGAATTAGGTTATCCTGCCTTGTATATCCATCGGGTGACCTGATATTGGAAGGAGTAAACAGTAAGGTTTCAAGGGAGCACCACAAGATTTTGACGGATGGGTACGTTCCAGACTACGAAAAATCGCCATCTCTATCAAAAAAATTACACAAGTTGGAAAAACCGACCTTGGATAATAATATTTCCCTTGAGGATATACTATACAAGGGGGGAATAGATGTCAAAGACAACTTTGATATCTTAAAGACTTTGCCTGGAATATCCGAAAATGAACACTGCACCCTTGTTTCGCTTGACGACAAGGTTATAGGCATTGAAGCAAACGATACGACAAAGACTCTTTACGGGGTTGCAATAGACATAGGTACTACGACGGTTGTAGCATCTTTAATAGATATAGATAACGAGATGGAACTTGGTTGCGAGAGCGATATCAATCCACAGAAAGAGTATGGACTGGATGTACTCTCTAGGATATATTACGCAAAGAGCAACTACGACGGACTCAGAAAATTAAACGAGAGCATCATAGACTGCCTAAACGATTTGATTTCAAAACTATGTCACAAGAACAACATAGCCAAGGAAAATATATATGAAGTGAGCATAGCTGCAAATACGACTATGATGCATCTACTTCTGGGCATAGATCCAAAATCAATAGGTAAATCACCGTATTCACCTGTTTTTATCGGAGCTAGAAACATCAAAGCCAAGGACTTAGGTATAAATATTTCTGAATTTGGAATGGTCTACACACTTCCAGGGGTTTCAAGTTATATAGGGGCAGATATCGTAGCAGGTGCAGCCGTATGCGCCTTAAATAAAACCGATAAAAACATATTATTTATAGATATCGGAACCAATGGAGAAATCGTATTATCGAAGAAGTCAGCTCTCACATCTTGCTCATGTGCAGCAGGTCCAGCTCTAGAGGGAATGAACATAAGCTGTGGAATGAGGGCAGGAGATGGAGCTATAGAAAACATTCACATAGGTGAAACAAAGGCAGAGGGAATAAGTACAAAAGTCATAGGCGACTCAAGGGGAGTAGGACTTTGCGGAAGTGGAATCATCGACTTTGTGAGCGAGTTGGCAAGGCTTAAACTAATAGGCAAGACCGGTCGAATCAAAAAGAAGACAGATGTAGAAAACGAAGAAACTATAGCCTATCTAGCTGAGCATATAGTTGATGAAAACAAGAAGCGAAAGTTTATTTTGGATCCACAAACTTCAGATATAGCCATGACTCAAGAGGATATAAGGCAGGTTCAGCTTGCAAAGGGAGCGATACTATCGGGATTTTACGCTCTATTGAATAAGGTCGAGATAGATATGAGCGAACTAGACTCCGTAATAATCGCCGGTCAGTTTGGAAAACATCTGAGTGTAGAAAGTTTGGTAGGTGTTGGTATAATACCGAAAGAATTAAAAGAAAACATAAAATACATCGGAAACTCATCAAAAACGGGTGCTATAATGGCGCTATTATCAAGAGAGATGAGAAGAGAAATCGAAAAAATAGCAAGCAATATAGACTACGTGGAACTGTCTACAGAAAAAGGATATGAGAGATTGTTCTCAAATTGTTTAATGTTTAATTAATCATTATCTAGATGTATGCTCTTAGAAAGTAATAAATAAAATGCGAAAAGTGATTAACTTATTATTGAAATTTAAGTTGCGATTTAAAAATATATTTGAATGATTGTATTAAAATTTATAACCTAATATAACAATATTGCTTGATTTAAAAGTAAGTGTCGATTCAGTGTCGACACTTTTTCTTTTAGATTGATATTAGTTATGATATAATATTAGTACCAGGTAATAATACGAGGAGGTAAAAATGAACGTTAAAGATATAGCAGAATTGATAAAGGTCATAGATTCAACGAGTTTGGACTATGTCAAACTTGAAGATAGTTCTCTAAAATTAGAAGTGTCTAGAAATAATATGATAGTTGATAATAATAAAACTTGTGCAAAAAACCAAGGTATAGAATATATAGAAGAAAATTTACACAACTCATCTACTGGTTCAGACTCATATAACGGTGATTTTGAAATAGAAGAGAGTGCATATACAAACTCCAGCTGCGACTTATTCGATGTAAAAGCTCCACTCATGGGTACTTTTTACGCATCTCCTAGTCCAGATGCGGGAACTTATGTAAAAATTGGAGATACTGTAGAAGAGGGGCAGACTCTATGTATACTCGAAGCAATGAAGCTGATGAACGAAATACAAAGTGACGTGAGCGGTGAGATAGTTGAAATACTAGTTCAAAACGAGGAATTAGTAGAATACAACCAGCCTATATTTAGGATTAAACCGGTGAAATAGGAGGATGACTTATGTCTATCAAAAAGATACTTATTGCAAACAGAGGGGATATTGCAGTAAGAATAATTAGGACGTGCAAGGAAATAGGTGTAAAAACCGTAGCTATATATTCTGAAATAGATAAGGACAGTCTGCATAGATTTATTGCAGATGAGTCTATATGCATAGGACCGAATAATATAAGCAAGAGCTACAACAATATAGACAATATAGTCTACCTTGCTAAGAAATTGAAATGCGATGCAATTCATCCTGGATTTGGATTTCTATCTGAGAATCCTAAATTCGTGGAAAGATGTGATGAAAACGGAATAATATTTATAGGACCAACTATGGAGCAGATGTCTCTTATGGGAGATAAATCACGTGCAAGAGAAACTATGATGAAACTCGGGATACCCGTAGTACCAGGATCTAAATCGGTTTTAAAATCAAAAGAAGATGCCATGGAGGTCGCTGATGGGATCGGATACCCAGTTATGATCAAGGCATCTAACGGAGGCGGAGGAAAGGGCATGAGAATAGTCTACTCTGCAGAAGACTTGCCATCGCTCTACGATATGGCGAGCTCAGAAGCTCTAGCGTCATTTGGAAGCAGCGATCTGTACATGGAAAAGTTCATAGAAAATCCAAGGCATATAGAGGTACAAGTGTTTGGAGATAAATTTGGGAACGCATTACATTTTGGAGATAGAGACTGCTCTATGCAAAGAAGAAACCAAAAGGTGATAGAAGAATCCCTCAGCCCGTATATTACCGACGAGCAGCGAGAGTCACTTTACAAGACGGCGCTCGACGTGATAAAAGGAATCGGATATATAGGTGCTGGTACCATAGAATTCATATTCGATAAGGACAAGAACTATTACTTTATAGAAATGAATACCAGGATACAGGTTGAGCATCCAATATCTGAAATGATTACAGGCCTAGACCTGATAAAACTTCAGATAGAAATAGCCTCAGGCAGACCAATACCATTTGCTCAGGAAGACATACAGTTTAGGGGCCACGCTATAGAATGTAGGATAAATGCAGAAAATCCAGACAATGGCTTTGCACCATGTCCTGGAAAAATCGAATCACTTAATCTACCTGGAGGGTTTGGAGTGAGATTTGATACATTTGTATACGCCGGATATACAATTCCACCTCTGTACGACTCAATGATAGGCAAGCTAATATGCTGGGCTGATACGAGGGAAGAATGTATAAACAGGATGTACCGAGCATTGGACGAGATGATTCTAGAAGGAATATATACAAATATAGAGTTTCACAAGGCTCTGATATCATCGGATGCCTTTATAAACGACACTCACCATACTAAGTTCATAGAAAATGAATTTAATAATTAAGATGAGGAAGATTAAAATTTTAGATAAGAAATAAATTTATAAACTGAGTTTAGCAATTAGATAAGGAGAAATAGAAATGATTAAAAAATTCCTATCGCCTAAGGAATCTAAATACGTCACTATTTCCTTGGGTGATAATTTTAAAGAGAATGATGTGAATGATAAATTTTGGTTGTACTGTGATAGCTGCAAGGAAAATCTATTTAGAAAAGATGTAGAAGAGAATTTATACGTCTGTCCAAAATGTGGCAAACACTTTAGCCTAAAAGCTAGAAATAGAATTAAACTTCTAATCGACAACGGTACATTCGTAGAGTTCGAAGGTGGTGATGAGTTTGAAAATCCTCTAAATTTCCCAGACTACGAGAACAAACACAATAAGTATATGGAAAAGACAGGTGAGAAAGAGGCTGTAATCACAGGATATGGAAGGCTAAACGGAATAAAGACTGCAATCTGTGTTATGAATCCAGAATTTATGATGGGTAGCATGGGTGCAGTTGTAGGTGAGAAGATAACATCGGCTATAGAGTACGCAGCTGATAACAACCTACCTATGATAATCTGTTCTGCTTCAGGAGGAGCTAGGATGCAAGAAGGAATGATATCCCTTATGCAGATGGCAAAGACATCTCAAGCCCTCGCCAAACTAGAAGAAAAATCACTTCCATACATTTCAATACTCACTGATCCAACTACAGGTGGAGTCACGGCGAGTTTTGCAATGCTTGGAGATATAAATATATCGGAGCCAAATACATTGATAGGATTTGCAGGTCCTAGGGTAATAGAGCAGACAATCAACCAAAAACTGCCAGAAGGATTCCAAACCGCAGAATTTCTTCTAGAGCACGGGTTTTTGGATATGATAGTCGACCGAAGAAAAATGAAAGAAGTACTATACCAACTTCTAAGCATGCATAGATAGAAAACGAATATTGGTTTTATAACTTGAGGTAAATGCCAACCACCTTTATAGGTGTCGGACATAAATCTCATTTCAGTGGGATAAAACCCCAACTAAAATCGTTGAATCACCATTTAACCTACGAGGGAGGTATCATGATGAGCTCTAAAAAGGAGAAAGTCGAAATCATAGAAAACGACATAAGACAACTCGAAGCTATTTCAAAATCGAGTGGAATAGATATGAGAGATAAGATAGAAACATTAAAGGGAAAACTTAAACAACTAGAGAACGAAGCAAATGCCAGCCTCTCCCCTCACGATAGGGTACTGCTAAGTCGTGATAAAGATAGGCCGACTATGCTCGATTACATCGAGAGAATATGTTCTAATTTTATAGAATTACACGGGGACAGACTCTTCAAAGACGACACAGCAATGGTCGGTGGAATAGGTAGAGTAGGTCCGTACAACGTAACCCTAATAGGGCAGCAAAAAGGTCATAATACAAAAGAGAAAATCAGAAGAAACTTCGGTATGCCCCATCCAGAAGGGTATAGAAAGGCCCTTAGACTTATGAAACAGGCTGAGAAATTTAAAAGACCGATAGTTACCTTCATAGATACATCTGGCGCCTTCTGTGGTCTAGAAGCAGAGGAAAGAGGTCAGGGAGAGGCGATTGCCAAGAATCTACTCGAGATGAGTAAGCTTACAGTTCCAGTAATAGCCTTTGTAATAGGTGAAGGTGGAAGCGGAGGAGCACTTGGAATAGGCGTTGGAAACGAAGTATGTATGTTGGAGAACTCCGTTTACTCAGTAATATCACCAGAGGGGTTGTCCAGTATATTGTTTAAGGATTCATCTAAATCGATTGAAGCCTGTGACGTTATGAAACTAACAAGTGAAGACTTGCTCAACTTAGGAATTATAGATAATATTATAAAAGAACCATTTGGCGGTGCTCAGAAGGATGTAGACGCCGTAGCTCAAGATATGAAGGAATACTTACTAAAAAGCCTCGATTTTTACAAAGAGATGAGCAAAGAGGAAATAGTCGAGCGCAGATACAGGAAATTCAGAAATATAGGAAGAAGCAAACAGGCTACAAATATGTAAATAATTTGTGAAATCAGTTCTCACTATATGTGATGAGCGTTTCAAATTTCAACAGTGGCGATTCCCCCTATAAAATTGTACACTGTTGAAAGATATATTGAGGACTGATATCGATCCATACAGTCGATGTCAGTCCTCATTTTAAATAAGTGATAGAATTCGTAATATAAGTGACAGAGTTCGTAATATATATCAGATAACGCATGGTCGACTTAATAATAGGTTGTAATTTTTTTATTTAAACATGTAATATGAATTTATCTAAATATATTGTATAATAAAATAAATGATTTTAGATAATTCAATTCGGAAATTTAATTATGGGGGTAACTGGAGATGAAAGTTGTACTTAAAACACCGCGTTTATTATTAAGAAAAATGACTCAAGAGGATATTCCATCACTCGCTCGAATATTGAAGGATGAGCAGACGATGTACGCATACGAGGGAGCCTTCAACGATGAAGAAGTACAGCAATGGTTTGACAAGATAATGTTGAGTTATAAAACATATGGATTTGGACTTTGGGCAGTTGTTTTAAAAGACACAGGAAATATGATAGGTCAGTGTGGTCTAACCGTACAACATATAGATGGAAGAGATGTCATCGAAGTTGGTTACTTATTTGAAAGAGAATATTGGCACAGGGGTTATGCAATTGAGGCTGCGAAATCTTGTAAAGAACACGCATTTAATGAATTGCAATTGGACGAGCTGTACACTATAATCAGGGACAACAACTACGCGTCTATGAATGTAGCTATTAGAAATGGAATGCTTGTACGAGGAATGATTCTTAAGCATTATAAGGGTGTGGATATGCCACATTATATATTTAGCATTAAGAAGAGGGGATAGAGTTATGAGAGATTTAGAGGAATATATTCTAAATCCGTTTTAATAGAAGAGGCATTAGAAATGATTGTAAGAGGCGTAATGAAAATGTCCCCAGCAAGTAGCTAGGGACATTTTTAATCTATATTTCACTCATCTTTCTTGGTTTAACATCCTTTGGTATAGCAGAAACGTATTCATCTCCAGCTAATCTAGTCTTAAGTTCAGCCTTAGCTTCTTCAACTAGACCAGGGTTGTTGATGACGTCAATTGCAGAACCTGCGATAGCTTTAGCAGCTAAAAGCAAACCCTTATGAGATGCTGAACTCCTGTCCTGGGCAACTAGCTGCCAGCTGTGGAACGGAGTGTTCTTTGAGAAACAAGTAGTTAGTACCTGAGATGTAGGTATATTCCAGCTTACATCGCCTACATCAGTTGATCCAGACATGACTACATTAGGAGCTTCTGGGTTGAAAGGAAGTACAAAATCACAAAGGTCCTTATCTTTAAGCAGTTGGTCCACTTTGATTGTCTCCATTTGAGATAAACCTAACATTGTTCCTATTGCAGTCGAATCTGGAGTAGTTTTTTCTATTTCATGTGCAAATTCCAATTCTTCCTCAGTGTATTCAACCTTTGGAAGATTTTTTAAGTTTTCATACATAACCTTATCGAGTACCGTATTGTTTACTACATTAGAGCAAGCCTTTATAAACTCTATTTCGAGTTCCGTCTCTGTCATAAGGGATGCACCCTGAGCTATTTTGTTTATACGTTTGTATATAGCATCTACCTGTGGGTTCTTTGGAGCCCTGATTAAATAGAGAACTTCTCCTGTTGGTTGAACGACATTAGGAGATTTTCCACCTGCATCGGTGATTGCGTAGTGAATCCTAGCCTCATCTATAACGTGCTCTCTTAAGAAATTGACACCCACATTCATTAACTCTACAGCATCGAGAGCAGAGCGTCCAAGTTCTGGAGCAGCCGCAGCATGTGAAGATATTCCTTTGAATTTATAAAGTACTTGATAATTTGCCAAACTACTCACGCTCATCACTGCATTTGCAGAAGCTGGATGCCATCCAAAAGCGATGTCGGCCGAGTTAAAAGCACCTTCTCTAGCCATAAACGCTTTACCCGATCCACCCTCTTCACCAGGACAACCGAATAATTTCACAGTACCTTGGATATCGTTTTTTTCGAGATATTCTTTTACGGCTATTGCAGCGCCGACAGACGCACCTGCAAATAAATTATGACCACAACCGTGACCATTTCCACCTTCTACAAGGGGTTCTTTTTTAGCCACACCTGACTTCTGACTCAAATTGAAAAGAGCATCGTATTCTGCAAGGATTCCGATAGTCGGGAAACCTTTTCCATATGTAGCGCAGAATGAAGTGCAAATGTCAGCCAAATTTTCCTCCACTTCAAACCCATGTTTCTTAAGCATATCGATTATCAGAGCTGCTGATTTTTCTTCTTCAAATGCAGTTTCAGCAGAATCCCAGATTGCATCTGACAAGCCTGAGATCTCATCAAGCTTTCCGTCTAGAAAGCTATTTATTTGTTCTTTAGTTATTGATTCCATAATCATCCCTCTTTCTTAAATGAATATTTCTGTTGAGTGGATCGGTTTATGTGTAGTAAATTCGTCCACTTAGATTAATGTTACGCCTATTATTTGAGGGTGTCAATTGGTTTTATGTTATTTTTGAAATTGTTTTCCAGTGTGTTGGATTTATGGGAGGTTGATATGGATTGTATTTATTTTTACAAATATATGCAAATTATACTGTTTTATATTGACAGAATTAAACGAAGAAGTATAAAATAAAAATATATTTGGAAATTATTTCTCGATTTGAGTAAACGTTTTCAAAATAAGTACATAGGATTCTTATTTTATTATGTATGACAATTCAATTGATGATGTATTTTACGCGTCAAAATGACGTGAGACAGAGCTCTCATACCTCAAGAGGTGGCGGAGTAATTCTCATTTAAGTGGTAGTAAAATCATAGGTCACGCAATCATCATTTAAATAGTAAAAATACATGAAATTATTGAAACACCAATATTTTAGGGGAGTAGATGAATAGTAGGATGACAAACTTAAACGTAAAAATAGAAGCTTGGCAAAAAAAATTACTTGATATAGGAAAAAGAAACCGATTAATAAATTATCGTGATACAGTGAGATCAAATATTAGACTAATATCACCGAGTTTAGAAAGTTTATATAAAGACATTGTAGTACATGAAAGGACATTGAAATTTTCATTTGCTAGTGATGATGAATACTCAGATGAATATAAAATAAGAAAGGGCGATATAGAAACAGATAGAACTCTCATTGAGCAACAAAAAACATTGAAAAATTTAAAATATAAGGCAAAAGCATCCATAGAGGAACAGGGTGTAAATACATTATTTATGGCATTTGGCTTTCTAGAGTGGCCGGACGATGTGAATTCTAGAGAGTTGATAAATTCGCCTCTTGTTTTAGTGCCCGTAAATTTGACTTCTGAGTCGCTTTCTTCACCATATAAATTGAATTTACACGAGGATGAAATAATTGTTAACCCAACATTGAAATATAAAATTCAGAATAATTTTGGAATATCATTACCTGAATTCAAATCTCAAGGCGACGATATAGTAGAATATATAAACTCGGTGCGAAAAGAAGTTGCGAAAAAAAATTGGAAGGTGAAGTTTGAAACTGTATTAAGTTTATTCTCATTTTCAAAAATGAATATGTACTCAGATCTGGAATTAAATAGGGAAAGGATATCTGCTAACCCTATAATAAAGGCACTTGGAGGAGATACAAGTGAAATTGAGAACATTCCCGAAGAGTTTTTGAATTTTGAGTATGATGTGAAAGATCCTATAGAAAGCTTTCAAGTAGTCGATGCTGATTCTAGTCAAGAGGATGCACTTCTATACGCAAAAAATGGAATTAGTTTTGTATTACAAGGACCACCGGGTACTGGAAAAAGTCAAACAATAACGAACATTATAGCTGAAGCATTAGCAGATGGCAAGAAAGTGTTATTTGTTTCTGAAAAATTAGCGGCTCTGGATGTTGTACATAAAAAACTCTGTGAAGCAGACTTATCTGAATTTTGCTTACTTCTACATAGCGATAAGACTAACAAGAAAGATATTCTAAACGAGTTAGAAAAAACACTTTATATCGGCAATGTAAGACTTCCAAACGGTGCGATTAATAATATGCAACTTTTACAGAAAAAAAGAGAGAGCTTAAATAAATATGTAAGGGAACTTCATAGTGTATGCGCACCACTTAATAAATCTATTTATGAGATAAGTGGAAAGCTATCAAAACTAATAGATTCACCTGAGATGAATTTTAAGTTTAATAATATTGATAAAGTTTCTTATATAGAACTTCATAACTTCATCACATTAATTACAGAGTATTCTTCAATAGTTGCTAATATGTCTATAGATTATAGGAGTAATCCATGGAGATATATGAAAAATACTAATATATCATATACTGAAATTCAAGATATAAAAGACAACTTACCCAATGTCATAAACGGTTTGAAAAATATAGAAAAAGATGTTTTTGACATAATGGAAAAATACGATATTGAAGAACCAATGACATATAATTACATAAAAAACATGGAGCAATCATTTGAGTTGATTAGTAGATCACCAAAAGCTCCTAAAAAATGGTTATCTAAGGATGATTTGAGTAAACTATTTAAAACAGCAGAAGAATGCAGGAGCATTAAAGATGTCTATAATGAAAAGAAATCAGAGATGGATATTAAATTTACTTCTGAAATTTACAAACTCAATGCAGATGATGTAGTTTCATCGATGTCTTATGATTGGAGTAAAATAAAAAATATTATGCGCTCAAATTCATATGCAGAATTGGACGAACTTATTTCAGATAGAAAAGAACTGATGTCAAGACTAGACAAAATGCAGGATATAATAGATAGAGTGCTTAAAAACAATGAAATACTATGCGAAATTGGGTTGAGAAATGATAATACGGTAGAGCAGTATAAAATAATCAAAAGTATTATTGAAATAATATTGACAGATATAGAAGCGACTGAATTATGGTTTGAAGGTCAGAAATTTGAGGACTATATTAAAAGTATTGAAGATGTAGAAAATAGCTATAGGATAATAAATGAGATTAGGGGATTGCTGTTAGCTGAATATACTAGCGATGTACTTTTGATAGATTATAATGAACTTTATAATAGGTTTAGTTTAGAATACACAAATATATTAAAGAATTTCAAGAAAGATTATAAGAATGATAAAAAGTTATTCTTATCGCTGAAGTTGGATAAACAGAAAAAAATAGACAATTTAGAAATTATTGAAGCCTTGAACAAACTGAAAGAAATAGAGACTCATAACAACTTAATATCAGGATTAGAAGCTAATGTGAAGATGTTTTTGGGAGGATATTACAATGGCGCTGATACTGACTGGCAGCTGGTATACTCAAAATTAAATTCGTTTAGAGAACTTAAAAATACATTTACAGAGGACTTTATTGGACAATTTCCTGATGAATTTAAAACTAGCATGATTTCAAGATATATAGATAAAGAAGTTTATGTAGATATTTACAATAACTTGGATGAACTCGTTTCATCTGACTTACAGAACTCAATAAGAAATACATTCAAGGGTAAAATTGTCGTAGAGAAAGAAAATATAAACAATATATTAAAGAAAGTTCGAAAATTAAGAGAGTATTTGGACAACCTCAATGAATTGTATGATAGTCTGCTAAGTTGTGAAAAGGAAACTCTCAACAACTCCGAGCTAAAGTACTACCTTAATTTGCTTAATGAAATACAAAAGATAGAGGAAGATGTTGCTGACAATGAGACTAAGCTTAAAAGAATGTTTTTAAGTGAATATAATGGATTAGATACAGATTGGTCAACTACAATTGGAAAACTAAATTGGACTAATGAGTATATAGAGTCTAGAAATAAATTTGTTTTATCATCTGAGTATATGCAAAAAAACAATGAGAATGATGAATTTATACAAGAAGGAGAAATATACTCAAGAAAAACAGATATATATATTAATGATTTAGAGAGATTATGGACGTGGATAAAAGAATTATTTATTTTGGAATCTGATTTGGATGAGGTCGAAATTAAGAGTGTTATAGCAAAATTAGAAGGTTTAAAGGATAATTTATTCCTACTCCAAGAATGGTTAGATTATTCTAGTTCAAGAAATAAATGTGAGGAAGTTGGTCTAGCTTTTTATATTGAAAATCTTAATCTACTAGAGATAAAACCAGAGCTAATGACCGATTCTTTTCTAAAGAGATTCTATAGATTGTGGTTGAATAAAATGCTTCCAAATCACAAAGCTGTGGAATCGTTTAGGAGGAGTAGCAAGTAAGTGATATCGACGAGTTTAAAAAATTAGATTTAGGTCAATTTTCAATAGCTAAGAGGAGCATTAAGAAAAATTTAGTCAAGGATATGCAAGGAATTCATTCATACGGTACAGATAAGACTGAATTTGATATATTAAAAAAAGAGTTAAGGAAGAAAAGAAGAATAATGCCACTTAGAAAAATGTTCGAATCGATACCTAATTTAATTAAAGAATTAAAACCATGTTTAATGATGTCACCTCTGTCTGTAAGCTTGTTTTTAAATGCAGATATATACGAGTTTGATATGGTTATTTTTGATGAAGCATCACAGGTACATACAGAAGATGCTGTCGGCGCAATTATCAGAGGAAAGCAAACAATAATAGCCGGGGATTCAAAACAATTACCACCAACAAACTTCTTTGTCTCTAGTACGTCAGAGGATGATTTTGATGATGAAGAATATGACGTTGATTTATATGAATCAATTTTGGATGAGGCTAGCACCGTGCTACCCGAAAGAATTTTAAAATGGCATTATAGAAGTAGAGATGAAAGCTTGATAACATTTTCTAACAGAAAGATATACGACGATAATTTGATTACCTTCCCGTCAGCGATTAGAAGGAGCAAAAATAATGGTGTTGAGTTTATTTACGTCGATGATGGTGTATACGATAGGGGTGGCAAAAAATGTAATAAAAATGAAGCCAAAAAAGTTGCTGATCTCGTATTTGAGCATATTGTCAAATTTCCGCAAAGAACATTGGGCGTAATAACCTTTAGTGAATCTCAACAAAATGCAATTGAGGATGAAATCATTCGCCTACGCAAAAATATGCCTGAATACGAGTACTTCTTCCAAGAAAAATCGGGCGAGTTCTTTGTCAAAAATCTAGAAAATGTCCAAGGTGATGAGCGAGATACAATAATCTTCAGCATAGGTTACGCAAAAGATTCTAAGGGCATTATGCATATGAATTTTGGTCCATTGAGTCAAAAGGGTGGTTATAGAAGATTGAATGTAGCTATAACCAGAGCAAAGTATAATGTGAAGTTGGTATCCTCAATATACCCAACAGATATAGCAATTGAAAGAACAAATTCGGATGGAGTAAAAATGCTTCGCTCATATATGGAATATGCGATACAAGGACCAAAATCTTCGGATCACAAAAGAACTGAAGGCGATATTGAAGTTTCAGCATCAGAACTAGAAGAAACTATCTACGATTTTTTGAATTCAAATGGATATGAGGTTAAAAGAAACGTTGGTTGTTCTGGACATCGAATTGATATGGCAATAGTAGATCCAAAAGTAAACGGACGATTTATCTTAGGAATTGAATGCGATGGTGCAACATATCATTCTGCAAAAACAGCAAGAGAAAGAGATAGATTAAGGCAAAGTATTTTAAAGGAAATGGGCTGGAAGATTTATCGAATTTGGTCTATGGATTGGATTAATTATCCTGAAGTAGAGAGGGAAAGACTGATTAAAGCAATCAACCAGGCTATTGACTTAGCTGAAGATATAGATGTCGAATACATTGAGAGCGATGAAGAATGTGAAATTGAAGAAGAGAGTAAAATCGATAAAGACAACGAAATCAACGAATACAGCGAAATCAATGGATACTCTGAAATTGATGAAAATCAAGATTATAACTTGAGAAATATGTCACCATTTAATTTAGAAGAGATTTCATCTGATGAAGAGGTCGAATCAGATACAGAAATGATTGAAGATGATCGGTCAAATGAATTTGAACAAGATATTGTATCTGAAATTATAATGCCAAACTTAGATTGCGACTGGGAGTTTAACACAACGAATACATGTACTTATGATGAGGAGGATACTGATGCTTATGATGATATTGTTGAATCTTCGCAGATTAATCTCTCTACGGCTGAAGTATATCAAGAAATCACAAGTGATGAAACTAATTTCGAAGATACAGATACTGTATGTATTGAAGTTGCAGATGAAGATGATCTAGTTCTAAACGCAGACAAATATACAGATACAGACAAGAATCTAGATACGATTGCAGAAACTGAAGTTATTGAAAAAAATAACGTACTGAGAGTTTTAGATTACATACAGGAGAATGTTGATTATGGCGCTTATTTAAAGAGTTCGGAAGTAAATGAGTGGTTTGAAAAATATCCGATGGATGAATCTGAACAAAAAGCCGTAAATAATGTATTAAATAATTTAAAGGTAACTTTAATTGAAGATGATTCAAGCGATTCAGATAATACAGTCGAGAAGAATAACATAGAAAAAATATTAGACTATGTTAACAAAGCTTTTCGTTTTGGCAGTAATGTGAAATTTTCCGAAATAAAAAGATTATTTAAAAAATATCAAATTGATGAGGTAGATAAGCTGGTTGTATTTGATGAATTAAAAGATTTGAACGTGAATATCAAATATGATAAATTGCCTTCTAAAGAAGTTAAGAGGCACTTCAGTCAAATTAATGAAAAAAAAGAGATATTAGAAAGTGAAGGTAAACAATTATTTTATGAAGGAAAAATGCAACCTTGTAAACAGAGATTTATACAAGAAACTCCAGAAAAAGAAGGATATAAAACCATTTATAATTTGACAGAAATTAATGTAAATTACCAATCTTACGATATTGATAAATCAGATGAAGTTTGTAGCCAATATGAAATGGATGACACTTATGATTTCGAATTTCTAGATGATGAAGATTTATGCACTACGTTTACTGATGAAGAATTCATCAGCAAAGTAGATAACATGGGAAATATTATAGATAAAAGGTTTAACATTAAGTATTTAAAGCAGTTTCAGACATCAGATGGATATAAAAAAAATGAAGCATTGAGAAATTTAGTTAAAGCTAATGAAAGATTAGTTGCAAAAATCGCTAGGAATTATGAGGATGCAGCAACTGTTGCCTTTAACTCAGAAGATATGTATCAATGTGGTATGCAAGGATTGATGAGATCTGCTGAGAGATTTGACGTTTCATTGGGCTATAAATTTTCAACGTATGCAACCTGGTGGATTAGACAGAGTATAACTCGTGGAATTGCAGATTACTCAACATCAATAAGAATACCAGTACATATGAGGGAAAGCGTTAATAAATACAATAACTTAGAAAGTAAATTGTATTATGAACTAGGAAGGGAAGCCACCGACGAAGAACTAGCAAAGCATATGAATGTCACAGTTAAACAAATAAATGACATTAGATATTCTAGACGCATAGGAAACATATGTAGTCTAGAAACACCTATTGGCGATGACGGAGGAAGTCAGTTGATCGACTTCGTAGAAGATAATGAATCTGAGAGTCTAGAAAACATCGTAATGAGAAAAGAACTTAAATGTGTTTTTGAAGATATAATGTACTCACATTTGAATGATAAAGAAAAAAAGGTTATAGAACTGAGATTTGGCTTAGAAGATGGTGAAAATCGTACACTCGAGGAAGTAGGTAAATATTTTGATATAACTAGAGAAAGAATAAGGCAAGTTGAAGCTAAAGTTTTAAGCAAAATGCGTAAACGAATAAACAGAGAGAAATTAGAGGATTTTTTAGATGAATATCAAAAGTAAAATCAACGAATTAGTAGATGAATACGGTAACCGAATCGTCGTCTTAAAATGGTTTGATAAATGACAAATTGTCAGATGAGGTTAAGGATAGTCTTTCTCAATTCAGTTTGCGAAAATCCACACTGAAAAAGTTGTATCACCATTTAAACAAAGGTAATGAGATCGTTATTAAACGTAAATTATAATGATAGAAAATGTGTGTGGAATAGCCTATGAGTCATTAATTTACGGATATATTTGGAGGGATATTATGGGGGTAAATCGAATGCAAGGAACGCCATGGCATGTTGAAACAATAAAACGCAGAAACGGTGGCAGAAGGAGACATATTAGCAGATGTAAATATTACGATGGAAAAAACTGTACCAAAAATATGTTTAAATGTTTTGGTAGTGCCCATTGTGGTAGTTATCGTGAGCTAACAGAAGAAGAGTTGAAAATTAGAAGAAATGAAAAATCGAAAGCAAAAGCAAAACTAGAAGAAGAGCCGTATTGGTTTTAGACTATAACTTGAGATAAATGTCCCTCACCTCTATAGGTGGCGGGCGTAAATCTCATTTCAGTTGTAGTTGAAATATACAGCTGAAATCGTTGAAAAATAAACGTTTACATGATATAATATAGGTACAAATTATTCGTATGGAGGTATATATGTCTACGAGAAAAGAACGCGAAGAAGCAGCATTTGCTAAAGCAATTGGATCTATAGAAAGACCATTAAGTGATTTTGCAAATGATTTATCCGATCAATACATTGAAGGCACTATAGAAGTTGAAGAAATGGTTAAAAAGACAATGGAAAAGTATACGGCCAACTAAATATCGACCGTGTTTTTGGGGGTGATTAATATAGTAGATCCTTATATATACGAAAATACAAATCTTCTAAAAAACAAATTAGGTATAAGAGATAAGTGTAAATTGGATATGGCTGAGAATGATATATCAAGTTCTAAACTAATAGATCTAATAGCTCAAAAACCTGAAAAAACTTGGAATGTAGATTTTATAAAATATATACACAAACACTTGTTTGGTGATGTTTACAACTGGGCTGGAGAGTTACGTACAATTAACATAATTAAGAATGAGAGAGTCTTATCTGGACTTAGCGTTGATTATACCAACTATCACTCAATTAAAAAAGAACTTAATAAGACAATTAAAGAATTAAGACAAGTTAATTTTAACAGTTACAATCTAGAAATTAAGGCTAAAGTATTTTCTGAATTTTTAGCTCAAATTTGGAAGATTCATCCCTTTAGATAAGGCAATACTAGGACAATAGTGACGTTCTCAATTCAATATGCTAAAGAAAAAGGACTTCAATTTGATATAAAAACCTTAAAAAAACATTCAAGTTATATCAGGGATTCTCTCGTGATGTATTCAATCGGTGAATACGCTGAAACACAGTATTTAGAGCAGATTATCAAAAATTCAATAGTTTCAAATCATAAAGACTAGAAAATTTCAAAAATGCAAGAGAAAAAGATACAAGAGAAAACGAATTAGATCTATAACACATCGCGTATCTAGTTTTCGGATTGCTACTTTCATATACACGCTACAGCCTATATGTTCCAAATGAACACTTGATGATTTACAAACTTAGTAGGCTGACGTGTATTTTTTATACAGGACTGACGTGGATATCAATGTTCAAGAGGGAGTGATGAGATGAAAAAAGTAACTTATGATCGTTTTCCGTATGTAACAGCTATTGCAAGCTGTCTAATTCCTACTGTATTTACGGTGATAGGGTCTGTAGTATCGCAAATACTTGAGGCTGATGAATGGGAGACATACGCTATAATGGCAGCTGTAGTATTTATTTCAGTATTGCTAGCTGTTTCTCTTATTTTCAAAAAACGTGCAGACTTCGGACTTCGCAAACCGGAACATATTGAGAAGAAAACTGCATTGTTATGTCTGCCATTGTTGCTTATTGAAGTCTTACCAGTTATAATTTGTGGTTTCCGACCTGAACTATACTTGAGAGATTTTGCCATACTTTTGCTGTTTACTGTTTTTGTAGGATTAAACGAAGAAATCTGGTTTCGAGGTATTGCACTTAAAGCCGTGTCGGCTAAGGGTTCACGCCACGCGATAGTTGTAACTGCCATAATATTTGGAGCATCACACGCAGTAAATTTATTTGGAGGGGCAGATTTCTATATGACGTTGTTACAAATATTGTTCGCATTTTGTGTAGGGATTGTCCTTGCAGCAATTTGCGTGACGACAAAAAGTTTGCTTATACCGATTGTTTGGCATTTAATGCATAATTTTATCTCGATTAGCACGAACACGATAGGAGTATTCGGAGATAATAGCGAGCTATTTATTATTTTAGTGCAACTTGTTTTGTTGATTATAAGTGCGGTTGGTTTATGGAGAGTCATCCCTGAGACGCGAGAAAGAATTTAAAAATGAAACTTTATAGATAAAACCTAAATATATTATTGAGATACATGCCTATACTGGAGTTTTAGGTGTGTATCTTTTTTATTTTTTTAATACTGATTCAAGGCTTTAGTATTGGGTAATCTCATTTTACAGCATAAGAATAAGGAAATTATTCTCCCAAATTGATGGAATTTACGACATATTTCTGTAGGTTATTGACATGTTCACCACCGAATCGATACGAAGCAAAACGGGGTGTTATGGGTGATTTTAAGGTTTTGAAATCAAGTATATAGCTTGTTTAAGGCCTTGAAACCCCGTCATATCAAAAGGTTTGGCAAAATCAAACTCCACGGTGTAATTAAATTATACATCAACTATAAAATGATTTTTTAACAGGGTGTCTTCATAGACATTATTTTTTTGCCTAAAACGCCGTTTCACTAGAGTTTACTTGAGGGCTTTAAATCTAGGGGGTGTGTCATGCTTTTAGAAGGGGGTTAAAGATTTTGACACCCTTTAAAGATAAGACACCCTTACTTAACTTATATTGTTTGTTTTAAAATCATGAATCCTTGACATTTATGATTTTTAGAGTGATTAATATGGTACCAAAATAATAGGAGGGGTTAAAAATGAACGATAAAGAGAAAAACGATATAGTAAAGTTAAGGAATGAAGGTTATGGATACAAAAAAATAAGCAACATTCTCGGTATTTCACCTAATACGATTAAGTCATTTTGCAGAAATAATAATCTTAGTGGTGTAATGGGAAAGACGGATAAGGAGATAGCAAAAGATGACCTTCCAGTTCAGGTTAAAGAAATCAAGCAATCTGAATTAGATTATCGCTTGTCAAAGATAATGCTTGATTATTTAGAACAAAAAGGACTATTAACTGAAATAGAGGGAAAGGCAATCACAAGTAGACTCGTTAAAAGGTATGGTTCAATACTTGGTATATTGGATGAACAGTATGAAAAATAAGCCGGAAATCACAAAGATTGCTCCAGTAAGTTTTAGCATAATTTCATCGTCAAATGGTGGTAAGAAGCGAGTGTGTGCGTATGCACGAGTATCTACAGAAAAGGATTCGCAACGAAATAGCCTAGAAGCACAAAAAAGTTATTACACTAAGTTAATTGGTAATCTGATTTCCATTTATTAAGTGTTGATCTTGTAACACCATATTCTTCTACAAGTTCTGTTATCTTTTTACCTGAGTTCATCAGATTAACCATCTGTAATTTGAAATCATCATTATAGTTAAATTTTTTTGGCATGAGATTGTACCTCCGTTTTTTATATATTTATATTATATCTCATGTCCGAATGTTTTTTGTTATATTTATTGTAACCTATCCATGGCAAGAAGCATTTTAAAGCCGTCGATGAATCTATTAGATTTAGTACCACAAATGCGGTCGAGTACAATCTAGGAATCTAGATGTAATAGTGTCGTTCCGTTAATTAACTAGATGTTATTCCTATATGTCGATATTGTTCCTCGTTTGGCACGATTTCATATAGGAATAAATTTACACCATCTACTTCCTTTGTGAATTCCTGTTCTGATTTATGCAGTTGAATAAGATTCTCCACAAGACATCGTAGCCAGTCACGCCATCGTTTTGATATAATTCTGCATTTGTTTCTGTTTCCATTTCCTCAAACACGCTCAAGAAATGCTGGTTATGCCTATCTAATAGCCCTATTAATTATATTGTAATCTACTGTACAGTTATGTATAATCAAAATATACAGTAAATTAACAAAATAAATAGACAAAGCTGGTGAATAATATGAAATACAGCAATACCAACATACAAAAACCGAAAAATAAAATAGGCGGCTTCATAAAAAAAAGAAACTGTAGAGAATCAGACTGCCCTAAAGCTCTATCCACGAGTATAGGGGTAGAAGCAGCAGAACTTATGAAAACAATAGGGGAGAGTCAATGAATAAAGAAAATATAACTACTGTATTTGGAACTTATTCAGATCTAGGCCAATTTGCCGATGAAATACGACAAAATGTATTTATTGAAGAACAGGGTATGCCAGCTGATGAAGTATTTGATAAAGACAATAAGAACGCCGTTCACCTTGTTGTATTCGACCATAACAATACGGCATTTGCTACTGCTAGGATTATCACGCTCGACAATGACGTATATAAAATAGGCTTGGTTGCTGTAATTAAGTCTGAGCGTAAGAAACACATAGGTAAATATCTGATGGAAGAAGCAATAGAATACATTAAAGAACTCGGTGGTAAAGAAATTATTCTCTCAGCTCAAGAATACGCTAGGAATTTTTATGAAAAATTAGGTTTTGTGAAATGTGGAGATTCTATTTTTAACGAATCGGGTTTTGTACTAATTCCAATGAAACTAATTATTGAAAAGGAAGTGAATCTACACAATGGAGATGAATAGAAGCTATAATAAGTTTACTCAAATTGATTACGATTCCATTATTGAACAATTTAAGAATCATTCAGACGAGAAATTCAAAAAATTCCACGAATCCTTGGTTCCCGGAATAAAGACGACTTACGGTGTGCGTGTACCACAAATTCGTGCGATTGCGAAGGAGATTTTAAAATCAGATCCACAAGGTTTTCTCGATTTATGCCAAGATACTACATTTGAAGAGATTCAACTTCATGGCTTTGTAATTTCGGGACTAAAAGTTCCGCTCTCTGAAAAACTTCATTTAGTTGCTGAATTTATTCCATTGATAGACAATTGGGCAGTTTGTGATACATTTTCCTTTAAGGTCAAGGAAAATGAAAAATCACTGCTCTGGGATTTCACTCAAGCGTATTTTGATAGTGACAAGACCTATGATATCCGTTATGCCGTTGTGACAGGACTGTCTAATTTTATCACGGATGTACATATAGATTCATATATAGAAAGACTTGCTTCAATTACCCATGAAGATTATTATGTGAAGATGGCTGTCGCTTGGGCAGTTTGCGATTGTTTTATCAAACAGCGTGAAAAGACAGAGAAGTTATTATCTGAGAAGAGACTTGATCCCTGGACACAAAATAAGGCGATCCAAAAATGTAGAGAGTCTAGACGTGTATCGAGTGAAGATAAGGAGTATCTGCTTTCACTAAAAATATAACTCATCATAACTAAAGGGTGTAGTCAAGCAGCTGGGGGCCCAGCGCTACCGACTACACCTTTATGTACTACACAAAACAATTCAGAATAGCTATTTTAACAATAAGCACTATACAAGACTATTACGCATAGCTATTCACTAATAACCACAGTGCAAAATAATCAGACAATAACTACTCATCAATAACTACACCATAGCTGCTCTTGTATTCTCCATCCAAAGCAAATACATAATCATTGATAATCATTTCTTCACGGGCAAAGTCTATATTAGGGTCTTTTATCAATGCAGCTAGGGCATCTCTTTGACCGTCTTCAAAGTTTCCTGCGTATTCATTTAACTGGCGTAATGCGCTGGAGTTGATATCGCGTACTAGATAGCTGAATAATTGGTCTATAACCGCATCTTCTACACCTTCCAATTTTAGCTTTTCAAATACCAATTGTCCGTAAACTACTGTTGCGAATATTTCAGCTACACTTAGTGCAAAGTCTGGATTCTTTTCTTGTACCTTTGTCATTGGGCATTTATCATTGAATGAGCAAAGTCCATCAGCTTGATCTAAGAATATCTTTACATTAGGTAGAGTACATCCCTCGAAAGACCTGCGATAATCAGCGAATTTGATAGTTTTTGCTTTTCCAAATCCCTGGTCAAACATGTTGTAGCTGTCGTCCTTTATCATTTTTCCATCTGGAACAGGTGCAAAGTCTTCGTTGTTGTTAAAGTAATTGCCCATAAACTTAACCGCCTGAGACATATTGACATGAGCAGTACCTTCTAGTCTTACAGAGTTACCAATTTGACGTATTGCTGTTTCTGCAAAGGTATCTGTTTCATATGCTTTTGCTGCCATTACATTATGCATTAAGATAACTGCACGCTCGCATTCTGCACTTGCACGAGCTTTTTGGATAGGGTTAAAACAAAGATAACGGCGATCTTTGTTCTTATCAGCTTGACGGAAGTAGTCAGCTGCACGGTAGCCGTAGTAACGCGCCATTACGATACGCGACCAAGCTTCCAAAAGAGCACGACTTATATGTGGCATGTCAGTTACACGTTTGCCATATAGATAGCGGTTGTGTGAATGATTTACCGCTTCATAGAGCATATGTGTTGCAATACCAACGTTTTTCTGGCTTGTTTGAGTTTTGCCGATGTTTACAGCAGAAAGTCCCATTGCAAAGGCGGCATCTCCAGTTTCCAAGATATCGTCTGAGGTGATAGGGTATTCGATCATTTCAAATTCGCCTAGTTGTCCTTGGAACATGCCGACAACCTCGATATCACCACAATATTTACAGTGGCGATCACGGCAATCCACCGACCACATTGCAAATTCATCTGTTTCTGAATTACGTCCAAAAACAGAGATTTTAGGTGCTCGAGATGAGTTTCCAATATAGTATTTAGCACCGTTAGCAACGTATTTATCGTCGCCTATAGGAGTAATATGAGCTTCATTGCTGTATAGATCGGCGCCGTGTTCACGCTCCGACATACCAAAGGCAAAAACATGTCCTTCTTTTAACAGCTGTGCTAATTCTCTTTTTTGTTTTTCGTTTTTACTAACCCAGATTGGGGTAGTGCCGAGTACGGATACTTGTAGATTGTACTGATATAATCCATAGAAACCAATTAACTCACTTGCAGAAGTAATACGGTAATGGTCCCAGCGAGAGTCTTCATCTCCGTAACCAGCAGGTGTCAATAAGGTCGCAAAAAGTCCCGATTCTTTTATAAACTGGTACCAGTCAGTAGGTAAACGTTTCGACTTGGCGTCGATACGCATTGAGAAGTTACCTTTTTGTTCGAAAAAATCGCGTGTTAGATTGAAAAGGTCTTGAGTTTTTTGATCAGCCATTACCTGTTCCATCTTCTGTGGATTCAAAAGCAAATTTCTTTTCATAATAAATTCATCCTTCCCTAATTAATTTAATACTGTTATTGTGATAATAGTTAGGATAGTAATGTTTAGCATACTAACTATTATTATCCTAACTATACCATACTGAATTCTTATTTACAATATATTCTAATAAGAATTTTTTAAATATTCGTATATAATTTTATATAAATGCCCAACTACATCGGTGGCGGGCATAAAGCTCATTTTAGCAATCAATTAACTGTACTTAGAAGTAAATTAGCATAAAAAATCCACACCCTCGTAGGTGTGGATCTATTTTATTCAGCAAATGCTCCTGTATAGAGTTGATAATACTTTCCTTTTTCCGCAATTAATGCATCGTGGTCGCCGCGCTCAATTATCTGTCCATGTTCTAAAACCATGATTGCCTTGGAATTTTGTACCGTGGATAGCCTATGGGCGATTACGAATACGGTGCGTCCTCGCATAAGTCCATCCATACCTTTTTGAACAAGTGTTTCCGTTCTCGTGTCTATACTTGAGGTCGCCTCGTCCATAATCATTACTGGAGGGTCGGCAACAGCTGCACGAGCTATAGAGAGTAACTGCCTCTGTCCTTGTGATAGACTGCCTCCATCGCCTTCTATAACCGTCTGGTATCCATCTGGAAGACGGGTGATGAAATCATGTGCATTTGCTAGTTTTGCTGCATTTACGATATCTTCATCTGAGGCATCAAGTCTTCCGTAGCGGATATTGTCCATGACAGTACCTGTGAAGAGATTGGTTTCTTGTAATATAACTCCTAGTGAGCGTCTAAGGGCATTCTTTTGTATATTTTTAATATCTATACCGTCAAATAATATCTCACCTCTGTCTATATCGTAAAAGCGGTTTATTAAGTTTGTTATAGTTGTCTTACCAGCACCAGTTGCTCCGACAAATGCTATTTTTTGTCCTGGCTTAGCGTAGAGTGATATATTATTTAAAACTAGTTTATTTTCGTCATATCCAAAATCGACATCGTACAGGCGAACGTCGCCGTTTAATTCAGTGTAAGTTATACTGCCGTCTTTACCTGGAACCTTCCATGCCCATATACCAGTATGCTCAGGACATTCAGTAAGTTCTCCTTCTTTGCGACAGGCATTTACTAATGTTACGTAACCGTCGTCTTCTTCTGGTTTCTCATCTATAAGTTCAAATATGCGTCCAGCTCCAGCAAGTGCCATGATCACGGCGTTTAGTTGCTGAGAAATCTGCCCAATAGGTTGACTGAAACTCTTTGATAACATCAAAAACGATGCTATTGAGCCAAGTGTCACTCCACCAATACCGCCTATTGCAAGTGCACCTCCAATTGCTCCAATGAATACATAC
This sequence comes from Clostridioides sp., assembly GCA_031261505.1. Classification (GTDB taxonomy): domain Bacteria; phylum Bacillota; class Clostridia; order Peptostreptococcales; family Peptostreptococcaceae; genus Metaclostridioides. The sequence continues at coordinate 15,729 of JAISJN010000008.1, read as the reverse complement.
TGTAGATTACCGACATTTCCTACAATTGGACCGATGATGTTTGCAAAAGTATTTGCGGATGTAGTTTCCTGGCGTAGTTTGTCGTTTTTTTCATCGAAGTCAGACTTAGACTGTTCCTCATGACAAAATACCTTTACTACTTTTTGCCCGTTGATCATTTCCTCTATAAATCCATCTAAATCTCCGAGAGTCTCCTGTTGTCTTACAAAGAACTTCACGGATTTTCCACCTATAGTCTTGACTATGTAGAGCATTAGACCGACAGTGATAAATACTAGAAATGTCATCCAAATATTGATAGCAAACATTGCAAATGTTACAGCGAATATTGTGACGAGAGATGAGAGCGATTGGGGTAGACTCATAGCTATCATCTGTCTCAATGTATCCGTATCATTTGTATATCGACTCATGATGTCGCCAAAAGTATGGGTGTCGAAGTATTTAATAGGCAAACTCTGCATATGCGAAAACATATCATCACGAATGGATTTTAGCGTTCCCTGTGCAACCACGACCATAAGCCAATTGTAGAGTAGGGTAGTGGAGACACCTATGGCATATATAAGCGCCATTATCAAAAGTGCGTGAATCAATCCAGTAAATACAGGCACGTCCATGAGTAGAAGCGGTGCGATGTAATCGTCGATCAATTTTTGAATAAACATCGAGCCGATTACACCAGCGACTGCAGATGTAATTATACAGATAAACACAGCTACTAATAGAACTCTGTATTTGCCAGTTATATACGACAACAAGCGTTTGACGGTCTTGCCGTCGATTTTAATATTGCTTTTAGATTGCTTCATCGAAGTCGCCTCCCTTTGTCTGAGATTCCCAAACTTCTTTGTAGATTTCACTGCTCTCAAGAAGTTCATCGTGAGTTCCAATTGCGTAAATACGTCCTCCGTCAAGCACTACGATCTTGTCAGCGTCCTGAATAGAAGCGATGCGCTGTGCGATAATAATTTTAGTGGTATCTGGAATTTCATCCTTAAATGCACGGCGTATTTGAGAATCTGTCTTTGTATCCACTGCACTTGTTGAATCGTCTAAAATAAGAACCTTTGGTTTTTTGAGTAGGGCACGGGCAATACATAAACGTTGTTTTTGTCCACCAGAGACATTTGTTCCCCCTTGCTCTATATACGTGTCGTATCCATCTGGGAACTCTCGGATAAATTCGTCAGCCTGAGCTAGTTTACAAACCCTGATTAATTCTTCATCACTAGCATTTTCATCGCCCCATCTAAGATTTTCCTTAATAGTGCCTGAGAAAAGGACGTTCTTTTGAAGTACGACGGATACCTCTTCTCTTAGCGTTTCAATATCGTATTCCCGAACGTCGACACCTCCGACAAGCACCTGGCCGCTAGTAACATCGTATAGGCGAGGAATTAACTGTACTAAGGTGGTTTTTGAACTTCCTGTTCCACCGAGTATTCCGACTGTTTCTCCAGATTCTATTTTGAAATCGACTCCGCTGAGACAGAGTTTGTCCATATCTTTGGCGTAACTGAAATCGACGTTTTTAAAAATAATGCTACCGTCTTCAATATTATATATAGGATCTGAGTTATTTATAATATCTGATTTTTCATCAAGTATCTCTACAATACGTTCGGCAGAAGCACGAGAGACAATAATCATTACAAATACCATGGACAACATCATCAAACTCATTAAAATCATCATTGAGTAACCGATTACGCTCATCAACTGACCTGTCGACATATCTCCACTGACAATTAATTTTGCACCTATCCACGAGATTAGTAGGGAAGTGCCGTACATACAAAACTGCATAAGAGGCATGTTAAACGCCAGACGTTTTTCTGCCTTTGAGAAATCCGTGTATATGAGTTTTGATATCTCTCCGAATTTATCTTCTTCGTGACTTTCACGTACATAGGATTTTACAACTCGAATACCACGCAGGTTTTCCTGTACAAGATTGTTCAGCACGTCGTAGGTATCAAATACTCGTACAAAGATTGGATGCACATTACCTGCTATAAAAAATAACCCTACGCCCAAAATAGGCACTACTGCTAAAAATATCAATGAAAGTCTATTATTTATCTGAAAACACATTGCGAGCGATAGAGTCAACATTATTGGAGCTCGCACAGCCATTCTCAAGATCATTTGAAATGCATTTTGTACATTTGTTACATCTGTGGTAAGCCTGGTTACAATACTAGAGGATGAAAATTTATCTATATTGTAAAATGAAAAGTTTTGCACATTGTAGTACATATCGTGCCTAAGGTTACATGCAAATCCAGCCGCAGCCTTTGCTGCGAAATGTGCACTTAGAATACCGAAAGTCATGGACAGCAAGGCTAATAGTATCAGTATGAGTCCTATTTTCAAGATATGGCTCATGTTTCCTTTCGCAATGCCTTCGTCGATCAATGTCGCCATCAAAAACGGGATGGATACCTCCATAAGTACCTCAAGTACCATAAATATCGGCGCTTTGAAGGAGGCTTTTTTGTATTCGCGAACGGACTCTATAAGTCGTTTAATCATCTTCATCATCCTTATCTTAATTTATTTGAATTTTATGAACTATAAATTTATAACTTGAGATAAATCTAGCACCACGTGATCACCATCAAAAGCAATTACCATCACAAGCAATCAGTATTTAATACTTATACTTCGATCAAGCTGCTTGTGTTTCAATCAAGTAATCGAAACGTTTTCACCATGTGATTTATTATTTACATAAAACTTTAATACAATCGCTTATACTTTAAACTCAGTATTAATTTCTAATAGTACAATCGTGTTCGCGCTAACATTGTACAGCATTTTAAGGTATTAGTCAACTAGAATAGTGGATGTGAAATAATAGTAAAACAATATTGATAGGAGAGAACTGAAATAAAATGAAAACCCCCACCTATAGAGGTGGAGGTTTTAACCCAACTGAAATGTTATTATAATTGACTCATCTTTCTAGGTTTAACTTCCTTAGGTATAGCCGAAATATATTCGTATCCATTTAATCTAGTCTTGAGTTCAGCCTTGGCTTCATCAATTACCTTTGGATTGTTTATAACGTCGATTGCAGATCCTGCAATTGCCTTAGCAGCTAGTAGAGCTCCCTTATGCGCTGCTGAACTTCTATTTTGAGCAACTGCCTGCCAAGTGTGGAAAGGTGTGCTCTTTGAGAAGCAAGTAGTTACTAGTTGAGATGTAGGTATATTCCAGCTTACATCGCCGACGTCAGTAGAGCCTGCCATAACCACCTCAGGTCCATCTGGATTGTATGGGAGTACGAAATCGCAAAGATTTTTTCCCTCTAGTTCTTTATCTATCTTGATTGTTTCCATTGGAGAAAGTCCTAGCAATGTACCTACTGCTGTGGTATCTGGGTTAGTTTTATCTATATCGCGTGCAAAGTCCATTTCCTCTTGAGTGTATTCTATCTTTGGAAGACTTTTTAAGTTTTCGTACATGATTTTATCTAGCGTTGAGTTGTTTACAACATTAGAGCAAGCTGTTATGAAATCTATTGTCAATTCTGTTTCTGTCATAAGAGCTGCACCCTCAGCTATTTTATTTACTCGTTTATATATTTCATCCACTTGTGGATTCTTTGGAGCCCTGATTAAATACGAAACTTCACCTGTTGGCTGAACAACATTTGGAGATTTACCTCCAGCATCGGTAATAGCATAGTGAATCCTAGCTGAGTCGATAATGTGTTCTCTCAAGAAGTTTACTCCGACATTCATAAGTTCTACTGCGTCTAGTGCAGAGCGTCCAAGTTCTGGAGCAGCTGCAGCATGTGAAGCTATCCCCTTGAATTTATAAAGTACATTGTAATTTGCTAGACTGCTTGCGCTCATAATTCCATTTGCAGCAGCTGGATGCCATCCTAACGCAATGTCAGCCGAGTTGAATACACCCTCCCTAGCCATAAATGCCTTACCTGAGCCACCTTCTTCGCCTGGACAGCCAAATAATTTTACAGTTCCTTCTAGATTATTTTGTTGTAGATATTCTTTTAACGCTATTGCAGCACCTACCGACCCAGCGGCATAAAGGTTGTGACCACAACCGTGACCGTTTCCGCCTTCTTCTAGAATCTCTCTTGTGGCAATACCTGCCTTTTGACTAGAATTGAAAAGAGCGTCGTATTCTGCTAGGATTCCTATCGTTGGGAAAACTTTTCCATATGTAGCGCAAAACGAAGTGCAAATGTCAGCCAAATTTTCTTCAACTTCAAAACCATGTTTTTTAAGCATGTCTATCATCAGAGCAGCTGATTTTTCCTCTTCAAATGCAGTTTCGGCACAATCCCAGATTGCATCGGATAATCCTGAGATTTCATCAAACTTTCCATCTAGAAACTCGTTTATCTGTTCTTTAGTCATTACTTCTACGTTTTCCATAATCATCCCTCTTTCTATAATATACTACTTAATTAGTCAATAAAACAAATATTCAGATAGAATTATCAACTTAAACTCATGTTACCCTTCTTCGTTGAGAGTGTCAATTGGTTTTATGTTATTTTTGAAAAATTTTTCCTATTTTTTAAAATTTATAGATAGGACTAGATATATCAGGAAAACAATTTCAAAAACTTATTGACAATAAATTATCTATAGATTATACTACAACTAACAAGTTCACTGAACAAGTTCAATTAAAATAAAGGGGGACATATGATGAGTAAATACAAAGATTTATTCAGTCCAATAAACATTGGAACCTGCGAGATTCCAAACAGATTTTTCATGGCTCCTATGGGTGCTGTAGGTATGACAGATGCACAGGGTTCGTATACTGATAAGGCGATAGAATACTATGCACAAAGAGCAAAGGGAGGTACTGGTTTAATCATAACAGGCATAACAAAGGTTGAGAAAACTGTAGAGGCGTTTGGTACTCCTGGTATAGGTGTGCTAAATGTGAACAATGCAGCCTTCTTCCAATCTGCAGCTGTTATGTGCGAAAAAGTTCACGCTTATAATTCAAAGATCTTCCTTCAACTGGGATTTGGATTTGGTAGAGCTATGGTTCCAGCCGCTATATCTGGTGGTGCTGGTAGAGTTGCTCCTTCAGAAGTTGAGAACAGATGGAACCCGAATGTAATACATAGAGAATTGACTACTGAAGAGGTAGAATCGCTCATCAAAGACACTATCATGGGCGCTGTTATAGCCAAGAAAAGCGGTTATGATGGGGTAGAGATCCACGCAGTCCACGAAGGTTATTTACTAGATCAATTTACTATGGAACTCTTTAATAGAAGAACTGATAAATACGGCGGAAGTTTTGAAAATAGATATAGGGCTGCTGTCGAAATTGTTCAGGGGATAAAGAAAGCGTGCGGAAAAGATTTTCCAGTATCTCTTAGATATTCAGTAAAAGGATTTATAAAAGAGATCAGACAGGGTGGTCTACCTGGTGAATCATTTGAAGAAAAGGGTAGAGATGTAGAAGAAGGTAAAAAAGCAGCTAAGTATTTAGTGGATGCTGGTTACGATGCCTTAAATGTCGACTGTGGAACATACGACTCTTGGTACTGGAACCATCCGCCTATGTATTTCAAGGACGGAATGTATCTAGAATACGCAAAAGAAGTTAAGGAAGTGGTTGACGTACCAGTCATGGTGGCAGGTCATATGGACGATCCAGATTTAGCTATCAACGCAATTCACGACGGTAGCGCTGATATGATAGGTCTAGGAAGACCTCTACTTGCAGATGCAGAGATTCCAAATAAAATAAGAATGGACAAAATAGAAAATATAAGACCTTGTCTATCTTGTCACGATGGATGTCTTGGAAGACTTAAACAAGGACTTCCTATATCATGTGCAGTCAATCCATCTTGTGCAAATGAAAAGGAACACAAACTAGTAGCCTGTGATAGAGCTAAAAAAGTGCTAATAATAGGCGGTGGTGTTTCTGGTATGGAAGCAGCTCGCGTCCTAGCTGAAAGAGGTCATCTGCCTACATTGTTAGAAGCAAGCGATAGATTGGGTGGAAGCCTAATACCAGGAGGAGTGCCTTCATTTAAAGTCAATGACCGCAAATTAGTTAAATGGTACGAAAATCAATTAAAGAATTTAAATGTCGATGTAAGGATGAATACACGTGCCGATAAGTCTACAATCGAGGATTCTGATTACGACGTTGTAATAGTTGCAACCGGTGCGACACCTATTCAGATAAACTTAGACGGTGCAGAAAAGAACAACTTCCTAAACGGCCTTGAAGCATCTATGCATTTAGATAGGGTAGGCGACGAAGTAGTTATTATAGGAGCGGGACTAGTAGGAGCTGAACTAGGGCTTTCTCTAGCACAGAGTGGTAAAAAAGTAAGTATAGTCGAACTTACAGACCAAATCTTAGGTGGAGAAGAGAGCATGTGCTTTGCAAACTACGATATGTTAAAAGATCTTCTCAAGTTCAATAAAGTAGAAATATTTACAGAGACAAGGGCTGATAGTATAAACGAAGAAGGACTCGTAGTCCTTAAAAAAGACGGCTCTAAAGAAACTGTAAATGCTGATACTATCATAAGTGCAATTGGATATAAGAGTGAGCATTCGCTGTTTGACGAGATAAAAATGTCTAAAAAAGAACTTTACTTAGTCGGCGACAGCAAAAATGTCCATAATATAATGTACGCTATCTGGGATGCATTTGAAATAGCTAGAAATATTTAATTTAAAGCTACAAACCACTTAAATAAAAGTTATTAATTAGTCCATAGACGATTATCCTATGTTATTATATTAAGTATAATATATAAATCATAAGATAGATTGTCTATGGGCTTTTGTTTTAAGTTTTTCAAGTCATAGACAGAAGTCAGGAGGCAATATGCTCACTAGTAGAAAAAAACAGGCTCTTGAAACAAGAGAGAAAATTATTTCAACCACGATGAAGTTGTTTGGTGAAAATATCTATGAAGATGTTAAGATACGAGATATTTGCGAGGCATGTGGGGTATCTATAGGCACATTCTACTATTATTTTTCGTCGAAGGAAGATGTCATTCAAGACGCGTTTTTCAGTTTCGACACTGTGCTGCAAGAACTGCTCACAGATATATCTTTCTCTTCAAACAAAGAGGCTATTATTTTTATTATAAATAATGAATTAGAATACTCTATTTCGGATGGCATCGTGATACCGACGATGATTTTTAAATATCAATTGACGACGGAGAACCATTCGATGATAGACAGTGAGAGGTATATCTATAAGGCTTTAAAAAAATATATAGAAACTGGAATAAGCTCAAATGAATTTAGCGCCGTAAGCGATATAGATGATGTCGTGGAACATATATTGAGGACTTCAAGAGGTGTAATCTACGACTGGTGTATTCACAATGGTAGTTACGACCTTATAGAGGCTGGACTCAACGATGTAAAACTTGTTATGAATAGTTTATTAGTGGACATTCATATTAATAGTTAAGAGGGAAATACAATGCGTATAACTTGAAAAGGCTGTCTACAAGTCTATATGTTGTGGCATAATTTTCATTTTGCTGGGGGTTAAAATCTCCTAAATCCTCTTTTGATACAAATAAGAGATTAATACATGGTAAAGAGGAGTAGTTATGGGCAAGAAGAAGAGAAAGAAATCAAAAAAGGCAAGAAGAAAATTCGGAAAAATAATAGCTTATGTAATATTAATTATAGCATTCATGCTATTTGGAAACGAAGAATTTAATTTAACCGATTTATCAGATAGCCACATACAAGTAGATAAATTAGTCTCAACAGACTCGGTTAAATCTTTGATCTCTAAAATAAAAGAGATAAGCATAAAAGACATAGGTATTAAAGATATCGCCATTGAGAATCTAAGTATTAAGGGTTTCAGTATTAAGGGTTTCGGTATTAAGAGTTTAGGAATTAAGGATTTTGGTCGCAATAGTCTAGATGTAAAGAATAATGGGCTAATGAAGTTTGCTACCAAAAATCCAGTAGACTTAAACAATATTCCAGAGTTCACAGGTGAGCCGTATGTCGTTATCAACGATAATAAGCCGTATTTCAAAGATATAGATTCAAGTGGAACAACACTATCCTGGGAAAGCTATTCTGACCTCGATAACTTAGGTAGGGTAGGGGTGGCGAACGCACTTATAGGAAGAGATCTCATGCCGACTAGCAAACGTGAAAGCATCGGACAGGTAAAACCTTCTGGATGGCAATTGATTAGATACGATGATTTGGTAAATGGCAATTACCTCTACAATAGATCTCATTTAATCGCATTTGAATTGGCAGGAGAAAACGCAAATAACAAGAATCTTATGACTGGAACTAGATATTTCAATGTAACAGGTATGTTGCCTTTTGAAAATTCAGTGGCACAGTATGTTAAGAAGACCAACAATCACGTGAGATATAGGGTTACTCCGATTTTTGTTGGAGATGAACTCGTCGCTAGGGGAGTTGAAATGGAAGCATATTCTATAGAGGACAGTGGAAGAGGGGTATCTTTCAATGTATACGTATACAACAACCAACCTGGTATTGAAATCAACTACAGCGACGGAACTTCTAGGCGTAAATGAAGGTTATGAAATGGAATTTTATATCGGATAATTTTAGAATATTAAATAAAGAAAGATTCCACACACTCACAGAGGAATCTTTCTTTATTTTTATTTAGTCAAGTATCATTTGTTATCGTTAGTTGAATAGGCTCTTTAAATTTTTATAATTCGCAATATCCTATATATTTATATCCAGCTGGTATATTGTAATCTATATCATCAAACGCCCATCTTGTATCACAAAGAGTTGACCTTACAAGCATTTCAAACGAAAACATCACAATACCTGCATCTATTTGATCATCGTAATGACTCGCTTCTGGCTCGTCTTTAATAGCCAGTACGACCCTACATCCATCTACCAGGAAACGCCATGGCTGCCTGTTTAAAGTAGATGGAGCCATTCTAGTGTGGTTGAAGACATCAAGCAATCCCCTTGATTTCAGAATTGCAGTCTCAGCTTTTTTGCCCCATTCATCGATATAGACTATCTCGTCGACATCTAGGCGTGAAGCTGTATCGTTGTCTGCGATTCCAAGTTCGCAAAGAGAGTAGTTTTCGCCAGTTTTCATTTGGTTTACGACCTTTTTCTTACTAGCACTTGACTCGTATCCGAGTGATATAATTGCGTGTATTTTTTTATCAGTTTTAATTTCAAGTGCATCGAGTATTTTATCGCCATCTTCAAATGTAATCCAGCACGACGAAATTCCCAGATCTTCGGCCTTTAGAACTATACTTTCACCTATATATCCCGCGTTTTTAATACTGTGAGCAATATCATCTGATAGTACTAAGACGTAATTTGGAGCTTTTAGCATATAACCGTTGTATCCAGCTAGACCTTGAAGTTTCTTAGATAGCATGTCTTTCGAATCGTTAAATAATAAACATTCAATGTCAACATTATTTACTAGACGATTGCATGTTTTAGAGTAAGTTATAATTTCGTCGAGGTACCCTTCATCAATAGGTGTTTCTTTGTAATCTCTTACAGATTTACAGTTTTTTATTAATTGTTTATAGTTCATAATCATACCCCCAAAATAATTAATTATTGATAAATTTTGTACAATAGTATTTTTAAAATTGAGATTATTAAATTTAAACTTAAAACTTGTCATTAAAATTTAACAATATAGAGCAAAGTGTAGCAAACGATTTCCCCTCTGCAATTAGATTATACTATATTTTAGATAATTATATAACAATATTTTGAAATTAATATAATTACTTTTCGACAAAATACTTCAAGGAGGTACCTCAGAATATTTTAATTGTAGAAAACAAGTATACCTACTATACCTTAAGGAAGAAGATCAAGAAGAACTTATCTCAGAAAGATCAAAAATAGAAGAGGCAGAACAAATTAGACTTTTTTAAAAACGATTTCTTTTATAAATATTCATGTTATAATAGATAGTAGATAGATTAACAAATGAAGGGGGAGGAAAATGAACAATAGTTTACCTGAAAATTTCGATACGTTTGTTGATGGAAGAAAACAAGGCTTTATAAGGGCAAAAGAGTTAAAGGACAGTGGACAAAAGATGGTTGGAATGTTTTGCGGTTTCACTCCATTTGAAATACCCATGGCTGCAAAGGCTGCAACTGTAATGGTTTGTGGAGTTGATGAAGAACCTATTCAAGATGCAGAGAGAATCTTGCCCAGAAATCTCTGCCCACTTATCAAATCTAGTTTCGGCGGTGCGTTAAACGATACCTGTCCGTACTTTTATTTTTCCGATATGATAATAGGTGAGACTACGTGTGACGGAAAAAAGAAGATGTACGAAATACTAGGTAAGTTTAAAAATATGTACGTAATGCACCTTCCAAATTGGCCACAACTCGGTAAGGGCGAGCCTGGCTACGAACTGTGGAGAGACGAGATTATAAAGTACAAAGAAGCTGTTGAAAGCAATCTCGAAACTACGATTACAGAAGATGATATATGGGAAGCGATAAGAGATAAGAACGACGAGAGAAGAATAACCAAGGAATTTTATTCATTGGCTAAACACGTTCCATCTCCATTTACTGCTATGGAATTAAACAACGTGCTTACTCAAGCCTTATTTATATTCGATAGGGAAGAGATGAAAGAGTCTATAAGGAAGGTAACGGCTGAAGGTAGGGAAAGAATTAAAAGAGGTGAGTTCCCTGCCAAAGCAGAAACACCTAGAATACTCATCACGGGATGCCCTACAAGTGGCGTAACCGATAAAATTTTTAAACTAATAGACGAGGTTGGCGGTTCGGTTGTCGCACTTGAGCTATGTACAGCTGGAAGAGGAAATGAAACACTAGTAGATGAAGATACTTCAAGGGACGTTTACGACGTGATAGCTGAGAGATACTTAAAAGTCGGCTGCCCAGTTATGATGTACGATGAGCAGAGATTTAAGGTATTAGATGAAATGATTGACGAATACCAAATAGACGGTGTAATCGACGTAGTTCTAACAGCCTGCAACCCATTTGGCATAGAGTCAGTGAGGGTAAAGGATTTTGTAACTAACACAAAACACAAGGCGTTTATGAAGATTGAGACGGATTATTCTAAATCAGACGTCGAACAGATAAGGACAAGGCTTGAAGCCTTCATCGAGATGTTAGAAGACAAGGCTGCTTCAAGAGCATTGGCTACGACTTTATAACTATAGAGCTTATATGATTCAACTTTATCTAAAAATAGGCGTTGAATCATCATTATTTAATTAAATAATTAACTAACTATAATGATAATTTTAAAGGAGAATATATATGAAAAAGATTTCGATAATTTATTGGAGTGGAACAGGTAATACAGAGGCTATGGCTAAATTGATAGCAGAAGGTGCAAAAGAAAGTGGAGCAGAGGTTGTAGTGAAGTCAGTTTCAGAGGCTAGTGTAACCGATGTACAAAATTCAGATGTAATTGCATTGGGATGTCCTGCGATGGGTGAATCTATCAAGACAACTGATATGGAGACTTTTGTATCTTCAACTCAGAAGGCTATAAAAGGTAAAAAAATCGCTTTATTTGGATCTTACGATTGGGGTACTGGTGAATGGATATTGGACTGGAGATCTAGGATGGTGAGCTACGGAGCAAATCTAATCAATTACGGTCTAAATATATGTGGTGCACCAGAGGGAGTAACCGCTGACGAATGTACTAAATTAGGAAAACAGCTTGCAAGATAATCTGTAATTTAAATGACCCTATAGAGATGATACGCAAGGTATCTATCCTATAGGGTCATTTTAACTTATCTACCTGATAGTAACAGACCGATCTGAGATATTATAGCACTTCCTAAATAAGTTCCTATAAATACGAAGATAGCGACTATAGCGACCTTCCAAGAAGTCTTTCTAAGATCAAGTAGGCTATTTACTACTGATATACCAGCAAACGCGAGTATAGGAGTAGTGATAGATAGGAAATCGACAGCTGCGATTGCATCTACAAAGAAACTATTTGCTAGGCAGAAACATAGAGATACCAGTGATACCCATCCTAAGACAGGGAAATCAGCTAGAACCTTTATATGCAGTTTCTTCATCAATTCAGAAACTAAAAATCCTATCATTGAGAACGCCCACAGTACAACTAAACCTAATATTGTCTCACCGTTAATAGGAGTAGACTCTGGGTTTTTAACTAGTTTGATTGCTTGAGTGAATAAGATCATTGATATACTCAGTAGAAGAGTCAATGAAATTTGAATGTATTTATTAGATAAAGTAGCTTTTTTGCTCATTATTTTTTCTCCTTTGCCAAATGTTTGTACATGAAGCTTTGTAGTGGTGCCGCTATGAATACCATAGTGTAAGTTCCAAGGAAACTTGTCAACAGCTGGCTAGCCGCTGCGTAAGATAAGATTGTATCTTGGTGCTCAGGCATTATCGCAGCTAGTGAAGAAGAGGCAGCAGTCATCATACTCGCCGATCCAACTCCAGAACTCATTGCTAAGGCGCGATAGTCAAATCCAAATGTAAGTAGTAGTGGTGCAAATATACTGAAGAATATTGAACCGAATAAAGTACCTATTAAGTATAGAGATAAAACTCCACGGCCTTCTGCAGAATCTAAGGTGTATTTTTCAGATATATAGGCTAATTCACCCTCACGTCCTAGACCAAGGGTACATCCAATAGCCTCTCTCCTTAAGCCGAGTAGCAATGCAACTGGTAAACCTAGTACAACTGTACCTACATTTCCTAGTTCCTGGAATAAAAATACCCAGCCAACGCGAAGTATTTCACCTATTTTTGGTGCTACATCTGCGCCATAACGTGCCATAAGCGGTAACATGATAAATAATAGCGAACTTGAAGCAAATTTTACATTTTCTTCGCAGTAGATATCCTTAAGTATTCCTTTACGTATAGTAGGTATTCCTAAAAGCATTGTAATCAATACCGCAAATACTAGCGGTAAAAGACTTATACGCGTACTTCCTACCGCTATGCTCTGAATCCCAATCATCTCAGCGATTGTCACGACAATCAGAACAAAAACTAACATCAAACCAAACTTTTTTTTCATAATCCCTCTCCTAGTCAAATTGTGCTGGTGCAGATTACACCAGCTAGATTGTATTAAATAGATTCTATCAACGTCTTATACTCTTCAAAAGAGCGACGGTACAACTTACTGTAATCTATATTGCCAGACATTTTTTCAAATACTTTTGTCAAGAAATCTGGTAATGTCTTTAAAATGAATTCTGGATCAACCATTCTGAAATCATCTCCGTGTATAGTTCCGTTGAATCCTCCGTAGCTTATCTGTATGCAAGGAATCATATATCCTAGGTCACCGATATCTCCAGCTGCGGCTATTCCTCCACGATCGTCTATTATATCTGGTATAGCAGGGTATTCGTCAAAAGCTTTTTTGACAAATGTATTTAAATACCTATTTTGAATGAATGGAAGATATCCCATATCTGTTTCAATAGATACCTCTCCGTCTAATGCCATCGCACTACCTTTTGCCGCGGAGTCAAGTTTTTTAGAAACTGCCTGCATGTACTCAACCGACTTAGATCTCAAATCTGTACCAACCTTTATGTAATTTGGTATTACATTGGTTGACATATCGCTTTTCATTACTATAGGATTGACCCTTACTGTTTCAGCATCGACAAATTGTTGTCTTCCTAAACCTACTGCAACATTAAAGAGAGTAGACATACTGTAGGCATTTACCCCTGAGAATGGATCAAACCCTGCATGGCTAGCCTTTCCTGTAAATTCGTAGTATTTGTACAAGAAACCAGCTAGGTCGCAGTCTATCTCTATAGTTGGACGATCAAATTCTTCCCCTATAGCGTGTACACCTACACAAAAGTCGATATCGTCAAATATACCTAATTTCATTCCCTCAGCCTTGCCGCCGAAGTACTCGATCTCACCTGCTTCTTTTAATCCTTTTCTGTAGTCTAGATCAAGATATTCTTCAGCTGGAACGAATATAAAGCATATGTTAAAGTCTAAATCTAAGTATTTCTTTGTTTCCACGTAATAATCGTATAGCGCTATAGCTATAGGCACTTGAGTGAAGTGACCGCAGTTGTGAGCAGCTCCAGTTTCTTTTGAAGCACTGAAATGCGATGGAGCGTAAACCGCATCTAACTCAACTATAAAAGCCATTGTTCTTTCTTTGTCGGTACTCAATGAAGTCTTAATTCCTGTTATAGCAAACTTCTCGATACTTGCATTGGGATTAATTTCTTTAATGTAAGATTCAACATTTTCAGATGTTCTAAATTCCTTGTAACCCAACTCTGGGTGTTTGAATAAATCTTCGGTAAAGGCTAATAATTTCCCGTAATTTTCATTAAATGACATATAAGTCACCCCTTTCATCACTAGTATTATGATAATATTTTTTCAAAACTAAGTCAACAGTTTTTGACTAAAAACACGAACATTTTTCATTTTTTTTATTTTTTATTATGAAACAGTGGGCACATTATTAATAATATCTCCATAAATCAACCTAATTATAAGGTTTTTACGAATGTTATTGGAAATGTTTACATTTAAATTGCATTTAACAAGAACGTTGTATAAATTAGGAAATGGTATTCTTGTGAAACTGTTTTTTTGATTTTGTAAGAGTAATCTCATTTATTTGATAATATATTAATGAAGAGTCGAAATAGTTTCGATAAGACTCATTTTAGCGTTGGCTGAAATTCTCACATTGAAGGCGTTTAATCAGCGTTTATCTTAAAAAGATGTCCACCATCTCTAAATCTAGTGGGCATCGTTCTCATTTTTTTAATCGGATTATTTAAGTGTGAGTGGCATACTCGAATAATTTCCCATTCTATGTATTTCATTTAACTCAAATTCTACAGGACTTTTGAATATAGGTCCGTCGTATACGAAGGTATGGTATTCACCGTTTTCTCCGCATATATCCACGCCCTCGCCAGCAATTTCATCTACAAGTTCGCGAGTAAGTGTTTTTCCAAGGAATCTCTCGCTCATCCTAGCTGTATCAACTACTATTATGACAGCCTTAAAACCTTTTTCTATAGACTCGTAGACTAAATCACTTCTATTTCCGTTCCAAAGAGGGAAACAGCTTTTTATTCCGACGTGTTTACATCTTAAATCGCTCCAGTCGTAATGCTCTTGTATGTCGATATCGCCAAACACACAGGCATTTACTCCATTATCTATTAACTCAATCAGGGCAGACTCGAAATCTGCACCGTAATCATCTCCAGTTGCAACTAACTTTAGAGGTATACCAGTCAGTTCTGAAACCTTATAAAGCACCTCTGTGGGAACTCCGTGAAACCAAGAGCGATCGTCGTTTTTATTATATGTAGTCAATAAACTTACTGGCTCAAAACCATTTTGAATTGCGCGGTATAGTGCAAGGGCACTATCTTTTCCACCGCTATAAGAAGCGGCAAACTTAATTTTTTCATCCATTATTAAATTCCTCCTGTATTTACAAAAATGTTGCCAGAATCCCTTGTCTAGCTGTAGGAATGCGGCAAATTTCTACATATTAATTATACCATAAGTAATTGCAAATACATCTTTTATCAATTATACTGTCAATAGCTGGTTAAATGCGGATTCGACGCTTTGAGTTGGAGACATTTACCTCGAGTTATTTTACTAGTTATGATGAGCAATACTTATAAGTATTGCTCATC
>JAISJN010000019.1 GCA_031261505.1 Clostridioides sp. | reverse complement strand
GCAAAGAGGATACACCTGTTCCCATTCCGAACACAGAAGTTAAGCTCTTTAGCGCTGAAGGTACTTGGGGGGAGACCCCCTGGGAGATTAGGACGTAGCCACTTAATCTTTTTTTTATTTCTATATCTACCGAAGTATTTGTAGAAATCTTAAAGAATTTAGAGTATTTAAGTGGTAAATGTAAAAACAGAGGTAATATTTTCTGAACATAATATTCAAAAATATGATACAATTAACTTAGCAGCGTGTTGTTCTGACGAATGTAATTCCAGTTGTCGGGGTAGGATGCTCTTTTTTCTTTAGTGATGACTTGATATATAAACTTAAAACTTCTATAAATTGAGAAGAAATTGCAATAGCTATACATTAGACATGCATTATTGTATCTTCTCATTTCAGTGTGTATAGTTTTCATTTCAGTGGGATACATTAACCCACCATGCATATTCATTGGGCAATTTAAAACTAGATTAAAATATGAAGTATAAAAATATTACGGTGATTCTGAAGTATGAATGAGCGCAATTAGAATTTTGGAGGTAATATATGTATAAGGTTGGCGATCATGTAATTTACGGCGGTGTAGGTGTGTGCCTTGTTTCAGATATAACTACCTGCGATATTGCTGGTATAGACAAAGATGATCTTTATTATGTTTTGAAGCCAGTATATCAGGATAGTTGCACAATTTACGCGCAAACAAACGAAAAGGTATTTATGAGGGCTGTGGTTTCTAAGGAGGAAGCGGATAGATTGATTGATTTAATTCCTTCAATGCAGGTAGAAGCGTATCACAGTCACGTTACAAATGAACTTGAGCAGCATTACAAGAAATCGATAAATAGCCATGAACTATTGGAGTTAATAGAGCTTACTATGTCTACGTATGCAAAGAAACAAGAAGCCCTTGAATTGAAGAAAAAATTTGGAGCAGTGGATGAAAGATTTATGAAGCAGGCGGAAGATTTGCTTTTCAGTGAATTGGCTGTTGTCTACGGTATACCAAAAGAAAGTGTACATGCCTATATAGACAAAAGAATTAACGGAGAAGCACAAGAATTACAGGAAGTACAAGAAGAACTGGGAAAATAGTAATAGAATAGTAAATTAATAATCATTTAATAGGCGAGACTATCCGCATTATATCGGGTGATCTCGTTTTTTATTTTGATAGAGCAGATTAAATGGAATAAATTGATTTTGAAGAAAAGTATTTAATAGATTATAATAATAAGGTATAGATAAATAGATAGATATTTAGATTTAGCTAATATATAAATATTTATATCTAAGAGTTTAAAGGCGATTAAATATTTATTGAATTAGGGTATATAGTCTTAGAAAGGAGAACCTATGAACGAGAGTGCAGTTGAAAATACCGTTGAAGCTGGAAGTTTGGCGAAAAGGACTATAACTAGTATGTTTGAAAGCATCGTCAACAGCGGACCTAGTATTATTTATGGAATAATAATATTTGTAATAGGGTTGTTTATTGCTAAATTCGTTAAAAAACTAATAATAAAATTACTTGTAAAATATAGATTAAATAAGGGCGTATCTAACTTTATAGCATATGCTGTGTACTTCTTAATCATGACTGTAGTGTCTCTTATATCTCTTCGCATGTTTGGCATTGAAACTACATCTTTTGTAGCCGTGCTTGGTGCAGCAGGCTTCAGTATAGGACTTGCATTTAAAGAAATTCTTTCTAATCTTGGTGCAGGCATGATAATCTTGTTTTTCAAACCCTTCAATATTGGAGATTATATTCAGGGTTCTGGTGAAGAGGGAAATGTAATAGATATACAGATTTTTAGTACAGTCCTTTTAACTAGCGATAATAAGACGGTTATAATACCGAATATACAGCTTACAGGAAATAATATAACAAATTATACAAATCAGAGGATGAGAAGGGTTGACTACTCTTTTGACCTTGCGTACGATACGGATATATCTATGGTAAAGCAAATACTCGCGGATATATTCACGGCTGATCCTAGGATAGTTCAGGATCCAAAACCATTGATAGGACTTAATGCTATATCGAACAACACAATTCAAATAGTCGGAAAGCCTTGGGTTAAGACTGAAGATTACTGGAGTGTCTACTACGATGTAATGGAAGAAATAAAATATAAATTCGATGAAAATGGTGTGAAGGTTCCTTACAATAATATTTTTAAAATTGATTAGAGGTTTTAAGTTGAAGTATGGAAAAAATTGTGATAAGATAGACTTGTTATAGAATTTAGGAGGGAAAGTGGATAAGACAGTTTACATGAAAGAGGCTTTAAAGGAAGCTTATAAAGCTTATCAAAAAGGCGAGACTCCTATCGGGGCGGTTATAGTGAAGGACGGCGAGATAATAGCTCGTGCCCATAATTTGACTGAAACGATAAAAGACTCTACCGCACACGCTGAAATACTAGCTATAAGGGAAGCGTCGGGTAAAATAGGCGGTTGGAGATTGATTTCTTGCGAATTGTATGTTACAATGGAACCTTGTATGATGTGTAGTGGAGCTATAATCAATTCAAGGATAAAAAAAGTTGTAATAGGAGCAAGACATATAAAAAATTCTATTTTGGAAAAACAACATAGTTACATGATAAACTACCTTGGCTCGAATAATATAGATGTAGAATTTGGAGTACTTGAAGATAGATGCTCAAATATGTTGCGTATGTTTTTCAAATCGCTTAGAAATAAACGAGTTGATAAAAATACAAATAGTATTGACGGTAGTGTTAAAAATAGCATTGAGGATAGATAGGCTGGTGTACGATATAGCTAGGATGAAAATTCATTCTAATTGAAATTAAGTACAGCCAGTGATGACGACGCCAAGTCGAATTGGAGAGATGGTCGAGTTGGTCGAAGGCGCCCGCCTGGAAAGTGGGTATACATACCAATGTATCGTGGGTTCAAATCCCACTCTCTCCGCCAAAAAAATAAAGATGGTTGTAATTTTGCTGTACTAGACGGGGAGGTAGCGGTGCCCTGTAACCTGCAATCCGCTATAGCAGGGTTTAATTCCATCTAGAGGCTCGTGTTTTGTGGGGCTGCCCTGAAAAAGTGGTGTTGAAGCCTAGGTCCTGCGCAATAGAAGCTCATGAACCCCGTGAGATCCGGAAGGAAGCAGCGGTAAGTGATAACTTTTGTGTGCCGCGGGGGTGCCTAGGTAGAGCTAACTATTCAGGTAACGTCCATGGATATGTGTCGAAGGATGGTGTACAGCATTTAAATATAATAAATCAAATCCCTTAAACCAAGAGGGATTTTTTTGTATAAATTGAGAATAGTTAGATAAAAATTAAAGGATAACCAAATAAAAATTAAAGCATTGAATCAACATTAAAGGGGAGATAAATATGCACAAGGCACTTTATAGAACCTATAGACCTCAGACATTTGGGGATATGGTAGGACAGGTCCACGTTATAAGAACATTGAAAAATCAAATAAAGAACGATAACATTGGACATGCGTATTTATTTACAGGGACTAGAGGTACTGGAAAGACCTCTACAGCAAAGATATTTGCGAGGGCGGTCAATTGTCTTGAAAAAGTGGACAGCGAGCCGTGTAATAAATGTGAGTCCTGTGTTTCTATACTAAACGATTCTACAATGGATGTTGTAGAGATAGATGCTGCATCGAACAATAGCGTCGATGATATAAGGGAACTTAGAGAGTCTGTAAAGTACTCTCCAGCGACTTCAAAATACAAGGTGTATATCATAGACGAGGTCCATATGTTGTCTAAGGGAGCTTTTAACGCCCTTCTAAAGACTTTGGAAGAGCCGCCGTCTTACGTTATATTTATACTAGCTACGACCGAGCCTAATAAGATACCAGCGACGATATTATCTAGATGCCAGAGGTTTGACTTCAAAAGGGTATCAGTGGTAGATATGGTCGATAGGATGAAAAAAATATGCTCCAGCGAAGGAATAGATGCTGATGAAAAAGCATTACAGTTAATAGCCACCAATTCAGAAGGTGCGATGAGGGATGCCCTAAGCATACTAGACCAGTGCATGTCTTTTGGAGAGGATATAATACATTACGAAGATGTGGTCGAAATTATGGGTACTGTAAATATAGAGCAGCTATTCGATATGTCTAAGTACGTTATTGAAAACGATATAAGATCATCTCTACAGAGTTTAAATTCATTTATCTCGTGGGGAAAAGATATTAGAAACCTAATAAACGATCTTCTAGGGCATTTCAGGAATTTGATGATATGCAAGGTCTCAAAGGATATGAAAGACATTTTAGAAATACCTGATGACATTCTAGATAAGTTAAATGCTCAGGCACAGGGAGTGGATATAAACACCCTAATAAGAATACTGAATGTATTGTCTGAAACTCAGGACAGGGTGAAGTCCTCTACAAATCCCAGGGTGCTTTTAGAGATTGCCATCATGAGGATATCAGAACCTACGTTCGATGAGAGCAAGGAAGCCTTGATAGATAGAATTGAAAACCTAGAGAAGATAATTGAATCAGGTACGCTGAAGGTAGAAATGGTGGATTCACCTCTAAACTACGGTATTTCCTTTGAAACAGCTCAAGGAATGCCAGCAGTTGGAGCTTTGGGCGCGGGTATTTCGGGAAGGAACGGAGATATGTCTGGATCACTTGGAGGTGGAAATTACATTCAAGATACAATGTCAGGACAAATAAATGGAGTTAGTGGTGTGAATCCGCAGAAAAATACCGTTAAATACGACGAGATGGACAATGAAGATGGAAAACTAGTTGAAGAATCGTGGAAAGATATACTTAAACAAATAAAAAAAGACAAGAGAATGCCGATATACGCATTGTTGACAGAGGCGAAGAAGTTTTTGGTACACGAAAACACGCTTTATATAGTTTTCAACGACAATTTTGCATTTGCAAAGGATAGATTGACTTCTGAAGCCACTCATGAGTACGTCGAAAACGTGATAAACAAGATTATGAAGAAAAAATACTCTATAAAAATAGAACTGACATCAGATGTGAAAAACGTTAAATTCGAAAAGGTCGCAGAAAAAGACAGGGGACTTGAGATTTTAGAGGAAATTGTAGAAGAGGGCATAATAGAGGTAAAGGATAAGATAGATAAAAACAATTAAAAATTAAGGTTAAAATCACAGACTTAGCAATAACCAATTAATTTCAAAAATTGTAAAACTAAGACGAGAAAATCTCCGGATGTGATATAATTGTTAATAAAGAAATTAATTTAAAATAAATGAATCAAAATTTAAACTTGGAGGAATTTTCGATGGCAAAGAAAGGTTTTGGAGGAATGCCTGGTGGAGCCAACATGGGGCAGCTAATGAAACAGGCACAAAAGATGCAGGAAAATATGCAAAAGGCACAAGAGGAGTTAGAAAGCAAGGAATTAGAGACTTCTGTTGGTGGTGGAGCAGTGACTGTAAAAATTAACGGTAAGAAAGAAATACTGGATATATCTATAAAACCAGAGGTTGTAGATCCAGACGACATAGAGATGTTACAAGACTTAATAATAACTGCAGTAAATCAGGCGATAAAGAGTGTAGAAGATCTACAATCAAATCAAATGAGCAAATTAACTGGGGGAATGAATATACCAGGTTTATTCTAGGTATAAGTTAGGCTAGGTGAATTATGCAAGATTATACAATGCCTATAAATAGGCTGATAGAAGAGTTTTCTAAACTTCCAGGTATCGGAAGAAAGACAGCACAGAGGCTTGCATTCCATGTGATAGGAATGGATCAAAAGGACGTCGAAACCTTGTCTAAGGCGATACTAGACGCTAAAAATGATATAAAATACTGTTCTATATGCTGTAATATTTCGGATTCAGATCCATGTCCAATATGTTCAAACAAAAACAGGGACGAGAGCGTCATCTGCGTTGTAGAGGATGTAAGGGATGTGGCAGCAATGGAGAAGATTAGGGAATTTAATGGTCAATACCACGTCTTAAATGGAGTTATATCTCCGATGGACGGAGTTGGACCAGAGATGCTAAATGTAAAAGAATTAATACAAAGGCTAGGACATCAGGATGTCACAGAGATAATAATGGCTACAAATCCTACGATTGAGGGAGAGGCTACTGCTATGTACATAGCTAAGCTAGTTAAACCTATGGGTATAAAAGTCACAAGGATAGCTCATGGACTTCCAGTCGGAGGAGATTTAGAGTACGCTGATGAAGTGACGATCTCGAAGGCATTAGAGGGACGTAGAGAGATTTAACACCATTTAAAAGAATAGGGAGAAGTACAATGAGTAGCGATATCGATTTTGCTGAAAATGAAGCCATGAAGGCAAAAAGAGTTAAAAAGATGAAGTTCAAAAAGAAAGATAAGTGTTCTAAGTCTGTAGAGGAAGATGATATAGATATAGAAGCTGTCATGAAGACGCCCGTAAATAAGAAAGCCAGCAAGGGCTCTAAACAAAAAAACAGTTCTTTTAGAAATAATTATAAAAACTACCAGTACGATTATGAAGAGGATTTTTATGAACCTCGCTAAAGAAAAGAGCCACCGAATGTGAATATCGGTGGCTCTTTTCTTTAGCGAATTTATATATCATTACTTTTATTATTGTTATATTCAGCATTATTATCACTGTTATCTTCAAAATTAAGATTAATATTATTATTATCTTTATCTATTTCGGCATTTACTGTAGCATTTACGCCGCTGTTTGCTTCACGGTTAACCTCAACGTTTTCACCTTCAAAATCGTGTTCAAAGCTTGAATCGAAGGTTGTTTCTAAGATGTTTTTATCCTTGTCATTAGATAGATTATCTACGAGTAATTCGGCGATATTTTGTGCGGAATTAAATTTTCGTATAGATCTTATATTTGTTTGCAAAATATCGAGTCTGCTTGGATTATCTATCACAGTCCTGAGTAAAATCGAAAGCGTGTATTTTTTCGAAGGATGTAGAGCAGCTCCACAGTTCATGAGAAACTCTAGGTTCTCCTCCTCTTGTCCAGGAATGTAATAAGGTACTATAAGAGGTACATCCTTTAAAAGCGCCTCTGTAGTAGTTAATCCGCCTGGTTTGGTCACGAGTACGTCTACTGAAGCGAGTATGTCGTTCATTTTGTTTGTAAATCCTAAGATAATCACGTTCTTAGTCTTATTGCTGTTGTCATACCTCTTTTGAAGTTTCTGTTTTAGAGATAGATTTCTACCGGCGACAACTATGATTTGGAAGTCTCTATCTACCTCTAGAAGCTCGTCAAATGTGTCTTTTATATTTCCAGCACCGAAACTACCTCCCATCAACAATACAGTGAACTTATCAGCTGAGAGACCTAATTTTTCTAGTACATAGGGTCTATCTTTATGAGTTAAGAAAGATTTTTCAACTGGAATCCCGAAAGTCTTGATTTTTTCTGGATCCACGCCCTCATCGATAAGCAGTTCTTGAACGTACTCATGACCTACGATATAATAGTCGATCTCATTTTGTATATATGTAGAATGCATAGTATAATCCGTGAGTACTGAAACCAATGTAGGAACATTTAAGTTAAAGTAGTATTTATGAAATGGATCTGAAAGTATATTTTTCGTGCTATTATGCTGTTCTACGTTTTTTTTGAGCACGCTTAAGGCTATCATAGGGAAGGGATGAGTTCCTATGATGACATCTGGTTTGTACTCTTTTAATAGAGTTATAAATTTCTTTGCCATAAACGAGGTTATAGGATTGCTCTTATACTCGTTTTTGGAGGCGAAACTTTTTTCGGATATACGGTATACACTTCCATATGCCTTTGGAGTGTACAACGCACTTTTTTCATAACCTCTTGAGATTATCTTGTCCATTGTATTATTAACTAGTTTCAAGCTGTCAACTATTTTACATTCGATTTCTTCGCCATCCACATTTCTTTTTATAAGTTCTTCCTGAATAGCCTTAGCAGCTCTATTATGACCACCACCTGTCGATGCAGACATAATAAGTACTTTCTTCATTAGAGCACCTCCTGTAATTTAAATCTATTATATTTGTATATCGTTATTAATATCTTACTACAAAATTAGGGTTTTGAATAAAAAACTAATAAAAATTAATATATTATGTATTTTTTCCCTAATATCTAGTATAATAAAAAAGGTAGTGTAAAATTATTAGGCGAGGTATTAAATAACGACTAGATGTTGGTAAATTAATAGCAGCTGTTAAGTAATAACTAATAACTAATAACTAATAACTAATAACTAATAACTAATAAGTAATGCTACTTAAGTATTAGCGAGCAGTAGTTAAATAAGTAGATAACCAGTTGCCAAATAACTACTAGTATATACAAATAATGATTGATAATGCACTAGTTGCTGTAATTTAACAAAAAAAAATAAAAAATTATTTTAAAACTGTTGACAATCAAATATAGAAATGATAATATAATACTTGTCTTCTGAAGAACAACCGACGCGAGTCAACTTTGGGATACGAGATGAAATTTGTTCCAAGGTAGCTCAACGGTGGAGCACTCGGCTGTTAACCGATAGGCTGTGGGTTCGAGTCCCACCCTTGGAGCCAAAACAATATCGCGGGGTGGAGCAGTTGGCAGCTCGTTGGGCTCATAACCCAAAGGTCGTAGGTTCAAGTCCTACCCCCGCAACCATTAAAATTAATAGCAAGGCCCGTTGGTCAAGAGGTTAAGACACCGCCCTTTCACGGCGGTAACGGGGGTTCAATTCCCCCACGGGTCACCAATCACCACCTGCGGGTGTAGCTCAATGGTAGAGTTCTGGCCTTCCAAGCCAGCTGTGAGGGTTCGATCCCCTTCACCCGCTCCAATAGGTTGAATACTTATGAAATTTCGAAAAGAGTTATTGCTCTGAGATTGGAAACGAAGGTTCACCTGCTCCAATAGGTTGAATACTTGTGAAATTTCGATAAGAGTTATTGCTCTGAGATTGGAAATAAAGGTTCACCTGATACAATATAAATACCCAGCGTGGGAGTATAGCTCAGCTGGGAGAGCATCTGCCTTACAAGCAGAGGGTCACAGGTTCGAGCCCTGTTACTCCCACCAAAAATAAATAAATGCGGCTTGGTAGTTCAGTTGGTTAGAATG
>JAISJN010000017.1 GCA_031261505.1 Clostridioides sp. | reverse complement strand
CTTTATATGGTTTGTTTCGTTTTCTTTTATAATTCGTTAGTTCCGACTGAACCTAACGAACTTAATTTACCTACTGTTTAATTTTCAATGTTCTTTAAGTCTTATTGTAATCAAGATTGTTTCATCTCGATTCGACTTCTGTTTAATTGTTTCTCGTTTGTTGCTGTCTTGTTTGCCCTTTTCTTAAGGACAAGTATTATATTACCACCTGCAGAAAACAAAGTCAACACTTTTTGTAAAGTTTTTTTAGTTTTTTTAAATAAAACTTCAGTTGTAGATTTGAAAGTAGTGTATCTAAGATGACTATATACGGCTGCGATGTCGAAATACCAGTTATTTTGGCAGTTTCACCACCCCGACTAACTCCTACTATCGAATGTCTGAGCCACTCGACTAATTCTTATGAAACTCTTATTATTTGATATACTCCCTTGTCGTTATCGACAGTAAAATATACACATGGCGATCCATTTATTGCAGTCCCAGCTCTAATTATGTCCAACTGACCGTACTCGTCATCATCAAAAGTATCTATCTTAGTAATAAATATCTCACTAACACCTTCAAACTCGAATCCTGTAAATGCATCTTCAATATTTTTAATCAATGCGTCTTTTTCCTCACATTTGACCCCCGCTAGCTGTAATATTTCATTTTTTACTTCCTCTATTGACTTCACACAATCATCTCCTACAAAAATTTAGCTATCTTGAATATATCCAACTTGTATACAAGTTAATCACATATTATCATATTATTGTTTAAAAAGCTAATAGGATGGCTCTTTTTCTATAAATAATTACATCCTAATTGTATTTACATATCTATTCTACTGATGAAAGTGGCCCTTGCACAATTCTCGAGATATTAATTATATACAAAAGGACTGTTGTATTTTACAACAGTCCTTTTTGTATGCTTACTCAGCAATATTGTACACTTTCAACTTATCTTCATCTATTTTCTCTTTTTTCACCCCTACAAGCGCCTTTAATGTATCTAGAGATGTCATGATTTCAGTTTGGAACTCTATTGCCGTCCTTCTGATTTTAAATCCATCCCTAGTCGAGTCATTACCCTTGGTTGGAGTATTTACAACTATGTCTACCTGATTATTTCTAATTGAGTCTAGTATATTTGGTCTAGCTTCTTCCACTCTATTTACAGTGGTTACCTCTATACCGTGTTCTCTTAGACTATTCGCTGTACCTGAGGTCGCCGCGAATTTATATCCTAATTCATTCATATCCTTGGCTATAGCTATGAATTCTTCTTTATCATTGTCGTTTATAGTCGCTAATACGACACCTCTTTCATCTCCTATGTGTTTTCCAGCTGCTATAAACCCTTTGTAAAGTGCTTCTTCAAGATTTTCACCTACTCCTAGCACTTCTCCTGTAGATTTCATTTCAGGCCCAAGGCTTACTTCTACGCTTCCAAGTTTTGACATAGAGAATACTGGTACTTTAACAGCTACTAGATCTGGTGTCTTGTATATACCTGTTCCGTAGCCTAGGTCCTTAAGTTTTTGACCCAACATGCATTTTGTGGCTAAGTCGATTATAGGCACATGGCTCACCTTTGATATATATGGGACTGTCCTAGACGCCCTAGGATTTACTTCTATTATATATAAATCGTTGTGGAACTCTATAAACTGGATGTTTACCATTCCTATTACATTTAATTCTAACGCCATCTTCTTAGTGTAGTCTAATATCTTAGCCTTTATATCTTCGCTTATATTTTGGCTAGGATACATGGTTATACTGTCTCCAGAGTGAACGCCTGCTCTCTCTAAATGCTCCATGATTCCAGGGATGAGTATATCCTCTCCGTCGCAGATTGCATCGACTTCGATTTCCCTACCTGTTAGATATTTATCTATAAGCACTGGGTTTTTAATATCTCTATCGAATGCGTCTTTTAGGTATTTTACTAATTTTTCTTCATTGTATGTTATTTCCATACCTTGACCGCCTAGTACGTATGAAGGTCTTACAAGTACTGGATACTCTAGTTCCTTGGCTACCTCTACACCTTCAGATACAGTCCATACTCCTTTTCCCTTTGGTCTATTTATATTTAATTTTTCCATGACAGCTTCGAATTTTTCTCTATCTTCCGCTGCGTCTATGTCTTCAAAATCCGTACCTAGTATCCTTATATTCTTTTCGTGTAGGAACTTAGCTAGTTTGATTGCCGTCTGTCCACCGAATTGAAGGATTACTCCCTCTGGATTTTCTTTTTCTATTATATTTAATACCTCTTCTTCAGTTAAAGGCTCAAAGTATAGCTTATCTGAAGTATCGAAGTCCGTGCTCACTGTTTCTGGGTTATTGTTTACTATTATAGTTTCTATTCCCATTTTTCTAAGAGATTTTATGCAATGTACTGAGCAGTAGTCAAACTCGATTCCCTGACCTATTCTTATCGGTCCTGATCCTAGTACTATTATCTTTTTCTTGTCGCTCACTTCTACCTCATCGAATTGTTCGTAAGTTGAGTAGTAGTATGGTGATACTGCGTCGAATTCTCCACCGCAAGTGTCTACCATCTTGTACGCTGGCTCTATTCCGAATAATTTTCTGAGTTCGTACACCTTTTCTGGGCTTATCTTCATTATGTCTGAGATACCCTTGTCTGAGAATCCTTTTTTCTTTAATTCTAATAATGTGTCTTTGTCTAGGTCTTCTAGTTTGCAACCTCTTAGTTTTTCTTCTTGCTCTACTATCCATTTGAATTTAGTTATAAACCATTTGTCGACTCCAGTTATCTCTTCTATCATCTCTTGTTTGTAACCGCGTCTAAGCATTTCTGCAAGGTCAAATAATCTTTCATCATCTGGCATTACCACTCTCTTTTTGAGTTCTTCTATAGTTCTAGCCTCCGATGGCTTATGCACTAACGAGTACTTCCCTGTTTCCAGAGATCTTATTCCCTTGAGCATCGCTGCTTCAAAGTTCGCACCTATACTCATTATCTCACCAGTCGCCATCATCTTAGTGCCTAGAGATCTGTTTGCAGTTCTAAATTTATCAAAAGGCCATTTTGGTATCTTTACTACTACGTAGTCTAGAGTAGGCTCAAAACAAGCGAAGGTCTTCTTAGTTACTGCATTTTCTATCTCATCTAGGTTGTATCCTAGGGCAATTTTGGCTGCAACCTTTGCTATAGGGTAGCCTGTAGCCTTTGATGCAAGAGCTGACGACCTACTCACCCTTGGGTTGATTTCTATAATTGCGTAATCTAGGCTGTGTGGGTTTAATGCTATTTGAACGTTGCATCCTCCTTCAACCCCTACTGCGTTTATTATATCTATTGAAGCTGTTCTAAGCATCTGATATTCTTCATTGCTTAGAGTCTGGCTAGGCGCTACGACTATACTGTCGCCTGTGTGTACTCCAACTGGGTCGATGTTTTCCATGTTGCAGACAGTGATGCAGTTTCCGTTTCCATCTCTCATCACTTCGTACTCTATTTCTTTCCATCCCTTTATGCTCTTTTCAAGTAGAACCTGCGTCACTGGACTGAGTTGCAATCCGTGAGTAAGTGTTTCTATAAGATCCTCTTCAGTGTCTGCTATTCCTCCACCTGTTCCTCCAAGAGTGTAGGCGGGTCTAACTACCACTGGATATCCTATTTTTTCAGCAAATGCGAGACCCTCTTCAAGAGTGGTTACTATATCGCTCACTACTACAGGTTGGTTTATTTCCCTCATAGTTTCCCTAAATAAATCCCTGTCTTCACCTTTTTTGATCGCTTCTATAGATGTTCCTAGTACACGTACTCCGTATTTTTCTAGAATTCCGTGTTCATACAGCTCAACTGCTAGGTTTAAGCCCGTCTGACCGCCCATTCCAGCGAGTATACTGTCCGGTCTCTCTTTTTCTATTATTTTTTCTATAAATTCTATAGTGAGTGGCTCTATATATATTTTATCGGCTACCTCTTTGTCGGTCATTATCGTAGCTGGGTTTGAGTTCACTAATACTACCTCTACACCCTCTTCTTTTAAAGCTTCACAGGCTTGAGTTCCCGAGTAGTCAAACTCAGCCGCCTGTCCTATTATTATAGGTCCCGATCCGAGTACTAAAGTTTTCTTTACATCTTTTAATCTAGGCATATGTTAGATCTCCTTTTCGAAAATTGCGTTGCTTTTGTTTCTATCTCTTGATCCTTATTATCTATTTAAATTCTTATTCCTCTATCAATGAAAGGAATTTATCGAATATATAGTCGTTGTCCTCTGGTCCCGGGCAAGCTTCTGGATGGTACTGAACGCTGTATATAGGAAGAGTCTCATGTCTCATTCCCTCGTTAGTATTATCGTTTAGGTTTACCTGAGTTTCTATTACTCCCTTTGGAAGTTTAGAAGCGTAGTAACCGTGGTTTTGTGAAGATATAAATACCCTTCCTTCTTCTAAATCCTTGACTGGGTGATTTCCTCCCCTATGTCCGAATTTAAGCTTAGATGTTTCTCCACCTAATGCCAATGTCAGCAATTGATGTCCAAGGCAGATTGCAGCTATTGGTTTTTTGCTGTCTATTAACTTTTTCACGTTTTCTATGATTTCAACTAGGTCTTCTGGATCCCCTGGTCCGTTTGAAAGGAAGATCAAATCCGGATTCATAGCTAAGACTTCTTCAGCTGTTGTAGATGCTGGTACTATTCTTATATCGCAACCACGTTTTTTAAATGATCTGACTATGTTATTTTTTATACCGAAGTCCATTGCCACTACTTTTTTGCCGTTTCCTTTTATATGTTCAATTTCTTTTCTAGTCACTCTGCTAACTGCCTCGTGATTTGAATAAGAATCTAGTTTATGTTTCACGTCTTCTAGTTCTGCGTGCTCTAGGGTTATAATCCCCTTCATGCAGCCTTTATTTCTAAGTATTTTTGTAAGGGCTCTCGTGTCTATCCCCTCTAAGCCAATTACCTTATTTTGTTTTAAGTAGGTGTCTATATCCATCTCGCATTTATGGTTATTTGGGAAATCACATTTTTCCCTCACTATAAATCCCTTTACATGTATGTTAGTCGATTCTACGTTGTCTAAATTTATACCGTAATTTCCTATAAGTGGATATGTCATAGTTACTATCTGTCCGTAGTACGAAGGGTCTGTAAGCAATTCTCCATAACCTATCATAGAAGTATTGAAAACCACTTCACCAACACTATCTTGTAAATATCCAAATGCCTTGCCTTCAAATACTGTTCCATCTTCTAATATCAATCTAGCTTTCATATTCTACCTCCTACGCTTTTTCTATCTCTTCAACTATTTGACCTGCCGAAGATTTTGGATTTTCCGCCTTTGTGATAGGTCTTCCAACCACTAGGTAGCTTGCACCCTTTTGAATTGCCTCAGCTGGCGTCACAACCCTCTTCTGGTCTCCAGCCTCTGCTGACTTAGGTCTTATCCCTGGGCAGACTGTCACAAAATCACTTCCCACTGCTTCTACTATCCTATCTACTTCTTTGGCTGAACAAACTACTCCGTCTACCCCAGCTTTTTTCGCCAGTTTAGCTCTCTTTATCGCTAGGTCTGTAGTGTTGTAGTTGCAACCTATATCTTCTAAATCCTTATCACTTAGAGATGTAAGGACTGTTACCGCAATTATCAATGGTTTAGGTATATTTAATTTCTCTGCTTCCTCTTTTGCTGCTTGTGCACATCTTTTCATTCCTTCTAGGTCAGAGGCGTGGATTGTCATCATAAACACTTCTTCTCTAACCCCTGCTCTTACTGCTGACTGCATTGTATTTGGTATGTCGTGAAATTTTAAATCCAAGAATATCTTCTTTTGTTTTTCTTTGAGGTAGTCCACTAGTTTCCCCCTGCTCGTCAGGTATTGCTCTAGTCCGACCTTAAATATATCTACACTATCTTCTAGATTGTCTACCATTTCCTTAGCTTTATTCAATTCATCAGTGTCTATTGCAACTATTAGTTTTTCTTTACCGTTTATCATGGTCCCCTCCTAATTTAATAAAGCCTTATATTAAAAAAATCCTTCCACCAAAGAGGTAAAAGGATTTTATCCGCACGTTAAAATTACACATAATGTGTACGAGATATCTTTCCCAGTCTCTCTGGACTAGTTTAAAAGACTTTATATTTACTTTCTAATAATTAAACCATTTATTTCGTTTATTGTCAATATACCTTGAGTTTTTTTAATGGACTTCAATATGGTATTTTGACCGCGTTTTGGTTGGAATAAAGCAGTATTACTGGCGTTTATTTATTTATTTCATACTAATAAAATATTCCTTACCCATTCTCTTTTTAGCCTCTAGCTTTTCATATCTTACCTCGATACCATTTTCCTTGCAGGCAATGTCAAAATGTCTTAGGGCTGCACCCATGCTTATTTTCGACATATCTTCAGTGTTTCTCTTAGGATTTTTTTCGTACATATGTACGATGTTGCCATCTTTGTAGAAGAACCAAGGCTGTGAATTTCCTATAGAAGGCGCCCTCCTAACCATATCCAACACGTCTTGCCAGCTGTTATCTTCTTTGAATCCCTTGCTGATATCCTTTACTGACTTCCTCTCCGGTGTAGAATTTCTTCTCCTGAAGAGTTCCTCCCCCTCTGGGTATCCAAATCCTATTACTCCACAAGGTACTACCTCTTTCTTTTCTTTTTCATTGTAGAGGCTGAATACGAATTCATCTTCCACTTCCTCTGTCTCCACTAACTCTTTCATATCGTCCTCGCTTAGGACAGATTCGAGCCAACAAGTGCCAATTCCAAGAGATGTGAGTTCCAAAACTATCTTCTCAGCTAAATAACCTACATTTTGGAGATAATCCTCTCCAACTTCTGACGTTATTACTATATAATGAGGGGCCTTTACCATTTTCTTTTGTCTCATAAGAAACTGTACTATATGTCCTCTCTCAACCACATGAGCTTCAATCGCAAGTTCCTTATTTAAATAATCTATGTCTTTACAAATTCTCTTAATCTCTTGCATTGTAGCTTTTTTTACTTTTTTTATTGAGAATTCCCTTGTCGTCATCCTGTAAAATATTGCTTCGTATATATCCAAAGCCTTCTCGCCCCCTAACCTATCACACTATATATATTATATTAATTATCGATAATAATCACTAGTTTTTTAGCAATTTCTATAAAACATAATCCAAGCCGTGTCAGTCGATAAGAAAAATGTTATAATTAAGTAATATAAATATTTCGACAAGGGGGATTTAAAATGGATTTTTCAACAAAATTACAGAAATTTGCAGAACTGGCAATACAGGTTGGCGTAAATATAAAACCTGGTGAAGACTTGATGATAAACGCGGATATAGTATCTGCTCCATTCGTAAGATTGGCTGTGGAAGAAGCCTACAAATGTGGTGCTAAAAATGTATATGTAGACTGGGCAGATGAAGCAACTGCCTTAATCAAATACCTTCACGCACCTATGGAATCTTTCGATGAGTTTCCTAAGTGGACAGCGGATGCCCGCACATCTATCGCAAAAAATGGTGGAGCATTCCTATCTATAATATCTTCAAACCCTGACCTGCTCAAAGAAGTAGACCCTATCAAGGTATCAAACTTCCAGAAGGCTTCTGGTAAAGCTCTTAAAGAATGGCGCTCTTTCACTGGTGCAGATAAATGCAAATGGTCTATAGTCGCTGTACCAAGTCCTGAATGGGCAAAAAAGGTATTCCCAGAACTATCTGAAGAAGATGCAATATCAAAACTTTGGGACAAGATATTCGACTGCTCAAGAGTTTCTGACGGCGACCCAGTCGCTGCATGGAAGGAACACAATGCAACACTTAAAGAAAAAATGAACTTCTTAAATAAAATGAACTTCAAGAAGCTTACATACACATCTTCAAAGACAAACTTAACTGTAGAGCTTCCAGAAGGTCACGTCTGGCTTAGTGGGGCTTCTCAAGATCCTAAGGGAAACGACTTTAACCCTAACATACCTACTGAGGAAGTATTCGGTATGCCTCATAAATACAAGGTAAACGGAACAGTGTTCAGCACCAAACCACTCGTTTACGGTGGAAATATAATAAACAACTTCTCTATTACTTTTAAAGACGGGAAAATTATAGACTGGACGGCTGAAGAAGGGTACGAAACTCTTTCTAACCTAATAGGTACCGACGATGGATCTCATTACCTCGGAGAAGTTGCCCTAGTACCTTACGATTCGCCGATATCAAACAGCAATATAGTATTCTACACTACTTTATTTGACGAAAATGCATCTTGCCATCTGGCTATCGGTTCAGCTTACGCTACTAATATAGTCGGCGGTGAAAATATGAGCGACGAAGATAAGGAAAAACACGGCGTCAACGATAGTATGACCCATGTAGACTTTATGGTAGGATCAGAAGATCTGGACATCGTCGGAGTAACAGGCGATGGAGAAACAGTACAAATATTCAAGGCTGGAAATTGGGCTTAAATATTTAAGCTAGCAATTAGCTAGGGTTGGATTTCAGCCCCATTGAAATGAGACAAATGCCCCCGTCACCTCCAGAGGTTGGGGCATTTGTCTCAAGTTATATTTATTATCACGTGAAACATGTCTATTTACTACGGTTTATTTCGATTGGAAGTAATTTTCCAAGCCAGATGCAACTCCCTTTACTATGCTGTCTTGATAGGTATCTTTAGATAGCCTTGCATCCTCTTCATCATTCGTCAAAAATCCCATTTCCAACAGTATAACTGGCACTTCACTCCAGTTAAATCCAGTCATGTCAGATCGCTCGACCACACCTCTACCCTTGCCTTGTGTATATTTTACTACCTGGCTCAATACTTCTTGCCCCGCTATTTTACTCTCACTCACAATCTGGCTGTTTTTTAAGTTCTCGCTAGAAGGCACTAGCATCGATATTCCATATACCGATTTATCATCTATCCCGTCTGCGTGAAGCCTTACAACCATATCTGCATTTTTTTCATTGGCAAATTTAGCCCTCCCCACATTTGACAGTTCTGTTTCATGAGTTTCTCTAGTCATATATACGGTTGCACCTAAATCACTTAGACTATCTCTTAATTTTAGAGCTACTTCTAAATTCAGTTCCTCTTCCGTCTGTGTTTTTCCCTCGGCACCTGATACGTATCCAGGTTTCATAATACTTGAGTCTGGTGCCATTGGCTCTTGTTTCTTACTGCTGCTTATACCATGACCTGGATCTATACATATTACTTTTCCTGCCAGAGATCCCTTAGCATTTAATTTATTTTCTATATTTTCTTTTTTGTTTGACTCTGACTTTGAATCCTTGCCCTTTTGTGAGTCCAAATTTTTTTCACCATCGGCTTTATTATTTTCTTTCTTTTCCTCTGAGCCTATATCCACCTTAGACTCCCCGTCCTTATTGATATTCACTTCTATAGACGTTTTCTTTGAACAAGCGCTCAAGGTCGCAATCATAATAAAAACCAATGCCAGTGTTTGTATTTTTAACTTCAAAATTAATCCTTCTCCCTACTTAATCCACCACATCTACTTATTCTAGTCCAACTACGCAATCTTTTTAGTCTGATTAATCGATTATGCTAATTATATACTTTGCTCCTTAGTCTACCTCATCAGACCAGCCTATTGAGCCATCGAAATAAACTTCTAACGCATCGTCGTCTGCATTCGGATCATCTGGGTAACTTACTGAAAATATATATCCCCTCTCTCCTACCCAATCTTCATAAATTGTCCAGGATACATCTACATTTTTCTTCATATAATTTCTTGCCATAGCTCTAGCATCGTCAAACGTTATCTTTGTTTCGGCAGCCTGGCTCTTTTCAATTGTATTTGACGACGATGTAGACTTAGGATTTTCTATACTCGATAGAAACTCTGCATTTTTCTTTTCCACCTTATTTAAGGAGTCTTCACTAAAGTTTTTATTTTCCTTGTACCAACTCTTTGTTCCAAAATAATCTCTATACTTTTGTTTTGAGAATACATATCCATGTCTAGCGTATATTTCGTTTCTCATGAGTGCTATAGCATCTTTAGATCTTCCTTCTACATCTTTTTCCGTTATGTATTCTGTATCACTTGGGAATAGGTACCCATCGTCTTTTCTCGATGCTTCTGTGGTAGTGCTCGTTTGTGCGGGCTCTGTAGTTTCACTACCCTGTTTATCTGCTGATGGTTTATTCGTATTTATCGTTATATTGCACCCCGACAACGCTATCGACAATCCAACAACTGCTACTAATATGAATCGTTTCAATTTAGTTCCCCCCATTTTAGAAAATGCTCATCGCACCTTCGAATTTGTCTTTGTATAATTCCTTTGTCCTATCGCTTAATTTATCATAACTCCTATATAACTTGTCTTTAACAAACTTTGCACCCTCATCTATATTTAATTCCCTTTCCTTATACACTAGGCTAAATAGCGATGGTATATTGTCAAAATGAGCCATTGCATCTGCATCTGCTACACATATTTCTTCGATAGTGCTTTTTTCAGCTGGTCTACTTCCCCTGTGGTGTAGAATACAGTTTTTTATAAGTTCAATCTTGTCCTTAGGATAACTATAAGCGTTTAACATTTCTTCCGCCATTTTCGCCCCGTAAATATGGTGTTCATCTTTGTATTCGTCTTTTGTTATAGAGGCTATATCGTGTAATAAAGCCGCTAAAGTTATCACCTCGACATCAGCATCATAGTTTTCTGCCAAGAAAATAGCATTTTCTACAACAGCTTTGACGTGGTGAGTCCAAATTCCATATCCAAATTTATTTTCAAAGTTCTCACATCTCTTTCTTACTTCTTCACTTATTTCGTCTATTAAATTCATATTGCATCTCCTATCTTGAAATCGTTTTTACATTTATATATCCTATTTTATCAAAAGATTCTTAATATGTGTTGTATTCTTTAATAATTTACAAATTTTTTGTATTTTTTTGTATTTTTATTTTTGAATTAGTATAATAAAGAACCGTCATCACAAAATAATTTATAAAATAAAAAAAAATAGCATAGCCGATACTATTTCAGCCATGCCATTTTTTATAAAATACAACTCTATTACTTAGCCGTCCGAAGACGACTCCATTTTAGCCATTTGTAATTCTAAACTATATAAGCGTATTCGCCATTTTCCTTGGTAGCGAAGAAATCAGCATATCCTAAATCAAAGATTCTATCTTTCAGATTTGGCACAGATATTCCATTCTTAATCAAGTAAGTTATCACACCTACATATGAAATATCGCCTTGCATAATAGCTCCGTAGATTACATCGTCTTTATATATGAATTTCTTGTAGTAATCCCCTCTTTTTCTAGTGACAACTGTGTAGCTATCGTCAACTGGATTGTTCATTCCAAGAGATACTGTTGGTATTCCTTCAAAATTCATAGTATTTTTAAGTACAAAGCTATCGTTGATGTCTTTTGCTTCACCAGTCATGTTTGTTGCAGCTACTATACCTTGTTTAACTGCTAATGGCCAGATTGCGTTTTTGCCGACTACATCTCCTGCGGCGTATACATCTTTTACAGATGTTTCACATCTATCGTTGATGATTATACCTCTGTCATATGCGATATCTGAGTTTTCACCTAGGAAGTCAGCGTTTGCCTTAACTCCAGTAGCTACTATTACCATTTCTGTATCTATTACACTTCCATCCGCAAATCCTACACCAGTTGCGTTTCCGTTTTCATCTAATATTATTTCCTGAATAGATGCACTTGGGTAGAATTTGACGCCTTTTTCTTCGAATTTACTTGTGTAAAGCTTTGCAGAATGTTCATCTAACTGTCTGTCTAGAAGGTATTTTTCCATGAAGGCTACAGACATATCTAAATTATATTTGAATAATCCTTCTAAAGCATCTATACCAACCAAACCAGCTCCGATTATCACGCATTTATCAACTTGTGCAGCTCTTTCTTTTATTGCGTGAACATCCTCTATATTTCTTAGAGAATAGACGTATTTTCCTTCTCTCAAGTTCTTGATTGGAGGAATAGCTGACGATGCACCAGTTGCAATCAATAGTTTATCATATGATATTTTTCCATCGTTGTACTCGACGATTTTATTATCTGTATCTATTCCTGTAACCGTTTTTCCAGACAGCCAATCTACACGGTTTGCTTCCATGAAATCATCGTCTACAAACCCTATTTTTCCAGCTTCTCTCTTGTCAGATATCACAAGGTGTAGCATACATCTTGAATAAACCTGAGTATCCTTAGATATCACTGTAATCTTTGCCTCTTGATCTAATTCTCTAAGTGTTTTCGCTGCATTTATGCCCGAGGCACTAGCCCCTAAAATTACATAATTCATAAGCATCCTCCTTTAGTACTTCAAGTGCCCCACTAGGACAATTTTCTACACACATAGGATTTTCCTTGTCCTTACATAAATCGCATTTTATTATATGTTGTTTTTCTCGATCGTCAGTTTTTAAAACTCCATAAGGACATGACATCACGCACATATAACAAGATCCGCATTTTTCTTGATCGTACGACACTACTCCACTTTCGGAGTCCTTGCTCATCGCACCACTCATGCAAGCCATTACACATTCGGGTTCATCACAATGCCTGCAAACTATAGGCACTGGACTGTCACCGCAGAGTTCTATGTGGTCTCTACTTATATTATCTATATTTTCCAAGTCTAACGAGTAAACGTTATCATTCTCGCTGTGTTTGAGCATACACGCAAACACACAGCTTTTACAACCTGTACATAAATCTTTATTGACTACAATTCTATGCATAACATTCCACTTCCTTTAACCCTAAACTTTTTCTACGGTCGACAATTATTGCTTCTAATTGTGCTGCAGATGATTTAGGATCAGAATTTACTATCACATGGCCTCCTGTTAAATCTTTCATTGTTTCTGTCAATACTTCAGTCACCAATTTTCCACCTGTTATAAATGGAGGTAATGCTAAATGAAGTGGTAATCCAAGGGCCAATCCAAATGCTCCATCAGCCAATGCCTGTTCTTCTAACCATTGTGGCGCTGATAATACTAGAGGTAATTGTGGTATATCTATTCCTAGTTCTGCAGCTAATTCTGTTGCAACTATTTCAAGTCTACCTATAGCTAGACATGGTCCAAAGTTTAATACTGGAGGAATTCCTAGAGTCTTGCAGACTTCTTTTAAGCTATCTCCTGCGTATTCTTCAGCCCCTGGTGACATTAAACCAACATTTTCAAGTCCACCAGTTGAACATCCTGCTGATAATACCAATATATCTCTTTTTATAAGTTCTTTAGTAAGCTCTACAGTATTGATATCGTGTCCACCTGCAGTCATGCTTGAGCATCCAACTACACCGGCTATACCCTTTATCTTACCTTCAGCTATTAAGTTTATAAGTGGACCCCAAGAATCGCCTAAGAACGCCTTTAAATTCTTTTCGCTCACACCTGTAAGTGATTCCTTGAAACCGTGGTCTTTAGGTATATCTATTTCAACGTTTCCTCTTCTGTTTTTATAAGATTCTAGCGCCTGCTCTACTAATACATCACTTAGTTCGGCAAATTTATCTCTATCTATTTTTATATAATCAGCATTTGCTTTTTTAGCTACATCGTCAAGGCATATCATCTTCACATTGTATTTGTCTGCTATCGGCTCAAGACCTGGTATTGTACAGTTGAATTCTGATAATACTATATCTATAGCTCCAGTAGAAAGCACTGCTTCACTTGTGAAGTTATTTCCTGCATGACCTGCAAATACTTCTTGATAATGTTCTCCTCTAAGTTGTAAGTCCTGTCCAACACAAGTACATCCAACTAGTTTAAATCCTTTTGCTCCATTTGCCTTTGCCATTGCTACTACATCTTCGTCCTTAAGTCTATCTTGGAAGTGAGCAAATGTAGAATGTTGATGTCCTGTTATCATTATATTTATATAATCTGGGTCAATAACGTTGAATCCAACTGGAGCTTGTCTTATAACTGGGTCTCCTAGCATAACGTCATTTAACAGATTTGTAAGTGTTAATCCATATAATCCTGTTGATATACCTAGGTTTAGGCAGTTTAACAACATATCCACTGGATCACTGTTTAAATTTGTCGATGATTTTACTATAGCATCAAATACTTCTGATTTTGCTCCACCAGGCATTACTCCTAGCTCTTTCCATTTTGCAACTCTTGGTGGGTAAGCGATTTTTTCAACTAGATCCATTTTTTCATCTCTTGGTTTATACAAATCGTTGATTACCGCATCGGCTACCTTTATACATCTTTCGTACTTGTCACTAGCTTCTACACCAAATTTTTTTGCAAGATCGTTCAGACTAGCTTCACTTTTTATTACACCCTTGCTTTCACCTACATGTTTTAAGTTTCTAGCTGTGTTTTCAACAACGTGAAGGTAACATGCTGATCCAGATGCTACTGCTCTTAAAAAGTTTCTTGCTACTATTGTATCTGCGTCTGCACCACAAACTCCCTTTGGTGATTTTGGAGTTACTCTACAAGGTCCGTTTGAACAGAGTCTGCAGCATACCCCCTGAAGCCCGAATCCACATTTCACTTTCTGATCTTCTGCTCTGTGAAATGCCATTTCATCGTCTTTTGTTGCTACATATGCTTCCAGCTTTTTGTCAGCGCTCTTGCACATGCTACATGAATTAAATGCCATAATGCATTACCCCCTTTTCATTTTTACAGTTCAAATATCTAATTACCCCTTTAAACTTCTTTCAAACGATTTAAACTAAAATTAATTGTTCTTTTTATGTTTATATGAATACAGGATAATATATCCAAATAATTCGCTCTGTAAACTGGTTTGAATGTATATTTTTCGACTTCTTTTTTATCTATGTTTTCGAATACAACTAAAATGAGACAACCAACCTACACTACATAGTTGACTGCCTCAAATCATGAAAACTATTTGCTCGCCTTAAAGTCTATTTGTTTATCCAAATCTTCTTTGATAGGTTTTGACTCTGGTCTAATAGCTCTTTTTATACTAGTTGATTTTTTGTTATCTGCCCTCATATCGCTCGGTATAGATTTGTTAGATGTAAGATTTTGAACAGAAACTACATTTCTTTCAAATGCATCTATAGCATAAGTCTTGTAATTACCCTTATTATCTCCGACTATCACTGTATAGTAAGTATCTTCAGAGATATCGTATAAGTACGGTCCATAAAATACATCTAGGTATTCTGGCTCTCTACCATTTTCCTTCACAAAATACTGTCTAGCTATGCTTAAAGTATCATGAGGAGAAGCTATCCTGTAAGCCAAGTTATCATCTACCGTACAATAGTGAATCTCAGATGCGTTCTTGCTGTTTACAAGGAGAATACTGTTGACCTCATATGCATATGGATCTAGCAATCCAAAAGCATAGTAAGCGCCCTTCTTGTCTATCGTAGTTGTATTCGGATATAAGAAAAGCGTGTAGTCATTTAGCTGATCGTAATTCATATTATTATTTATCTTACTGTAATCCATATACTCATCTGTTCCATAAATGAATTTTGAAAATCTCAACGCCTGGTCCTTGATGCTCTGGTATCCACTGTTGCTGCTTCCTATTCCCCTAGTTATATTCACACATTCGTCTACTACATTTTCATCTAATCCACCGATTACCGCAAGTCCCTCAGCCTTTTTTATAACACCCTTATCACTTCCGCTGCTAGTTAAGACTATTGGGATATCATCAGCTATGGTTGACGCTGTCAAGGCGTCGACTAAATTATATCCATTTGTAACGAAATAATAGTCCTTGCCTCCGTAGAAATAATTGATTATATTTTTATTCGTTTCAAACCTGTTATTTCCACCAATTCGAGTTGCCTTCATCTTGCTCACAAGCGAATCGCTCACGCTAGATTTACCACCTATGGCAAAACTTCTGATTCCTACATATTCATTCGAAATATTATTTCCGTCTGTTAAAATTATAGGAGTTTTTTCCTTGGCCGCTACCTGAGCTATACTCATGGCATCTGCCTCGCCTTTAAAGCCATTAGCTATAAAAACTCTATCTACCTCATTTGTTTCTTTTATCTTTTCACATACATTGTAACTAGTTTGAACCCTATCGTTTCCACTTACCCTAATTACATCTATTCCCCTGCTAGATAGATTTTCTTCTACTTTAGAACTCACTGATGATGTCCCTCCGATTATGTATACCTTGGATACTCCGTTTAATTTTTCACTTGTAACACTAGGTATGCTGTCCTTCTTAGTCAATAAGATCGGAGCTTTTACATATCCCGCAAGCCCACTAGCGCTGAGCCCATCCGCCAGTGATTTATCCGAGTTAATTAAAATAGCTGTGTTGTATGATCCGTACTTTTCTGCCACGAGCGCCGCTGTCTCATACCTATCTCTTCCTCTGAGTCTGAACGTACCGTCCTCTACCTGTGCATTTGATTCAATCGCTACTCCAATTGTCATTAGAATAGCTAACCCACCTGCTACTACTATTTTCTTAAATTTCACAAATCCACCCCTTTTCGCTCTAATTTTATACAGCCTGTAATGAAATGGTGATTCAACGCCTTCAGTTTGGTATTTCAACCACAACTGAAATTAGATTTATACCCGCCACCTGTAACGGTTGGGTACATTTATCTCAGGTTATATTAACCTTAAATTATGCCATAATATGTCTCTACATACATTATACTATTTATCAAATACTGACACAATTATTTTATATATCAATTTGATAAATAATTATTGCATCATTGGTGGATATTTTCAGCAAGTTAGCCTACTTAAAGTTAATTAGGAGAATACTCAACTGTTTTATCAGCATAGTAAATTGTCAACGAGTTTGCCTTTACTTTCTCATCCTTGTTTGTGTAATCTTTATCAGAGAATTTTGCTATTACCTTTGAATAATCGTCGTACACCTCTCCAGTTGCATCACAGTCGATGAACCACAAGTTGAAATTATATCCCCTTTTCAATACCTTCTCAACTCTTTTTATTGAAACTTCATTCTTATCTTTTGGATAAGTCCATGATACCTCGTCTTTTGACTGGTTTAAGTCAGCTACCTCTCTCTTCTCAAATGGTTCTGATACCTTTTCTTCTACTCCGTCGTTTGTCACACAAACCAAAAATGTCTCCGGATCAACTTTAAAGTCAAAGTCCAATTTCTTAGCTTCTACATTTTCTTTAAATGATGCTGTACTTTTATTTTCGGATTTACAGCCAACCATAAATCCGGATAAAACAGCAATACACATAAAAATCGATATTGTTTTTTTCATACTTAATCTCACCTCGTAAACATAATAACCCCCATTTGTTACGTATATGTTACAAATGAGGGTTGTTATTATTTTTTTTGAAAACTATTTTAAATTTTATGCATTTCCCGATTACTTGGACATTTTTTTCAAATCCGTATTTATTTGCGATTTCAGAGACTATACTAAGCCCCAACCCACTTCCGGATAATTCTTTGCTTCTAGATTTTTCGAGTACGTAAAATGGATCCCAAATTTTATCTATATCAGATACATCGCAATTTATGCCGTTTTTTACACATAGTACTGCGTTCTCGTCAACTTTTTCGAGGCTTATAAATATTTTTTTATCGCTGTTGTATTTCACCGCATTATTTATCAGGTTGTCGATCATCACTTTGATTTCATCTTCATCCACGTATATACTTAAGTCCTCCTCAAAAGATTCTCATTCAAATGATACCCCCTTCTCGTTAGACTCGTTATACTCCTTAAATACATAGAACTCATCAAGC
Source organism: Clostridioides sp. (assembly GCA_031261505.1). Classification (GTDB taxonomy): domain Bacteria; phylum Bacillota; class Clostridia; order Peptostreptococcales; family Peptostreptococcaceae; genus Metaclostridioides. The sequence continues at coordinate 42,927 of JAISJN010000017.1, read as the reverse complement.
TTGTATCTCATACCGCCCTTATTCAGGGATACATTTAATTCTATACCTTCTCTTTCAATGATACCCTTATATCTTCTCACTGCTTGCAAGACCATCTCACCTAAGTTTACCTGACTTAATTTCGATTCTTTTTTTTCAGATTTAAGCCAGTATATTAATTTATTGATCATATCTGACATATCATATGTCTGATTTATTATCGTTTCTATATAGGTTCCGTCGTCTAAATCTTCCTGTATTCCTATTGAATATGATTTTATAATAGATATCGGTGTCTTTAACTCATGTGTTATGTCTGAGATAAATTTTTTCAGCATTTCATTCTTATTATTTAACTCCTTATGGGCTCTCTCGAGTTCAAGGCTCATTTTATTTATGCTGTTTGCCAAGTCTTCGATTTCATCACCAGTTTTTATAAGCTCTGTCCTAAAGTTCAACCTTGAAATATCCTCCGACAGATGCTGCAGACTTTTAATTGGATTTATCATACTGTTTGACAGTATAAATACTATCCCTATTGTCAACATCACTGAAAATGCACCTATAATCAAGTTTAATTTATTTACAATCTTCATCGTCTCGCTGGAATGCTCAATGGTCGTCACAAGACATATCAACCTGTCATCTATTTTAATGAACTTTATGAGGATGCTATATTTGGACTTCTCCTGGTTGTATATCTTGTTTATGCTGTGATCATCTAATTTATCTATATAGGATTTTCTTATCCAAAGTTTCGTCGGGTAAATGTGTTTCGCCTCAAGCGATTCTTTGATAGCTATATTTATATTTTTTTCACTTTCATTTTTGCCTATCACAACTCTTGTAGCTATTACTTTCCCGTCTACCTTCGACCCTCCTATTATTTGCCTCTCTGCCCGTTTTATAGATATCGTCGCAGTTCAAAAGTTTCTTCGCTCTAAGCACTACTACCCTAGGATCAAAAGGCTTTCTTATATACTCATCTGCACCTGAATACAGGGCATCTAATTCATTTTCTATATGAGTCTTCGCCGTAAGTATTATTACTTTTGTATCGCTATTTAAATCTTTTATTTCCTTACATACCTCCATTCCATCTTTACAAGGCATCATCCAGTCTAAAATCGCTAGGTCTATTTTATTTGAATGGAGTATCTCTAATGCCTTATCTCCATCTGTAGCCATGAATACATTCATGCCTTCCCCCGTAAGAAATGTGTTTATTATCTTCAGTATATCCGGTTCATCATCAGCTAATAATATATTCACTTATGCTCCCCCTTAAAAATTATTTCTTTTTATACTATATAAATATTAGATAAGTCTACAGCCTAAAAGGCGGCAGACTTATCTAAGTTTTGATATTTATCTTTTATTTATCTGATTTTATCTCGATCCACGCATCGTCGTAAACCCTTTTTACTTCCTTGGTGAAATCTGTGTATATCTCACATCTATCCATAATTTCCTTAGGCATGTATGCATTTGGATTATTTCTCACATTTTCCGATTGCTTCAATCTAGCTTCCTTATTTGGAGTTGTGTAACCTATTTCATCCGCTATTCTAAGTGCACATTCCTTATCGCTGACGAAGTTGATGAATTTTTCAGCACCTGATACGTTCTTTGCGTTTTTAGGTATGCAGAGGCTGTCTATCCAAAAGTTTGCACCCTCTTTAGGCACTACATAAACTAAGTTTGGATTTTCATCTTGGAGGTTCAAACCTTCTCCAGACCAAATCATATTTATATCGGAGTCGCCAGCTGGAATCATAGTTGTACCATTATCTACTCCATATATTGGATTTACCTTCTTCTTCTGTTCTAAAAGCAATTCCTTAGCTTGGTCTATCTCTTTTGGATCTGTAGAGTTAAGTGAATAGCCTAGTTTCTTGAGAGCAGCCCCCATTGTATCCCTGTATGTGTCGAACATGAAGACTTTATCCTTGTATTTTTCATTCCAAAGAATATCCCAACTATCCACTTTTTCTTTAACCACATCTTTATTGTATATAATTCCTATTGTACCAAACATATACGGTACTGAAAATTTATTTCCCGGATCGATGTCTAGATCTAGATAATCCTCATCCATTTGTGAGATGTTTGGCATCTTCTTTTTATCTAATTCCTTGACTAAATCCTCCTTGATCATCCTAGGCATAAGTGCGTCCGATACCAGTATCACATCGTATGTAACACCTCCCCTGCTTACCTTATTGTACATGGCTTCCATATCGTCAAAGGTTTCCATATTTACCTTTATTCCAGTTTCTTTTTCAAATGCGTTTAACGTCTTTGCATCTATATTTTCTCCGTAGTTAAAGAAATTAATCTCCTGAGCTTCCTTTTCAGTCTTGCTACATCCTACGAAAAAGCTTGCTATTACCATGATACAAATTGATAAACTCAATAATTTAAATGATGATTTCATTGTCTTTCCCCTTCCTTTTTCCTGTTTTTACACAGTTCATTTTAATTTTACCCCAAAATACAGTTTTTAATAACATTAAATGATTATGAGAAAAATATCAACTAGCATACATTAAATGGTGATTGCTTGTGCTGTAAAGTACTTGTGCTGGCGAGTACTTGTGCTGGCGAGTACGTGGTTGTCCTCGGAGTAAATAAGATAAATCACGTCGCTCATAAGCTATATCTTAAATGCGGCTTTGTCGACACAGGAAAAAGAATAGAAGATCTAGCTGGTCGCAAGGATATTCTGGTGCTATCGTTTAAATTGTAATTTAAGATAAATGTCCCCACCTCTATAGGTGTGGGCATTTTTATATAAGATGTTTATTTAAGTTATTTGAATTCTAGCAACTTCTACCTACAAATTGCATATATTTAATTATATAATTGTCTTACGTTTCTTCAGGTCTAGATGTTCTCATTTCAATATTATTTTATCCCTTGTACTTTACAGCACAGGTACTTAATATTTAATAAATTCATTATGAAGGAGTATTTATGTTTGGATATATAAAAGTAAATCAGGCAGACTTAACATTTAGAGAATACGATAACTATAAATCTTACTACTGCGGACTTTGTAAGTGTTTAAAAAGAACTCACGGTGAAATTTCTAGATTATCTCTGAACTACGATATAATATTTTTGATAGTTTTACTATCCGGTGTGTATAGGCCAAAATCTAAGATTACAGAGGAAAGATGTATCGTCTCACCATTTAAAAAGAAAAACATACAGACGAACGAAATCACAGAATATGCAGCCGATATGAACGTATTGCTGACATACTATAAATTAGAAGACGATATGGCAGATGACAACGATTTGAAAAGCAAATTATCATTTATCATATTCCAAAGAAACTTCAAATCTGCATATGAAAACTATCCTAAAAAAGCAGGATATATTAAAAATCAACTTGAAAATCTTCAGAAACTAGAATCTGAAAAATGCAATGACATCGATGAAGTCTCAAATACATTTGGAAATCTCATGGGTGAAATATTTGCGTATAAAGATGATGAGTACCAAGAAACCCTCAGGTCGATAGGATTTAACATAGGCAAATATATTTATATATTAGACGCCTATGAAGATTTGGAAGATGATATCACAAAAAATAGATATAATCCTTTTAATCCTAAAACTGCAAAAAATCTTAATAAAAAAATAGACTTAAATGAGTATCCAAATGAAAGTGATTCTAAGGATGAAACTGTCGATAGTATCGAGGGTATTAATGATATCGACAGTATTGAGGATATCGAATCTATTAATGATGTCGACAGTATTGAGGATATCGAAAATACTGTTGACAGGTTAATAAGTATTACCCTAGGTTTCTTAGCTCAATCCATAGATAGACTAGACTTAAAATACAACCGTGGAATAATTGAGAATATAATTTATTCGGGCTTGTATTTGAGAGCAAATGAAATTTTAAAAAGGGTAGATGACATTGGTGAATAATGACTATCGTCATCTTGTGTCAAAAAATATCTTTTTTACCTTCTCCAGACATCTTTTCGTCACATTTTTTAATTAATCCCATATATTAGTATTAAATAGTGATTCAACGCTTTCGGTAGGTGATTTTATCCACACTGAAATGAGATTTATTTCCGCCACCTCTATGGGTGGTGTACATGAATCTCAAGTTATATACACGAGTCTAATTTTATAGGGGTGATTAAATGAGGTTTAATATCGTTTTTTCAATTCTTCCTAGACAGCGCGAACCATGCACTGTCTTAATTTATTAAATATAAAATTCTTGTGCATATCTAAAGCATGAGAGTTTTTGAGAAAGGAAGATGTCAGTTATGAATGTTGAAGAAATCGCGAAAGCTAAAGAATTTATATCTGCAAATAAATATGAATTGGCATATGATTTACTGATGAAATCGCCTATGCGCTCAGCTGAATGGTTTTACCTTGCTGGGGTAGCCGCTATGAAACTAGGTAAATACGGTTATGGCGAGCATTGTCTAAAAAAAGCTAACACTATGCAACCCGGTAACTCTGAATATTTTAATGCATTAAATATGCTCTCTGCCTACACTGGTAACTACCGCAGAAGAGCTTCGAAGTACAATAGCAAGAAACTCAGTGATACTGATGTACGTGTAAATTTCAACGCTACTCCTCCATGTGATTAGGCGGGCATAGTAGCTGCTAGTTTAATATAAATGTTAAAGATGTCCCAACCGATATAGGTGTGGGACATCTTTATCGTTTCAGTGGTTTATGAAATTTTCCACCTCTCAATCTCTATCTAAAATAAAAAAGTATCCTCTAGGCGTGTAAGCATGTTTAGAGGATACTTTTCAATAAGTTGTATTTTAGCTGTTTGCCCAGTCAGCTGGGTATGTCACATAGATAAACCTAGCAAAATCTTTTACTGAAAATTGTATTTTACTACCCTTAGGTATCAACATAAGTTCTCCAGCATTTGTAGATACTGTTCTGCCGTCTATTATCACATCCAACCTACCTTCTATAACATAATCTATCTCGTCGTAATCGAGAGTCCAATCAAAGGTAGTTTCTTTCATCTCCATCACACCACATCCAAGTCTAGGACTCTCCTCTAATGTAAATAGATCTTTTGTATAGACTATATCCCCAGATTTTCCAGTGTCTAGTCTATTGCTCTCATCCACCTTTACAGTAGGCAATTTTACAGATGTCACCCCACTCTTATCTCTATTCCTGACAAAATCAACTTCCTCATTTGCAGAACTTAATTTCTCCTGAAGAATTTCTCTCACTAATTTCTCAAGTACACTTTTGTCTATATTATTTATATCCATCACGCATTAGTCTCCTTTGCAGTCTTTTTAATAGTCTTTTTTGCAATAAACATGGCTAGGATTATTGCTGAGATACCGCCGATTAATTTTGCAACTATCATAGGAGTTATCATCTCTTTGCTAAAACCTGCTGTAAATCCAAGATGATCTCCAAATACAAATGCCGCCGATACTGAAAATGCTATATTTACGATTTTACCCCTGTCATCCATGTCCTTCATCATTCCCAACATTGGTATACAGTTTGCTAAACTTGCAACCAATCCAGCTGCTGAAGTTTCATTCATTCCCAATACCTTACCTAATGCCATAAGTGGTTTGTTAAATACTTTAGTTATCACGAATACTAGTGGGAATGCTCCAGCTAATACGAGCGCTATCCCTCCAACTGTCTCTATACCTTCATTTATAGGATTCATTCCCTTTATTATTTCTATTCCTGTCAATGATTGCACAATTCCCGCTGCTAATCCCAGTGTTGCAACTATTACTACACCTTTTCCGAAATATGTAAATCCTTTTATCATAAATCGCTCAAATTTTAATAATCCAATCGCTATGATAACTGCAAATATTATTATTGGAACTAGGTTTTTTATAACCATCATAATTGGAAATCCTGCTACCAAACCTCCTACAAATGCTCCTATAGGTATGGTTATTATTCCAGCGAGTACTCCTGTAGCTAGAAATTTTTGATCTTTTTTATCAATAATCCCTAATGCAACCGGTATGATAAATACTATCGTAGCGCCCATCATCGATCCAATTATAGTCCCACCAAACAGTCCTGCATTTGGATCTTTTGCAAGTTCCATAGCCAGCGGTGCTCCACCCATATCGTTTGCTAATATACTTCCTGCAAACATCGCTGGGTCGGCTCCCAAAAAGTTAAATACAGGAACTATCACTGGACTTAGAACAGTTGCTAATACTGGAGCTAGGCATATTATACCCACCATTGATACAGCTAGTGAACCCATCGCTAAGATTCCTTCTTCAAACTGCTGTCCAAGCCCAAATTTATTTCCAATACACTTGTCTATCGCTCCAAGTACCATGAATATCGTCATTACATAAATTATAATCTCATTTATACTCATGATCTTCCTCCTTTTAAGTTAAGATTACTTATTCTTATTCCTTATCTTCTTCTACCTCTAACGCGTCTATTATACCTACTATTGTAGCATCCACAGGTGCGGTATTTTTTTCTAGAGATTGCCTAGCTGCACTACCTTTTGTAATCAACACCAAATCTCCACTGCCTGCTCCGGCATTATCTGCTGCCACTAAAAAACCTTCCTTATATACATTTTTGCCATTCAGCAGTTTTACCACTAATAGTTTCTGCCCGTTTAACTTTTCATCTTTTCTGGTCGCCCATACACTCCCTACAACTTTTCCTATCTCCATAACATTCTCCTTAAACTCTTATTAAATTCAAATGATGAATTCTCACAAAATCACTTGCAAGTGGAGTTATTATACTATTTTTATCTACTATTAATTCTTGCAACTCTTCAGATTTATATTTTCTTAGACTGCTTTCAGTAATGAGTCTCTTTTCACTTAGATCTAGAGATTTGATTTCAATATTATCTTTGTATTTAACCTTATATCTATTTCTAGTTCGATCTTGTTCTATATCTCTATCTGTCTCTATATCTCTGTTTCTATTGATACAATTCTCTGGCTTTCTAATGATATCGTTTTTTATCTGTTTGACATCTGTCCTAGTTGCTTTATCCTGAGATATATACCTGGTTTCTTTGTCTAAATATATACATGATAAATCGTCTACTAATTTTATTCCGTATTGGCATATTTCAGTTTCATAATCTACATATTTATTGTATAGAAATTTCGGTGCTGTAGTTTTATATCTCTTGTACTCTAGATTGTTACGAAGGGCAAATACTTTTTTACCCTTCATGAGCATTTCCAAAATAAATTTTTCCTCACTTGAATTACCTCTGCCAAATGCTAAATTACACAAGCTTTCCATACTGAGTCTAGGAACTACTACAACGTCGCAACCCCTTATCTCCTCGCTGAATTCAGAGACTTCAAACCTATCCTTTAAATCCTCTAGTTCTTCCTCATTTGCCCAGAGTACAACTGCTTTTGGTCTGATTCTTATTTCCAACTCACTGAGTTTTTTATATAATTCATCGACCAAATTATTTACTAGATAATCATAATCTACCATACTTATCCTCCTAGAGGTTGTGTTTTCGTATTCTCGCTATAGTACCTTTTTTAAATCCACATGCATTTGCTTCATCGTAGTCAATATGCATGTATGTTCTGTAATTTGCATTTACCCTGACTACAACATCTTCAAATACAACCGGCCTATCCCCGAATACTTTCATGTTTACTATTTCATTATCATACACTCCAAACTTTACAGCATCCTCTGGTGTGATATGTACATGTCTTTTTGCTATTATCAGGCCTCGCTCTACAGTTATCTCCCTATCAGCTGCAGAAATTTTTAGTCCAGTACTGCCTTCTAAATCCCCGCTCTGCCTAACTGGAGCCTTTAACCCCAATGATTTAAGATCTGTAAGCGAAACTTCAACTTGTGTATCCTGCCTACATGGACCTAATATCACCACGTTTTCTATGCTTCCCCTTGGACCTGTAATAGTCACTCTTTCTTCACATGCATACTGACCAGGTTGAGATAGATCTTTTGCCCTTGTAAGTTTATAGTTTGAACCAAATAAGGACTCCATATCTTCTCTGCTTAAATGCACATGTCTTCCAGATGCTTCTACCTCGATAAGCCCTTCTTTTTTTAATTTATCTAAAACCTCCACGACAATTTCATCTATTATATTTTTCATAAATTCTCCTTACTGTATTCCCCTGTTCTTACTTTGTATATTAATATCCAGCATAGAGAAGATAGTCTGTTTAACCCTCTCATCAAATCTTCCCTCTCGATTTCCCCGTATTTACCTTTAAATGCTTCGTACAATGTGAGTTCAACTTCTCTAACCAATGTCCTTATGCTATTTATAGCTACTATTACTTCCCCCATTTTATAACTTATGCATTCATGATCTATTCCAAAATACTTTTTAGGATAATGGGACTGCTCTCTAAGTTCTTCTGGACTAATTCCTAGTAAGGTAAATTCTTCTAAAGGTTCATCTAATACTTCGCATCTCAAGATATTTCTTATAAATGAGAGTACCTCTTCCAAATCGATTGCTAGACCTTCCATCCCATTCTTAACACATATAACCTGTGTTTCTAATATCTTTGTTTCCAAAGAATCGAGTCTTCCCCTCAGAATTATTCTTTTATGGTCCTTGAATACGAGTAAGTCGCCGAAAAGTTGAGTCATATGCTCTGGTTTTTCAGACATACGTCCTCCGTATACTGTGGTATACCTGTACTTTTCTCCAGATTCTCCTTGTTGTTCTCTAGACTCTTCTTTGTTCTCTCCCGATTCTTTGTTCTTTTCTATCTTGTTTTCTATCCTATCTGCTATCTTATTTTCATCAACTTCTCGGTTGCCGTTATCCCTGAGCATATTATTTAAATCTTCTTTGTCATCCACATATTCTATCTCGATATTCTTCTCTGATAAATACGATTTTGCTGATGGAGTAACAATTTGACCTCTTTCAATATAGAAAGTTTTGAGTTCTTTATTTTGGTTAATTTGCTTTCTTATTTCATCTTCTGTTACAACTCCCATCTATCTCACTCCTATCAGATGGATAAAATGGGCTATTAAATGCTGATGGAGTGGGATGGGATTTGACCACCACCACGCAATCACCATTTAAATAATCTCCCATCTATGTTAGATTTTAAAATTTCATTTGACTTATTGAGCTTCTTTTGGAAGTATTTCCTCAATTTCTGAATGTGGTCTTGGTATAACATGTACAGATATTAATTCTCCTACTCTTTCAGCTGCAACTGCTCCTGCATCTGTTGCAGCCTTTACTGCGCCAACATCTCCTCTTACCATAACAGTTACCAATCCGCCACCTACTTGTTCCTTGCCTACCAACTGAACGTTTGCTGCCTTAACCATTGCATCTGCCGCTTCTATAGCTCCTACCAATCCTTTAGTTTCTATCATTCCTAATGCGTTTGAGTTTGCCATATCTAATTCCTCCATTTTTTATTTTATTTATTTTAATTTTAATTGCTAACAACCGTTAACTTGCTAAGCTAATTTTTTTAATATTTGTTGAACCAGTAAATCTACTAACTCGTCTTTTTCAGTTGAATTCGATAGTTTCTCTTCTAAACTATCCTTCCCTCTGAGTTCTTCTATTTCTTTTACTCCATAAGCTACTCTCTTGATATTTATAAGATCAAGTGTGCCTACATTGTTTGAGGTAGAGCTTCCACCTATTGCACCACATCCGAGTGTGAGCGCTGGAACCAAACCGGTAGATCCACCAATTCCGCCAAGTGCAGATGGTGTATTTACCAATACTCTAGATACTGGCATTTGCAAAGCAAATTCCTTTACTAGTTCCTCGTCATTTGAATGCATTGAAAAAGTATGTCCCGCTCCTTCGTTTAACAATAATTCTATACATCTATCGAGTACCTTCTCTATACTATCTTCTACATAGAATGCAAGTACTGGTGCAAGTTTTTCTCTAGAGTATGCTATATCAGCTCCTACTTTCGTTTCTCTAGCCACCAAGACCTTAGTTGTTTTTGGTACATCCTTCAAATCTGCAAGTTTGCATATCTGCTCTACACTCTTACCTACTATCTTTGGATTCATAGTTCCATTTGCTCTTAGCATAAATTTAGATAGTTTTTTGCATTCATACTCCGCAAGCAAATATGCACCTTGAGCTTCTAACTCTTTTACAACCTTATCTTCCATCGCCTTTTCAATTACTATCGATTGTTCCGATGCACATATTACGCCATTGTCAAAGGTTTTGGAATCTACAATCCTCTTTATCGCCAATTTAACATCTGCGCTCTTATCTATAAATGCTGGTCCATTTCCAGGTCCAACTCCTATAGCTGGTGTACCAGACGAATATGCAGACTTAACCATGGCTTCTCCACCAGTAGCTAGTATCATAGCTGTATCCTTGTGTTTCATTAGTTCATTTGTCGCCTCGATAGTAGGTTGGGTTATACAAAGTATTGCATCTTCCGGACAACCTGCATTTTTAGCTGCTTCACTTATCACACTAACTGTCTCAATAATGCATTTTTTAGCATTTGGATGTGGTGAAAACACAATGCTGTTCCCTGCCTTTATACATATTAACGTCTTGTATATTACCGTTGAAGTAGGATTTGTAGAAGGTATCAATCCCGCTACAACGCCAAGTGGCGTAGCTATTTCTATAATTTTATCCTCTGGTTTCTCATTGATTATCCCTACGGTTTTTATATCTTTTATATGTTCGTAGACTCCTTGAGAAGCAAATGTATTTTTTACTATCTTGTCTTCCCATTTACCGAAACCAGTTTCCTCATATGCCATTTTTGCTAATCTAGGTGCATTTTCATGCGCAGAATCCGCAATTGCTTTCACTATTTTATTTATCTGATCTTGATTTAATTTCGCCAATTTTTCTTGAGCGATCTTTGATCTTTTAACAAGTGACCTAACCTCTTGTATTGAAATTAAGTCTTTATCTAAGACTTCCATAACTATTTATCCTCTCTATTCAACTTCTCGATTAATTCTAAGATTTCGTCCTTCTTCATCTTTTTTATAGCATTTGTACTCATTGAAGGATCGAGTTCTTTTAGCTTAACCTTTAACTCCTTGACACTGGCTTTATATAAGTATGAAGTTTCTTCAGCCTCTGGTATTTCGACCTTTTCAGCTTTTTCTTGCTCCATTATGTCAATGTCTTCTTTGATATCTACTTCCCTGATATCTGCTACTTCTTCTATATCTACTTCTTCTTTGATATCGGTTACTTCTTTGATGTCAGCTATTTCTTTGATATCTGCTTCCTCTTTGATATCCACTTCTTCTTTGAGATCTGCTACTTCTTTGATGTCCATTTCTTCTATAGTATCTTCTGCTCTCTGTAATCCTTGGCTGAAATCGTCGACTTTGTCTTTGAATTCATTCTCGTCTGAACCGAATAAATATTTTTCTACATCTGCGCTCAGTCTCGGAATTACATTTACTAACCTCAGTCTTCCCATTTTCTCGACCGCTGACTTAGCAGCATCTACCGCTGCTTTTACTGCGCCTACATCTCCAACTATACTTACAGTGACTATTCCGCCGCCAACTCTATCGATTCTCATTAGATTTACATTTGCAGCCTTTAAGGAAACATCGCTTGCCTCAACCGCTGAAACAAAACCTATCACCTCGATTAATCCTAGAGAATTCATCTATTTAAAATCCTGTTGGATCCTGTGCTACTGATTTGACAGCTTCGGCAAATGCATCACAGGCTGCCTTGCACGCCGATTGAGATCCTGTAAGTAATGCTCCCCCAAAGTTTGTCTCAGTTGGAGGCTCAAATAGTTCGCAAAGGCTAACATCTGCAGCTTTTAGAGCGGCATCTAAAGCGTACATAGACTCAAGTGGCGGTGCTACTAGGTAGGCTAATGCTTCCCCTTCTCTGATTCCAGCTACTTCCGAAAGATAAGTTCCTGTTCTAGATACGCAATATGCGTAGTAGACTATGGAATCATCGTCATTTGCACTTATAAATGAAGCTCCCGACTCCATAAAATCAATTATTGCATTTAATCCACTTCTTATTTCTGCTGGACTAGGTCCCGCTATAATTCCGATTACTTCTCCTGCCAACTTAGTCGATGCATTTCCAGCACCTGCATACATCGATTTAGCATATGCAACATCGACCTCAGCCTTCTTAGTCGCCTCATCTAAGGCTGTATAAGTCACATCATCACAGTCAGAAGTTATAAGTCCTAGACTCTTCTGATCTGAGCGTAGTTTTAATTTTTCTGCCATTTCATCAGATACATTTGATATTATCTTAGTTCCCAATATATTTGGGCGAATTACATCATTTTTCATATTCATACTCCCCTAACTAATTAAATAGTAATTGATTGTTATGGTGATTACGTGGTGGGGGATACCCCCACTCAAGTGAGATTTATACCCGTCACCTCTAGAGGTTTGGTATATTTATCTCCAGTTATTTTAGGTCAATTCCTGATGCTTTTTTATCCAACATTGTTTTTATGAGCTCTGCTATATGTGCTCCCGCCTCAACAGCTGTCGTACCACCGCTGTGTATGTTCGATATAACAGTTCTCTTTGCTTCCGCCATTCCTATTTTCGGTCTATACGCTATATATGCAGACATTGATTCTGCAGTTACAAGACCTGGTCTTTCTCCTATCAGCATACATACTACTTCGCAATCCAACTCTTCACCAAGCTGGTCCATAGATCCAACTCTACAGTGTTTCACAAAAATCGTCGATTCTCCAAGTTCTATTCCATACATTTTAAGCCCCTGTTTTATTGAATCTGCACAGTTTTTGTAATTTGCTTCGATTGCTGCTGAACTAAGTCCGTCTCCTACTACAAGCAATACTTTCTGATTCCTAACGACTTCTGATTTAATTTTGTCCATTGTTTTTTCACAGAATTTTCTTCCTAAATCTGGTCTAGTAAGATATTCATCTTTATCCTTACACAATGTTGCTACCTCGAATAAAGCATTTTGTTTTATAAAATCCTCACTCACATATGAAAATACTGCATCCTGTGCTGCTGCATGGTCTGCTCTAAATCTTAGGATAGTTTCAGTTTTGTATCTTACACCAGCCCTACCTATTCCTATTCTAGCAGGAGTTTTTGCCTTCATATCTAAGTAGGCTTCTCTATCTTTAGGGTTTTTTACAAGTAATTGTTTTTTGATATCTACCTCTGTTATATCATCGATATATTCATCTCTATCGTTGTTGTCATTTCTATTATCGCTGTTACTGCCGTTTGCGTCGTTTACACACCCGTTTCTTACAATATTTTCAATCTTGTCAGCATCGATATTTCCAGCCATTTGTTCAACAAGTTTTTCAACTAAACCTCTTAACTCATTTTCGTTCATCGTAAAACCTCCTATCCCAATAATACAGACGCATCTCCAGCTCTGCTAGTCAACTTACCATTTTCAGTGAATCCCATCTTTTCAAGCCAATCAGCAAACTCTTTTATAGCTGTAAGCCCAAACATTTCTCTAAGTGCCGCTGTTTCATGATATCCTGTAGACTGATAATTCAACATTATATCGTCCCCATGTGGTACACCCATGAAGTAATTGCAACCAGCGGCAGTCAATAAAACAGATAGATTTTCCATATCATTTTGATCCGCCTTCATATGGTTTGTGTAGCATACGTCTACTCCCATTGGAATTCCACTGAGTTTACCCATGAAATGGTCTTCTAAACCTGCCCTTATTACTTGTTTTGCATCGTATAAATACTCTGGTCCTATAAATCCAACAACAGTGTTCACTAAGAATGGATCGAATTTTTTTGCAAATCCATAACATCTAGCTTCCATAGTTACTTGGTCTTTCCCGTGATGTGCTTCTGAAGAAAGCTCTGAACCCTGTCCTGTCTCAAAGTACATTACATTCGGTCCAGTAGATGTTCCATCGCTCAACACTAATTTTCTAGCCTCTTCTATCGTTTGAGCATTGAAACCAAATGCCTCATTACCCTTTTGAGATCCTGCAATCGACTGGAATACAAGATCCGCTGGTGCGCCCTTCCTTATCGCCTCCATCTGAGTAGTGACATGTGCCAGCACACAGATTTGGGTAGGGATTTCATATTTCTCCTTTGTCTCTTGGAATCTTTTTAATATCTTACTTACGCTTTCAACTGAATCGTCTACTGGATTGAGACCTAAAACTGCATCTCCCACTCCATATGATAATCCTTCCAAAAGCGATGCTGTAATTCCATCTGGATCGTCAGTCGGATGGTTTGGCTGTAATCTAGCTGATAAAGTCCCTTGTTCACCTATAGTAGTGTTGCAGTGGGCTGTTACTCTTATCTTTCTAGAAGCGTTTATTAAGTCCATATTTGACATTAATTTTGCAACAGCTGCAATCATTTCAGAAGTTAATCCCCTAGAGATTCTTCTAATATCAGCTCCTGTAGTGTTTTCGTCCAACAACCACTCTCTTAAATCTGAGACAGTCCAGTTTTTTATACCTGCATATATTTTTTCGTTTATAGCATCTTGTATTATTCTCGTTACCTCATCTTTTTCGTAATCTACCGCTGGATTATTTCTGATATCTCCAAGTGTGACATTAGATAACACTACCTTCGCTGATACCCTTTCCTCTGCTGATTCAGCTGCTAGTCCAGCTAATCTGTCGCCTGATTTTTCTTCATTTGCTTTTGCCATTACGTCATATAAGTCTTTAAACTGATATGATTTTCCAAATAATCTAGTCTTTAAAATCATGTACATCCCTCCATCTATTAATTAAAAACTAATGTTTTTATAACCACTGGTAAAACTTTTCCTTCTGCAATTGGCTTTCCTATATCTATGTAGTCTCCATTTTCAACTTTAATGCCATCTATGCACACTATATCTGTTTTATAATCTAAAAGAGCGTATATTGATTGGCCAAGTGCTTTTGCCATATCGTTTTCTACAATCACTATAAACGGCAGTTTTTTCTCCAATATTTCACCCATGCCATACACAATTCCCCTTGCGTATTCTAGGATATCTTCAAAACTTGGATTTTGTCGTCCATTGATTGCTATTGCAATCTTTTGTAGATCGTTTTCTAGCTTAAACCAATTTAATTTTGCCTTTATCGACATCCCTATATCCTCGGCACTACCACCTTCTTCATCTATGGAAAGTTTTAAAATCGGCAAGTTTTTAATTGGAAAAGCATCATTAGTATAAGTTATCGTGCTTCCACTTACCTCTGTCGTATGAGATCCAGCCCCGACGACAGTCGCCCGTATTGTCTCTAGCGGCTTTATTACATTGATATGTTTAATTTCTTCACAATCTCTTATCGCCTGTCCGAGTAAAATCCCTACATCTCCATATTTAAAATAATCGTCTATAGGATCATCTAAGTAAATATAATCTGCTACCCCTCCTGAGAACGATACATTTTTAATTTCTTCATCCAAGGAAATAGACTTGTTAGTTACTAGAAAATCGAATGATTCTCCCTTACATTTTAGTCCTATGCTCTCCATTACGATGTCTTTCATTATATTTACAATTGGTGCCACATCTTCTTTTGATACCTTTTTCCCTACTTGAATATCGAATTTATTATCTTTGATAATAGTCTCGAACTTAGGTGATATATACGTGATTTCATGACTTGCAGTATCCACCTTGATTAGTCTTCCACCAATATCTAAACAGCCTGTGTCCAATACTTCACCCCTTTTAAAAAATGAAATATTGCTTGTTCCTCCACCCATGTCAATATTTGCGACTGTAGTGGAATGTTCCTTTGAATATATATGTGCACCTGCACCCTTCCCAGAAATAATACTCTCAAGGTCAGGTCCCGCAGTCGCTACGACAAAGTCTCCTGCAAATCCGCTTAGCACCTGCAAAACATCATTGGCATTTTCTTTTCTCGCTGTCTCACCGGTAATTATCACGGCTCCTGTCTGTATTTCATCCTTGTCTATGTTTGCTTTCTTGTATTCGTATTCCACAATCTTTTTAATTTCTTCTCCATTTATTTCTGTCGCTGAAATTAAAGGCGTAAAATATACCTTGCTTCTATAAACAACCTCTTTATCCACTATGCTTATCCTGGGGACCGAGAAATTTGAAGCGGTGTTTTCTACTGTCAATTTGGAAAATATAAGTTGGGTCGTGCTGGTACCGATATCAATACCTACACTGAGTAGTTCTTCTTTCACAGATTCACCTCCAAAATTACAAAATATGTTAACTGGTGATTCAACGCTTTCTGTGTTAGATACTAGCACACAGAAATGAGAATTATATCCACCACCTATGGAGGTGGGGGACATTTATCTCAAGTTATAAACAAACAAAGAGGCTTAAAGTCACGATAAATAGAGGATCCCCTCTTTATCAATAACCTTAAGCCCCTTTGCTTAATTATAACTACTTCGTCGTAAATTAGTTATTTGTTTTGGTATCTTAATAAGTACTTTCGTACCATTTTTATTCGATTGTCTTTCTATTTCTCCCTTTAAGGACTGTTTCACATAGCTATCTATTATGAATGTACCCAAACTATCATTGTTTACCTTACTTTCATCTAGACCGACTCCATTATCGGTTATAGCTATGTTCTTGAATTCAACTTCTTCATAAATAAGTATGTCGATGTTTCCAGCGTCTCGACCTCTAAAAGCATGGTCAAAACAATTTTGTATGATCTCATTCATCGATAATAATAACGAAGTTAATCTATCACCGCATATTTTGAAATCATCACCTGAAATACTTATTCGAATATCTTTATTGCCACTATACTCACCTTGCATATTGCTTACAAGTAGATCAATAGCCTCTATTACCGACGTCTTATCACTTACTCCTTTTGAGAGCAACTTATGTGTCGATAATATTGCATATACTCTATTGACAGTATTATCTAAACAACTTTTTACTTCCTCGTTATTGGTTAGTCTTCTCTGTTTTCTAAGTAATGAAATCAGTATGTATAGATTATTCTTCACTCTGTGGTGAGCCTCTTTGACAGCCACCGACCTCATCAAATCATAATCTTCTTTCAAATCTTCACTTATATATTTTTCTACTATTATGACTCCTATGACCTTATCAGCTAAATTTATAGGCTGAATTGTCTGCCTTACTACCTTGTCTTCCTGTGTTATCGCTTTCATATCTCTTTTTAGCTTGCCTATTTTAAATACTTCTATTACACCTGGCTCGTTTTCTTGTAATGCTGGTTTCCCTACTATTTCTTCCTTGTATATCGACTTATTTTCTGGCATACTATGGGCAACTACAAATGCTTCTGACACATTCTTTCCAGGTACGTCTATAAACACGTCACTTTCATAAAAATCTGCCATAAATTGTATGGATTTGGATACTTCTACTATTTCATCTATTTCAACCTGATTTAGGTATGTGTCTCGCTCACAGATTTCTCTAATTGACTGTTTCATATCAAGTATCATACCCTATTATAATAGATTTTGAGATTTCCACCATAGAACTCCTCTTATCCATACTTAACTTTCTAATTTGCGAATACGCATCCTCTTCTGTTATGCCGTATTCCTTAATAAGTATGCCCTTTGCCTTTTCAATTATCTTTCTGTCTGTCAATTTTGTATTTACATCATTCAGATCTTTTTTCATTTTTTCAAACTCTTCAACCTTAGATAAACACATCTCTATTGTCGGTATAATTGTATTCACATTTAATGACTTCACTATATATCCAAAGGCACCTATGCTTTTAGCTTTCTCTATATACTCATCTCCATCATAGGATGTCAACAAAAGTATTCCTCCTGCGAGATTTTCCTTATTGATTATCTTTCCTGCTTTTAATCCATCCATCAACGGCATGTCTATATCGAGTATGACTAAGTCTGGGTTGTTTCTTTTACACTCTTCAACTGCTTCAAAACCGTCACTAGCTTCACCTATTATATTAAATCCTCTATCAAGTAGCATATATTTAAGGTCCCCTCTTATAAGAGGGTCGTCATCGACTAATAATATATTTCTTCCCATATTATTCACCTCCCTTAATAATGTCTGGCTTCTATTCCCTTTCTTCTAGATAAAAGCGTAATTCTTCCACGCCTATATCATCCACTGTATCCACTTTAAAGATTCTGCTTGCTCCAGCCACAGTTAATTGTTCCACTGCCAAATCTATATCTTCCTTTGTAGCCATGGCTATCTTCGTAATAATTCCTATTACTTCCTTGTTAAACATTGTTGCAAATCCTGGTGCTATATAATTTTCTTCTTGAGTGCAATCGTACACCAAGGCTATTATTTTTGCATCCACTGAGATTGTCATAAGTGCATTGTACAATGACCTATTCTCCATGTATTCACCTGGTGTGTCTATTGAGTCATTGTATATCTCAACCGTCTGTGTTTTCTTGTATTCAAGGCTTAGTTCATCTAGTTTTTGACATAATGTAGTCTTACCACTCCCTGTTTTACCCATAAAAATTATTTTCTTCATATCTATGTCCTCGTAATCTTTGTTATTGAAAAACCTAACATATTTCCAAGAACTGATAAAACTTCATTCAGAGCAGATTCTACAGAGCTTATATCGCCATTTACAACTACAGATCCACTAAATCTATCTACAAAACCTAGACTGACACCAGAAGCTTTGTTTGCTACATCTGCAGCTATTATAGAAGCCTCACTTGGTGTTATAGTTAAAATTCCTAAGGCATCTCTATTCTCTAGGAGAAGACCTACCTTCTTATACAAATCTTCACTAGGATTTGCTATTATATGAGCAAGCGTAACTTGTTTACCAGGAACATATTCTTGTATTGTCCTCTGTACATTATCTTCACTCAAAGGTTTACCTGCTTTCTAAATTTAAATAAGGGCTCCACAAAGACAAAATATCTCTGTCTTCGAGAAGCCCCCTTGCTTTTCATTCAAATATCACGTCATTGTGATATATTATTCAACTTACCATCATTATATATGTTGCTCCAACATCTGTCAATATATTTTGTCAGATTTAATATTGTTTAAATAATGTTCCTTATGATACTTATTATATCTCCATGTGTGGGTTGCTTTGGATTAGTTAGAGTGCATGTATCGTTTAACGCCAGCACTGCTATTTCATCTTCAAATTTCAATACATCCTCATCGCTTACCTTACATCCCCTCAAATTTGTAACCATCTTCATCTCGTCTTGCAAATTCCTTATCTCATTTACCAGATATCTCACACCTAACCTTGTATTATTAGATTTCAAGCCTAAAATCTTTGCTATTTCACAGTATTTATATGCAGCTAGAGAATAATCATTTTCTACCTTGTTTTTCATATCTGAATTATACTCTATTACATAAGGAAGAAGCAAGGAATTCGCTCTCCCATGAGGTATTTTAAACTTTCCACCTAGAGCATGGGCAATTGAATGATTTATTCCAAGTGAAGCGTGGTCAAATGCAAGTCCACCCAGACATGAGGCTATGTGCATTTTTTCCCTCGCTTCCATATCATCTCCATTATTATAAGCTCTTCTCAAATATTTAAATACAAGTTTTATAGCTTTCTCTGCAAAGGCATCTGAAAATTCATCTGCATCAGTTGATACATACGCCTCAATAGCATGAGTCAACACATCCATACCAGTATCTGCTGTTATAGTTTTAGGAACAGTTTTTACAAGCTCTGGATCTAATATTGATACATCTGGCAGCAAGCTCTCAGAAACTAGTGGGTACTTCTCGCCCTTCTGTTTGTCTGTTATAACTGCAAATGATGTCACCTCTGAGCCTGTCCCACTCGTAGTTGGCACTGCAATAAATTCTACCTGTTCTTTATTCAATATTTGTTTCGAGAAATCCATGATAGCTTTACCTGCATCTATAGCCGAGCCTCCACCAACAGCAATTATAACTTCTGGGTCCACCTCGCTGAAAGCTTGAACTCCTTGTACCACGATTTCTACAGGCGGATCCGGGACTATTTCACTGAAAACCTTATACTTAGAATATTTAAGGTTTTCGACTATTTTTTCTATGTTTCCCGATTCCACCATAAATGGATCAGTTATTACCAATACTCTTTTATCTCGAATCTCCTGTAATGCCGACAATGATCCAAGACCAAATTTAATCTTTGTTTTTAAATCAAAACTTTTCATTCATCTTCCTCCCCTAACTTTAGAAATACATCACCATATATCCACAGATGATGAAGTATTCCTCCATTACAATGCTATATCTCCACTGCAATCGTCAAATACGCTTAAAAAAATACAAAAAAGCCCCATAGTTAGACTATGGAGCTCCATTGCTCTCGTTAACACATCTTCGTGTTTATTACTATAAATATACTATTTTAGTTTATTATTGTCAATGTAATAATTTTAGTGTTTTTTATATATAATCCAATCTATATCATGTCGAACGATTTTTCATAATTTTCTTTCTTAACATTGAAAAATACATTGACATGCATAAGAAAATAATATATATTTAAATTACTTAAATATTTTAAATATTAGGTGTAGTCTAAAATAATAATTGGAGGTAATTGTTTATGAAAGTTGTACTATTGGATTCTCAAGTAATTAGTGGTTATGATTATTCTATTGAACAAAAGATCTTCGAAGATGCAGGTTTTGAATTCGTAAAGGAAACTTGCAAAAACGAAGATGAGGTCATTGAAAAATGCCTTGATGCAGATGCTATTTTAAATATCTGTGTTAAGATGACCGAAAAGAGCATCAATCAACTTGAAAAATGTCAGGTCTTAGTTAGATACGGAATAGGCTATGATGAATTCGACGTTGAAGCAGCAACAAAACGAGGTATTAAAGTTTGTAATGTATCTAAGTATTGCATACCAGAAGTTGCTTTACATGCTACTACATTGATACTTTCTGCCTCTAGACAAATTTTACACTTCACTACTGCTGTACGAAATGGACTATGGAATAAATCACTCGGTAATGTCATGAAACGCCCAAGCTCTCAGACAATCGGATTGATAGGTTTTGGAAATATATCTAGAACTGTAGCGTCTAATTTAAAGGGGATTGGCTATAACGTGGTTGCATATGATCCATTTTTACCAGATTCAGTTTTTAAAGAAAATAATGTGGTTAGAGTTGAGCTCGATGAACTGTACAAAATATCAGATATAATTTCAACTCATGTACCTCAAACAGACGAAACTTATCACATACTAAATAAATCGTCATTTGAAAAGATGAAAGATGGTGTGATAATTGTAAATACAGCTCGTGGTGGTTTGATCTGCCAAGAAGATTTGATAGATGCACTTGACTCCGGAAAGGTTGGAGCAGTTGGACTTGATGTTTTAGATGTTGAGCCTATGACAGATGTGGAACACACTCTTTGTAAAAGGGATAACGTTATCCTGACTCCACATATAGCTTACAACTCTGCTGAAGCTTCTAATGAACTATTTGAGCAAGTTGCTACTACTGCTGTAGCTGTTTTAAATGGTGAAGTTCCAGACAATGTTGTCAATAAAAAAGCTTTGAGCGAAGCGTCCCTAGTGTAATCTGATTTTATATTTTCTATCATAATGTAAGGCATTACATATGATAATTCAAGGAGCGTTTTATTATGCAAACACTAAAGGATAGGTTTGGTTGGCTGATCGGTCCATTTACTATAGCATCACTCTGGTATGGAATATACATAGGTCCAGGTTTTGCTGGTGGCGCACAACTTGTCAGCTATTTCGTAAGTATAGGATGGATAGGTGTATTTATCGGCCCTATTATTACAACACTCGCAGCATCATTCCTATGTTTCTTCGTACTTGAGTACAGTAGGACCTTTAAATACTACAACTTCAGAGAATTTTACGATGGAGTCTACGGTCCTATTAAGATTGTATTTGCTAATCTAAAGGAATTTTCTGCAATGTTAGCATGTATCACAATTTCAGCATTATCATTTGCAACAGGTGGTAGATTGATCGCAGCTATAACTCCAATTCCATTTATAATAGCTGGATTGATTACGATATTTATAATAGCTGTCCTCATACTCTGTGGACAATCAATCGTACTCAAATCTTCAGCTATAATCACTATGGCTCTGATAGCCCTCTTGTCGTACTTAGGTATTAGAGGTTTGTTCTCAGCTTGGGATGGGATGATTACATATACTACAAGCCATGTAATGAACTTGAGTTATCCAAAGGCCTGGCTGCGTATTATACTCTATATAAATATAATGGTCGCATTTGTCGATGCCGCCATTCCGTCTTCTAAAGGCGTTGTTAAAACAAAAAGAGATTCACTCGCAACAGCCATCATAGGTGGATTATTGGTATTCTTATCTACAATTATGATGAACATATTATTTGCATCAGGTATGCCAAATGTAGTTGGACTTGATATGCCTACTATCTGGGTTTTGGAACATATCGTAGGAGCTGAGTTCGGCGTCAAACTATTATACACAGCTATAGCTTACTTGGCCGTAATAAGTACGGGTGCTGGGTACCTCTACGGAATGGTTGAAAGATATCAATCATTGCTTCATAGGATTTGGAAACGCTCATCACTACAGCATAGGAGATTTATCCTAGTTATCGTGCTATTATTACTTGGAATCTATTTCGGAAGGATGGGAATACCTGACCTAGTTCTAAAAGCATACGGATTGATTGGAAAGATAAACATACCTTGTTTTGAACTTCCATTCTTAATCATACTTCCAGTCCAAACTTATAGATATAGGAAGAAACACGGACTTTTGGGCGAACCGATGTCTGGTTGGAAGACAATTGAAGACGCAACAGATTTTTAAAAAAAATAACTAAAGGGGGATTTTACAATGAGTTTTAGAGAAGAAGGAAAATGGTGGGTAAGCCCATCTAACTATGAAGAAGATGTAGTAAGTAAGTTACATTTTCCTAAAAAAATAGAATTACTAGATACTACTCTTAGAGATGGTGAACAACAGGCGAATATAATTCTCACAAGAGCTGAAAAAGTTGAGATCGCTAAAAAATTAGATCTAGCTGGAGTTCAGAGAATCGAAGCTGGTACTCCTGCCGTAATAAAAGAAGATGCAGATGCCATAAAAGAAATCACTAGCCTCGGTCTAAACGCTGATATATACGCCTTTGTTCGCAATATGGTAAAAGACGTTGAGCAGGCAAAAGCATGTGGTGTAAATGGTGTCGTAGCTGAAATACCTGGAAGCGAACACTTACTACAGAAAGGTAAAAAATGGGGAGTTGAAAAAGCAGTTAATTCTGCTATTGAAGCTACTGCAAGAGCTCATGAATTAGGACTCAAGGTAATATTCTTCCCAGCCGACTCATCTCGTGCGAGCATGGACTTCTTAATGGATACTGTCCAAGCAATAATCGAAGGTGGAGGACATATGGATTCACTCGCATTAGTTGATACTTTTGGAGCCCTATCACCTGAAGGTGCTGCTTCAAGAGTAAGTAAATTAAAAAATAGGTTCCCTGGCACTCCTATAGAATGTCATTTCCATGATGATTTTGGTCTAGGAACTGCAACTACTCTAGCTGGTCTAGCCGCTGGTGCTGAGGCTGCACATGTAACAGTTAGCGGTATAGGTGAGCGTGCCGGAAGTGCTCCACTTGAAACTACTGTACTCGCACTCGAAGCTTTATATGGTGTACACACTGGAATCGACCTATCTAAACTAAAAGATTTATCTGATACAGTAGCTAAATACGCTAGATTCCCTGTAGGCACTACTGCTCCAGTCGTTGGAGATAAGATATTCATGTGGGAAACAGGTATGCCTTCTAGCCTATGGGAAAACTGCAAGAACGCAGATCCATTGGTAATGTTACCATATAGATGGGATTTAGTAGGTCAAACAGAACCAGTATTAGACCTAGGTAAGAAAAGCGGGAAAGATAACCTAAGAGTTTGGTTAGAAAGATACGGACTAGATGTTGAAGAAGAAAGACGCGGCGACTTACTTCAATTGGTTAAGGAAAAATCTTTAGAAGAACACAGGACTTTGCATGAAGATGAATTTCGTCAAATGGTAGCTGATTTCAACTCTGAAACAGTTACTAGCATATAACTTAAGTTTTATCTATTTCCTGTATCTTACCCATACAAGATACAGGAGATAGCAACTATATTAATATTCTAGGCAATAAGAAGATACTCCATATTAAGAAGTTTTTCATTAAAGTTGTTTTGTTTTAAAAGGGGGCCGTTCAACAGTAATTGTTGTAGCCCTCTTTTTAGATCCTGAAATTTATAAACTTCAATATCATTTTATTCTATGTAGAGTGGATGAGTTTCAGCATTAATAACTGAAGTAAACTTAACGTCCACTCTTACTGCGAATAAGAGTGGTTTTTATTGCCTCAAGTTATTTATCGCCCTCATTTGTGGTACGGTTCACCGTTATTTATCCTAAACCCTCTATAAATCTGTTCCAAAAGAATCAACCTCATAAGCTGATGCGGAAAAGTCATTTTAGAAAACGACAATTTGAAATCAGCCCTAACTAAAACATCATCAGATAGTCCTAAAGAACCACCGATTACAAAAGTTAGGCTGCTGTTTCCCCTAACAGTCAGATCGCTCATAAACTCTGCAAGCTCCTCTGATGAAAAATTTTTTCCATCTATCGCAAGTGCAATTACATAGCTGTTTTGCTTAATCTTAGTTAGAATCCTTTGACCTTCCTTGTCCTTCACGATTTCCCTGCCCTTATCGCTCAAATTTTCAGGTGCCTTCTCGTCATCTAACTCTACAATATCCAACTTGCAGTATTTGCTGAGTCTTTTTGAAAACTCTTCGATTCCGAGCTTTAAATATTTTTCTTTAATTTTCCCAACAGAAATAACCTGTATATTCAAATTGCTTTTCTCCTCATTAATAATTTTAATTTATCTCAAGTTATTATTTAATCCTGTAAATTTTAGAAGGGCTGCTCCTTCTTAGAATTTCCAAATTTACATCTTCACCTACTGCTATCTCGTGTTCCGCCAATATTCCCTTGGTTGTTTCATATGCCAATTCCGGAAAGTTATTTTCCTTACTCAAATGTGCCAAGAGCAGTTCCTCTGTACCCTGTTTAATAAGTTCCACAGCGAACTTTGCAGCCTCATCGTTTGATAAATGGCCGATGTCTGACATCACCCTCTTCTTAAGCGCATATCTATAAGATCCCATCATAAGCATGTTCTTGTCGTAATTAGATTCCAAAACCACTAACTTCGAGTTAAATAGATGCTTCTTCACATTCTCCGTGATACACCCCATATCTGTGGCTATAGAAATCTTTTCATCGTTATCAGAGTAGAAATTGTATCCTACTGGATCCGCTGCGTCGTGTTCTATTGAAAAAGGTCTAACTACTATATTTTCAAGTGAATACGTCTTGTCGTTCTCAAATACCTTCATGTTTTTCTCATCTATTTTTCCGAGCTTTTCTTGCATTGCCATCCATGTTTTTACATTTGCGTATATCGGGATGTCGAGTTTTCTAGAAAGAATCCCAGCTCCCTTGATATGGTCGATATGCTCGTGAGTTATAAAAATTCCCTTGAGCGTGCTAGTATCTACTTCTATTTCTTTAAGGCCGTTTGTAATAGTCTTGCCGCTAAGCCCTGCGTCTACCAAGATATTTGTGCCCTTATATCCTATAAAATGGCAGTTTCCACTGCTTCCACTGCCAACTGAACAATACTCAATCATTAAACTAGTCCTTTCTCATCTCATAATGGTTCGGATAATCCAAACCCCTTCATCTTCTGTCGCATCCTATCTTCACATTATCCGATTGCCGTATTTACATTATACCAAATTTCTAGCCAATAAAACATCTACTTGACTTTTATTGACTATAATTTAAATGAGAATTGACTTTTTTAAAATTTTTTCCCAAACTAAAATGAGAACTATACCAACCAGCTAAAGTGGCGAGATACATAGTTCTCATTTTAAATTTAATCATATCTACCTATCTTCAATCGCATTCACTTATTATTTTATCTACATCAATTCCCCTGTTGTTCCAAAGGTCGACAAACGTCCTTCCGTTGACGTTTTTAAACTTATTATCTTCGAAGTACTCCCTCATTGTTTCAAAGAAGACCTTGTCTCCTACTTTATTTCTGACCTCATTGATTGCAACTGCCCCCTTAGTGTAGACATTTATGCTATAATCGGCTGAATTTTTATATTCTGTTGAAGGCTTAAATATATTTTCACTACTGTAATCTTTAGACTCATTTATCATAGTTTCGATTAATTTATCCGATACTTCCTTCCCGTACTTATTCTCAAAATAAAGAACTGTCGAATACTCTGTCAAAGCCTCATCTAGCCAAGGTTCGCTTATTTCATCATTTCCTACTACAGAATACCACCATTGATGTGCTGTTTCGTGGGCTATTACGTATTCGAGTAAGAATTTATTTTTACTTGTATATAGAGACTGGTCTATCATCACTAGCATTGGATACTCCATACCACCTATGTAGAAATCACTTGAAACAACTGAGAATACGTCATACGGGTACTTTCCAAATAAATCGCTGTATATTTTTATTGAATCCTCTGCTATCTCTGTACTCTTCTGGTCCATATTTTTATTTAAATTATATGTATTTATCTTGATTCCCTTGGTCTCTCCCCTGCCTATTGAAAATTTCGAACTCATTATCAAGGCGAAGTCCCTGACGTTCTTAGCTTCGATATCGTACTTCGTGCTTCCGTTTTTAGTCTTTTCGCCCACGACTACCCCGGTATTCGCCAACTTCAATTCGCTAGGCGCTGTGAATTTTACTCTGAAGTTGCTGGTGTCACTGTAAAAAGGATCTCCAAGTGCCTCGTAGCTCTTTATACTCCATCCCCTATCATCCTTCACACAGGCTATTGGAAACCAATTTGTGATATTTATCGTCTTGTCTCCATATCCGAATCTACCAACTGAGTTTGGAAGTTTGACATTGTATTTGAATTCTATATCTAAGCCTTGGTTTGGTTTTAATTTTTCTTCAAGTTTTATCTCTAATAGATCATTTTTATCACCCTTGATATCGTACTCCAACTTTTGATTCACTCCGTCCACCTTTTTTAGGTCTATATAACCTTCGTTAAATCCATTTGGATATGCTAGTTGCATCTCCCCTGCCTCGAATGGGGCGAATTCTCTCTTTGAAAATGCATTCGGGTATATATGGAAATAAATTTTATTTAAGTCCCCATTTGTTTTATTTATGTATTTTGTTGTCTGTTTGCATAGAATTTTTTTATTTTTGCCATCGTATTCAGCTTCTATCTTATAGTTGTTTATTTCATTTGTCGACCTGCTTGACATAAATGTCTCAAGTACCATGTTTTTGTCCATAACGACTCCAGTTGCTATCACACACAGCATAGCCACCACAGCACAAGCTCTTCTTACCTTCTTATTCATGTTTATAACCAAAATTTTTCCCTCCTATCTACGTCGATTTTACAAATACTACAAACTTCAAATTTCGCCTTATCAAACTAAATTCCGCAAAAAAATGATATAATTTATCTGAGGTGATTTTATGTTTTACAAAGAAACCAATGAATACGAATTAGGTGAAACAACAATACCTAATGTCTTTATAGATATGTTTATGCCATCGGCGGATGGTTTATACGTAAAAGTTTATATTATGGGCTATAGAAGGGCGTGCGACAAAACCGAGTCTTTTGATTTTACAAATAAATCCATCGCTAGAAACCTCAACGTGACCTTGGATCAAGTCATGGACGCTTGGAGTTATTGGGAAGGCGAAAAAATCGTCAAAGTTCACATAGATGAGAATGTAGACAGGGAGAACTGGCCTATAGAATTTATCGACATCGACAGATTCTACTTCAATAGTATGTTAGCCTGCAATACAAGCGGAAACAGTTTGAACGCCGCTAAAATTTCGAGTAATCCAAATACTTCGAGTGAGGATAATTTAAACATCCACGCTCAAGCTATTTCAAGTAGGAGGAACTCTCAAGATAATTATATCGACTTGTCTCAAAATGCCGATTGCGAAGAGGTTAAACTCAAGCCTAGCACTCATAACCTCAGCAAAAGCAAGACCGATAAATTGATTGAGGTATCTCAAAATCCACTTATCAGAAATATGTTCAACACAATCAATAAAATTCTCGGAAGGCCGCTAGTGCCTTACGAAAAAGAAACATTGATTGAAGCTATGGAAAAATACAATATGGATACAGAATTGATAGTATTCGCATACGAAAATGTAAAAGAAAAAACTGGTTTCTCAAAACCAGTGAGATACATTGAATCGATTCTAAGGTCTTGGTACGATTCAAACTACTTCTCCATCGCAGAAATACAGGAGAGCGAGGAATTTAGAAAAGATAGATACCTAATGTACAAGCAGGTGTTCAACCAGTTAGGATTTATTAAAAGACTTCCTTCAAAATCCGAACAGCAGGTAATGGACGTATGGTTTGATGAATACGAAATGGATATGGAACTTATTTTTATCGCCTGTGATAAGACAAAAAATATCCCAAATCCATCTATATCATATGTAAACGGCATTATAAAGAGATGGAGCGAGGACGGTGTTAGAACCTTGGATGCACTCGCAAAATACGAAGAAGAATACCTTGCAAATAAAAAGAAACAAACTGAAGAATCGAAGGATGCTAAGCAAAATTACTATAAGGCTAAGAATTTGGATAAGCAGGCTCCAAAGAAAAATAAATTCCACAACTTCAACGAGACCTTCACTCAGTACTCTCCTGAAGAATTTGACGAAATTGTGAAGAAGAGTCAAAAGGCTAAATTTAATAAATAACTCATTGTAAAATGAATTTGAATTAATAAAAATAATAAGTTTAAATATTGAAAGTAGGTGGGTAAGTGAACGAAGGTAAGATTAAAAAGATATTGAAAAAATATGAGGACAGACGAGATGAAAGTGAAATCAGACTCATTGAGCATAAAAAAGAAATAAATGCTAAATTTCCAGAGATAATGAACTTAAACGACGATATCTCGAAAATCGGACTTAGGCTCGCAAAAATAGTATTGGAAAAACCAGAAGACCGAGATGCCATCGTCTTTAAATGCAGGGAAGATATCGAAAAACTTACTGCTAAGAGGGAGGATCTCTTCCTTGAAAATAACATCCCGCTGGACTACCTCGAGCTTAAACACCGCTGCCCAATCTGCAAAGACAAAGCCTTCTTGCCAAACGGTGAGAAATGTACTTGTTTTAAGCAAGAGCTCATAAACGAGGCATACAATATGTCAAACCTCGGAAATGTACTGGATAGAGAAAATTTCTTTACCTTTAATTTAAATCTCTTCTCCAATGAAAAGATCGAAAGTAAGGGAGTTTCTCCTAGGGAGCATATGATTTCTATCTATCAACCAGCTAGCAACTTCGTCGAAAATTTCGGCAAGGAGCAGAGCAAAAACCTGTTTTTCTACGGGTCCACTGGACTTGGAAAGACATTTATGTGCAACTGTATAGCCAAGGACCTTTTAGACAAGGGTTTTGTGGTCATATATCAGACCGCCTTCATGATTTTGCAGATTCTAGAGGATTACAAATTCGGAAAGAATCCAGATCAGGCATTGAGCGATGAAAACTACAGGAATTTATTCGACTGTGATCTTTTAATTATAGATGATTTAGGTACGGAAATGAATAATTCTTTTACAAACAGTGAAATTTTCAATATCGTAAACACTAGGCTTTCAGCTGATAAGAGTTGTGTGGTTTCCTCAAATTTAAATCCCTTCCAAATCGGGGAGATATATTCACAAAGGGTACTATCCCGAATACTGGATAAATTTGAAATATACGAATTTATCGGAAACGACCTCCGTTGGGAGCGCTTTAAATAAGATAAATTATGCCCCTCCTGGTGGAGGGGCATTTTTCTCAAGTTAAATGGTGATTCAACGATTTCAGGCGGGTATTTACCCCAACTGAAATGAAATATATGCCCGTCACCTGTGGAGGTGGGGGCATACCATTTCAAGTTATAGTTTAGTTATTAAATCTTTCTCGCCAACTTCATGTTTATTTAAGTCAAATTCTACACCAAGATGTTTTAATGACACTAGTCCGAACAAGAAGAATATCAAATCACATTATAGTTACATTTGCGGATTTTCTATTTGTCGTCCTTTTATATTCTATGTCTGGATATCCCACTGCTAGTACTGCTGCTATTTCTTCATTTTTCTTTAACCCGAGTACATCTCTAAGTTTTGGCACTATACTTACAGCTCTTACGAAAAATCCGATATAGCAAGCACCTAATCCCAGTGCGTTTAACATTAGTTCCATATTGCTGGCAGCCAGAGCCCCGTTTATTATTGCATCTCTATCGTTTACAACTATTATTATAGTTGGTGCATTGTAAAATAACATATCCTTGCCTGTTTCAGTATAAACCCTCTGCATGCTTTCAAATTTATCTCTATATAGCATTACGGGCTTCATAGTCTCGGAGTTTTCTATAGCTAGATCGTGTAATCCCTGCATTGCTACCAATTTTAGCTCTTCAAGTTTTTCGTCTAATATTATATATCTATTTCCCTGCTTATTACTGCCAGTCGGAGTGTATCTACCGGCTTCGATAATTGCATCTATCTTTTCCTTCTCTATCTTCTGCTTTTTAAATTTCCTTATGCTTCTTCTAAATTTAATTGCGTTCATCAGTTTGTCAGGGTCAATTGTGAATTTCTTCTTATCGTACTCAATTATTTCGTTTTTATTGTACTTTGGCATACTCACCGCACTCATTGGACAGACAGCCAGGCAATGTGCACAATCTATACACTTGTCGTTATCCACGACAGGAGTATCTCCTTCCATGGCTATTGCATTCGTTAGGCAATCCACTGAACACAATCCACAACCTATACACTTTTCTCTGTTTATATTTATCAAAATCCCCACCCCTTTTTACTATTTCAAAATATATTCACATATAAAATTATACTACTCTAATGGTGTATTTATCAAATTTTTTGGTTAAATTTTACATAAACAAACTTCCACTTTAAATGTTTAATTTAACGTTAAATATATAAAATTGTCAATTATCGTACTCTTTAAGTTTATCATAAGAAAACTATTGCCCGCAAGAGTACATGATAGAATATACCATAATACAATTGAGATTATCATTTAATTCGAGCTCAAAAAAACTCTAATAACCAAAATGATTATTAGAGTTTCACATAAATTGGTGACCCGTGGGGGAATTGAACCCCCGTTACCGCCGTGAAAGGGCGGTGTCTTGACCGCTTGACCAACGGGCCATGGTGATCTATCCGCGACTTGAACGCGGGACACCCTGATTAAAAGTCAGGTGCTCTACCAACTGAGCTAATAGACCGTATTTAATATATTCTTTTTGAACACAAGATATATTATATCTCGTAAAACAAACTTCGTCAATACTTTTTTAAAATTTTTATCGAATTTTATCGAAACCGCCCGAAATTATTCATCCACCCCTTACACCCCTCCCACATGTACGATGATAAACTAACATTTCATAGAACTAAGTACACTAAAGGGACACCCATATTGGGCTGCGTAACGTATAACCATGAGTTAGCGGACCAACGTGGGTGTCCCTTTAGCCGACACCAAGTTATGAAATTTTAGTTATCGAATACATTCTTTCTTACTATCGTCTGAAGTCTGTTTGGTCCAACTGATACGATGTCTATATTTACTCCTATAAGCTCTTCTATTCTATCTATATATTTCTTCGCATTCTCAGGAAGTTCGTCATAACTAGTTATTCCTGTTATGTCTTCACTCCATCCTGGCAACTCTTCGTATATAGGTTCACATTTAGCTAAATCGTCAAGTGAGGCTGGGAAGTGTTTTATCACCTTATCGCCCATCTTGTACGCTGTGCATACGTTTAAAGTTTCAAAGCCAGTAAGTACATCAAGAAGCATGAAAGCTATGCTTGTGAGTCCGTTTACACGTGCTGAGTAACTTACCATCACTGCATCAAACCAGCCACATCTTCTAGGTCTTCCTGTTACAACTCCAAATTCATTTCCCTTTGCTCTTATTTCTTCACCTGTTTCGTTTATCTGCTCAGTTACGAAAGGTCCTTCACCGACTCTAGTAGTGTAGGCTTTTACTATTCCCACTACATCCTTTATCATATTAGGTCCGATACCTGCACCTACTGCAAATCCTCCAGAAGTTGGATGTGAAGATGTTACGTACGGATACGTACCTAGGTCTAGGTCTAGGAATGTTCCCTGTGCTCCTTCAAATAAAACTTTCTTTCCTTCTTTTATTGCATCGTAGACTATTACAGTAGTGTCGTCCACATACTCTCTTATCTCTTCTGCATATCCTAGGTATTCGTTATATATTGTATCGAAATCAAATAATTCGGTTTTTCCATAAATATTTTTAACTATTTTATTTTTAGCCTGTAATTGCGCCTTTAATTTTACCGCGAATATATCTTTGTCCATAAGGTCGCATATTCTTATTCCTGATCTTTCAGTCTTATCCATATAACAAGGTCCTATACCGTTTTTAGTTGTTCCTATTTTAAGGTCTCCCCTTGCTTCTTCAGATAATGCATCTAGTTCCTTATGGTAAGGAAGTATCACGTGAGCCCTATCACTTATCTTAATTTTCCCTGGTTTTACAACGCCTTTATCAAACTTAGCTAATTCCTCTAAGAATCCCTTAGGATCAAAGACTATACCATTTCCAATAACATTTATTGCCTCAGGATTTAGTATGCCTGATGGTATTAAACGAAGTGCGTATTTTTTACCATCGACTACTAATGTATGCCCTGCATTATTTCCACCTTGTGCTCTGATTACAACATCAGCTTGAGTAGCAAGAAAATCTATTACCTTTCCCTTACCTTCATCACCCCATTGCGAGCCTACAACTGCAACTGTTTTCATCGTTCCACCTCAATCATTAGTTTTTTATCGAATGTTTTACATATATATATTACCAAACATTCGTTATTATTTCAATGAATTTAACGTTTTAATCGCTATACTTAAGAAATATAATTTCTGATTAATCGTTATTACTTGAGAAATATAATTTCTGTACGAACTCATCTACTTTAGATAAATCACTCAAGGACTTTATCTTGTTTTCATTTTCTTTTATCTTATTTACGACATTTTCAAAGTCGATTGTCGAGTCGACATTACAGAGGTTGATTTCTGCTCCGACATTTGTGTTTGTAATATTGATTTTAAAATCTTTTTCAATTTTATCCACAGCTTTTCCACAGACGTTTTTTGATTTTCTAGAGCTATCGTTCACACTTGCATAAATTATTATTGTTTCCTTAATATTTTCGTCGACAATCCTGACTAGATTTATGTCAGTGCCAACTTTAATAAAATCTGGATAGCAGTATATTATATTTATATTTTTCATAATATTCACCTTTCTGCTTTTCTTCATAAAGCAAAATTGGATTTTTCTTACTCAAAAGATTATATTATTCTCTTTGTTTTTTTCTCTAAATCTAATTTTATTCACAGCATTCATAGATTTATGCACACTTATGCACAGGTCACCTGTGGATACTGTGTATAACTATTGCTGTATTTTTCAACGTTTGTAGCTACTTATCCACAAATATCCACATTTTCTGTGTAAAAAGAAAGATTGTTCTGTTGATATATGTTGGATAACGTATGTTTTATGTATAAATTATCGACATGTTTTTTCTGCTTATCCACAGGGTGCTTCTGCAAGCAAAAACAAATAAATTTTTTTGGAAGTCGGCTATAAATTTCACCCATTATCACTTGTTTATCTAGTACTTATCTCAAGTTATTTACCTAGTCTTCATTCAATCTATACATAGTTTTTACAATTTAAATTCATATATCCTCTTATTGATGACAAATAATATACCTGCCCCAAAAAAGGGCAGGCACGAATATTAACTGCTATTAAATGATGATTCAACGCTTTAAGTGGGGGATTTCAACCCACACTGAAATGAGATTTGTGCCCGCCACCTGTAGAAGTGGTGGACATCTATCTCAAGTTATAAATCTCTTAACTTGTCCCCAAATCTTTGTACTTCACCCAACCAAACTAGTTCCACCGATCCAGTTTCACCGTGTCTGTTCTTGGAAATTATAACCTCACATAGATTTTTGCTCTCTGAGTCTGGATTGTAGTATTCATCCCTGTATAGGAACATTACTATATCGGCATCCTGTTCGATAGAGCCAGATTCTCTTAAATCCGAGAGCATAGGCCTGTGGTCAGCCCTTTGCTCTGGAGCACGAGATAGCTGAGATAGCGCTATAACGGGACAGTTCAGTTCCTTCGCAAGTATTTTCAAAGATCTTGAAATCTTAGCTATTTCCTGTTGTCTGCTCTCCGCCTTACCATCGCCTTCCATTAGTTGAAGGTAGTCGATAAGCACCATATCAAGTCCGCTTTCTATCTTTAATTTTCTACATTTTGATCTAAGTTCTGATATTTTTATACCTGGGGTATCGTCGATGTATATTTTAGTCCCAGATAGCACTGCCATCGCATCTATCAGCCTTGGCCAATCTGTGTCGCTTAGAGTACCTGTGTTTATCTTCTTTAGCTCTACGCTCGACTGAGATGATAGGAGGCGCTGTACAAGTTGTTCCTTCGACATTTCTAGGCTGAATACTGCCACCGAGGCATTTCCCTTTATAGCTGCATTTTGAACTAGATTTAGCGAAAATGCCGTCTTCCCCATGGCTGGTCTGGCAGCTATGAGCACTAGATCCGTCCTTTGGAATCCATTCATCTTTCTATTTAAATCCTTAAATCCTGTTGTTACTCCTGTCACATCGCTCTTGTCTGTGTAGAGTTGCTCTATCATATCGTAGGCGTCGATGAGGACTTGATCTATAGGCATAAAGTCGTCACTCATCTTCTCCTGAGATATGTCAAATATCTTCTTCTCCGCCTCGTCTAATACGTCTGCCACTTTCGTGGACTTATCATATCCTAGGCTTATAATGTCGTTTGATGCCTTTATCAACTGCCTCAAGACTGATTTCTCTTTTACTATATCCACGTAGTATTTTACGTTCGATGTCGTCGGAACTATTGTAGATAGACTGGTCAAGTAGACCACTCCACCTATTTCATTTAATTTTCCTCTTTTTTTGAGTTCCTCGGCGAGGGTGATCATGTCTATCGGTTCATTTTCTGCATTTAAAGACAGCATTGCCTCGTAGATTACCTTGTGGGCCTCTTTGTAAAAATCACCGGGCTTTATCGTTTCAGCCACGGTGATTATCGCATCTTTATCCAGTAGAATTGAACCGAGTATAGACTGCTCGGATTCCACGCTGTGAGGAGGTATATTTGTAAAATCGTCCATAGTTTTTCACCTCACAGACTTAGTTCTTTTCCTTTACCTCAACTCTTATAGTTGTAGTTACCTTTGGATGTATCTTTATATCTACCTTAGTAGTACCTAGTAGTTTGATAGGTTCTTCAAGAAGTATTTTTCTCTTGTCTACTTCTATTCCCTTTTGTTTTTTTAGTTGTTCCGCTATATCCTTAGATGTTATTGAGCCGAATAATCTTCCGCCTTCTCCAGCCTTTGTGTATATTTCAACAACTACTGATTCCATTTGTTTTCCTAGTAGCACTGAATTATCATATTCTTTTTGAGCCTTTAATTCCTTTGATTTATTCTTCTCGTCTAATTCTTTTACATTTGTACTGTCTGCAAGTACAGCCATCTTCTTAGGGATTAAGAAGTTTCTAGCGTATCCGTCTGTTACTTCTTTAAGTTCACCTTTTTTTCCAGTTCCTTTAACGTCCTTTAACAATATTACCTTCATCTATTTCTCATCCTCCTCTAAAAATTCTCCTATTATTCCTTCGACCATGTCGATTGCTTCTTCTAGGCTCACATCTTCAAGCTGTGCACCAGCTATGTCCATGTGTCCACCTCCACCTAGTTTCTCCATGAGTACGTGTACATTTATCTTTCCCAGCGACCTCGCACTTATAAATACCTTGCCGTCTTTTTGTGCTAGTACGAACGAGGCCTCTACTTCTTTGATATTTAGGAGTTCATCTGCTACCTTAGCTATTACTATATTAATATTTGGCATCTCAACTTCTGTAAATGCTATACATATCTTATCATCTATAATCTTTGCATTTTCAATCGTCTGTGCCTTTACTATGAAATCCTTGACATCAGAGTTGAAGAATTTCTTGACTTCTACTGTGTCCGCACCTACCTTCTTTAGGTATGATGCTGCCTCAAATGTCCTCACCCCTGTCTTAAAGGAGAAGTTCTTCGTATCTAGGTTTATCCCAGCCAACAACCCTTCCGCAGTTAGTTTTTTGAGCTTGACGTTTCCCTCCATATATTGTACGAGTTCCGTAACCATCTCACAAGTAGATGATACGTATATCTCGTGGAATAAAAGGACTGTGTCCTCTATAAACTCTACCCCTCTTCTATGGTGGTCTATTACTACTACCTTATTAGAGATACCTAGAAGTTGCTCACACTCAGTGTGATTTGGTCTATGTGTGTCGACCACTACCAGCAGGGTGTCCTCAGTGCAACCTTCAATAGCGTCTTCTGAATTTATAATCATATCGTCGTAATACTCTTGTTCGCCTATTCTATCCAAGAATATCTGGATAGCTTCGTTTGAATTGTCCAGCACGACGTGCGCGGTCTTCTCACAAGATTTACATATATCGTAGATTCCAACGGCTGCTCCCATGGCATCCATATCTGGATACTGATGACCCATTACCAAAATTCTATCGCTTTGGTTGATTAACTCCCTGAGCGCATGACCGATTAGCCTAGATTTGACCTTGGTCTTCTTCTCAACTGCCTTTGATTTTCCTCCATAGAATATGAAGTTGTCGGTAGTTTTTAACACCGCCTGGTCTCCACCACGTCCTAGGGCGAGGTCCATCGCTCCTGTAGCGAGTTCCAGATTTTCTCTAGGTGAGTTTCCATCCATTCCCACTCCTATACTTATAGTAACTGGGAGGCTATTTCCTCTATCTATTTCCCTTATCCTATCTAGTACTGAGAATTTTTCTTCCTCTAACTTCAACAGTTCCGCCTTGCCTAGGGTCACTATGAACTTATCTCTGGCGGTTTTTTTAATCGCACAGTCTGTATTTGTCTCGAGGACGTTTAATGCCCTCTCTATATCTATAGTTATTAGCGATCGATCCTCTTCCTTAGCGCTTTCAAGTACCTCGTTGTATCCGTCTATTTGAATCAACATCATTACATTTTGCTCGTCGTTGTAGTCTTTTTGCATCTTTAGGTAATCAGTTCTATCTATCCAGTAGAGAATCATGTAGTACTTGACGCTGTTCTCTTTGTTTCCGTCGTTTCTACTATTTTTTGAACTGACCTCTAGTTTCTTTTTGTTGTCTTTATCCTTAGATAATTTATCTTCTAGTTTCTTTTTACTATCTTTGTCCTTAGATAATTTATCTTCTAGTCTCGCTTTAAGTACTTCCTCATCCTCTATATATCTACCCTTTTTAGGTATTTCGTCATCTGGGTCTGCGTTCTCTTTTACAACATTATATACAATAGTGTACTCTCTTCCTTTATACTCTATATCTGTGTACATCTCTTTGTTTTCATTTAAGACTTTTCTTAAGTTTATCCCATCAACCAAATTCTCTATATTTCGGTTGAAAAGTTCTTCCTCGTCCATCATGTCGTTAAACTTACTGTTGTACCAAATGATATCTCCATTAAACTCCAAGATGCAAAGGGGTATGGGCAAGTTCATTATAGCTTGCTTACTTGTACCGTCTACTCCAGAGAGAATCCCCTCCATACGCTCATCCCAGGCTTTAATCCTCAACGGATTTTGTCGATAATTGTAGAACAAAGCACATAGAAAAGCAATAAGAAACAGACACCCTATATAAATGTTGTAGAAAATCAATATGAGACTGAGCACTCCTATAGTAGCTAGGTAGAAATTTACCTCAGGCTTATTGACCTTATACGTTGGTCTCTTTTCCATTTCGGCCTCCTGCTTAAATCATTCTAATCTTAACACACTGTAAAACCTAGTTAGGATATTCTCCTAACCTTCCTTAGATTGATTATACTGTCCATCACTCCTATAAATGCAACTCCTAAAAATCCAAATAAGAGTAATACAAATATCAGTATAAATATAGTTCTGCTCCTCTTGTTTGCAATCCACGCCTTAACATAATGGACGTATAACGCAACACCTTGAAGGAAAAATAGCATGTAAAACACCATTTCAAGGTTCATAAGTATTATATCCGTCTTTATTCCTAATCCAGCGTAGTCCAGCAACATGAATAATATATATATCAAACAAGCTACTATAACAGTCTGACCAGGTAGGTAAAACTCTGCAAATTTAGGAAAATCTATTTCTGCCTTGAATTTTTTATTTATAACAAATGCACTTAAATAGTAGACTATTACTGCCCAGACAAGTCCTCTCGCAAACAGCATTGTCGATATGGTGTTCGTAAAATATTTCACGATTTCGTCTGTAGTCATGTCGCCAAACAGATGCAAATCCTTAAGAGTCGGCTCAGTGGTATACAATTGCATAGCCTCTTTGATTGTCTTAGTCATATCTCCCATCAAGTCTATACTCATAAATTTCTGTGCTATGAATGTATAGATCACGAGAGTTATCATAAATACGATAGTTCCCCAGAATATTGGCGAATATTTATTTGAATCTTCTTTATTTATACTTGAGTACATCATCTTTCCTATCAATATTCCTGGCACGGCAAAGGCTATGCATATGTTGAGTGCATACGAAATATCTGTGAAAATCAATAATATTGCGAAGGTAAATGCCACTGTCAGCACTGATACCTTGTTGTTACTCGCCCCTACAATTACGTAAGGCACGACTATCAATAGGTTTAACAGACTAAGTAGTGGTACATACACACTCAACACGGCTAATGTCAAAGCTAAAAAAACCATGTTCGCTATTTGAGCCGGTCTCATCTTTAATTCCACTTACTTATCACTCCCTATTATCCAAATGTTTATCAAGGTTGGTTAAATCTCCATACCATCTCTCAACACTGTGGTCTTCTTCTATACCTATTTTTATTTTTTCTTTTACTTTTGAGTCTACTTCTGTAAACGTGAGTCCCATCCTCTTTGCTAGAAGGTATGTCATCATTATTATATTTGCCAATGTATCTGAAATAGCCTCATCTAACGGTCTTATTCCTTTAAATAGCAGGTTGAACAGATCACTTACGCTTAGTAGTATTTCGGTTTTCATCCATTCAATTATTTTAACGTTTTTCGATACTTCCGAGTTTTTTTCAAATTTCACGATCAGCCCTCCTCAATATATTATATTATAACACAAACTGGAGTTGATTTTTTAAGATATGGTAAATTTATAAGGTCGAAAAAACGACTAAATTCGAGATGATTGCGATGTTTACAACGCATAAAAGTCCAGAAATCTGGACTTTGTATTATGTAAATCCCAACTTTAGGATTTAAATGGTGATTCAACGCTTTAAGTGGGGTTGAAATCCCCAACTTAAATGAGATTTATGCCACAAATGCTATATAGTGTTCTTTGCTCATTTCATGTTGCATCGAAATATAGTGCTCATCGTCTATTTCCTCTACCTTTAACTCGTGTTCAGGATCACATTTATTTGCGATCAGCTGATTTAATTTTCTACCGCAACAAGAAATTTCCGCTTCCCCTGTCGCTGTCAATATATTGCCGCATTCAGAGCATC
Organism: Clostridioides sp.; assembly: GCA_031261505.1. Lineage (GTDB taxonomy): Bacteria > Bacillota > Clostridia > Peptostreptococcales > Peptostreptococcaceae > Metaclostridioides. Next base: position 3,158 of record JAISJN010000017.1, on the reverse strand, counting down.
TATAAAATTTAATTTTCTTCATATTCCCTCCTGCTCATTTATACATAATGGTTTTGATATCTTCTTTAATTATAACTGTATACGTGATTCCGTACAACAAACGCTCCGTAGAGTTCTGCGCTCACTTTATTTCATATCAAAATGCCAATCACATCTTTCGAATCTCCACCCCAATCATTGATATAGAAATTAAAATATATAAATTAAAATCTTCGTAATTGAAACTATTCTGGAGATTACTGAACTTAGTCTAATACTACTATCTAATTTGAAACATTCGCATTTGAAATCCTTGCATTAAAAAAGAGCTATTGCAAAATGCAACAGCTCTGAATTCCTTAGTCTAATGTGTAAGGTAGAAGAGCTATATTTCTAGCTCTCTTTATAGCTACAGTTAATTCTCTTTGATGTTTAGCACATGTTCCTGAAATTCTTCTTGGTAATATTTTACCTCTTTCAGTTATATACTTTTGTAATCTTCCTGAATTCTTGTAATCTATTTTAGCGTTTTTATCAGCACAGAACTGACAAACTCTTTTTTTCTTACGTCTTTTTTTGTTCATCATAGTGGTTTTCCTCCTTTTCTTAATTGTTTACGATTCCGATCTACCTAAAAAGGTATATCATCGTCATCTATAGCTTGGAAACCTTGAGGGTCAAGATTCTGTTGAGGCTGGAAACTTGGCTCAAAGCTCGGCTCAAACTGACCTGCTCCACTTCCGTACGAAGCAGTGTCTGATCTATCTTTTCCTCTATCTAAAGCCTGTACAGCTCTTGTACTCACTTTAGTAAATGTTCTTTTTTCTCCAGATTGGTTTGTATAATTATCAACCCTGATCTGACCTTGAATTGCTACGAGTCTACCCTTAGTTACGTAGTTTGCACAGAACTCTGCACTCTTACCCATAACTTCGACTGGGATGAAATCTGTCTCTCTAGTCCCGTCTTTTTTTGTGTAATCTCTATCTATAGCAATTGTAAATGTTGCCACTGGTGTTCCAGTTCCAGGTATGTATTTTAACTCTGGATCCTTAGTTAATCTTCCAACTAACGTTACATTGTTCATCAAAAACACCACCTATACATAATAAATTTTATATTACTAGTCGTTAGCAACTATCATATGTCTTATTACGTTTTCGTTTATCTTTAAGTTTCTGTCTATTTCTTTAGGAACATCTATTCCAGACTGGAAGTTTACTAGTACATAGTATCCTTCAGTGAATTTTTGGATTGGGTATGCTAATTTCTTGTTTCCCCAAGTATCAACTTTACCAACTTCTCCGTTTGTTCCAACAACATCTTTGATTTTGTTTAGTACAGCCTCTTTAACGTCTTCTTCAGCGTTTGGCTTTACTACGTAAATTAATTCATAATTTTTCATTCATTTCACCTCCCTTTGGACTAATGGCTCTTATTCAGAGCAGAGAGAGAACGCATCATCTGTCTGTTACATTCTCTAATTATAAGACTTTATCTCATACCTATCCATCTTATCAGACTGTGATGCTTTAGTCAAGTCATTTTTAAATTTTAAACATCAGATACAAATAGTTAAATTTTAAACAACTTTGTTCGCACATCATTTGTCTTAACAATGCTATCGTTGAATTTAAGTAAAATCTTTACAAAGTCTTTAGGCTTATCATAATGAAAGTCATGCCCCGAGTTTACATCAAGGTGATATTCAAGCCCCATCAATTCGCTGACTTTCTTAGCATCTTTTTCATCCATGGCACCTAACAAGATTCCTTCTTTCGAATAGCACCAACTCGTGTGGATTAAAATGGCAGGACAAGCTATTCCCTCCAAAGTACTCTCTTGATCAAAATCCTCAAACCACGATCCATCGTAAAATTTATCTCCAAAATGTAGGTCATATGGTCCAGATGTCAAGCCAAAAGCTCTGTTTATCGACGGTGGAAGATAATATATCCTGACCAGTCTATCCGGATGGCGATTCATGTAATTTCGCGCGCACTTCTTAATACCTGCCCATCTCTTTTTAAAATACTTCTGAACATAGCAGTTCTCTAGATAGTAATTTGTGTAATTTCTCTCTTCACCTTGATTTAGAAATTTATGAATCACTTCAAATCCATCAATCCAAGCGAAAGTCCCCTTTATCCTATGTACTTGTGTAGAAAAAAACGGTGCATCTTCAATCACTAATCCAATCACGTTTTCAGGTGAATTATCTGCTAACCAAGCTGCAATTAGCCCACCCATCGAATGTCCAGATACTACAACCGGTTGTTTTATTACATTTTCTATAAACCATATAAAATCCTCACCCATTGACTTTGCCGTATATTTTCCGACATCCTTGCTCGACTTTCCGTGACCATGGCAATCAACAGCGTACACTCGGTATTTACGGGTCAGTGCTGAGATAACTTTGTAATAATCCTTCCAATCGCTCTGATGACCGTGTATCAGTAGCAAGGGTGTTTTATTGTCATCCCTTCCCGCCCTCAAGCATTCTCCATAATTTAAAATCGTTCCATCTGGCAAGGTAGCCCTCATATCTACAAATCCTGCTTTTCTAATAATCGAGTTAACATTCTTATCATAATTCAAGTTTCTATACACATACATACCTGCCGCAATAATTAAAATAATAAATGTGATTCCCAATACCATTAACGCCATCAATATCCCCCCTAGTTATTAAATGATGATTCAACGCTTTCAGTGGGGGATTTCAACCCCCACTGAAATGAGATTTATGCCCGCCACCTATAGAGGTGGGGACATTTGTCTCAAGTTATAAAACAACTTATCTTGCGATGAAAATTTAAATCCTGTTGATCGTATTGCTTCGACTAATATATACCTCAATTATATCCGATTTTTCTTCAAATAATACAGTATTCATAATATTTTTTAATTTTTTTTGGAAAAAGATATTGATTTGCGCTATCTTTGAACCCGACCTTAAAATAGTGAGTTTTTAATTGCAATTAAAAAATCCACAAGCTCTTTAGCTTATAGACCTTTAAACCTTCTATTTAATAAAAATTTACAATAAAAACAAGATTAAGTGGCTACGTCCTAATCTCCCAGGGGGTCTCCCCCCAAGTACCTTCAGCGCTAAAGAGCTTAACTTCTGTGTTCGGAATGGGAACAGGTGTATCCTCTTTGCTATAGTAACCACA
>JAISJN010000016.1 GCA_031261505.1 Clostridioides sp. | reverse complement strand
ATGGAAAATTAAATGTAACAGGGAATTTTGCACATGCGATATCTAGTCATGGCAATTTAACGATAGATGGGGGTGAGTACCAGGTATCGTCTGTAAAAGATGGCTTGCATGCCAAGAGTACCTTAACTGCAAATTCTGGGGATATAAATATAACAAAGTCTTATGAAGGACTTGAAGGCAAGGATAAGGTAGTGATAAATGGCGGGAATATAAAGATAGTTTCAAGTGACGATGCAATAAATGCAGGAACGGATCTTACAATCAACAATGGGATAATATACGCAAATTGTGAAGGTGACGGATTCGATTCAAATGGAAGTATGACTATAAATGGCGGAACATCGACTATATATGCAAGCAATAGAGGAGATGGGGCATTGGATATAGGGGAGAGAAATGCTGCATTTACAATCAACGGAGGAACTGTATTCGGAGTTGGTGGAGATATGACAGTTGCAGTCAGCGATACTTCAAAGCAGTATTCTATGTGGATAAATGGAACATTTGCAAAAGATTCAAGTATAAAAATAGGAGATATTGAAACTAAGAAGATAATTAAAGATGGCTCGGTGGTATTTTATAGCTCGAGTAAGATAAAGGCTGATGCCAAGTACGAGGTTAAAGTAGGGGATACATCTTTGTCAACCATTAGTATGACAGCTAAAAACGTAACCCTTGGAGAGTCTAAAAACCAGATGGGCGGAGGAAAAGGTGGCACGAAAGGTGGAACAAAGGGAGGAATGAACGGTGGAGGATTTAGAAAAAATAATGACTCAAGTTTCACTGCACCAGACGACCGCAAGGACGATAGACCAGATGATAGCTCAGACGGTACAAATAGTACAGTTGAAGATGAAAACAAGAGCTTGTAAGTTGAATCGCCATTTAACTTTTAAATTGTAAAATTAAAGATTGTACAATTTCGTTTTGTTTCGTGTATAATTGGAGGAAAGCACATTATTGCAATTGGAGGAAAACGCATGGATAAAATACTTATTGTCGATGATGAAGATGCAATACGAGTAGGTTTTAAAGAATACGCTGAGTTCGTCGGTTACGAGGTGAGCGAGGCATATGACGGAATGGAAGCCGTTAATATCTGTAGGGAGCAAGATTTCGATGTTATTGTAATGGATGTAATGATGCCTAAAATGGATGGATTCACTGCCTGTAAGGAAATAAAAAAATTTAAAGACATACCAGTGTTGATGCTTTCTGCAAGGTCAGAAGAATATGATAAATTATTTGGATTTGAGCTTGGAATAGATGACTACGTTACAAAACCGTTCTCTCCTAAGGAGGTCATAGCCCGTATTCAGGTGATTATATCAAGAAATAATGTTAAACATTCACAAATGCCTCTATCAAATGAAATCTACGAATTTAATGGATTAAAGGTAGATATTACAGCTAGGCTTGTGTCTATTGACAAAAATAATATAAGTCTAACTCCTAAGGAATACGACTTACTATTCTACCTCGTAAAAAATAAAAATATAGCTCTTACGCGTGAAAAAATATTAAATGACGTTTGGGGTTACAGTTTTTATGGAGATGATAGGACCGTAGATACTCATATTAAAACATTGAGGATGAATTTGGGGAAGTACAAGGATTGTATTGTAACACTTAGAGGAGTGGGATACCGTTTTGAAGGTTGATTTTAAAGGACTTAAATTCAAAAGTTGGTCGTATTTAATGATGTTCTCTATCCTCATACTAATAGTTCTCTGGATTCTTCAATTTACCTTGCTCAAAACTTTTTATGAGGCGATGAAGACCAACGAAATTGTGAGGATAGGAAATCAAATTACAGCTGAATACAAAAAAGATAATTTTAATGAAACTATGGTAGAGTACGCTTTTAGAAATAATTTAAGAATAGTCGTTTTCGATTCTAATGGAGATATTATAAATGCTACAGATGGTTTTAAAAATAGAGATGAGAAGTCTAAATTTGATAGAAGTATTGAAAATGAAATAGCACAGAAATCTAAATTTGATAGAACTATAGAAAACGAAATAGCTGAAGTCGAGAAAAAGTTCGAAGAGACTGATTCAAACATGATTCAATACATCGTAAGGGATAGAGAAAATATAATGTCTCAGGCGGTGTATATTGCGAAGGTCAGTTCAGGAAGCGCACTTAACTATTTGTATATAAGTGCTCCAATTCCTCCTATAGATTCAACTATTACAGTGCTTAAGTCACAGTTTCTTATTATAGCTGCAGTGCTTCTAATCCTTGCAATGATTGTGGCACAGTTGATTTCTAGGATAATATCCAGGCCGATAATTCAAATTACAAAATCAGCTGAGAAACTAGCCGAGGGTGATTTAAGCGCTAATTTTGACAGTAGCGGGTTTACAGAGATAAAACAACTTGCAAATACCCTGTCTTACGCAACAGATGAACTTTCGAAACTAGATAATTACAGGAAAGAATTTATAGCAAATGTGTCGCATGATTTAAAAACCCCTCTTACAATTATAAAAATGTATGGAGAGATGATAAAAGATGTCTCGGGAAATGATCCCGAAAAGAGGACAACACATTGTAATATGATAATAAAGGAAGCTGATTGGCTATCGAATATGGTGAACGAGATACTTGAACTTTCAAAACTCGAATCAAATAATGTGACAGTTGAAAAAATAGACTTAGATTTAAGCCAGATGGTGATGGATACTGTAGTGAGTTTTAACATACTCGGTGAAATGGAAAGTTACACCTTCGATATTGATATAGATAAGAATATTAGAATCAAGGGATCGGAAAAATATTTAAAAAGAGCCGTATATAATCTTATCAGCAATGCGATAAACTATACGGGAGAAGATAAAATTGTATATATAAAACTTAAAAACATAGATGGAAGTGCTAGATTTGAAGTATCTGACACGGGATCAGGGATACCTGAAGATAAGATAAACGAAATTTGGGATAGGTACTATAAGTCAAATGAAGCACATAAGAGAGCTGTAGTTGGAACAGGTCTTGGACTGTCTATCGTCAAACACGCCTTAAATCTACACGATGCAAAATTTGGGGTGATCACTTCTAAAGGAAATGGCACGACATTCTGGTTTGAGATATCGTGTTTGTCATAGGTTTTGATAAAAAATTTTACTTAAACTAAAATAAGAAAGATATTCACACACAATCAGTAGAGATTGGTGTGAATATCTTTCTTAACTTATATCTCGTTTAAGATGTATTTAGCACTCTCCAAGCTAAGATAAGATTAATTAAATTTATCAGCTTTATATAATTTAATAACATTGTAGATTCCAAGTAAAAAGGAAAACAATCCGATTATCGTGTATTTCGACATAAAAGCCTCCTAAAGAACAATATATCACTAATTATAGCATACAAACAAGTCTAATAATCAAATTCCGAAAAATTTAAAACCTCATTTATAACTCGTTTTGTTACCTCGTAGTTAAATCCCTTATACGCCAGATGTTGATATAATTTTTGGTATATCTTTCTTTTATCATCGTCCCTGTCCTTTATGAGATTATACTTTTTCTTGGCTGCGTACAGAGCGTTCTGATACTCTGTGTCCTCGTCTATCGTAGACATGGCATCTGCGATATTTTCCTTGCTAAGTCCCTTGCTGTAGAGATTTTGTTTGATTTTATTTTTACCCCATTTATTGACGGAACTATTTTTTTCAGTGAGCCTTTTTGCAAATGTCTCGTCGTCAACAAAGCTGTATTTTTTTAGAAAATCAATTACTTTGTCGACAGTTCCCTCCTCGAATTCTGTAAGAAGTCTATCTCTCAATGTTTTTTCTGATTTATCTGATCGGGAGATAATGTTCAACGCCTTGTTCTGAGCCTTCATGTACATTTCCTTTTCCATGATCGGTCTTAGCGACTCTTCGTCGATGTCCATTCCTTTTTTCAAACCAAAGGCATATACGAGTTCCTTGTAAGTTGCCAAGAAAAATTCATCGTCGACATATATATTTACCCTGTTCTTATTTTTCTTTTGTTCCTCTATTCTACTGATAATAGCCATTTATTACCTCCAAATTGCGATTTTGTTATACAAATTCGTGAAAATTGTTCGACAAAAACTTGACAATAGTTTCAGAATTGTAAAAAGATGTTACAATATATAGTATATATTATAACATTAAAGGAGTAACTTTATGAAGAACCTTGATCTAGTTAAATCTTCAATTTTAATTAATGACGAAAAGCTAGAAAGATTAAATGATAAAAATGAAAAGTTTAAGCTTGGTATAGTTGGGGGAACTTTTGATCCAATACACAATGCGCATTTAGCGATGGTCGAATTTGTAAGGACTAAATTCAATTTGGATTTTGTGCTATTTATTCCATCGGGAACGCCTCCTCACAAGATGAGTATATCTACAGATAAACACGATAGGTATAATATGGTGCTTTTGGCGACTGCCAGCAACGAGTACTTTGCAGTATCGGATTACGAGGTCAAGGCTGAGAAGAGGTCATACACGGTGGACACGCTCAAAGATATGAAAAAAATATACAGCCTTTCAGATATTTACTTCATCACTGGAGCGGATGCAATATGTACTATAGAGGAGTGGAAAGACGCTAGAGGAATACTAGAGTCGGCAACCTTCATAGCTACTACGAGACCTGGAATAGGACTTCTGAGGGCACAAGAAACGATTGAAAAGTTAAACAAGAAGTATAATGCAAATATTATTTCAGTATACGTTCCGTCATTAGACATATCCTCTACGTACATAAGGGATCAGTTATTAGATGGAAAATCAGTTAAGTATTTGATTCCGTCATGTGTCGAAGAGTATATATATCAAAATTGTATATACAAAAATGAAACGAAGAAGCACGAGCAGTTGAGGAAACTATAAAAAATTAATTTTAAAGGTGGATTGAGTTATGAATTCGGGAGAAGTCAAACAGAGATTAAGCGAGTTATTGACACAGAAGAGAGTTGAACATTCTAAGAGAGTGGCTGAATGTGCAGTTAAATTAGCGAAAATTTACAACTGCGACGAGAAAAAGGCATATATAGCTGGAATGGTTCACGATGCGGCTAAATGTCTAAATTTAGAACAGGTTTATGAATACGTAGATAAATATGAGATATATCTGGATCCTATAGAGGATGGTAATAGGGCGTTGTCTCACAGTGTTGTGGGAGCATCGATAGTCAGATATGAATTTGGAATAGAAGATGAGGACATAATAAATTCAGTCAAATATCATACTACAGGTAGGGCTGAAATGTCGTTATTAGAAAAAATAATATATCTTGCGGACTTATTAGAGGATGGAAGAGTCATACCTCATATAGAAGAACTAAGAGAACTGGCTTACTCAGGGCAATTGGATAAGGCCATGATAGAGTCTTTTAACCAGACATTGACATTTGTAATAGCAAATGACAATTTAATACATCCAAGAAGTGTAGAAGCTAGAAATTACCTGCTTAGAGAAATTGATAAATAGAGAGAATATATTCGAAGATGTAGTCGATTTATGGTATAATGAAGTTTAGCTTTGAAATATTTTATAGGAACTCGACTTGCAAAATCAACTGAATTGCAGTCGGGAAAGAGAGGAAATTAATTAATGGAAATAGAGCAAATAACGGTAGACCAAATGGCAAAGGTAATTAGCGACGCTATAGATGATAAACTTGGACAAGATACAGTTATTATCAATATAGGAGAGGTATCTAGCCTATGCGAATACTTCATCATAACAACTGCATCATCTCCAAGACAGGTAAAGGCAATAGCTGATTCTGTCGAGGAAGAAATGACGAAACTAGGTATGGAGCCTAGAGGTAAAGAAGGATACGGTTCAAACAACTGGATACTTTTAGACTATATCGATATAATGGTACATGTATTCGATGAAGAAAACAGAGCCTTCTACAACTTAGAGAAACTCTGGAAAGACGCTAGTTATATAGATATAGAGTCACTCTAAGCTAGTGCTTGAACAGATTAATGAGCAATGAATAAATGTGTGCCGTTTTATGAGTCTAACCTCATAGGGCACACATTTTTTGATAGCTAAATTTGTAAATGCTAAACCTCGAATAAAGTTAACGTTAGGGGGATTATATGAAAAATGGAATACAATTTGATAAGAGGATAAAATCAATCGATGTGGTCAGGGGAATACCTATATTTATTTTGCTAATATGTGAGAATACATGGCATTGGATGCGAGGAGGCAAGCAATTATCGCATTCAGCGTGGAATGGATTGACCTTAGCAGATTTTGGATTCCCATTGTTTGTAACATGTTTAGGTGTAACTATACCAATTTCTATAAACAATAGATTAAAGAAGGGGGATTCAACTCTAAGAGTATTTTTGAATATTCTTAGAAGAAGTGTGATTTTAATTATACTAGGTCTCATACTCAATTACTGGAAGACAAAGACCTTAGTGGGCTTAAGATATCCAGGAGTCCTACAGAGGATGGCAATAGTGTACTTTGTAACAAGTCTCCTGTATTTGTTATTTAAAAAGATAAAAATATCTGAAAGCAGAATTTCATGGATATTTCTAGCTATGGCAATTGCAATCACAATCGGTTATTATTTAATAGCAAAGCCGTATGGGTTTGACATTGAAGGCAATCTAGCACAAAAAGTAGACCTGTTTTTATTTAAGGGACATTTACATACTCCGACATTTGATCCAGATGGATTTTTAACAGATATTGTCTCCATAGCATCAGGCATGTTTGGTTGTACATTCGGTTGTATCATGTACGATAAAGAATTCAGTGACAAGAAAAAGATATTACATATGTTTGTGTTAGGCGGACTGCTTTTCATTTCATCATTTATAGTGGATAAGTATTTTTTCCCATTTAACAAAAGACTGTGGTCAAGTTCTTTCGTACTGATAATGGCCGGAATATTTGGTATATCGCTTAGTGTATTCTATTATATATGCGATATAAAGAATATAAATAAAATATTTACTCCGCTAAGGGCATTGACGCTTAGCCCAATTCTCTTATATATGGTCATTTCATTTTTAAATGACTATGTATGGATTAAAAACGTAAACTACAATGGGAAAAATATCTGGTTATGTCAAGAAATTGTATCTAAATATTTCACTTCATGGTCAGGAGAGTTGGATATTATTGTTTTTACGAGTGCATATGTACTTGCATGGGTGCTAGTGACAATGATACTTTATAAAAAGAAAATTATTATAAAAATATAGCAAATCAAATCAGCCAATACCGATAGATGTCAATCGGTATTGGCTGATTTGATTTAAATACATCCTTTTTAGTCGATGGGACAAACTTTCCAGATGTTATAACGATATCAACACTCGCTTCACAGAAAAGAGTGCCTATTCTCATAACGAAACCGGAGCAGTTAGTTGGATTTACAAAGGACTCATTAAAAGAATGGTCTATAAAAAATGTAACTATAGGTGGAAGTTATAACTCGGTATCGAAAAATGTAGAGAATAGCTTGGCAGTTTCAAACATCAAGAGAATCGGTGGAACAGACAAGTATAAGACAGCAGAATTGGTAGGAACAGAGGTCAGACAGTTTACGGGTAAGACTTCGGGGATGATACTAGTAAACGGTACAGATTTCCCAGACGGAATAACTATAAACAGTATAGCATCAAAGCTTAAATCGCCGATAATGTTGACAAAGCCAGATATACTAACTAAAATAAGCGATTGGTCGATAAAAGATATTACGATAGGTGGAGGATATAATTCAGTATCAAAAAGTATAGAAGATAAACTAAAACCACAGAATAAAGAAAGAGTTGCTGGGAAAGATAGGTATGAGACAGATATCTACTGAGATTTAATCTGATAAAAACAAGTATCATTCTTGACAAAATGAGGTTAAATATGGTACGATACTAGATACATTTACTAGAAATACAGGAAGTTTGTAATCTAAGAAATAATGCAGGTGGACTGGAGTAGTAGGACGATATATGATTAGAGAGAGTCGGTGGTAGCTGTGAACCGATATCGTGTACATCTGAACTTGCCAGAAAATAATCCATACACCGTAGCTGGTTTAAAGGCTGCTTAAGAGAGTTCGAAGTTTGAACTAATTAGGGTGGTACCGCGAAGAATATCCTCGTCCCTAAACGATATGTTTAGAGACGGGGATTTTTTAATACGCAAAGTTAAATTCACATATCACGTGCAAGTGAACTTCGAGTATGGAGAGCTTCGAAAACAGGTGAACTTAGAGAACAGACGAGCTTTGAGAACAGGCGAACTTCAGCAAAAATAGAAGTTTAAATTTAAGCAATAATAAGATTTCAGGTTAAAGTCAAACTTATCAGGAGGTAGAAAATGGGCAATTATAATTTTAAAGAAATCGAACCAAAATGGCGTAAAATATGGGAGGAGACAGGTGAATACAAGATGGATACTAGGGATGAGTCAAAACCTAAGTACTACTGTCTAGAAATGTTCCCTTATCCATCTGGAAAAATCCACATGGGTCACGTTAGAAACTATTCAATAGGTGATGTTATAGCGAGATTCAAGAGGATGGAAGGGTACAACGTACTTCATCCAATGGGCTGGGATTCATTTGGACTTCCAGCAGAAAACGCCGCTATTAAAAACGGAGTACATCCAAACATCTGGACTACAAAAAACATCGCAGAGATGAAAGAACAGATGAACCTACTTGGTGGAAGTTATGACTGGGACAAGGAAGTATCGACATCTACACCAGAGTACTATAGATTCACTCAAGAGATATTCTTGAAATTCTTAGAACACGGGCTAGCCTACAAGAAAAAATCGCTGGTAAACTGGTGCCCTTCATGTGAAACTGTTCTTGCAAATGAACAGGTAGTGCAGGGAGAATGTGAAAGATGTGGATCTGGAGTAATCAAAAAAGACCTAGATCAATGGTATTTTAAAATAACAGAATTCGCTCAAGAACTACTTGACGATATAGACACTTTGGACGGTTGGCCTGAAAAAGTTAAACTTATGCAGAAAAACTGGATAGGAAGAAGTGAAGGAGCAGATATAGACTTCAAAATAGACGGAACAGATAGATCTATGACTATATTTACGACTAGACCAGACACTATCTACGGAGCAACATGCATGATACTAGCTCCAGAGTTAGACATAGTAAAAGAATTAGTAGAAGGAACTGAGTACCAGGCGGAATTAGACGACTTCCTACTAGAAATATTCAAACAAAACGAGATTGAAAGAACATCTTTAGATACAGAAAAAAAGGGAATGTTCACAGGAAAATACGCAATAAATCCAATAAATGGCAAGAAACTTCCGATATGGATAGCAAACTACGTAATGCCTGACTACGGTACTGGTATGATAATGGCAGTTCCAGCACACGACGACAGGGATAAGGAATTTGCTCAGAAATTTGGGATAGAAATAATAGATGTAATAGACGAAGATAATAAAATGATAAACTCAGAAGAGTTCGACGGAATGGATCAACCAGATGCTTTCAAAAAGATAATAGACAAGGTTGAAGAAACGGGAATAGGAAAGAGAACCATCAACTTCAGACTTAGAGATTGGTTGCTTTCTAGACAGAGATACTGGGGTTGTCCAATACCAGTGGTATACTGCGATGACTGTGGAGTTGTACCAGTAGAGAAGAGCGAATTGCCAGTATTGCTACCAACAGATGTAGAATTTACTGGAAAGGGTGAATCTCCACTTACTACATCCGAAAGCTTTATGAATGCGACTTGTCCAAAATGTGGTAAACCAGCAAGAAGAGAAGTAGATACAATGGATACATTTGTAGATTCATCTTGGTACTTCTTGAGATACATCGACAATAAAAATATGGAAGAACCATTTGACAGGGAACTAGTAAACAAATGGCAGCCAGTGGACCAATATATAGGAGGAGTGGAGCACGCAATACTTCACTTGCTATACTCAAGATGGTTTGTAAAGGCGTTCAAAAAAATGGGTATGCTAGACTTTGACGAACCGTTCAAGAATCTTCTTACACAGGGTATGGTATTAAAAGATGGAACAAAAATGAGTAAATCTAAAGGAAACATAGTTTCGCCTATGGAAATAATAGAAGAATACGGAGCAGATACAGCCAGGTTATTCGTATTGTTCGCAGCACCACCAGAAAGAGATCTAGAATGGTCAGATCAAGGTGTGGATGGATGCTTTAGATTCCTAAACAGGGTGTATAGACTAGTTGACGAACTCAGTGAAGTAGCTAAATTAGATGTAAACCTAGGTGAATTGAACAAGGATGACAAGGCTATGAGATTCCAAATTCACTCTACACTTAAAAAGGTAACAGAAGAATTAAGTGAAAAATTCGGATTTAACACAGCGATATCTTCACTTATGGAACTGATAAATGAAACTTATAAATATAAAGAGTTAGAAAAACCAAACCAAGCTGTACTCAAAGAATGTATTGAGACAGTAGTCGTGATCTTAGCACCTTTTGCACCACATCTAGGTGACGAACTTTGGTCTATGATTGGCAACGAAACCAGCGTATTTGAGATATCTTGGCCAAAATACGATGAATCGGCATTAGTTAAAGACGAGGTTGAAATAGTGGTACAGGTAAACGGAAAACTCAGAGATAAGTTGGCAATACCTACAGGAACATCTAGAGAAGAAATGCAAGAAATTGCATTGGGAAATGAAAAGATAAAAGAATATATAGACGGTAAGGAGATTGTAAAATTAATTGCCGTTCCTAATAAACTTGTAAACATAGTAGTAAAATAGTCGGTTGATACAGGTATAACTTGAGATAAATGCCCCCACCTCTATAGGTGGCGGGTATAAATCTCATTTCAGTGGGAGTCAAATCTCCCACCACGCAATCACCATTTAAAATGCTTGCAACTTAAAAAAGATGTCCTTCCTCATCGAGAGGTAGGGGACATCTTTTTATTTTATTTAGTATGATATTAACAATAGATACCTTTTTCGAACAGGTCTTTTATTGTGCCTAGGTCATCAGTCATTCCAAGTGCTAACATTAATTTAATCCTAGCCTTTTGACCAGGTAGTTCTCCGCCGAAGATACATCCTAGATTTCTAAGATCTCTACCAGAGCCGTAGTATCCGTAGCTGTCATAAACTCTGCCAGAATGGCATCTAGAAACTATAACTACAGCAAGTCCGTGTTCTCTAGCGTATTGAACGCCAGTGAACATCGATGGAGGGATATTCCCTCTACCCATACATTCGATTACAAGGCCCTTGTAACCTTGATCTACAGCGTATCTTATAAACATATCGCTTTCGCCTACACAAGCCTTGAAAAGTGCCACCTTTGACTCTACAGCATCTGTGTCTATGGTACATGGCTTATGTGCGATGTCTCTGTTTAATACTAATTCGTTGCAGTCGATTATTCCAAGAGGACCGCTTGTCAATGATTTGAAAGTATTTAATGCTAGGGTATTCGTCTTAGTAGCTTCTGAAGCTAGAAGTACTTCGTTGTTTAATACTACGAGTACGCCTTTTCCCATAGCGTCTTTTGAAATTGCTGTACATACAGCTGCTGATAGGTTGCTTGAACCGTCGTATCCAAGCTCCGAACTACTTCTCATAGCACCGGTTACGATTACTGGTTTTTTACTGCTTATTGTAAGGTCTAGGAAGTATGCAGTTTCCTCCAAACTATCTGTACCGTGAGTTACTATAACACCAGTTATATCTTCTCTCGCCAACAACTCATCTATGTATCTTTTGAGTTCCATCATTCTCTCAGGCGTAAAATGCGGTCCAGGTATTTCATCAAAGTTTAGCACTTCTAAATCAGCTACCTTATCTATATTTGTAACCATCGATAATATTTGTTCACCTGATAAAGTTGGAATTGCCGCTCCAACTGTATCATCTACAGTCATTGATATTGTGCCACCAGTGAATACTATGGCAACCTTGCTTTTATTATTCAAAACCTTCACCTCGTCTTTTGTAAATTATATTTAGATAACGATTCAACGTTTTAAGTGTGAGATTACACTAATTGAAATGAGAATAATATATAAATCTAATACTTAGATGATATATTTCTCAAGTTATGTCCGTAGAGAATTATATCAGAAAAACACATTCAGGTCTATTGTAGAATGTGTTTTTCTGACAAATTTCTTAAATAATTATTGCCTTGAAGCATTTATGCTTTCCCATTCGGCTAGGTATCCACTTAATATGTTCTTTATCGCTGTACCTATTCCAATGTACGCGTCGTCGTCTAAGTTTGCAAGTGATACTCTTAGAGACCATTTCGGCCCGGCGAATCCATCACCGCTAAGCAGTACGACTGAGTAGTCATCAGCTAGTTTGAACAGGATGTCTACTAGCGAGTATTTTTTCTCTATAAATTCGAAGAACTCATCGCCGTATGAAAGTCTCGCCCATTTCTCAATATCTAGTTGAGTGTAGTAAGAGGCGTTGTTCTCAGCGAGTTGCAACGGCATTTCAAGAGCCTCGAATAGAAGTTTTATCCTTCTATGACAGATACTCATACATAGTTTTTTGTAAGAGTCTACCTTGTCGATCAATGCGAAGGCAGAGAAGAATGCCATTTGAACCTGTTGTGGAGTAGATAGCCCAGCAGTGTGGTTTAATGCTACCATTCTACTGTCTGCTACAACCCTGCTCATAAATGACAAGTTTGAAGGATTCATACTCATCTCTCTATAACGTCTGTTTACAGTGCGTTTTAATTCTTCTGGTAGTTCCTGTATTCTCTTATCGAAGACATTCTTCTGATGTAGGGCAAATGTTCCAAGTCTCCAACCAGTAACTCCGAAGTATTTTGAATATGAGTAAACGCCCAATGTGTTGAATGGTAGTTTAGACATAAGCGAACGGAAGTTATTTACAAATGTACCGTAGACATCATCTGAGATTATCATTAGGTCTTGGTGATAGTTTTGAACTATGTCCATTAGATTGCCTATACTTCTATCGTCTAGGGCGACTGAAGTAGGATTGCCTGGGTTTACTATGAAGACTGCTTTGATGCTAGGGTCTTCTAGTTTTGCAAGGCTTTTTCTAGAATACTGCCAAGTGTTGTTTCCACTTGTATCCTCTACGTCTGCGTAGATGTGTACTATGTCGAAGTTGTATCTAGGTAGAGTAGGGATCTCTAAGTACGGTGTAAATATTGGAGTCATAAGTGCGATTCTGTCGCCTTTTTGTAGGAGTTCGTTCGCCATGAGCGAGTCGAATACGTAGCACATTGCTGCAGTTGCTCCTTCTACTGCAAATATTTCAACATCGCCACATTCTCCATCTATATCGTATTTCATTTCTTTCACTAAGTAGTCGTGTACTATTTTTTCTATGTGTGGCAACATTCTATCTGGTAGGGGATAGTTATCTCCTATTATTCCATCTGATAATTCGTGCACGAATTCATCGCGGTCAAAGCCGTACTCGTTTATACCGAAGTCAATTATCTCCCTTGCTAGGTATGCTCCTGGCATATCTAGGTTTTCGTTGATATAATTGTAGAATCTATCGGCTATTCCTTTTTTTTGAGGCATTCCAGATAGATTGCCAAGGTCCCAATTATCTCTAGATTCTTTTACTGAAAAGTTTCCAAATGTAAAGAAAGCCTCTCTAGCAGTGGAACAAGTCCAGTTTGGATTTCCACGTCCAGCATCCAACAGTGGACGGTTAAACTCTGATGATGTGTACTTAGCAATTTTTAGAAGGATGTCCTTAAATTCAAAAGGACTTATCTTCCCGTACATCTCTTTAATTTCTTTATAATCGTATGGTTTCAAAACAGCCTCCTATGTTTGATTTATTTTAAATGCCTTGCGTTTGCACATTGGTCTCATATATATTATATCTCATTCTCAGCCAATATATTTCGTCTGCATCTATTTTTTACAACTTTAATTATATATCGTGAAATTAAAAAGTAAAGATGTATTTTAAAATTATTTTAAAAACTTCTTAGATGTATTTATGCAATATGCCAAAAATACTTTAAATAATAACGTATTTTGACTACAAAAAAACAAAACGACGGGTTGAATTAAAAAAACGATTTTACGATCAAAAATAAACTTTATACAAAATACGACAGGCTAGAGTCTAATAAATAAAAGCAAAACAGGGGATACCGTTTATCATATACAGATAAGGTAGAATTTACAAAAAGTTTCGGAAATAAAAAATACGTAACTTGGTGTTGAAATTTCCCAAAAAAAGATATAGAATTATATGCGGAGAGAGTTCCAAATATAAAATATAAAATATGTATTTACAGGAGTGAGTAAAATGGAAAAAGTTACATTACAAGATGTGCAAACAGCTAGAGAAACGATCAAAGATATCGTTAAGAAGACTGATTTATTGGAAAGCACTAAACTTAGTGAAAAGACTGGGGCAAATGTTTTTTACAAATGTGAAAACCTTCAAAAGACTGGTTCTTTCAAACTAAGAGGAGCTTGTAACAAAATAGCTAACTTGACTGAACAGGAGAAGGCAAACGGTGTTATAGCATCAAGTGCTGGTAACCATGCTCAAGGTGTTGCTTTCGGAGCTACAATGACAGGAATCAAATCTACAATATGTATGCCTGCTACTGCACCACTAGCAAAAGTAAGCGCTACTAGAGGATACGGAGCAGATGTTATACTTGAAGGAACTATATACGACGATGCTTTTGCAAAAGCATGTGAAGTACAAAAAGAAACAGGCGCAACTTTCCTACATCCATATGATGATAGATTTGTTATAGCTGGACAAGGTACTATAGGTCTTGAAATATTCGAACAACTAGATGGAAAAGTTGATACAGTACTAGCACCAATAGGTGGCGGTGGATTAATATCAGGATTAGCTACTGCACTTAAAGGTTTAAACCCAGATATCAAAATAGTTGGTGTTCAAACTGATAACATACCATCTATGAGAGAATCACTTAAAAACGGAAAGGTAACTCCTGCTTTCAACGATGTGACAATAGCTGATGGTATAGCTGTTAAAACTCCTGGAGACCTAACATTCTCAATAGTTAAAGAATTAGTTGAAGAAGTAGTAACTGTAACAGAAGAAGAAATAGCAGATGCTATACTATTCATGATGGAAAGCCAAAAAATAGTTTCAGAAGGTTCTGGAGCAGTATGTACAGCAGCTTTAATGACAGGTAAATACGTTCCTAAGAAGGATGAAAACGTAGTCTGCATAATATCTGGAGGAAACATAGACGTAAACGTTCTATACAGAATTATAGGGGTTGCCCTTGCTAGAGCTGGAAGAAGATTCTCGTTCAGCGTACTTATGAACGACCAAGCTGGTTCTTTCAACCAAATAACTTCTATACTTAGTGAAAACGGTGGCAACATACTTACAGTCAACCAAGGTAAGATATCTGCCGGTGAAGCTATAAACAAACAAACAGCTGACTTCACTATAGAAACTACTGGATTTGATCATATAGAACAAATTAAAAAATCAATAGAAGAAAAAGGATTCAAATTAATATAGTTCAATACTTTAATACTTTGACTTTAATAAAAAATATACTTTGCAAAAAAGATAAGTTAAGATATAATGTAATTAGTTCGGCTAAATGTCGAGCAGAAAATTAAGTACGGAGGTAAACAATATGAGTTACGAAATAATAAACACAAAAAATGCTCCTTCAGCAATAGGACCATACTCTCAAGCTATAAAGGCTGGAAATCTTTTATTTATATCTGGACAGGTTCCACTAGTTCCTGAAACAGGTGTAGTAGTAGAAGGTGGAATAAGAGAACAAACTGCTCAATCACTAAAAAATCTTAAGGCTATACTAGCTGAAGCAGGCGCTGACTTCTCTAACGTTGTTAAGACTTCTGTCTTCATAAAAGATATGAACGAATTCGGTGACATAAACGAAGTTTACGCTGAATATTTCGGAGAATACAAACCAGCTAGAGCTTGCGTTGAAGTAGCTAGACTACCAAAAGACGTAAGAGTTGAAATAGAAATAATAGCTGTTTTATAATAAGAAGAATAAGACGTATAATATGATATGTCGCATAAGAAAACGTGCTCACTGAGGTGAGCACGTTTTTTTATGCGACTATCCAATTGAAATCGTATATAACATAGATTTTTTACATAGAATAATTGTGAGCGTATTAATTAAATTCATCAAAGTCAATAGGAGGAATTATGTACAGGAGCGATTACGAAGACGTAATTAAAAATCTGAATTCGACCATAGACGGTCTAGAATCTGAAAGAGCCAAAAAATTACTAGAAGAAAACGGATACAACGAACTTAAGGATACGGATAGAGTTTCAACGATGAAACTTGTTATAGATAGTTTAAGAGACCCACTTGTGATAATACTCCTTGTTGCTGGAGTAGTGCAGATCGCATTAGGAGAAAGGATAGAGTCTTTTATAATATTTGCAGTGGTAATACTAAATTCGATTCTAGGTGTAGTTCAAACACAGAAGGCAGAAGGTTCGATAGCCAGTCTAAAGGTATTATCAGCGCCAAACGCCAAGGTTATGAGGGACGGAGTGAAGGAGCAGATACCGGCAAGGGAGCTAGTAGTCGGAGATATTGTAGTACTGGAGGCAGGTGATAGCATTCCAGCTGACGGTAGGATAATAGATGCCCAGAGTTTAAAAATAGAGGAAGGGATGTTGACTGGTGAGAGCGAGTCGGTTGAAAAAACAAGTGATAAAATAATAGAAGAAGTTGGAATTGGAGACCAGAGAAACATGGTGTTTAGCGGTTCTATGGTTGTGTACGGAAGGGGAAGTTTCGTAGTAACACAAACCGGAATGGATACCGAGATGGGCAAGATAGCGACTATGATTGAAAACGCTGAGAAAAAAGCGACTCCACTTCAGAGAAAGATAGAGGATTTTAGCAAGAAACTCGGAATTGGGATAATGTCACTTGCAGCGGCTATCTTTGCCATACAGGTAGTAAGAGGATATATGGGTGGTGGAGACATTCTAGAAATCGTGGCTGATTCTTTTATGTACGCAGTTGCCTTGGCAGTTGCAGCGATTCCAGAAGCATTATCGTCAATTGTCACAATAGTACTATCGGTTGGAACGAAAAATATGGTAAAGAACAATGCGATTGTAAGGAAACTTCCAGCTGTAGAGACGCTTGGATCGGCAAGTGTGATTTGTACGGATAAAACTGGAACCCTGACACAGAACAAGATGACGGTAGTAAATGGGTTTATGTATGGGTTTGACAGATTTAAGGTAGAGCAAGACAAGGCACCTGAAGACCTACAGTCTAAGTTGCTAATCATGGTATCTGCCCTATGTAACGATTCACATATAACATCAGACGGCAAGGAGATAGGAGACCCTACAGAGGTAGCCTTGATCAACTATTCGAGTAAAAACGATATGAACTACGATAAAATAAGAAATAAATACGTAAGGCTAGACGAGTTGCCATTTGACTCAGATAGAAAACTTATGTCTACAGTGAACAGCTTCCACGGTGATGCGGTTCTGCTTACCAAGGGAGCACCGGATATAGTTTTTTCAAGGTGTAAATACGCCTTGAGCAATGGAGAAACCGTTCCGTTCACAGATGAAGTTTTCGAAAAGTACAAAAAGGTAAACGAAGAATTTTCAGATGACGCACTTAGAGTGCTTGCATTTGCGATAAAGGATGTACCAGATGAAGGATTTGAACCTTCACTTGAAGATGAGAGCGATATGACCTTGATTGGATTGCTAGCCATGACAGATCCGCCGAGGGAAGCTGTAATAGGAGCAATTGTAAACGCAAAGAGCGCTGGAATCAAGACGGTAATGATAACTGGGGACCACAAGACTACAGCGAGGGCAATTGCCAAGGAAATAGGTATCTGGGAAGATGGAGATATTGCTCTGACAGGACAGGAATTAGATAAACTAAGCGAGCCAGAGTTAGATGAAAAACTCGCTAGAATTTCAGTTTACGCAAGGGTTTCACCAGAAGACAAGATAAGGATAGTAAGGGCATGGCAGAGAAAGAACAAGGTGACTGCTATGACTGGAGATGGAGTAAACGACGCTCCAGCCTTAAAACAGGCTGATATCGGGATAAGTATGGGAAGTGGGACAGAGGTCTCAAAGGACGCTTCTTCCATGATACTCGTAGACGATAATTTCGCAAGTATTGTAAAGGCAGTAGAAGTAGGAAGGACGGTCTACAGCAATATCAAAAAATCAATAACCTATCTTTTTTCTGGAAACTTAGGTGCGATAATAGCGATATTGTTTGCAGTATTTGCAGGTTGGTCAAATCCGTTTACAGCATTGCAACTTTTATTTATAAACATGGTAAACGACTCCTTGCCAGCTATTGCACTAGGACTTGAAAATCCAGAGAAAAACGTAATGAAAAAAGCTCCAGTCTCTCCGGATGAGGGTATTTTAGACGGAGGGGTTATGAAGGTAGTACTGTTTAGAGGGATATTGATATCTGTTGCAGTCGTGATCGCACAGAAAATCGGACTTGGAATTTCAAATGAAATGGGGGTTGCAATGGCGTTTTCGACATTGATACTGTGTAGAATCGTACAGACAATACCAGCTCGCTCAAACGACCATACTGCATTTTCACTTGGATTTTTTACAAATAAGTACGTAATAGGATCTGTAGTTGTATGTTTTTTACTGTACTCGATTACCTTGGTTCCTATGCTCAGGGGAATATTCTCAATACCGATTACATTCGGTGTATACGAATTAGCAATATGTCTAGGACTTGCAATTTCTGTGTCAATAATTATGGAAGCTAAAAAGCTAACTACTAGCTTTAAATTATGATATAATTTTATTAATACCAAAATGATTTGGGAACGGCCAACCATTTAGATGGATTGTCCGTTCTCATTTTAAGTTTAGTAGACTTATCCAAATAAAATTATCATAAAGACGTTTAAGATTGTGAATTTGGGGAATAAGCAATACGATAATAAATTTAGAAAAGGTAGTGAAGATATGCGATATAAATTAGTTGTTTCAGATATGGATGGAACATTACTAGACGGAACACAGGAAATTACAACTCAGAACAAGGACGCAATAGACATGATTTTAGAAAATGATATGAAATTTGCGATTGCCTCTGGCAGGATGTACTGTTCAGCAAAAAACCATGTTGACTATTTAAATACAGACATACCTATAATAGCTTGCAACGGTGCTATGATAAAATCTACATCGGGAGAGTTGATATATTCAAATACGATCGAGACAGAAGTGGCTCTTAAAATCCTTGAAATTTTAGATAAACACGATGTGTACTATCAGGCACAACATTCAGAGCTTTTATTTAGTAAGGATTTAGGATCAAAGGGCAGAGGTGAATCACAGAAGTTGAAGGCGTATATGAAGACATTGGATAATGTAGTCACAAAAAAAGATTTCACAGAAGATATCTTAAAAAATAATATACTTAAGTTTACCGTGATGGACGAGGCGAATCCAGAAAGGTTAGTAGGGATAAGAGAAGAGTTATCAAAAATAAAGGGTATAAAGATGACCTCATCTATGACTTGCAATATAGAGATAATGAGTGAAGATGTGGACAAGGGTATAGCCTTGGATATGCTTGCTAAACATTTAAATATATGCAGTGACGAAATAATAGCAGTGGGCGACAACTACAACGATATCGAGATGTTAAAATACGCAGGTCTAGGTGTTGCAATGGGAAACGCTCAAGAAGACGTCAAGAAAATAGCAGATTTCATAACAACTTCTAATGATGAAAGCGGTTTTGCAAATGCTGTTTTTGAGAACTTATGCTCAGCTGAGCAAATAGGATAGGTATTATTTGAACTACAGTAATCAGATGAAAAAATATTATTAAGGGGGGGCACATATGAAATTATGGGGAGGACGTTTCAGAAAAGAAGAAAATAAACTTATGGAAGAGTTCAATATGTCTTTTGGATACGACTCAGTTTTATACAAGAAAGATATTGAAGGAAGCCTTGCACATGTGTACATGCAGGAGAAATGCGGTCTGTTGACTGCAAAAGAGGCAGAGGAAATAACAAAAGGACTAGACGGAATTTTAAAGGACATAGAAAGTGGAAATTTGGGATTAGACGGAAACTATGAAGATATTCACAGCTTTGTAGAGATAAATCTAATCGAGAGAATAGGTGAAGTCGGCAAAAAACTTCACACAGGAAGAAGTAGAAACGATCAAGTCGCAGTAGATATGAGGTTGTATGCAAAAGAAAAGACGGTTGTAATGATCGATTTAGTTTCAAACCTCAAATCTACTCTAAAAGAAGTAGCAGAGAAAAACTCAGTGATGATGCCGGGGTACACTCATCTTCAGAGGGCTCAGGTTGTGACATTTAAACACCATCTACTAGCTTATTTCAGCATGCTAGACAGGGACGAGAAAAGGTTAAAGAACGCTCTTGAAATTCTGGATGAATCGCCCCTAGGTTGCGGTGCCCTAGCTGGAACTACACACGATATAGACAGAAATATAACTTGCGAAAAACTAGGGTTTAAAAAGCCAGTAGACAATTTTATGGATGGAGTTAGCGACCGTGATTACCTACTAGAGCTCATGAGTGATTTTTCAATTATTATGATGCACCTTAGCCGTCTAAGCGAGGAACTCATACTATGGAGTTCACAGGAGTTTAAATTTGTAGAGCTCGACGACCTTTATTCAACAGGAAGTAGTATCATGCCACAGAAGAAAAATCCAGACGGGGCAGAGCTGATCAGGGGAAAGACAGGTAGGGTCTACGGAAATCTATTTGCGCTATTCACTGTGATGAAGGGTATACCTTTGACATACAACAAGGATATGCAGGAAGACAAGGAAGGATTTTTCGACAGTGCCTATACATTAGAGATGTGTCTTCAAATAATGGAGAGGATGATAGCAACTCTAAAGGTAAATGTAGATAATATGAAAAATGCAGTTACAAAGGGATTTTTAAACGCAACTGAAGTTGCAGATTATCTAGTGAGCAAGGGAGTAGCATTTAGAGATGCTCACGGTATAGTTGGAAATATAGTTATATACTGTGAAGACACAGGTAATGCTATAGAGGACTTGAGTTTAGAAGAATTATCTGAGTTCTCAGATGCATTTACAGAGGATATATACGAATTTATAGATTACGAAAATATATTACAAAAAGGTATAAAGAAAAATCTTCTTTAGATTTCAAATATACTGTGGAGAGGCCCTCATTATAAGAAGTTGGGGGTCTTTTTTATGTTTAGATTTATTTTACTTGGGTATAGGAAATAGATTTACAAAATAACTTAACAATACAAAGAAAATACAAAAACATCTTGACAAAAGCCCATAAAAATAATATCATATTGATATTGAAAATGAATATCAATTGCATATAATAAATAAATATCGAAGTAATAAATAAAAGCTAAAATAGTCCGATACGACATAGCTTCAGAAATTTAACGGAGAATAAAAATACAAACGATAATGGGGGAAGAGAAGATGAATTTACTTGTAATTGGCGGTCATGAGAGAATGGAAAAAGATTATCTAAAAATGGGAAAGAGTAGGGGATTTAAAACAAAGGTGTACACCACGATGTCATCAAAATTAAACAAGACGATAGGAAATCCAGATGCAGTAGTGATATTGACATCCACTGTATCTCATAAAATGTGCGGAGTAGTTGAATCACAGGCTAGAAAAAAGGACATACCAATAGTTAGGCATAAAAATAGCAGCAAGGCAGCGTTCGGAGAATGTCTTATGATGGTAGATGAATGCCTAGGAAACTGTGAAGAATGTATTTGTAATTGCAAAAAATAACTTGCTAAGAATCTATAGGAAGGCATTGCGTTTATTAAATTGATAGTGAAACCGTAAATAAATTGTAAAAACGATTGACAGCTGTCTCTTAACTTGTTCAATCGTCTTTTTTTATACGCTAAATTAATGGATGTTCAAGGATATAAGAGTTTTTCGGTTTAGTATAACTTGGGAAAAACTTATGTGATATAATTATATGAAAGGAGGATGATAATATGGACAAGATATACATTGTAGAAGACGACGAAAATTTAAGAGAAGAGCTTAAAATATTTCTAAATCAAAACGGATACGACGCTAGAGCTATTGAAAAATTTGACGATGCGGTTGGTGACGTGTTAAAAGCAAACTGCGATCTACTCTTGCTAGATATCAACCTTCCAGTCATGGATGGACAGCAAGTTTTGAGAGAAATTAGAAAAACATCGGATATTCCAACAATCATGGTCACTAGTAGAGATAGCGAGATAGATGAGCTTATAAGCATGAATTTCGGAGCTGACGATTATGTCACAAAGCCGTTTAACATACATATCCTGCTAGCGAAAATTTCTGCAATTTTAAAGAGAAGTAAGAAAAACGAACAGGATCAGAGTTTTATAGACTGCGAATATTTTCAGATAGATACATCGAAGAGCAGTGTTGAGCGAGATGGTAAAATAATAGAACTGACGAAAAACGAGATAAGAATATTAAGTTTCTTGACTAAAAATAAGGGAAAAATCGTATCTCGAAATGATATAATGGACTACCTCTGGGACAGTGAGAGATTTATAGACGACAATACTCTAACTGTAAACATAACTAGGCTGAAAAATAAGTTGGCGGAGTTGGATATATACGATGTTATAGAGACCAAGAGGGGGCAGGGATATATCTTGAAATAGATTTAAAATATACAAAAATATGTTTAAATTAGCTAGATAGGTGAATAGTTTAATTTGTTAAACAAGCTCCATAACTAGTAGTAATTGTTTAAACATATTCGTAAAAATAAAAGGCGGCGATACTTATGAAATACAGTGATTTTTTAAAAGACAAGACCGCGACGATAATCTTGATGATTTTATCTATACCAGTTGTAGAAATACTACTTCTAATGTATAGGGCTCCGGTCTATATCGAACTAGCCATACCCATAGTTTATATTTTGGCGTATTTACTTGGTGTGACAATCGAGTATTCGTTGAAGAAAAGTTTTTACGATCAGCTGTTCTCCACAATTGAGGAACTCGACAAAAAACATCTGTTGTCCGAGATAATAAGCGATGCAGGTTTCACTGAGGGCAGGATTTTAAAAGAAATCCTAGAGGAAACTGGAAGGTCGATGCATGGGCACATCGCCGAGTACAAATATCTTCAAGAAGAGTACAAAGAATACATTGAACTTTGGATACACGAAATAAAATTGCCTATATCGGTGAGCAAGATGATAGTTGAAAACAACAAAAACGACGTCACACTCAGGATAAATGACGAGATAGAAAAGATAGAAAACTATACTGAACAAGCTCTGTTTTACGCGAGGAGCAATACGGTTGAAAAGGACTACTATATCAAGGGAATAAGCCTAAAAGAAATCGTATTCGACTCTATAAAAAAGAACAAGAGGGCACTTTTGTCAGAAAAATTCCAAATAGCGATCGAAGACAAGAGGCTTGACAAGACGGTCTACACGGACAAGAAATGGTCTGTTTTCATATTGAATCAAATAATAATAAACAGCATAAAATATTCATCTGAGATTATGTATACAAAAAAATCTTCAAGTAATAAGCTAGCCTTGAGTAGTGATGTAAATGGAGGTAAAAATATCGATGAAAACGGTAGTTCTAGCGCTCAAGAGAGCAGATTTAGAAAAATAATATTCGATGCTGTAGAAGAGAAGGATAATATAGTTTTAACAATAAAAGACAATGGAATAGGTATATCAAAAAGCGAGATAAGCAAGGTATTTGACAAGGGATTCACAGGCACCAACGGGAGGCTAAACGGTAAAAAATCTACCGGAATAGGACTTTATCTATGCAAGAAGCTATGTGATAAGATAGGGCTTGGAATATCTATTGAAAGCGTAGATGGAGAGTCGACTACGGTATCGCTAGTGTTTCCAAAGAGCAGTTATATACAGAGAATTTAACTTGAGATAAATGTCCACACCTCTACAGCTACCTTTCAAAATTGTAAGGTAGCTGTAAGGTAAATCAATGGATGCTCGGATTAAAAGAAACTATAATGTACTCATAAGATAAATAAAAATAGAAAGTGGGTTAAATTATGAGTA
Source organism: Clostridioides sp. (assembly GCA_031261505.1). Classification (GTDB taxonomy): domain Bacteria; phylum Bacillota; class Clostridia; order Peptostreptococcales; family Peptostreptococcaceae; genus Metaclostridioides. The sequence continues at coordinate 23,480 of JAISJN010000016.1, read as the reverse complement.
AAGTATTAGAAGTGGAAAATATAGAAAAATACTATGGATCAAAATCAAGTCTGACAAAGGCAATTGACAATATAAGTTTTAGCGTGGATAAGGGAGAATTCGTCGGAATCATGGGTCCGAGTGGAAGTGGAAAGACGACGCTGTTAAACAGTATATCAACTATAGATAGAGTTACATCTGGAAAGATTATAATAGACGGTCACGATATAACGAAATTAAAGGGAAATAAATTAAATAAATTTAGAAGAGAAGAACTTGGATTTATATTTCAAGATTTCAATCTCCTAGATACACTTACATCTTATGAAAATATAGCCTTGGCCCTAAGTATCCAAGGAGAAAAGCCGGATAGCATAGACGAAAAAATACATTCGATATCTAAGAAACTTGGAATATCAGACGTGCTGAATAAATATCCGTACCAAATATCTGGAGGACAGAAGCAGAGGGTTACAGCGGCTAGGGCAACTGTTACAAGACCACAGCTCGTACTGGCAGATGAGCCTACTGGTGCGCTCGATTCAAAATCTGCAAGACAGCTGCTAGAGAGTTTTGAGGGATTAAACAAAGATCTTGGAGCTACAATACTCATGGTAACACATGATTCGTTTACGGCAAGTTACTGCGAGAGAATATTATTCATAAAAGACGGGAAGGTATTCAATGAAATTCACAAGGGAGATAACACGAGAAAAGAGTTCTTCAATAGAATAATGGACGTCATCTCTTTGCTAGGAGGTGAAATCAACGATGTACTTTAGTCTATCTGTTAAAAACATAAGAAAAAGTTTTAAGGATTACACTATTTACTTTTTGACCCTGGTTCTAGGTGTTTCGATATTTTATATGTTCAACTCACTTGGCGCACAACAGGCTATGCTCGGGATAAGTGGAAGTAAGGCGGATATAGTTCAGTTGCTGGTAAATATGATAGCTGGAATATCGGTGGCAGTAGCGATTATACTTGGATTTCTGATAGTGTACGCCAATGGCTTCCTTATCAAAAGAAGAAAGAGGGAGTTCGGTATATACATGTCGCTTGGCATGGGAAAATCTCAGGTAATAGGAATGCTTATAAGTGAAACTATCCTAATAGGATTGATATCTCTCGTTACGGGGATAGTGGTTGGAGTGTTCGGATCACAGCTAATGTCTATCGTGGTGGCAAGCATGTTTGAAGCTGATATGAGCAAGTATAAGTTTATATTTTCAATATCTACAGTTTTAAAGACCTGTATTTGCTTTGGAATTATGTACATGGTTGTATTCGCCATGAATTCAATAACTATTACCAGATATAAGCTTCTAGACTTGCTCACAGCGGTTAAGAGGGGAGAGAACGTAAAGCTCAAAAATCCAATTGTACAGTCTATAGTATTTTTAATATCGATTCTACTTATAGGATTTGCATATTACAATATGTTGAGTCTAGATCCAATGTCTGGAGACCCTCTATCTGGATCATTTATGTTTAAACAAATAGCCTATGGTGCTTTGGGAACTCTTCTACTTTTCTGGTCGCTATCTGGATTTGTAATTCTTCTGGTACAAAAAAACAAGAGAGTTTACTTTAGAGATCTAAATATATTTACATTGAGACAGATAAGTTCTAGAATAAATACTACAGTCATAGCAATGACAGTGGTTTGCCTCATGGTTTTCACTACGATATCGGCGTTGTCGGTTTCTATAGGCATGAGTAATTCATTGAGAGATAATCTAGATAAAAATTCACCGGTTGATTTAAATTTAATTATAGACGAAAGCAATGGAACTGGAACGTTAGGAAATAGAGCGTCTATAAAAGAAATGCTAGAAAAAAAAGAATTTGATTTTTCCAAATTGAAGGATGTAGAGGATGTGTTCTATTATCAGACAGATCTAGGAAGAGATGTGCTCTTTGGAGATATATTCGAGGAAATGGCGAAAAACGGAAACTTTTTCAGTCAAGAAAAAGAAACCTGTATGAAGGTATCCGATTACAACAAGATAGCTAGACAGTACGGCAATGAGGAATACACATTGAAAAAAGATGAGTACATCGTAATTTGTGACTTCTATAGACTAAAAGAACTAAGAGATAAGGTAATGTCAGAAAAACCGGAAATAGAAGTACTCGGACATAAGTACAAGTCAAAATACGATACCACAAAAGACGGGTTTGTAATGATGAGGGGAAGTGCCTTGAACATAGGAATAGTACTTCTTCCAGACGATGTAAAGTTAAGCGATGATATGAGGTTCGCTGAAATATTTGCAGCAAATTACAGCAAAGAGGGAAAGGAAGGAAAACAGAGTACAGAGAAATATATAAACAAATTCATTGAAAGCAAAAAAATGGGAGTTTCAAAAGAGTCTAAGATAGATATCTACAGTTCTTCAACTGGACTAGGATCTATGGCAATATTTATATCAATTTACATCGGATTGGTATTCTTGATTTCAAGTGCGACGATTTTATCGCTCAAAGAACTGTCTGAGAGCATAGACAGCAAGCAAAAATACACAGTGCTTAGAAAAATAGGTGCTGATGAAAAATTGATCAATAAATCTGTATTCGCTCAGACGGCTATATTCTTTTCATTACCGATGTTTGTAGCCTTCATACACTCTATCGTAGGTATAAACTTTGGACTAAAGGTAGTATCTGCGTTCGTCGAAGTGAAGGAGTTGATGATACCTGTGATCTGCACTGCTGGATTTATCGTATTGATATACGGACTTTATTTCGTGGCGACATATCAATGTGAGAAAAGTATAATAAAAGACTAAAAAAAGTTGACAATTATTGTGAACCGAAGTATTATTGCAGTTAGGGATGATTTCAATGATTAAATCTTAAGTTGTTGGGTATAAATTAAGCAGAGAAATATATAGTCCGTGTTTGGGACTAATTAAAAATTGAATAGATTGTTTGTATGCTAGGTTCTCACATGAGATTAATAGGGAAAGAGGTTAGAATCCTCTACAGCCCTCGCTACTGTAATGCGGACGAAATTCATAATACCACTGTAATTTTTTTATGGGAAGGTGAATAGTAGGAAGATGCTAAGTCAGGATACCTGCCTAGTGTATGATAAATTTTTTCGAGGAGAAGAAATTTATTATGCTAATTGATTGTGTCATAATTTTGCATTTAACTTAGTATAAATAGGATAATAAAGTCTAACTCTTCGGTTAGGCTTTTTTATATGCAAAAAAATAAAAAATTAGGAGGAAAAAATGATTAAAAACTTCAAGAAATGCCTAAGCTTCTTAGTCGCAATCTTACTGGCCGCAAATATCTCTGTGATATCAGCTTTCGCAGAAGGAGAAGCTACTATAACAGCACCAGCAGGGGCGAGAGTAGAGTTTTACAAACAAAATCTAGATCATAACACAGTGCGCACTGGAGAAAAGACGTCAGATGGAAGTCCTGTGGAGTTGGATAAAAACGCCACTTACTGGAGGGTTTCAAAGCAAGGCGAGCTAACTCATACGGGCTATATTCAAAAAAGCGAGAATATAGTGGTGGATTTTAGTGGAGACAAAACTCCAGAGAGCACAGAAAACAATACTGGTAGCATTACACAATCTAGACTTGAGAACAGCATGCTTCTAAACATCAACGATAAGAACCATCTAAAGTTAGCTAAAGTGGGAGATAAATACAGGCTTCGTACATACCGCGCGGCGTGGGAGATAATTGACAGCGATGTAAACAACCAGATAATTTATCCGGACTTTCACGTAAACGTGGTAGAAGGATCTGATATCATCAAGGTGGATCAAGTAGAAGGAAGACCAAATTGGTTTGACGTAGAAGGATTGAAGAAAGGCAGTGCAATAGTCGAAGTAAAATACGATGCAGTTAAGGTATACAACAAAAAAGCTGAAGAATTTTACGGTGCGTCCTATGCAAATAGGACTGGGGTATTCGTCGTAACAGTTGGAGATACAGGTGAGGTAGATTTTGATATACAGGGTCCAACAAACTCTGGACCAGGTGGGGACATCAGTTGGGATTCGGAATTTGACACCGTGTATTTCAAAAAGGGCGAAGGTCATGGAATTTTGGACATGAAACCGAAAGATGCTACAGAGGTTTCAGTTGCAACAGTAAAAAATGGACAGGTTTCACAGTGGAAGAACATTGAAAAAACAGGAGATAAATACCCAGTTGAAATAGGCGATGGATCTAATATAATAAAGGTCGTAGATAAAACAGGAACAGATTACAGCGTAGTAAAGGGTGGTGAGGTTGAGCTAATTGTTGAAAATCTAACATCTGCAGGAAGTAATGAAATCAACCCAGGTGATCAAGTCAAATTTTCGTACAAGGGTCTATTCATACCAATGCCTAAATTTGCAGGAACTTACAATCCTCATTTCACCGGAGTAAAGCTGAATTACAAATACAACGGGTCGGAGGTGAGCAGTAAGGGCAAACAGTATGACTTTATAAATAACCACGATATAACGGTAACTGCTCCAGATGAACCAGGCAGATATTCTCTTAAAGAAGGTAAGATAACAGAATCGGCATTCACGTTTAACGATTTAGGCAAGCACAGGGAGATAGGCGACGATGGATATAAGGGAAGTGGAATGGCTAAGGTAATAGCTGGAGATTTTTCAAAAATGCCTGATATAGATTTTGAAGTCAAAAAATATGTTTGGGATGGCATTCGCGTATCAGAACCAAGGCTTGTTGGTGAACAATACCAGATAAGTAAGGAATCTGAATTCAAGTGGTTTGCAGACAAGGTTACAGATGGGACAATAGAGCATAAGGATGCAAAATTAGTGAGCGATATAGATCTAGGAGGACATGAATGGACTCCTATAGGCGGTTTCGGAATGAATTCAAAAATATACAACGGTACATTTGACGGAAACGGCAAGAAGATAACCGGTCTAAAATTAATAGCAAAAAAAGATTCAGGAGTGTACAAAGACAGCAACCTAGCGCTGTTTGGAGCGGTTGGAGATGCTACTGGAGGAAAGATAAAAAATTTGACAGTCGAAGGTGAGATGGCAGTTGATAAATCTTCGAAATACTTACAGAGAAGTGGAAGTACAGTAGGTACATTGAGCGGAATCGGCAGTCTAGAGGACGTGGTTTCAAAGGTAGATATAACAATACCAGAGAATGACTACAAGGTGATAAGCACAATTGGAGGGGTTGTAGGGTATATGAACTCAAACGACGCTGTTCTAAAGAACATCGTAAACCTCGGAAATATAGATCTGTCAAAGATTACAAATATAGCACAAGAAGACCCTATATTTGGGTCGGGTCCTCTTCCGAAAGATATAAATTCTATAGGGGGAATCTTAGGTTATCTAGGAAAAGGACAAGTTATAGGATCTTACAACAGAGGAAATATAATAGCAGATACGAGCAAGGCGAGTAGGGTTGGAGGCATTTACGGAAATTCAGACGTAGAGGCAGGAAATTTAGCTGTGGTAAGAGATTCTTACTCGGCATCGAATATAAGTGGCGGTAAAAATGTAGGAGCCATTGCTGGAACTGCTGTATCTAGAAATAAATTTGAAAATGTATACTATCTAGAAAATGGAAATACACCAGTAGGTGAAAAGACGACATTCGACGGAATAAAAGGACTTTCATCCGATGAACTAAAGAAAGCATCGGAAAGCATAAAAGATTCATTTGTAGATGTACCAAAATCAATAAATATAAACGATGGATACCCAGTGCTAGACCTAAAGGCTCCAGTCATAGAATCGGTGAAATCAACTCCAGAAGAACCGAATACAGCAAGTACTGTAACCCTTACAGTAGAGGCTAAAGACGATACGAAAATACCGCCTAAAGTTAGTTTTGACGGTGGAAAAACGTGGATTGACATAAACAGCAAGGAGTACAAGTCGAGTACAACCGTAGCGAGTGGACAGATACAGGTTAAAGACCTTAAAGGAAATATAGCATCTTACGACAAAGAAATAGATATCAAAGTAAAAGAACAATCAAGTGGAGGCGGGCAAGGTGGCGGCGGCTCGACTGGCGAGACTGAACAACCTAAGGACACAGTTAAAACAGAAGAATTATCGGGTTCAGATAGATACGAAACGAGCGTAAAGATAAGTCAAAAAGCATTTGAAAAAGCAGAAAATGTAGTAATAGCAAACAGCTCATCACTAGCAGACGCACTCTCAGTTGCTCCGTTTGCAAAGTCAGTAAATGCACCGGTTCTACTCACTGACAAAAACACAGTGAATGCGAGAACCATAAAAGAAGTACAGAGATTGGGTGCAAAGAAGGTATACCTAATAGGTGGAGAAAACTCGATAAGCACGGTTGTCGAAAAAGATTTAAAATCTAAGGGTTATGAAACAGAGAGGATAAATGGATCAGATAGGTACGATACCTCACTTAAAATAGCCGGAAAAATATCATCTACGACAAACTTATCCCAGGTGGTAATCGTAAATGGAGACCGTGGACTAGCCGATGCAGTAAGTGCAGGAGCGGTATCCGCATCGAATAAAATGCCGGTAATACTGACAAATGCAAATGACGATATGAAGGATATAAAGGCATTTTTGAGTGATAGAAACATAAAAAAAGTTTACGCAATCGGAGGAGAGAAACTATTCTCAAAAGAATCTGCAAATCTTCCAGCTATAGAGAGAATCTACGGCGAAAATAGAAATGAAACAAACAGGAAGGTAATAGAAAAATTCTACACAGACAAAAACTTAAACAATATCTACATCTGTAAAAACGGATCTGTGAAGACAGTAGATTTAATAGATTCACTTTCAGTAGGGGTATTGGCAAGCAAAAACGAGGCGCCGCTTATGATAGTTGGAAACACACTCAGCACAGGACAAAGAGAACTGGTGAAATCAAAGGTATTTAAGACAATAACGAAAATCGGTGGAAACGGAAATGAAAAGGCGTATCAGGAAATAGTAAATTTAACAAAATAATATAAAAAAAGTTCCGAATCTATTATTTCAATTTGGCAGTTGTAAATATACATTAACGAAATAAATAGTAATGAAATAAATAATAAGCACAAAAACAAGGGGTCGTGTACAATCAGTCCGCAGCGTTGTCTGGAAAAGTTCCAAACCAGCAGCGAGGAAGTGATTGTACACGACCCCTTGAATCGATTAAGCCCTTCTCCTTCTACGTTTAACAATTATAACAATTGCTCCGATCAGCACGATGGCACAGCCAGCGGCAACAGCTACGTACTTAATCTCATATGTAGAGACATTGACAATATAACTTATATCGCTCATAGCGACCAATTTAATCTCAGTATTAGGCTCGTTCTCAGTCTTTATCACAGCCTTACCTACTACATCGCCCTTTTTTACTGGAAGGTTTAAAGATGATAGCTTGGTAGAGACAGTGTATTTCTTTGGTTGTTCTCCGTTTTTAAGCAGTACGTTGTAGTCGCTTTCAGGCTTGTACTGCAATGTCTTCTGTTTGGTAAAACTTATATTTTTACTCTTCACGTAGTCGTCGCTCTTCATGACAGCTTCGTTCTTGTAATTGTCGAAACCATAGTCGAGTAGAGTTCTTGAATCCATAGCAACTCCGTCGTTTGTAGATGAGAATACAGCTGCGATTACCCTTCTATCGTCCTTACTAGCGCTTGTGAGAAGACATTTACCAGCTAAGTCGGTAAATCCTGTCTTTATACCGTCGACTATATCGTATTTTATAGGAGTTACAGCTCCTCTATAGTTAAAAGTTTTGTCTGAAGTCAGTAATGGGTTTGTATTTTTAAAATACCTCTCATATGGATATACGGCATCTGCATCGAATTTTATATTTGGAGTCTTGACTATTTCCCTAAATACATCGTTTGTCATAGCCTGTCTAGCCATAAGACCCATATCGTGTGCTGTTGTATAGTGGTTTTCATCTGGAAGCCCATGAGGGTTGTTGAAATGAGTAGCAGTAGCTCCTACAGCCTTTGCTTCATTGTTCATAATATCTATGAATTTATTTATATCTCCGCCGCCGACATACCTACCTAGCACAAAAGCAGCATCATTTGATGAATGTATCAAAAGAGCCTGAAGCAGTTGTTTAACTGTAAATGATTCACCGTTTTCAAGGTACATACTCGAACCGTCTATAGGTGGTAGGTCTTTTATTTCTACTACTTTGTTTAGATCCTTTACGTTTTGAAGTACGTTGTAAGCAGTCCACATCTTAGTGGTAGATGCAGGGTAGAGTTTCTGGTCTGCGTTCTTTTCAAATAAAGTTCTTCCTGTCTTGTAGTCAATCACAAATGCAAATCTAGCTTCTATCTGGGGTTGTCCGTCGCTTGTCGCAATCGGTTGCTTAATTGGCACAACTCCGTTTTCGCCTTCAGCGTATATATTATGTGTATTGAACAGCGCGGTCGCCGTTAAGAAGCAGGATAAAAGTATTGGCAATATTTTCTTGTTCATAAAACCCTCCTAAATAATAATTAACTATTTTAGTATATCATAAATTTGTCAATAATTGAAATAAGGGAGGGATATTATGAAAAAAAAACACAAAATATTACTTATTTCGATGTCGATTCTTACAGTAGTAATTGTATTTGGTGCAAAAATGTTATCATTTAACAACGGACTGTACGTCGCGGGAGAAAAATCTAAGGTAAATGACGGTAGAAGCGGTAAAATCAAAGAGGATGGAGGGGATTTGAGCTCTAAAGAAGACAAAAAAGATGGTATGAGTTTAGAAAAAAAATCTGAGGAAGCAGGGGAGAAAAATTCGGGAACGATTACAATTTACGTGAGCGGAGCAGTTGAAAAACCAGGGATAGTGACCGTTGATTCAAACAAAAGGCTATTCGACGCCGTAGCAGCCTTGGGAGGGACTACAGCTGAGGCAAATCTAGATGGAGTTAATATGGCGAAAAAGCTTGAAGATGGAAAGCATTACGTAATTCCAAAGAAGGGGGAGCCGGTGCTAGTGGACGAGGCGGATATCCCAAGTGACGAAAGCAGCGCTTCAAATAACTCTAGTGGCAATGCAAATGCTGGGAACAGCAATGGCACAAGCTCTAACCAGTCTGGCAAAGTCAATATCAACACGGCAGATGCAAAGGAACTGGACACCTTGCCCGGAGTCGGAGAGTCTACAGCTGAAAAAATAATACAATATAGAGAGAAAAACGGCAAGTTCAACAATATAGAAGATATCAAAAACGTAAGCGGTATAGGCGATAAAAAATTCGACGCATTAAAGGATTTAATCTGCATAAAATAACTATATTTCTATATTAATGTGATAAAATAGGTAATAAGTTAATAAAAACACGTCAAATGTAAGAGGAGGTTTGTCATGGCAAAAGAATTTAAGAAATTGACACAGATGACAAAAGCAGGTGGCTGAGCCGCAAAAATAGGGCCAGAAGTTCTGGCAGGGGTGCTTTCTCAACTTCCAAAGAATGAGGGCGACAAATTAAACAACCTACTAGTGGGGCTAGAAACTTCCGACGATGCAGCCGTCTATAAAATAAACGACGAAACGGCTTTGATTCAGACCTTAGACTTCTTCACGCCTATGGTCGACGATCCGTATACCTTTGGTCAGGTAGCAGCGTGTAACTCGCTATCAGACGTATACGCTATGGGAGGTGAACCTACAGTGGCTATGAATATAGTTTGCTTCCCAGCTTGCCACGACATGAGCGTGTTAGCGGAGATAATGAAGGGTGGAATGGATAAGGTAAAAGAAAGTGGTGCCCTTCTAGTAGGAGGTCATACGGTCGACGATGATGTACCCAAATACGGACTATCAGTATCCGGTATAGTTCACCCAGATAAAATCCTTGCGAATACTGGAGCCAAGGTAGGTGATAAGTTGATCCTTACAAAACCTATTGGAGTTGGAATTCTCACGACAGCTATGAAGGAAGATTTAGTTGATGAAGATAGATCAAACAAGGTAATAGAGACCTTGATTCACCTAAACAAATACGCAGCAATGAGTTTTAAAAACTTCGAAGTAAATTCAGCTACTGATATAACTGGATTTGGATTTGTAGGACACGCATTGGAGATGGCAAAGGGATCGGAAGTAACAATAGAGATCGATTCAAAGAATGTACCAATATTAGACGGAGCGGTAGAGATGGCAGAGATGGGGATAATTCCAGAAGGTATGTACAGGAATATGTACTTTGCTGAAAAAGACATCGAAGTAGTAGGTGGAGTATCTCAGTCGCTGACAGATGTATTTCACGATCCACAGAGCTCTGGAGGCTTACTCGTATCAGTGAGGGCAGATTTAGCTGAAATGATGGCAGATGATATGAAAAAAAATGGATCCATGGAGGCAAAAATCGTCGGAAGAGTAGTTGAGAAGGGCGAAAAATACATTAGAATAATTTAACCATAGAATATGTCCCCATCTGTAGAGGATTGGGGACATATTCTCAAGTTACAATCCCAAAATATATATACGCAAAGGGCTAAAGAACCAAAGAGCAAAAGAGACCAGAGAAGTAAAGAACCCGAAGAACCGAAGAACCCGAAGAACCCGAAGAACCAAAGAACCAAAGAACCAAAGAACCAAAAACTAGAAAACATAGAAAGAGGAAAATTCATGGATAAAAGAAATTATTTCGCTATGTTGCCGTCAGTAGACGAGGTTATAAGCGATAAAAATATATCGGAAATCTTGGATTCTTATCCAAGGACCCTAGTTATAGAATCAATTAGAGAAACGATAGAAGAGAATAGAAATAAAATCGTAAAATTAAAAGACGCCGAACTAGAATCATTTACATTGAAATTTGAAGATATAGTTGGGACAACGATATCAAAATTAAAAGACAAGTACTCGCTATCTATAAAAAAGGTGATAAACGCCACAGGGACAATCCTACATACAAACCTAGGAAGATCTCTTATAAGTGAGTCTATAAAAGATGAACTGTGGAGCACTGCATCTAGATATTCAAATCTGGAGTACGATTTAGATAAAGGTGAGAGGGGTTCTAGGTACGTCCATCTCACAGACACGATAAAAAGGCTTACAGGAGCTGAAGACGTATTGGTAGTAAATAACAATGCAGCTGCAGTTTTATTAGTGCTAAGTACTATGGCAAAGGGCGGAGAGGCTATAGTGTCCAGAGGAGAGTTAGTGGAAGTAGGAGGAGCGTTTAGGATACCGAGCATAATGAGTTTGAGCGGGACTGACTTAGTAGAGGTAGGGGCTACAAACAAGACTCATCTAAGCGATTACGAAGACGCTATAACAGAGAGTACTAAGGTGTTGATGAAAGTACATACGAGCAACTACAGGGTTTTGGGGTTCACAGAAAGCGTTGAAATGGACAATCTCACGGAGCTTGGAAGAAAATACGGACTACCAGTCATAGAGGATTTGGGGAGCGGGGTATTTATAGATTTATCAAAATACGGTCTGACATACGAGCCGACTGTTATGGATTCATTATCTAAGGGAGCAGATGTAGTAACATTCAGTGGAGATAAAATGCTTGGAGGACCTCAGGCGGGTATTATAGTAGGCAAAAAAGAATATATAGAAAAAATGAAGAAAAATCAACTCACAAGGGCATTGAGGGTTGATAAAATAACTATCTGCGCTCTAGAGGCGACATTTAGAATGTACTTGGACGAAGAAAAGGCAGTGGAAAACATACCGACATTGAAAATGCTTTTATATCCATATGAAATATTATCAGAGAGGGCAGAAATTCTAATAGATAAGATAAAAAAATTAAACTTAGATCTAGAAGTATCTGCACAAGACGGTCTATCACAAGTAGGTGGTGGCTCGATGCCACTTGAGACTATGAAGTCTAGAGTTGTAGCAATCAAGCCAAGGACGATAAACGTCGCAGAACTTGAAAAAAGGCTTAGACTTTCAGACTCTCATATAATAGCTAGAGTATACGACGATAAGTACGTCTTGGATTTAAGGACTATATTTGACGACGAGATAGATGTAATAGTAGAAGAGATTAAGACTGCGTTAAACTAGCTAAAATACTATTTGAAACAGCAGCATCTTATCACAATAGCAATAACTTGATTTGAAAAAATAGATATGGGGCAAACAGTTTAAACAGAATACCTTATCTCTGCTAGGCGGCTTGAATCAAGAGTACACCGCCGTCATTGAAATGGAGGAATATAATAATGAATGATAGCACACATAATATAATAGTAGGAACAGCTGGCCATATAGACCACGGGAAGACTACCTTGATAAGAGCTCTAACAGGTAGGGAGACAGATACATTGGACGAGGAGAAGAAGAGGGGTATATCTATAAATCTAGGATTTACCTATTTTGACCTTCCAAGTCAAAAAAGGGTTGGAATAGTCGATGTCCCAGGTCATGAGAAATTCATAAAGAATATGTTGGCGGGGGCATCTGGACTCGACATGGTTCTACTGGTAGTAGCTGCAGACGAGGGAGTCATGCCTCAGACTGTGGAGCATCTAGATATTTTAACCTATCTAAATGTGAAAAAGGGGATTGTAGTACTTACGAAGTCTGATACAGTAGATCCAGAACTTCTGGAAATGGTAAGGGAAGATGTTACGGAGCAGATAAGGGATACCTTCCTAAAGGATGCAGAAATAGTAGAGGTCGATTCAATTTCGAGAAGGGGGATCGATGAGCTAATACAAAAAATAGATAAATTAAGCGAGGATGTAGAAGAGAAGAATCTAAATTCGCCTGCTAGATTAAATATAGACAGGGTGTTCTCAGTTAAGGGATTTGGAACAATAGTAACAGGAACATTGTTTGAGGGTAAGATAGCCATAGACGATGAACTAATTATCTACCCATCGGGAATAAAGGCTAAGATAAGAAGTATTCAGGTACACGGTAGCGATGTCAAAACAGCCTATGCAGGTCAGAGAACGGCTATTAATATATCGAATGTTAAGGTAGAGGAAATAAAAAGAGGCGATGTACTAGCGTCAGTGAACTCGCTTGAGGAATCTATGATGTTGGATGTCAAAGCCTCTGTCACAAAACATTCAAACTGGGATATCAAGCATTGGGAGAGGCTTAGGCTCTACCACGGTGCTAGAGAAATTTTATGTAGGGCAGTACCCTTGAACATAGAAAAAATAGGACCTGGTGAAGAGGCATTTGTCCAATTTAGGTTAGAAGAAAGCATAGTATGCAAAAAAGGTGATAAATTTGTTCTAAGGTCTTATTCTCCAATGGAGACTATAGGTGGAGGCGTCATAATAGATGCATCACCTAAGAAACACAAGAGATTTGACGAGGGTGTAATAGAAGTCCTAAAGGTAAAAGAAAAGGGAGAACTTAAGGATATAATAGAAGAATTCTTAAGGGCAAGTCAGGCTGGATACTCATTATTAAAGGAAATCATGAGCTACACAGGAGCGCACGAGGCAGAGGTAGTAAAGGCTATTGAAGTACTTGAAGAGGCGGGTAATGTTATAAGGATAAATTCTATGTATCTGCACTCCAGCAAGTATTATAAGTTGAGAGATAAGATAGAGATGACTCTAGAAGAGTATCACAAGAAGCACAGGCTGAGAAAAGGAATGCTAAAAGAAGAGGTAAGGTCAAAACTAGCCCTAGGATTTAAAACCAAGGAAATGGACCTGCTTTTAGACCTACTTCTCAAAGACGGGGTAATAAAAATATCTGGAAACTACGTGAGTGTTTTAGGATTTGAAGTCAAATTAAACGAGGCACAAAACGAGATTGAAGGTAAAATAGAAAAGAGACTTAAGTCTTGTGGATTCACATCTATACTGACAATAGAAGAGGTATTAGATGGAAATAAAAACTACGAAGAGGTATTAGAGTCGATGATCGGTGAAAAGGTAGAAAAACTAGACGATTCATACATCATGGATAAGTCGATCTACGAGGACGCAAAGAAGAGACTCATAGACTACATCGAGGAGCACGGAGAGATAACATTAGGAGAATACAGGGACTTAATCGACTCAAGCAGAAAAAACTGCATGATAATTTTAGAAAACTTCGATAGAAATAGGATTACAAAGAGAGTTGAAAACAAGAGGATATTGATGTAGAGAGGTGAAAATACCCAACTATACAATAATCATTAAAAATGTAGAAACAGAGAGAGATTTAGCGAGGTTTGGCGATAATTGAAATTAATCTAGAGAAACAGGAAAAAATATATTAAAAACTTGTAAAAAAGCAAAAAAAATCAACATTTATGAAGGAATTTAACCGTCGAATCTAGTAAACTTATATGATAACTCTGCTCGACGGTTATTGATTACGCAATAATAAATTTAGATAAATGTACACCACCTGTACAGTTGGCGGGCATAAATCTCATTTCAGTGATGGTTATTACGTGGTTGTTGAAATCCACCACGTAATAATTATTACAAGCAATAGCCATTTAATCTAAGACCGTTGAGCCAGCATTGAATAAAAATCGGGGTGTGAAGAATTTGGAGATGTTGTCAGTAAAGAACAAGGTAGTAAACAGATGTAAGCAGACTGAAATACTAAACGTAGGATTTATAGTAGCAATCGGAATCGTAATGTCATTTATTAATTTTCATCAGTTAAAGTTGATGATACATACTATGTGGGCGATATTTTTATTGGCCGTGGGTATATTTTCAATAAATAATAGAAAGTACAAACCGGGTAAGATAGAGGTGTACTACGGGGTAACTTCACTAGCAATTGGAATCTTGGAGTGTATATTCTTGTATAAATACAAGGGTTATACTGTATACGGATACACCGAAAATTTAGATGCGAGAAATATGTTATTCATGGTGAGGATGTATTTTTGTCCTATTATAACGACATTCTTCGGGTTAAAATTAACTACATCAAAAGAAGGTCCGAATAAGTCTATAGTCGAATTTTTCTTATCAATTATAACGATAGTTATCTTCTTACTTATTGCAGAAGAATTTTTTGTTTCAAGTCACGAGTATGACTATGTGATAAATAAAATTACAGCGGCGACCATAACAAATGTACTTTTGGTAGCTATGTTTTTCAGAATCAGAAAATACCGAGATGTCTTAGATGGAGAGGAAAAACTTTTCTACAAGAGATTTTTAGCAATAGCATTTCTGGCTGAGTTTCCAGAGGTGGTACATCTTGTGTTCAATAACGTGCGTATTGAAAATCTTTACGAAGAAATTATATGCGCTGTGTCGTTACTATATAGCTACCGTTATATAAATCATATCACAATTAGGGAGACTAAGAGTAGAATACACGTGAACGAGGCTACTCTGCAGAAAAAGACAAAGGATCTACGAGAAAAAAACAAGATGTTGATAATGGAGACTAATACCATTGAAAAGCTAAAAAAAGAACTTACAGCACAGGAGGAAAGGCTTCAGTCTACATTAGATATTTCATCTAGCGGGATAATCGTCTTCACCACAAAAACAGATATAACATTTGCAAACACGACCTTCAACAAGGTATTTAGGGATAAAAATTTGAAACTAGAACAATACGTAAATAACTACGACTACTTAGTTGAAAAAGTGAGCAAGGTGTTTGACGATCACGAAGAATCAAAGATGTACGTCTACACGCAAGATGGTAAGATATTTGAGACAAAACTAACTCCGCTTAAAAAGAAAAATAAGATATCAGGTGTGTTATGCGTGTTTAAGGATAAGACCAAGAAAAAGATATCGGAAAGAAAAATACACGAGGCAAATGAGAGATACGAGAATTTCTTGGACAGCGTTGGCGACGGAATAGTGGTAATACAAGACGAAGAGATAATCTATGTAAATAAAGAATGTAAGAAGATGTTTAAGACCGAAACCTGTGAATTCGATTTTCTAGAAAGTTGTAAAAAAGGTCAGTTTGAGAGAATGTACAGGATTGGAAGAGATATAATCTACGTTGAATTGGATTACTCAATTTATGAAAAAGACGGAAAAGATACATATATAATAATGGTTAGGGATGTCACAGACCGTAAGCTAGACAAGATAAGATTGCAGGACTCACAGACTTCATATTCTAAATTTATAGATGCTCTTCCAGATGGAATCTGCCTTCTAGGCAAGGATTTCAGAGTAAACTATATAAATAAATCAATGGTTAGAATGCTCGGTATGGATTCATATAAAACTGTCAGAGGACATAGTATAATAGATTACTTTGCGGCATCACAGATAAATAGGGGAATAAAGGACTACCTAGAAGACTCTCTACAGACCAAGACAAATGTGAGTATGATACCACAGGAAATTATCTGTACAGACGGAAAGCATAAGGACGTAGCTGTGAGTATAGTCACATTTACTCAGGACAACAGACTCGTCGTATTTATGATAGTAAAAGATTTAGAATACAAAAAGGAATTTAAACTGGCTGAGACCGAGTTGCTAGACAGGTTTAGAGCAGATAAAATAAAAACGGAGTTCTTTGCAAATATGTCACATGAACTCAAAACTCCGCTAAATGTAATCTCAAGCTCAAACCAATTGGTTGAGGCATACTATAAAAATGGAAAGATCGAAGACTACAGGGATAATATAAATCTACACGTAGAATTGGTTAAAAAGAGTTCTTACAGGCTTCAAAGGCTTATAAACAACATAATAGACTTAACCAAAATGGTCTCGGGTAATTATCATCTGAGACTTGCAAAATACAATATAGTAGAAGTGGTAGAAGATTTATTTATGGATACAGAACCATATACGTCCAAAAAGGGGTTAAGCATAGTGTTTGATACAGAAGAGGAAGAAATGTTGGCGTGCGTAGACAGAATCGAATTTGAGCGAGTTCTTCTAAATCTTTTGTCTAACTGCATAAAATGTACCGAACCAGGTGGAAATATAAAGATTATGCTGACCAGAGACGATGACTACATTCACATATCCGTAAAAGACACGGGTGTAGGTATACCAGCTGATAAGTTAGATATAATATTTGAGGAGTTCTCACAAGTAGACAAGACTCTTTCAAGAAACTCAGAGGGAAGTGGAATAGGTCTATCTGTAGCAAAGAATTTGATTGAACTTCACGGTGGAAATATAAGAGTTGAAAGCGAGGTAGACAAAGGCACGGAATTCTTAATAGACATACCTGTAGTTTACAGCGTATTTGAAGTATTCGACGAAGATAAGAGAATATACAATATTAAAGAAAAGATAAAGATAGAGTTTTCGGATATATATTATTGATTTAAATAAAAACTTGGAATACTAGGTGAGATAGCCACGGTATTCCAAGTTTTTTTATTTGTCATAACTTGATATAAATGCACTACTAGTCGACAGATTGCCCAATCAACTCGTAGTTGCTGTTAGTTATCTTCATCTTACCCTCAAGCCCCTTAGACAGGTAGATCTTCTTGTCATTGGTTACAACTACGGCATCCACGCCGTCAAGCGAGTTTACAAGCTTAAGTCCGTCCTCAAGGCCTAGACCAAATACAGATGTAGAAAGAGCATCGCAGTCTATGGACTTAGTTGAAATTATCGAAACGCTACTGAGGTTATTGTCGTAAGGGTATCCAGTCGCTGGATTTAATAAATGGTGGTACATCTTACCGTCCTTTTCTATATACCTTTCGTATATTCCAGATGTGACGACTGACTTATCGCTCACCCGTATAGAACCGATTGCATTACCGTCAGTTCTATTTGGATCTTGAATCCCTATGTTGAATTCGTCACCGTCTTCTTTTGTCCCTATTATGTATAGATTTCCTCCTAGATTTACGATAGAGCGTTTTACTCCTTGAGATTTTAAGTAATCGGCTACCACATCGGCTGCATATCCCTTTGCAATTGCGCCTAGGTCTAATTTCATTCCATTTTTGAGTAGTTTTACAGAAGAGGTTTTATCGTCTAACTCTACGTTTTTGTATGAAACTAGAGGAAGGAGAGTGTCTATCTCGTCTTTAGTAGGGACCCTTGCCTCGTCTGTACCTATTGCCCAAAGGCTTGAAAGTGGACCAATAGTGCTGTCAAAATGACCATCTGTAATCTTGGCGTATTCAATTGACCTTTTGATTACTTCATAGGTCTCGTCTGAAACTTTTACGGATGATTCTCCGGATTTTTCATTTATCTTATTTACCTCGCTCGATGCAATTTTCGTACTCATCTCGTTGTCGATATTTCTGAGTATACTACCGCATTTAGTCAAAATCTTCTCTGACTTCGATTTATTCATCTCGTAAATATCTACCTTATTAACTGTTCCCAGAGCGTAGAAGGTCTGAGAGTATTCCTGATCCTTAATGCCGTTTATCCTGTACAATGAAAATAAAATCAATGTTAAGATAAATACAGCCACAGGAATTGTGAATTTTTTCGGCTTCATTATTCCTCCTAGTCAAATTTATGATATATTAGTATAGAAAACATTATATATTACATGGGGTGAGGAGTCAAATTGCTAAAGAAGAGAGATAGATGGCTTATACTAGCTATAATTGTTGCGATTGCAGTATTTTTTGCAATCAACGCTTCTGAAAACACGAAGAAAACAGCTAAGATAGAAGTGTATGTAGATAACAAGATATATAAAAGCATTCCTGTTGGAAAAAATGAAGAGTTTAAGGTGGAGACCAAGGCTGGCTACAATGTGGTAAGGGTACACGACGGAGGGGTTGAAATAGTCGATGCCTCATGTCCAGATAAGGTATGCGTGCACACTGGTTTTATAAATAAACAGAGTCAAAATATAGTCTGCCTTCCAAATAAGGTGAGTATAGTGTTGACTGGTACAGAAGCGGACGAAAATTCGGACGACGATATAGATATTTTATCGAGATAGACTTAGATATTTCAATTCTACAGTAATGGACTAAAATTAAAATAATGTGGTAGATATATTGTGGGATGGGTAAAATTGAAAGATCTAATTAGATATTGCAGAAAATCACTTAATGGTGATCAAATTACATAAAAGGAGAAGTCGATATGGTAAACATAGGCAATGATTGGGACGAATTATTGGAAGATGAATTTAAAAAAGATTATTATCTAGAACTCAGGAAGTTCCTTCTTGAAGAATACAAGCGAGGCATTGTGTTCCCAGATATGTACAGTATATTCGAGGCGCTGAAGCAGACATCTTACGCCGATACAAAAGTTTTGATACTAGGACAAGATCCATACCACGGAGATGGACAGGCACATGGGCTTGCATTTTCTGTCAAACCTGGAGTAAGGACACCACCTTCCCTATTAAATATGTATAAGGAATTAAATCAAGAGCTTGGATGTTTTATTCCAAACAACGGATATCTAGTTCCTTGGACAGAGCAGGGAGTGTTATTGCTAAATACTGCTCTAACTGTAAGGGCACACGAGGCTAATTCTCATAAAGGGAAGGGCTGGGAAATTTTAACGGATAAAATCATTTCAATACTGAGTGATAGGGAAGAGCCTGTAATATTTGTACTCTGGGGAGCGAATGCGAGAAGCAAGGTCGGGCTGATAGATAGGAGTAAACATTTTGTACTAGAAGCTCCACACCCAAGCCCTCTATCTGCGAATAGAGGATTTTTCGGATGTAATCATTTTACAAAAATCAACGATATCCTCGTGAAACTAGGAAAGAAGCCCGTCGATTGGCAGATACAAAACTTGTAGTAATTTAGAAGCAAATGTAAGTAATAGTAACATTTTTGTTACAATTTATATACTCCTGTGGACATCGCTGTAAATGCGTAAATGGCTTAAAAACAATGTTTTTGATTTTTGAGTTTGACAAACAGAAACAAAAAGGTTACAATATGATTACAAATGGCGATGATAGATAGTTATAGGGTTAAAGTTTTGTAAGAAACATGACTTGACCTCACGCAAATTTGAAGCATCACTCAATAGGATGCAGCAATGATTACTATACTAAAACCAAATGTAATGGAGGATATAAATTATGAGTTTTAAGAAAATGAACAATCTGAAGGTATCGGCTTTTGCAGTAGTACTATCAGTTGGAATTCTGTCTGGATACTCAACACTTGACAAGAATGTAACATTAGTGGTTAATGGCGAAGAAAAACATGTATCTACATTCAAGACTAACGTTCAGGAAGTATTGGATGCACACGATATTAAATATGACGGAAATGATATTGTAACAGCTAAACTAGACGACAAGGTCGCTAGTGGAGACAAGATTAAGGTAATAAAAGTTGAGGAAAAAACTTGTACAGAATTTAAGAAAATACCATATGATACAACTGTACTCAAGGACGAAAACTGTATTTCTGGAAATACAGAAGTGACTAGAGAAGGTAAGGACGGTCAGAAGCAAGTTTCATACAAGATGACTTATCACGATGGAAAATTGGTTGAAAAGGCTCAGGTAGACGAAAAGGTAATATCTAATCCTGAAGATAAAATAGTCAAGGAAGTACCAGATGTCCAGGTAGCTTCAAATGAAGAAGTATCTACATCTAGGGGAGTAAGTTCTAGGGGAGCTAGCGAAAAAGCAGTAAGCGCCGCTAGGGATTCAGCTTCAGCAAAGACTAGCACGAGCCAAAAGGGCAGGACTATGACAGTTCAAGCGACTGCATATGTTGGAGATACGATAACATCTACAGGTACTAGGCCTAAATGGGGAACTATAGCCGTTGATCCTAGAGTTATACCTTATGGAACTAAGGTGTATATACCTCAGTTTGACATGGTGTTTACAGCAGAGGACTGTGGAGGAGCAATAAAAGGGAATATAATAGATATATTTATGACTAGTACATCACAGATGAATGCCTGGGGTAGAAAGACGATAAATATTCAAATACTGAACTAGCTGATAATTTTAAGTTGGGAAATAATGTCCCCCACCTATATAGGTGGGGGACGTTCTAATTTAAGGGGGATACAATTTTTCAAATAGGAAATACTATATAGATGAAGCTCTATACACCGTAAAATTATATTCAAAAAAGCTATAGAATATCTTGTAAATTCAATGCATATATGATATTATTTACTTCGTAGTAAAAAAACTCGAAATATATCATTTCATGGGAGTGGATGGGTGCTGGTGTGCCCTCTAGTCTTCAAAACTAGTATGAGCGGTTAGGAGCCGTTTAGGTGGGTTCGACTCCCACGCACTTCCGCCAGTAAAACCGTTAAGCGTTGTAACAACTTCGTTTGACGGTTTTTTATTTTGCCTGCGGTTCTAGTTTGGCTCTATAAATTCTAATCTCTTTGCAACTTCAAGTTGTTTATTAGGATAAAGGTGTGAATATGTATTCCAAGTTGTATCTACTTTTTCATGACCTAAACGCTCACTTATAGTTAGAACATTTACATCCATATTAATTAAAAGTGACGCGTGAGAGTGCCTAATATCACTTGCTCAAGTAGATTTTTTAGCATAAAAATATTTAAAATCTACTTTTTCTCCCAGTTGTGTAGTTTAATCGACCAGTCTTGTAAATATCATTGAAGAATTTCATCTGTTAACCTATAATTAAGCAAATAAAATTATTTATTTGTAATGATTTTGAAAAAAATAAAAGAGGATGTGGAAAAGTCTTTATTATTAAGTGAGCTTTATACTATAAAGGGGGACGGTTTAAATGTTAAAAATATTCAAGAAAACGTTATTATTAGGTTTAGTTGGCGTGCTAATATTTAGCGGAGTTACTTCTATAAGTAATGCAGAAAATACAACTGATGAAGTTAGTAATGAACAGGTGATTGAAGAAAATCTAAATGTAATTGATGAAAACTCTATAAAAAATGTAGTCGAGGCATTTGTAAAAGAAGATTATAATTTTAATGGAGGAAAGAACGAATTAACAGCAGTAGGGACAGAAGAATTTAAACAATATCTAATAGCAAGAAATGAAGTGAAAAAGACAAATAATGATAGAATAGGTTATAATGTTTTTGATCAAAGATATGACTTTGATTATAAAAATTTAGAAAAACAAGATGATATTGTTAAAATTAATTTATATGTTCATGAAATATTTTCATATGATGATTCTAGCGGAAGGACTGAAGATGCAGAAGTAGGAAATAATTATGTTATATATCTTTCAAAAGTAGATGGTTACTGGAAAGTTATGTCTGCAACAATTGATGTTGAAGTTGATCCTGTGGATAATGAATTCAATGTAAATAAAGAATTAGGATATGAAGGAAATAAATCAAATAATAAAAGTTATACTACCGATAATAATTTGCAAAAAATACTTAATAGACTGAGTTATTTAAAGGATATATATTCAGAACCATTAAAAGAAGATTCAAATGAAGAAGTTAATAACGTTCAAGATTAGGAGCTACAACAAATAGTCAACGTCAACAAATATATGACTATGCATATGCATATAGAATGGAAAGACGTAATCCTAATTACCTATCTTTTACTTCTGATTGTGCAAACTATGCATCTCAAGCTTTGAGAAAAGCTGGTGCGAGAGCTGATAATAATCATTCTATTTATATAGATGGGAAAAATAGGACCTGGTCATTAACTCCTGACTCTTGGCATATTAATCCAACATATGGTGATGCATGGGCTCAAGCACATTATCTAAGAGCATTTCTTGTTAGAAATGAAAACGGTTATAGAGGTCCAGGTGGGCACGCAATTACATATGGTTCTCAGCTTCAATTGGGAGATATAACATTTACACATAATGGATCAACTTGGTTCCATACTTATATAGTGGTTGATCCAGGACCTAACTTTAAAATAGCAAGTCATACTGGTAATAGATGGATGGTAAATATTAATACGGCAGCTCATGAAGCGCAATATCCTAGAAGTTACGTTCATATAACAACTTTGAATTAATACTGTGTTAAGGTTAAAAATAATTATAATACGTGTTTATTAATTTATCATACCATTAAATTTTTGGTTAAGGCGTATCAAAAATTTTATTTAATAGTAAGGGAGGTGATCTTATAAAGAAATCAAGGATAATTATATTAATAACTTTATCAATTTTTGCATTATTTTTAGTTTTTCATTCGACTCCAGCATTAGCTTTAAAAACCCATGTATTTTTTAGTGGGTACCCTATAAAAGCATTAACTACGGATATTATTGATGATGAACATCATAATGCAATAGATAAGGACATTTTAGAAAAAGAAAACGCAAGGTGCTACACATTAACAAATCCAGCTTATGATGGACGAACAGGTAGCAATTTAAGTAATTATAAAGTGAGTAAGAAAGGTTTTTTATATTTTGCTACATATTACGGCGACGGGTAAATATTAGATATGAGTATAAGGGTAGCTTAGTTGCTACCCTTTTTACATGAACTAATAAATGTTATATAGAAATATATATTACCCTATATAATCTAAAAAATTTATTAAGTTGTGAAAGTAAGAATACCAATATAGGATATTCTTCCTATGGAAGCATGTTTTCTCCTTCTGTTGTACCATGATTCTATATATTTAAACATCGCATATTTGATTTCTTCGAAATCATAATATGTGTGTCTGTTTACTTCTTCTTTTTTAAGAGTCGCATGGAAGGACTCTATACAAGAATTATCATA
>JAISJN010000015.1 GCA_031261505.1 Clostridioides sp. | reverse complement strand
TTCTTTTATAATTCGTTAGTTCCGACTGAACCTAACGAACTTAATTTACCTACTGTTTAATTTTCAATGTTCTTTAAGTCTTATTTGATAACCAAGATTGTTTTATCTCGATTCGACTTTTGTAATTGTTTCTCGTTTGTTGCTGTGTTATTTGCCCTTTTCTTAAGGACAAGTATTATATTATCAAATATACTTCACTTCGTCAACACTTTTCTACAATTTTTTTATTAAATTTTCTCTATAACTTCTTCCTCTTGAAATCTAGTGGCCATTTCTCATGATTACTTTTTCTCTTTCAACACTGTTAATACTGTCTATATTGACCATAAAAGATTTATTCACCTGTACAAAACCTTAATTTGATAATTCCAGCAATACCTCTGATAGTTTTCCATAGTATTCATCTTCTCTATTTTCGCTAATTATCCTAATCTTTCTCTTATTGCTTTCAAAATATAATATATCCCAAGGTATGCCTTACGCTCAATCTTTGAAACATTGTATCTGTATGTTTTGAATTTTACATTCATTCTTTTGATCGCCAAATCTATACAATTCTCAATACTCTCTTCATTTATTGCTTTTCTTAAAAAATTTAATGGTTGTAAATCAAATAACTCTCTATCATATTTGTCATACGCCGATATAAATACTATTTCCATAAAGTAATTGTTCAATTTATTTCTTATGTATCTTCCTACATCAACTCCAAGCATATCACCCAATTCTATATCCAGGAAAATCAAATCGAAGCATTCCTCTTAAATATTATGAATGCAGAAGCTATTAGTATCCCGGTGTAAAAATCATCAAACCCGCTTAATGCATCCATAGTTTCTTCTGATAGACGCAGCTTAACCTTATTCTCCTGTAAATGTAACTCTCCTGCTCCAAGTTTAATTGCTAACCTATCTATATTTTTCTGTAGATTTTTATAACCTGTTTTCAAATTAACAAATCCGTTGTATGATACCATTTCAGATGGACATTCGAAATATTTTGATGTGTATATAGCATGTCCTTCTAAAAATTCATTAACTGCCTTTGTTTCCTTATATGTACCTACAACTTTGAATTTATGTATTGTATCTAAAACATCTTGCTCACCATCTGAATTTAAGAAATCTTTCTGATATCTAATTTCAACCTCATAGTCAGAAGTATCTTTTATTTGTTTTAGCTTTGAGCTAGACTTGAAATATTCAAATAAATCCTTACTTAAGATTATCTCATCTTTGCTTTTTGGAAATCTACCGTCTTCGAGAGTATTTTTTAGCTTTTCGAATGAATCCGAATTATATTCCTCCATTAAA
Source organism: Clostridioides sp. (assembly GCA_031261505.1). GTDB lineage: Bacteria > Bacillota > Clostridia > Peptostreptococcales > Peptostreptococcaceae > Metaclostridioides. The sequence continues at coordinate 152,050 of JAISJN010000015.1, read as the reverse complement.
TACAATTCTTGATTATATAGAGTCTCCACAATATTTTTGTATTATGCTGTTTTTTGTATTAGCATCTCGCTCAATTGAAGCTACATCTTTTCTACTAATATCATATACCGTCATTTGACAGTCCGGTATTTGTTTATTTATTTCTTCTTCCGTGTACTTTAATTGAGAGTATTTAGATACACTTGTTCCAAATATTATCATTGTAGAGATTGTTATCGCAAATATCATGATTGCGAACTTGTTTTTATTTTTTGTTATGTAACCATACAATATTTTATACATCTAATATCATCCCCTAACTATCCATAAACAATAAAAGTTTGAGACCGCATTTACATATCTCAAACTTTTATTGTTATTGAATCTATATTTCACCTAATGTTACTAAATCTTAATATTTAGTTGAAGCCTCTGGAGAGTTATGAAATACTCCACAATCATAGTTACAATTGTAATGACCTGAATTTTCATATTTTTTATTTTAACTAGAATTTTTCCACTTTAAATGTAAAATAGTGGAGTTCAGTTTTTATCTGAACCCCACTACCAAAAATCATGTACTTAAATTGTATATAAATTGTATATACTAATATATCTTGCCAATAATTCTTTTTCACAACTAGGTGTATAATAGCATATTTCACCATTTTCAAGTATTATATTTCTACTGCGTTTTTCAATTTTATTTATTTTAGATAAATTAACCACCTCTGAGCGATTACATCTGAATAAACACTCACTAAAAGAAGTCAATTTATTAAGCCGTGCATTAAAAACTTCCTTTCTATTTCCGAAACACACTTCAATCTTATGGTTGTTTGGCACTGATTTAGCACAATAAATTTCAGCGATTGTATATGTCTTATACCCATCGCTATTTCTAAATATTAATTTCGCAAAATCACTGGCAACAACTATCCTTCTGATTATCGTGCATAAAACACCTTTAAAATAAGTTACGAATTCTTTGTCTCTACTCTTTATCAACATCGCTGACGTTTCAATCTTATTTTTTATTATCTCAGGGTAGTCCTCTTCTTTATCTCCTAATAGTACTAATTTACTTCTATATAAATTGTCATTTATATATTTAGTTAAATATAATCCACTATCTGAAATAGCGTTTTTCTTATCTAGTACATAGATATCTGCTCTTTTTCTTTCTTCAATTTTCATCTGTGAGATAGCCTTCTCTAAACTTATGCTCTCTACTTCTGCAACCCTGTCGTAATGCTTTTCAAATATCATGTTTTCTGTTATTTCATACAATTTTATACCAAGTTCAGCTTCTAATCCAACTAGTTTAATCCTAATCATAAATTTTCCCCCATAAAATTAATAATATAGACTTCTTTCTAATTAAATGCTTATCTATGGTGGGTTATTCACCCACATTTAAATGAGATTTCCTCTACCTCTATAGAGGTGTGTGACAACTTTCTCAAATTGACAAGAATTTTCACGATATCGTTTTCATAAAAAATCACAACATCTTATGACATAATTTCTAACAGTATTTTGATGACTTATGTTTGATTTAGTCGTTTATTTGAGTTGTTATCTAAAATTTACCATATAATATTTTAAAAGTCAATAATTTATCGTCTAAATAATTATCGAAAATAAACAAGAACTACATCTTCGCTGCCTTGCTGTCTATCAACTGCAGGTTGTAATTCCTAATCAAATCAATCAGCATATCAGCGTATACATACTCTCCCTTTTCATTTTGCTTAGTACTGTACCCTGCGTCTTCCAATGCCTGTGCTTGGCTCATGTAAAATCTGCTGTCGAAGAGACCATTCTTCCTGTATCTACTGTTTTCAGTTAGGAATTTACCATAGTCCTTTATTGAATCGTTTACCGATGAATACGATCTAAAATTCGCCACTATCTTGGTGTTATAGTACTCGCCCGTCGGCATACTCACTTTTGTACCAGTCCATCTCTTGTCAGCCTTTATTCCGAACATATTATTGCTCTCTTTTGATAGTTTCGAACTTCCCCAACCTGATTCTAGTATTGCTTGGCTTATGCTTATCGATGGTAGTATCCCATACTCCTTGTAGTTTTCAATCGCTCCCTCTTCCATTTGATTTATAAATGCAATTCGGTGGTCACTTGAGTCCAACCTCTTATTTCCCAGATATACCGTTTCGAGGTCTTTCATATTCTTATCTACCTCTGACTTCTGATCGCTGTTCATTTTTATTTCATCTAATACTGCTGAAAGTTTTTTGATTTTATATGGAGAAACCCCTTCACTTGTTCTCTCTATAAATTTTTCTGCTATCTTGAGACTCTCGTTCTTTTTTATCTCACTAAAATCACCGTCATTTAATACTGTCTCAACTGCTAAAAGCTCCTTCCAGTTCACTTGAACCTTATCTTTACTTACCTCGTCTGCTATATCTATATAGTATTGAACCTTCGAATCTTCAATATCCCTCGGTCCAAACAATTCCTGAAATGTCTGTGTTATTTTAAATGCCGCTACTACAGCAAAAAACGTACACGCGGCAATGAGTGTACATTTAAACAGGATGCCAAATGTGCTCTTACCCTTCCTTTTTTTTCTCTTTTTCTTAAAACTATTTATATTTTTCTTTGCCATACGCTCCCCCTTCATAAATCAGCTTACCTTAACTAACTTCTTTTTAAATTATTTTCTACATTGATTTCCCCAATATTTAAATGACGCTATAGATTGTCTACTACTAGTTTATTACTTTCTAAGACCATATATTAATCTCCTAACAATATAATACCATATCGTCGTCCACAAATATTTACAAAGATAGGACAAAATTCAAAAGCTGCTTTTAGAAAAGAAAAAGCTATTTAAAAAACATAAAATCATTTCGAAAAATAAAGGGCTATACGAAAAACAGAAAAGCTGTTCTAAAAACAAAAGAGCTATTTTGAGAAGTCCATTATACTTAATTCTCAAAATAGCTCTTATTTATTTTATTTTTTCAATCAATGCGTCTACAAATTCACTTGTTCCTACATTTCCTCCCAGGTCTACCGTGAGTCTAGTTCCCTCTTCGAATACTTTTTCAAGTGCCCTCTCTATCTTATCTGCGTTTTCATACTCTCCTAGATATCTCAACATCATGACTGCCGACTGTATAAGCGCCGTAGGGTTTGCAATATTTTTCCCAGCTATATCTGGAGCGCTTCCGTGTACTGCTTCAAACACCGCCACGTCTTCGCCGATATTTGCCCCTGGTATAATTCCAAGTCCACCTACCAGTCCAGCACATAGGTCTGAAAGTATATCACCGTATAGATTTGGCATGACCATCACGTCGAATTTATCTGGGTTGATTACTAGGTTCATAGCTGCAGCGTCTACTATCAAATCATCGTAGTCTACACCGCTTTTTTGAGCTACTTCCCTAAATACATCTAGAAAAAGTCCGTCTGAAAGCTTCATTATATTCGCCTTATGAACTCCTGTAAGTTTTCTTCTATTATTATCCTTGACGTACTTGCATGCAAATTCAACTATTCTTTCGCACGCAGGTCTAGTTATGAGCTTTATGCTCTCTGCTCCATAGTCCCCTATTTTATGCTCGATTCCAGCGTACAGGTCTTCTGTGTTTTCTCTGACTATTACTAAATCTATACCTTCATACCTCGATTTAATCCCTTGGAAACTTTTTATAGGTCTTAAATTCACATATAGGTCAAGTTCTTGCCTGAGAGTTACATTTACACTTTTAAACCCCTTGCCGACTGGGGTTGTAATCGGACCTTTTATTGCTACCTTATTCTTTTTTATACTATCTATTACGTAATCTGGAAGAGGTACTCCGAACTCATCTATTACATCCGCCCCTGCTTCTACTTTTTCCCATTCTATATCCACGCCAGTCGCTTCAACAACCTTTACCATTGCGTTTGACACCTCTGGCCCTATTCCATCTCCAGGTATAAGTGTAACTTTATACATAAGTTACCTCCTCTATTTACTGATTTTTTTGGTGTAGTTTAACTTTCCACCAGCTCGTATAATTTCGATTTCTTTTTTTGAAAGCTCTATTTTAACTTTGAAAACTTCACCACTTGTCTTGTTTTCTACATTTAATATTCCACTATCTAACTTATCCAATATATCTGGTATGTTTATTTCATCTAATAGCCCTATCTTATCGAAATCTCCCTCATATATGAATTCCATAGGCAGTATTCCGCTGTTTATAAGATTTGCCTTGTGAATTCTGGCAAAACTCTTTACGATCACTCCCCTAATACCTAGGTAAAGAGGCGCTAATGCCGCATGTTCCCTGCTCGAGCCCTGACCGTAGTTTTCTCCTCCGACGATGAATCCTCCTCCGTATTTCTTTGCTCTTTCTGGGAAGGCTTCATCCACTGTATTGAAACAGAAGTTTGATAGGTAAGGTATATTACTCCTAAATGGAAGTAATTTTGCATTTGACGGCATTATATGGTCTGTAGTTATGTTCTCGCCTAGCTTTAACACTACCCTTCCATCTACATTTTCACCTAATTCACAGCTTAGTGGAAATGGTTTGATATTTGGTCCTCTGACTACTTCTACATCCGCTCCAAGCTCTGAAGGCTCTACTATCATACTGTCGTCTACCAAAAATTTATCTACGCTCAAATCTCCAAAATCGACTTCATATTTTGTAGGGTCTGTAAGCACGCCCTCTATTGCACTGACTGCCGCAACCTCAGGGCTTACTAGGTATATATTAGCGCTTAGAGTTCCACTCCTGCCGTAGAAATTTCTGTTGAAAGTTCTAAGTGAAACGGCGTCCGTACCTGGTGATTGCCCCATACCTATACATGGTCCACATGAGTTTTCAAGAATTCTAGCTCCTGAGCTTATTATATCACCTAAGGCTCCATTCCTAGCTATCATCTCCATGACCTGTCTAGATCCAGGTGCTATTACCAATGAGACGTTTTTATGAACTTTGTTTCCTTTTAATATCCTCGCCACCTTCATCAGATCTTCAAATGAGGAGTTGGTACAACTTCCTATTGCAACCTGGTCGACTTTTATATTTCCAATGCTAGCTACTTCCTCAATATTGTCTGGACTATGAGGTTTTGCAGCCATGGGTTTTAACTCCGTTAAATCTATTATGAATTCTTCATCATAAAGCGCTCCGTCGTCTGGCTTTAATTCTATCCAGTCAGAAATCCTTCCCTGTGCTTCAAAGAATTCTTTTGTTTTTTCATCACTTGGAAATACCGAAGTCGTAGCCCCAAGTTCAGCACCCATATTTGTAATCGTAGCCCTCTGTGGAACAGATAGGTATTTAAGACCTTCTCCTGCATATTCGTACACCTTGCCAACTCCACCCTTGACTGTTTGAAGTCTTAGCACCTCTAGTATTATATCCTTAGATGAAACCATTGGTTTAAGTTTTCCAACTAGGTTCACCTTACAGACTTTAGGTGCATTTATATAGTAGGCTCCACCTGCCATTGCTATGGCTACATCCAGTCCACCAGCTCCCATTGCCAGCATGCCAACCCCTCCTGCTGTAGGTGTATGGCTGTCTGATCCGAGAAGCGTGTCTCCAGGTGTTGAAAATCTCTCTAGAAATACTTGATGGCAGATACCGTTTCCCGGCCTTGAAAATAGAACCCCGTATTTATCTGCCACTGTTTGGATATATCTATGGTCGTCTGCATTTTCAAATCCCTGTTGAAGCATATTGTGGTCTACAAAGGCTACACTCCTCTTTGTCTTCACTCTGTCTATGCCGATCGCCTCTAACTGTAGGTATGCCATCGTACCTGTTGAATCCTGTGTAAGAGTTTGGTCTATTCTTATTCCTATTGATTTTCCTGCAACTAATTCTCCCTTTACCAAATGTTTCTCTAATATTTTGTAGACCAAATTTTTCTTCATCTATTATCCCCCTATAATTATCTTGTTATTTATGGAATCTTCCCTTACTATATCCAAATAAACTTGAATTATTTCTTTGTCTAATAAATTTCTCTTAAGTGCAACTGAAGTAGTTCTAACCTCTTCTAGAATCTTACTCGCCATATCAGCTTCTACATGTAAATCGTATTCTGAAAGTTTGTTTAGTATTGCAGCCCTCCCCGAATGCTTACCTATCACTATTTTCCTTTCGAGTCCGACTTCAGATGGATCGAAGGCTTCGTAGTTATGTGGATCTTTTAAAGCCCCGTCCGCATGTATACCAGACTCATGTGTAAACATATTTTCTCCTAAAATAGGTTTCCATATAGGTATTGTTCTTCTAGATGCTTCTGCAACGTATTCACAAACACCTTTTAATTTAGTCATATCCATAAAAGTTTTATAGTCGTATAGATGTTTAAGACCCATTGCTATCTCCTCAAAGGCTGCGTTTCCAGCTCTTTCTCCCAGCCCGTTGACAGTAACACCGACATAGTTTGCACCAGCTTCAACACCTGAAAAAGCATTTGCCGTAGCCATTCCGAAATCGTTGTGAGTGTGCATTTCTATCTCAAATCCTGTAGTCTCCCTGAGGAATTTTATATTGTTGTAAATTTTACTAGGTGTCATGATTCCCACTGTATCACAGTATCTAAATCTATCTGCTCCAGCTTGTTTTGCCACCTCTATAAATTCTTTTAGAAACTGTATATCAGCTCTAGATGCATCCTCACCGTTTACAGATACATATAATCCATTTTTCTTGGCAAACTCAACGCTGTTCGCCATGCTTTCAAGCACCCACCCCCTAGACTTTCTCAGTTTATTTTGAATGTGTATATCAGAAACTGAAATTGAAACTGCAACTGCATCTGCACCGCATTCGACTGATTTTTCTACGTCGGATATCACTGCCCTATTCCAAGCCATTATGCTTGATTTTAAATTTCTCTTGCATATATCTTTTATCGCCTTTAATTCATCTCCACCCATTGTAGGTACACCGACTTCTAATTGGTCAACGCCTAAGTCGCTAAGCATTTCAGCTATCATTATCTTTTCTCTATTTGCAAACACAACACCAGCTGTTTGCTCTCCGTCTCTAAGCGTTGTATCTACTATCTTAATAGTTCTACCACTTTGTTTGTTAAAAAAGCTCATAATCCATACCTCCCAATTTTTAAATGATAATTGCCTTATGAGGAATTTTTCCCATTTGAAACGAGAATTATTCCATCACCTCTATAGCTGTCTATCTTTCCCGAGTTATGATGTTTTCACGGCTCTACCTAAATTTACCTTCATATTGTTTGCCTTCATCAAATTTTTAAAATTTACTCGTTTTATGAAATTTTGCAAGATTAATTTTTTAACTTTCATTTTGTTATTACCTATTATACAATTAATCACTGTGAATTGCACTAATTTTTTTCAGTTTATTTTAATTCTTTTTTATTTAAGCTTTTAGCTGTTTCTATACCTTATATACGCTATATTTTTAAAGTATATCTATTTATTTATTGTTTTTTTAATTTGAAATATCAATTTTTCGTCTTGGCGTTTTAAATTCTCTTTGTTTGGTTTTACAAGTAGTTGCATAATTTTTTATTTTCTATTCAATTATTCTTAATATATAAAAAATTCATTCATTTGATGCCATCTCTTAACTCAGTATTTTTAATAGATTTTAGTATACAATAATTTGATATATGGGTACAACTATGATATCATTAATTAGCATTGATTAAGCTAATTCAGTACTTTAACAGTAGTTCTCGGCAGTTTAACAACCTTAATCGAAATTAACTAACTGCTGTTGATGAATTTGCATAATAAAAGGAGATGAATTTTTGAATTTTAAAGACTTACAAATAAATGACGAGATGATAGCTGTTCTCTCTGAAAACGGCATCGAGTCGCCAACTCCCATTCAAGAAAAGAGTATTCCGTCTATATTGAATGGACAAGACGTCATAGCACAGGCAAAGACTGGAACTGGAAAAACTTTTGCATTTCTACTACCTATATTTGAGAAAATATCTCTTGAAGATGGAAATATACAAGCCTTGATCCTTACTCCGACTAGAGAACTCGCCCTTCAGATAACAAATGAAGCTAAAAAACTCAGCAAGGCAAAACCTGTTAATATCTTAGCTGCCTATGGAGGCAAGGATATAAGCACTCAAATTAAGAAACTCAATGGAAATATACAATTGGTTATAGCTACTCCAGGAAGGCTCTTAGACCATATAGACAGGGGCACGGTAGATCTAAGCAAGCTTAAAATGTTCGTCTTGGATGAAGCTGACCAGATGCTTTTCATCGGTTTTAAAAACGAAATAGAGGCTATAATGAAGGAGACTCCAAAGAACAAACAATACCTTTGCTTCTCTGCCACTATAGACTCAAAGGTTAAGAAGCTAATGTACAGATATATGAGCGATCCAATTATAGTATCTGTTGAATCAGGTAAGGAAGTGCTTCCAAATATCAAACACGAGTTGGTTGAGACTACAGACAGAGGAAAGTTTGGAGCATTGGTAAACGCCCTACACGAAGACAATCCCTTCATGGCTATAATATTCTGTAGGACGAAGAGAAGGGCTGACAAACTCGATGCAGATCTCAAACACGAAGGCTTTAACTGCGATAAATTGCACAGCGATATCAGTCAAGCAAAAAGGGAGAGAGTTATGAAATCCTTTAGGGATTTAAAGATTCAATACCTAATAGCCACAGATGTAGCTTCCAGAGGCTTAGACATCGGCGGTGTAGACTGCGTTTACAACTACGATATTCCTGAGAACTACGAGGATTACATCCATAGAATGGGTAGAACTGGTAGAGTTGGACAGAAGGGATACGCTTGTACCTTCTACGTTCCTAAAAACTCAAACACGCTTTTAGATATTGAGCATAGACTTGGATTTAAGATAACGAGAAGGAAATTCTGGATGACTTCTGCAAAATAAATAATTTCAAAGAAATATCACAACTAAAATAAGAGCATGTCCCACTCGTAGATAGGAGGGTGACATGCTCTTATTTTATATATCGTGAATAAGCTTATTTGTATTCTGCCATCCATAGACCATGGAGGTTGCAGTATTCATAAGCAGCTTTTACTTTATCATCTTCACATATTGTGAATTTGGCAATTGGATCTCCCGTGTGGTTTAGACATCTATAGCTACGTCCTTTTTCTGTTACTAGGATTATCCATTCTATATGATGTTCTTCTAGCATTGGATGAAGTGTGCTACCTATTGTTACTGTGACTTCGTTTCCATTTACTTCTATTACTGGAACGTGTTTTTCACTTGCTCCGTCGCTTGTGTTAGCAACTAGTTCTGTCATAGCCTTGCCACAGCAGAATGGTACTATTCCAGCGTCGTGAATCATTGAAACTATATTTCCACATATCTCACATTTATAGTATTTAGGTTTATTGCACATATAAGTTTCCTCCCAATTCTTATTGTATAGATCAATCTATACGGTTTTTTATTAAAACTACAGTTATGTAGTTTTGATCTTAGTAGTTTTCTGCTCTTACTTCAAAGTAAGATTGTGGATGTGAACAAACAGGACATACTGCTGGAGCATCTGTCGCTACATGTATGTGACCGCAGTTTTCACATTTCCAAACCACTGTATTTCCTTTTTTAAATACTTCGCCTTTATTAAGGTTTTCTATTAATTTACGGTATCTAGCTTCGTGATTTTTTTCTACAGCTCCTACGCCTTCGAATAAGAATGCAAGATGATCAAATCCCTCTTCCTTAGCGTCTTTTGCAAACTGTACATACATATCAGTCCATTCGTAATTTTCACCATCAGCTGCATCTTTTAAATTGTCTATTGTATTCGGTATACTGTTATTGTGAAGTGCTTTGAACCATAATTTAGCATGTTCTTTCTCGTTGTCAGATGTTTCTTGGAATATATCTGCTATTTGATTATATCCTTCTTTTCTGGCTTGAGATGCATAGTAGCTGTATTTGACCCTAGCTTGAGATTCACCTGCAAATCCAGTCATTAGATTTTGTTCCGTTTTGCTCCCTTTTAATTCCATAATATTACCTCCTACAATTTTATAATTTGGCAATAAGACTGCCATCTATATCATTTTGACTTTATCAAAATAATATCCCTCACTCTTTTAATACCCACAACCAAAAACTCCAAACAAAAAATACCAACAATCGTTCATTTTGTATTTAGTATTTCTAACTCGTCTAAATAAAATCTTCAAATGGTAACAAAGACCTTAGATTTTATAAAGTATACACATCTAAGGTCTATTATTAACATTTATAGGTTTATTATTCAGGTACAAATTTATTATTCAGGTACTATCATAACAGTACATTTAGCTTGTTTTACTACACTTGCAGTTACTGATCCTATCATTCTAGACAATCCTTTTTTTGTGGATTTTGTCATAACTATAAAGTCTATATCATCTTCTTTAGATTTTCTGATTATCTCATCACCGGGATATCCAAATGTGAAGTATAGTTTGACATCATAGTCGCCCATTATTTCAACGGCTCTATCTAAAACCTGTCGTCCCATAATTTCTGCATTTTTTATCTCCTCAGAAAGAGATATTCCATCGACGAACACCAATTCTTTAACATTCATTATTACCACTTCAACCTGGTCCTTATTTAGAAAATCTTTTATAAATCCAAGTGAATGCATACTTCTCTCTGTTCCGTCTATTGGAACCAATACTCTTTTTTTAGCCATAGGATAACCTCCATTCAAAATATATCGATCTGTTTGTATATCATAATGCAAGTTTTGTTTCTATCTGTATTATACACCAAAACGAGCTACTTGTAACACCAATCCAGCAAATTTTTCTCCAAATAAATATTGAATAAGCCCCTTAATGAATCAAATGGTGATTCAATGATTTCAGTCAGCGATTTACACAACTTAAATGAGAATTACGCCACACTATAGATGTATGGGCATAATTCTCAAGTTAAATGCTAATCCAACGATTTACGCAGGGACTTATTCTAAATCTTCAATACCTGTATTAAAATCTATAAAATGGTTCTACATGAACTATTACGTGAGAGTTTTTACTTATCTCGGATTTTATCTCCTCCTCGATTTCATGTGTAAGTTGATGTGAACGCTCTACACCTATAAATGGTTCTACCATTATATGCATATCTATGTAGAGTTCGCTTTTACTTCCTCTGTTTCTTATATTGTGAACGTTTATTACTTCGTTAAACTCAAGTACCAATTCCTCTATCCTGTCTATATCTACCACTGCACTGTCGATCAACACCCTAGCTGACGACTTCAAAACTTCGTACCCAGAATTTATTATAAATGCGGATACTCCAATAGATACTATAGGGTCTATAATAGAAGGAAGACCAAGTTTCACACATACTAAGGTCAATAAGACTCCTAATGATATAAATATATCGCTCCTAGTGTGTATTGAATCTGATATCAATACCTGATTTTCAAGTTCTTCGCCCTTCCTTCTTTCGTAGGTGGATATGAATATATTTATCGCTAGTGTTACCACCATCACCACTAGACTCACATTTGATATAGAGATGACAACTCCTGTTTCTAGATTGTAAAATGCTGTGTATATTACCTTGACTGCAATTGTTAAAAGCATTATTCCTATAGCCATACTCGCTATCTGTTCTATTTTTTTATGACCGTACGGATGCTCCCTATCCTTTGGCATTGACGAAAAATATATCGCTATGAGTCCTATTATATTTGAGGTTGCATCACTTAACGAATGAAACCCGTCCGCAACCATGCTTGTGCTTCCAGTCGATTTACCAATTACTAACTTCATTACTGCAACCCCGATATTTGCAATTAATATCCACAGCAGCACTTGGTTGACTTTTTTGTATACTCCTGACAAATAATTCCCCCCTCTCTAAAATATCGCTGTATGTATATTTAAGTTGATATTTTATCTCGGGTTGGTTGAGTTCCTTTTTGTTAGTGACGATCAAACGAATTTGAATGATGTGACTTATTGTTTTTTTGATTTTCTTTTCATTAGTTACAATCCCACCTGGTAGAGGGAACTCTTTCTCAAGTTATACTATTCAGTCACTCCAAAAATGTTACTGATATCGGTGAAAAAAATAGATACAATAGCGTAACCATTTTTATTAAATCTAATTGATACACCACTAGATGATAGCATAAAAAAAGCATTTATAAAATAGACCTATCCTATCTATTTTATAAATGCTATCTTTAACCGATATTTTTATCAAATGCAGCGCTATTTTATTAAATGGGACTGTATTTCATTAAAGATAGTCCTATTCTATTTTGCAAATCGCTATTTTATCAAACCGACTTCTTTAAGGAATTTATGAGCAACTTCTTCTGGTGCCTTACCTTCACTATCAACTTCATAGTTAAGTGTTCTCATAGTATCCTCATCTATCTTACCGATCAATTTATCAAGGACTTCCTTTAATTGAGGATACTTGTCTAATGTATCCTGCCTTACAACTGGCACTGCGTAGTAAGGAGGGAAGAATCCCTTATCGTCTTCAAGAATTGTCAATTTGTATTTCTTGACAAGACCTTCAGTTGAGTTTGCATCTAGTACTTGAGCTTCGTCATTTGCAACTGCAGTATACCTGAAACTTCCATCGACTGCCTTTACCTTTCCAAAGTTGAGGTTGTACATTTTTTTAATTCCCAAGTACGCATCTTCTCTGTTGGCGAACTCAAGTGTACAGGCTAGAGTAAGCTCATCTTGAACCTTAATCAAATCACTGTACGTCTTTAAGTTGTATTTCTCAGCTAGTTCTGGTTTTACAGCCAATGTCCACATATCGTTGAATCCAATAGGGTCAAGTACTGCACAATTATATTTTTCAGCCATTTCTTTCTTTACATATTTAAAAGTTTCATCTGGATCCTTCATCATTTTTGCATTTAAGACGTTGAGGAGTAGTACTCCAGTATAATCTGGGTACATATCTATTTCACCGCTCTTGATTGCGTTGGTAGTGACAGCTGCCCCACCTAGGTTCAACTTTCTAACTACATTCATATCTGTATATTCTTCAACTAAATCAGCGTATATATTTCCTAGTACAAGCTGTTCAGTATAGTTCTTCGATCCAACTGTAAATGTATCCTTTTTATGTGAGAAAGCAGGAACTATCGTAGTGAATATTATTACGACCGCCAATATTGCAGTCACAACCTTAAGCCCTATGAAGTTTTTCTTTTCTTTCTTCAAGTCTATACCCTTTGGAGTAACTAATACCTCGATCTGCGAAAATAGGTAGTCAACGAGTAATGCCAGTATACAAGAAGGAATCGCACCCGCCAGTATCATACTGTTGTTTACTGTCTGCACACCTGAGAACACTAGATAACCAAGTCCACCAGCCCCTATGAAGGCAGCAAGTGTCATAAGACCCACAGATGTTACCGCAGATATTCTTATACCCCCCATTATAATCGGCAGGGCGAGTGGTATCTGAATTTTAAATAGGGTTTGGTTTCTAGTCAGACCCATACCAGTTGCCGACTCTATAACTACGGGGTCTATGCTCGTAACCCCTATATACGTGTTTTTGACTATAGGAAGTAGCGAATAAACTACGACAGCAAAAATTGCCGGTTTACTACCTATCCCAAGTATTGGAACTAAAAGTCCAAGCAAGGCCATAGACGGAACTGCCTGTACCACATTTACAAATCCTAGTACGATACCTCTAAGTTTACGAGTTCTACAAATAAGTATTCCCAGAGGAACACCTATTACTATTGCTATAACTATTGCTGATGCCGTAAGTCCTATATGCTGCACCAATCTTGTCAGAATTGCTGACCTTTGGCTCACTACGAAATTAATGAAATTACCCAAGGACACTCACCTCCATTTCCAAGAACTGCTCGCTTAAAACAGAAATTAAACTACTTCTAGTTATAAGCCCTACCAATACTCCCTTTTTGGAAACGACTGGGATATATCCGATGTTGTTTTTGTTCATTACTTCCAGTATATTCACTAAATTATCATCTTCACTTACAGATAGTGGATTTCCAGTCATGATCTCTTCAAGAGTTCCATTTGATGACAATGCCTCTTTCAAGTCTTTGACTGTGACGATACCTTCTAGGATATCGTCCTTGTCGACCACTAACAAACTGTCGACCTTACCACTCCTCATTATTTCAATACCCTGGCTTACACGTCTCTTACCAGCAGTTTTGACCGGATTCTTAATCATTATATCCTTTGCCTTGATGTACTCTGGATTGTCCCAAAGCCTGTTTTCACCTACAAAGTTTTTTACAAATTCGTCTACAGGTTTTCTCAATATATTCTCTGGAGTGTCAAACTGCGCAATCTTACCGTCTTGCATTATGCAAATCTTGTCCGCCAGTTTAAGCGCTTCATCCATATCATGAGTCACAAATATTATAGTCTTTTTTAATTCGTCTTGTAATTTGAATAATTCTTCCTGAAGTGAGTTTCTCGTAATTGGATCCAAGGCACTAAAAGGCTCGTCCATTAATATTACCTCTGCGTCTGTAGCAATCGCTCTTGCAACTCCTACCCTCTGTTGCTGCCCACCACTAAGTTGAGACGGAAATTTATTGAGAAATTCATCTGGGTCGAGATCTACCATCCTAAGCAACCTAGGTGTATTCTTCTCTATCTCTTCAATATTTTTTTCTTTTTTCAACTTAGGAATCAATTCAATATTCTCCTTAATTGTCAAATGAGGAAACAATCCTGTATTCTGTATTACATACCCGATATTCCTACGAAGATCTATATCATTTTCTTTAGATATTGGATTATCGTCGATATATATTTCACCTGACGTAGGTTTGATAAGCTTATTTATCAATTTTAAAGTGGTGGTTTTACCACAGCCACTCAATCCTATGAGGACCACTAACTCCCCAGTTTGAACCGTCAGTGAAACATCATCCAGTATTGTTTTGTTGCCAATTTTCTTAGTAACATTTCTTATCTCTATCACAAATATCACCCTCCTAAAAGCAACTTGCATACAAAATCTATAGTTGTTTTATTAAATTATATCATAATAAAAATTTTATGTAAACTGAATCAACACCTATCACGTAATTATATAATGGATGAACACCTTCAAAATTCAATAGATTTCGTAGAATTTTACAAAATAATTACAATTTTAAAAAACGACTAAAAAGTAGTTTATTTCTATATTTCCAATTGAATAATCGCCTTGAAATATACAAATAAACTAGAACCATGTAAGCTTAGAATTAAATGATGATTGCTTCTGCTTGTTATTATACATAATGACAATTATGTGGTTGGTGATTTTACCTCCGCTAACCATAAAAATATGGCTCATCCTCATGGAGGCTGAGCCATATTTCTATGATTATTGTTTATGCCCGCCAACTGTAGAGGTTGTGGACATTTCTCTCAATTTATAATACGAATAGATTTTGTGATTGGTATTCTGGATCACAGGTTACATCTATTCCTAGTTTTCTAAATGTCTGTTCGTCATCTGTACTTAGTATAGTAGTTGAATGAGCCTGAGCTCCCTTCAACTGACCTAGTTTTTCTATTGCGTACTGCGCAGTTGGATTTGTAACTGCACATATACTCAATGCCATTAAAACTTCTTGACAACTTAGAGGTACGTTTTTGTTTGAAAGTACCTTTGATTTCAAGTTGACTATAGGCTGAAGTATTACTGGTGATATAAGGTGCATTTCATCTTGTATCTCTCCAAGGTATTTTATTGCGTTGAGCACAGCAGCGGCAGTTCCGTTCATATTTGCAGATTTTTTACCAGTTATTATCTTGCCGTCTTCTAACTCTAGTGCAACTATTGGACAAACATCCTCATCCTCAGATTCTCTTCTCAATTTTTCGCTGTATTCCCTAGCTGGTTTTACAACTTTTCTATCTTCGGGTTTAAGATTCAACTCTTGCATTATCATCTTCATTCTCTCAAGTGCCCCGAAGTCTACCTGTCCTTTTTTGTATTCACAGGCAGTTTTGAAGAATCTTCTTATTATTTCTTCTGTAGATGCTTTTTTAACCACTTCATCGTCTATTATTCCGTATCCAACTCGGTTTACACCCATGTCTGTAGGAGATTGGAATATAGACTCCTTACCTGTTATCTTTTCTATTATCTTCTTTAAAACTGGGAATAATTCCAAATCTCTATTGTAGTTAACAGACATTTCTCCGTATTTTTCTAAGTGGAATGAATCTATCATGTTTACGTCTTTTAAGTCTACTGTAGCAGCTTCATACGCTATGTTAAGTGGGTGTTTTAGTGGAACGTTCCAGACTGGGAATGTTTCATATTTTGAGTATCCAACTGCTCTTCCCCTCTTGTTTTCATGGTATAGTTGGCTTAGGCAAGTACCTAATTTTCCACTGTTTGGCCCTGGAGCAGTCACTACTACTATAGGTTTTGAAGTTTCGATGTACGCATTTGCTCCAAATCCTTCGTCGCTTACTATTGTGTCAACATCAGATGGGTATCCCTTTGTTGGATAATGCTTGTACACTTTTATCCCTCTGTTTTCTAGCTTTTTGATGAATACACTAGTCGCTGGTTGACCTTCGTATCTAGTGATCACAACGCTGTTTACTTCTAGTTCATAACCCTTGAGATCATCTATAAGTCTTAAAACTTCCATATCGTAAGTTATACCGAAGTCACCTCTTATTTTGTTTCTTTCGATATCACCTGCATATACGCACACTACTACTTCTACTTTTTCCTTGATGTTTTGAAGTACTTTAATCTTAGCATTTTCGTCAAATCCTGGAAGTACTCTCTTTGCGTGTAAGTCCATTGTTAATTTTCCACCAAACTCTATGTAAAGTTTGTCAAAATTATTAACTCTCTCTAAAATGTACTTAGATTGTTCTTGTAGGTACTTCTCGTGGTCGAATCCTATTTTCATATTTACACCTCTTCAACATAATTTTAAATATTTTATATATTTCATTCAGATACACAGACATTATCTGAATGTCAGTTTATTTTTTGTAAAATCTATCTGCATACTCAACTTAAAATTATACATTTTTAATCAAGTTTTTTCAAGATTCTTTGTGTTTATTTTTTTATTTACATTGTATACTTTTTAACTATGTTCTATTCACTCTAGTTGAGTGCTTTCAGAAATTTATGGCAAAAAAATAGTATATCCATTCGTCAACAGATATACTATTTCATCCTATTTACTCTTCGATCTAATTGAATTTTTTGTTAAATACTATTCGCAACAATCGTCATATGTTCCGCAAGAGCAAGAAACGATTAGTAATAATATCAAGAATGGAATCCAATCACATACTTCGATATCTTCAAACTGGTCTTTAAATATTAGGAATAAAGCTAGTAGCAATAGTATCCATAATGTACAGCTGTCGAACAACCCATCGAATATGCCTCCAACGAATCCTCCTACCTTGTCTACTACACCTCCAACTGCCCCGCTTATTCCACATTGACACTCAAAAAGTTTTTCTAACATATTTATGACGCCTCCTAGTTGATAAAAATTGAGGAGTTTTCACGGCTCCTAAACTATACTATGAAACTAGGTGCAAAAATGTTAATGATTTTATAATTATTTTCTAGTTTTTAACGCATTTCGCTCATATTTTCATCTATTTAGATGTGTTATTTCATTTTGCCATTTAATTATTTAATCGATTCAATGTTGATTAAGCAGTTTTCATGTAGAATCTTATAAAATATTGATAAAAATCATCTATTCAACTGATTTTAGAGATTCTACCATCTTTACATTCTTGAGTTTAAAATACATAGCAAAATTGACAACCGCTCCTAGAACTAGGGTTACAACTACTGAAAGAACGTAGCTCTTTGGACTTATTATCCTTCCAAACATCAGGTTTTCTACCTCTAGTGTAACCATTATAAACCTGTGTAACACCCTTCCTATTCCCAGTCCTAGAAAAGCTCCTAAGACTGTGAGTATGATATTTTCTCTGTAAATATATGCCGATACCTCCGCATCGAAGAATCCTAGTACCTTTATCGTAGCAATCTCTCTTATTCTCTCAGATATATTTACATTTGTAAGGTTGTACAGTACTACAAATGCAAGTGAACCCGCAGAAACTATCATTATCAATACTACGTAGTTTAGGTTATTAACTGTGTTTGAGAATTCTTTTTTAATCTCTGCTGAATAAACTATACCCTTCACGTCAAGTTTTTCTATCAATTCCTCAGATAATGCATTTTCACTTTCCTTAGATGTATTGCTCATGTCTGAATACACCCTGTTGTAAGTTGCCCTTCTACCGTATAGTTCTTCGTAGTACTTCTCAGACATATATACGTGGTGAGAAACGTAGTTTTCAGTTATTCCTGTCACCTTTGCATTTGCCACCTTATCCTTGCCATTTGTCAGCTCTACGGTGTCGCCTGCTCGTACTCCTAGTTTTTTAGCCGCTTTTTCGGTTAAAACTATGCCATCGTCTTTAACCTCTATAGGTGCTTGCGATACCCTATCCTTTAGCGCTATGAATTTCTTCATTCTCTGGGTATCTTCCGGTACCTCTAGAGATATATCCATATCCTTCGACTTGTAGGCAATCTTTCCGTTTTGCTCGTTTGCGAATTCAAATGAACTTATCTTCTTGTCAGAAGACATATACACCCTCATTTTTTCGAGTTCGCTCGGTTTTGGATCATTGTCCAAGGTGATCAATGTATCGTATTTAAATATACTTCCAAACTGCTCTGTAACTATCATTTTTATAGAATCCTTTATTCCAAATCCTGTGAGTATTAATGCTGAGCAACCTGCTATTCCAAGGACTGTCATAAGGAATCTCTTCTTATACCTGAATAGATTTCTGACTGTAACCTTTCCTATAAATCCAATCTTATCCCATATGAACGGAATTTTCTCAAGTACTATCCTCTTCCCGTTTTTAGGTGCTTTTGGAAGCATAAGTGTCGATGGTTGTTCCGAAAGTTCCTTTTTACAGCTTAAAAATGCAGCCATAGTTGTTATCAATATCGAAACCGCCGTGACCGCTATTGCTGTCGGCCAATCGAAGACCAACTCCGAATCCGGTACGACAAACATCATCTGGTACGAATTGTATATTATAGTTGGAAATACTGTGTATCCTATTGCTATCCCCGCCACGCTACCTATTAGGCTCGCGCTTAAGGCGTAGATAATGTATTTTTGAGCTATCTTCCAAGAACTGTAGCCAAGTGCCTTCAACGTACCTATATTTATCCTCTGCTCGTCTACCATCCTGGTCATGGTTGTAAGCGAAACCAGTGCTGCCACCGCGAAGAAGAACACTGGGAATATACCTGCCAATGCGCCGATATTTGTAGCGGCCTGTGAATACTCTACATATGGTTTTATAGTATTTCTATCTAAGATATACCACTCTGGTTTTTTTAATTTATTTATTTCATCTTCTGCGTCCTTGATTTTTTTATCTGCCTTAGCAAATTCATCATCGGCTTCTTGCTTGGCTTTTATAAACTCTGCCTTTCCTTCTTTTATCTTTTCCTTGCTGTCTTTTAATTCCTTCTCTGCCTTTGCAAATTCATCATCAGCCTTGACTTGTGCATTTACTAATTTCTTCTTTTCTGAGGCGAGTTTAGCCGAATTTGAATCCAAGGTGTTTTTTGTTTCAGCTAACTTATTTTTAGTTCCTACGAACTGTGCCTCTTTTGAATCCAGCTCTGACTTTCCTTCGTCATACTGACTTTGTGCCTGACTTAAGGTCTGCTTCAACTCTGAAATTTGAGCGTTTAGCCCAGCCCTTTCCTCTTCACTCAAGGTATCGTCCTTTAATCTTTCCTCCAATGAGGATATGCTAGATCTCAGCCTTTCTATTTGTTCTTTTGCCGATTGTAACCTTCCTTTTGCTGAATCTATTTGACTCTGTGCCGAGCCTGAAGTCGCGTCAAACTGTGCCTTAGCCTCCTCGTATTTTTTGTATCCAGCCTTTAAATCGGATTCTCCCTTGGCTATCTTTTCCTTGCCTTCTTTTATCTGTCTCTTTGTATCTTCCTTGACTGTATTAAGCTTCTTCTCTCCGGATATTATTTTTTCCTCTCCGTCTTTTATCTCTTTATCTGCCGTCGCTAACTTATCTTCAGCCTCTTTTTTCTTATCTTCGTACTCTTTTTTATTCTTGTCTAATTCATCATTGGCCTTTTTCTGTACCTCTGCGTATCTTAAGTCGATTCTTGCACCGGATATGTCCTCTATCTTATCCTTTACCTCATCTACCTTGCCCTCGTATTCGTCCGTATAGGTATCTAGCTCTTTTGCCCCGTTTACAGTCAGATACGCATCTGTGTATACTTCCATATTGAAATCTTCTTTGGGGACCATTATATAGGCATCTAGAGTCCCCTTTCCTACATCTGAATCAATCCTGTCGTATGATAGGTACATAGGTGTATCTACCTTTCCCACTACGGTGAACTCAGATTCCTTCAATGTATCTGAAATAGGATCGCTGTTGGGAGATTTTAATTTAAATTTAGTCCCTAACTTAAAATCTTCTTCATAATGTGATATCGAGCCAACAACACATTCATTTGGACCCGATGGAAGCCTTCCATCTAGGAGCTTAACCCTGTTTACATAGTTTTTACCTTTATCTGAGGCAGATGATGCGTCAATCGAATGTACTCTGAAAACCAGCTCCTGTTCTTTGTAATCTGTGAGTAAATCCTTTGAATACTCTGGAGATACGCCCTCTACTCCATTTACCTTTGCCATTGCATCGACATCCGAATCAGTTATTCCCATGGTAGAAAGCACCCTTACATCCATGAGATTGCAGTCGTCGTAGTATTTATCGGTCGTTCCCCTCATTACTAGAGGCGTAACCTTTATACCAGAGAAAAATGCCACTCCGAGAGCTACTATACACAGGATAGACAGGAATCTTCCTATAGATTTCCTAATATCCCTCCAAATGTCTTTTGCTAAAACATTTTTCATTCTACCACTCAATCCTTTCAACCGGTACTGGATTTTCGTTCGTTTCTATACTGCTTATGAGTCCGTTTTTAACCCTTATTACCTTATCACCCATAGGTGTGAGCGCCAGGTTGTGGGTTATGATTATAACCGTCATTCCCATCTCCCTGCAAGTGTCCTGGAGTAATTTCAAGATAGCCTTTCCAGTATTGTAATCTAATGCACCTGTTGGCTCATCACATAATAATAGCTTTGGATTCTTGGCGAGCGCCCTTGCAATCGCCACCCTCTGTTGTTCTCCACCAGAAAGTTGAGCCGGGAAATTTCCCCTTCTATCCGAAAGACCAACCGCGTCTATTATTTCATCTATATCCAATGGATTTTTACTTATCTGAGTAGCCAGTTCGACATTTTCCCTTGCCGTCAAGTTCTGGACGAGGTTGTAAAATTGAAATACAAATCCTATATCGTACCTTCTGTATTTAATAAGTTCCTTATCCGTGTAGTTGTCGATCCTATTTCCATCTACCGTTATCTTTCCCTTTGTCGGTTTGTCCATACCGCCTAGTATATTGAGTATAGTGCTCTTTCCAGCACCACTCGCACCGGCTACGATTACGAATTCCCCCTTGTCTACAGATAAATTAACTCCACCTAGAGCCTTTATCTGAACTTCACCCATCTTATAAATCTTTTCCACGTCTTTGAATTCTATATAACCACTCAAGACTTTACCCCCTCATCTATGCATATATATCTTAATTCTATGGACTTATATTATATCTCTATAACCCTCTCAATACAAGAAGCGAAATGCCATAAAAATCAAGTATGATTGATCCTTATGGCATTTCGCTCCTTCAATTTGTCTTAAGATGATCCAACATACCTATGCTGAACTATTTTCTTAAATTTATTCATTTGATTTCAATCCCAGTTTTAAATGGCGATTACGCGTCGGGAAATTTTACCACCACTGAAATGAGATTTATGCCCGCCACCTATAGAGGGGGAGGAGATTTATCTCAAATTATAGATTGAATTGATTTTATATTATTTATGTCTTCTATCTAGATTTAAGTCTTCAAATAATTCTAATGAAGAGTTATCTGTAATGTGTTTTATTGTAGAAGTTGCATTTTTCTTAGTGAATGCAGTCTTAACCCTGTTTCCAGAGAAGAATTTACCTGATCCGTTTATGCATCCGCCTTCACACATCATTCCCTCTATGAAGTTACCCTCAGCTTTTCCTCTGTTTGCCATCATCATAGTCTTTTTGATGTCCTTAGCTCCTGAAACTTGGACTGGTTTGAATTCGACGTCTATGTCTTTTTCTGCTACGTAGTTTTTGATTGCATTTGTAAGCCCGCCTGCTGCTCCAAATCCTCTTCCGAATATAGATGCCTCTTCTATTGCTAGGTCGTCGCATTCAGCCATATCTACGTCAAATGCGTCAAATAGAGCCATAAGTTCTTCGAAAGTTAAAACGTAGTCTACAGCGTCTTTTAAGTTTTCTTTAGTAGCTTCACTCTTCTTAGCTGTACAAGGTCCTATGAAAACTACCTTTGCATCCTTATCTTCTTTTTTGATAAGTCTTCCTATGGCTACCATAGGTGAAACTGTATTAGATATCTTTCCAGCTAAATCCGGGAACACATTTTCTATATATCTTAAGAAACCTGGACAACATGAGTTTGTCATGTAATCTTCGCCTTCTTGCATTCTCTCTACAAATTCTTCACTCTCGTGAGCAGTGACCGCATCTGCACCACAGGCAGCTTCCACCATGTCTATAAATCCAAGCTTTTTGATGGCGCTTCTTATCTGACCGTAAGTTATGCTAGTATCTACTTGTCCTGCTATCGCCGGAGCTACTACTGCGTACATATTATCATCTGTAACTAACTTTCTTGCGACAGAGGCTATTTCACTCTTATCTGATATCGCTCCGAATGGGCACGCATTCATACAAGCACCGCAGTTCACGCATAGGTTCTTGTCGATTTCAGCCTTCATGCTGTCTCTGTTAAATCCAAGTGCAGCAGTTGGACATACGCTCCTACATGGTCTACTTACCTCTGATATAGCGTCGAACTGACAGGCCTTTTTACACATACCGCAAGCCTTGCAAAGTTCGTTGTTGATGTACGCTTTTCCACCTACATATGTGATTGCTCCAAATTTACAAGCTTCCTTACATCTGTGAGCTATACAACCTCTACAAGATTCTGTTACTGTAAATTCGTTTAGTGGACATCTGTCACAGGCTGATTCCAAGATGTAGATTATTTGCTCTCCATCTTTTACATCGCCTTTTTCATGTACTTCTGAATCTAGATCCTTGCTTGATTCTCCCTCGTCAAATCCTGCAATCCTCTCAGCTCTCTCGAGTAGAACCGCTCTTTCTTTATATACACAGCATCTATAGATAGCCTTATCTCCCGGAACTATCTCGTGAGGAATCTTTTCTATAGCTTCTCTGGTTAAATTATTTTCTTTCCCTAGTTTTGCAACTGACGTCAAGACCTTGTGTCTCAACATTTGTAATTGGGTTTCAAATTGAAACATGCTGTACCTCCATAATAAAATATATTTATGTCTTTGATGTGAATCTTCTTACGATATATGTTTAATACTCCATTTTGCTAATAATTAGCTAATAAATTTTACTTTTATTGTATGACCGAACCCATTATATCATATTAAAGCCATTAATGATATCTACTTTTTTGTTTAAATTTTATTTAACGTTTTCCCGTTTAAAAATTATTTTTTTAACAATTTCACCTTTTTTCTTATTTTTGTTATTTATCCACTTTAATGAATTTTCCTAATAAACAGACACTCAAAAATGCGTTTTTTCGTTAAATTTTTTGTTTTGCTTAAATAAAAAATACTGCTCGGTAGATTATGCTCCCCCCGAACAGTATTTTATTAGACAAGGGCTGTATTTCGTACGTAAAAGTACTTATCTACCCTTCTATTCTCTCCATTTAAATTTTATTTATTTATTTATTGAGTTCAAGCTTCTTTCCGTCTTTATTCTCAACCACTTTATCATCTGCCATAACTTCTTTTATTCCCTTAAAAGTGCCGAGTGAATCCACTGCTATTTTAATTCTCTTTAACCCTTCTTCAACAGTACTTCTAGGACAAGCTAGGTTTACTCTGTAGAACAGTTCTCCACCATCGCCATAAGGTACTCCTGAATTGAGGCCTATTTTACCTATATCTATCAAAGCTCTTCCAACCTCTTCGTTACTTCTCCCTAGATTGTTGAAATCTATCCATAGGAGGTAAGTTCCCTGAGGTTTTCTCACCTTTAACTCAGGCATGTTTTTTCCTATGTAGTCGACTGCAAAATCTACGTTCCCCTCTATATATTCCAACAACGATTCTAGCCAATCCTCGCTTTCATTGTATGCTGCTATAGTTGCATCTATGCTAAAGATATTGTTTCTATTCATATGAAGTCTTTCGTATCCAAAACTTATCTTCTTAAAGCTTTCCTCGTTTGGTGCAATTGCGTAAGATACCTGTACCCCAGCCAAATTAAATGTCTTTGTAGGAGCCATGCATGTCACTGTATTCTGTTCAAATTCCTTTGAGATAGACGCAAGTGGAATATGTTTATTTCCTCTGAAAATCAAGTCTGAATGTATCTCGTCAGAAAGAACCTTGACATTGTATTTCAAGCACAGCTCACCTAATTTCTTAAGCTCTTCCCTGGTCCAGACCCTTCCAACTGGATTATGAGGATTGCAAAACATAAACAGTTTTACATCTTTTATCTTCGACTCTATATCTTCAAAGTCCATTTCGTAGTAATTTTCTTTGTTTTTCTTTAATTCACTTACGACCAATTCTCTTTTATTGCTTTTTACCGAATCTATAAACGGTGGATAAACAGGCTCTAGTATCATTACCTTGTCCCCTGGTTCTGTAAGATCGCTCACCGCCATACTTAGTATTGGAACTACACCTGGACTGTACACCAACCAATCTTTTTGTATCTTCCAACCATGTCTTCTTCCTATCCAGTTTACTATTGCCTCGTCATAAGCCCTTGGCTTTGAAACATAGCCGTACATACCAGTGCTGGCCCTTCTTGTTAGAGCCTCTGTGATGGCTGGAGCGGTTTCAAAATCCATATCCGCTATCCACATTGGAAGCACGTCGTCTTTGCCGAATATCAGGCATCTATCAGCCCACTTAGTATTGTATTCGTCATCTCTATCTACCACCTTATCGAAATTATAATACATTCGACTCACCCCTTAAAATTCATTTTTAGAATTATCGTTCCTAAATCAATTATAGAATTTTCAGTTTAAATTGTAAAGTGAGCGTTTCGATAAAATAATTTAGGAATAGACTATATAGCCCATTCCTAAATTTACTAATATCAATACTATGACTGATATATCAATATATGTCGTACATTCCATTTAGCACCCTGCTGATAGTCGCCTTGCTCCAATTAGTCTTCTCAGATATTTCTCTATAGCTGAGTCCATCCGTCCTAAGTCTTTTTATATTCTCTATGTCTACATCCCTTATCTGCTTTTCCTTAGGTTTCAAATAGCTTTTGTAATCGCGCTTATCAAGCTGCGATTTTAAATAATCGATCTCTTTTTGCTGTTTTTGTAAAACTTGCTCATATGCAACCTTCATTTGTCTGAGTTTCTTGTTAAACTGATACTCATATTCATTTTTTTCTCTAGATTTGAACAATGCCATAAGAATTCCCCCAATTAAAATTTTCCGTTTCTCTAGTCGTGTATCGATTATAGTCAAATACTTCTAGATAGGTAATTGGAAATCCTCCAGACAAATTCTCGCTTATTTTTTGCAAAACAAAGAAAATTGTATTTTTTTGTACATTGTATTTTAAACAACAAAAAAACAGAGAGCATCGATGATAAATTCGAATTGAAATCCTATTGTCTAGCGTAGAAATTGGATTGCGTACTACTACCGCAGAGTCGTCGAGAAACGTCTTAAACGAACAGCGAGTACAGTTGTTCGCACTCCAATTTCAAAATACTACTAATGTATTTCAATCAAAAAATCAACCATTTGCTCTCTATTTTTATCTATTATCGTATGGATTTAAATTCTATTGTCCCGCGTAGAAATCGGGTTGCGTACTACTTAGATTTTAATTCTCTCCACGCGTTGTCGTATAGCTTCAATGAGTCGCCTAGGTCCTTGAATGTTTCACATTTTTCAAGTACTTCTTTAGAAGGGTAGGCTGCCTTGTTGTTTCTTATTTCTGGATCAAGTAGATCTAAAGCCTTGGCATTAGGAGTTGAGAATCCTATATACTCAGTATTTTGTTTAGCAACCTCTGGATCTAGTAAGAAATTGATAAACTGCTCAGCTTCTTTTTTATGTTTGTTTGTAGTCGGTATGCACATTGCATCTACCCACTTATTGCTTCCCTCTTTAGGTATTGCATATGCTAGGTCAGGATTTTCCTTCATAAGTGCCAGTGCATCTCCTGAGTAGTTAAGCCCTAGAGCAGCTTCTCCACCTGCTAACCTATCCTTACCTTCATCGTTTACATATGCGAGTACTAGATCTTTTTGTTTTGCCAAAAGTTCTTTTGCTTCTTGTATTTGTTTTGAATCAGTTGTGTTCATGCTGTATCCTAATTTTTTAAGAGCTACACCCATTGTATCCCTAACAGAGTCGAACATGAATATATTTCCCTTGTATTTAGGATTCCAAAGTATATCCCAACCTTCCACTGGATCTTTGACCAATGTCTTGTTGTACATTATTCCAAGAGTACCCCACATATAAGGTACGCTGTACTCATCTGACTTATCATAGTCAGCCTTTAGGAAACTTGGATCTAGATTTTTGTAGTTTGGAATATTTTTAAAGTCTATCTTCTCTAAAAGTTCCTCGTTTTTCATCTTCTCAACCATGTAATCCGATGGGAACACAAGGTCGTAGTTCGTACTTCCACTCTTGACTTTCTGATACATCATTTCGTTAGTATCGTAGGTTTCGTAATTTACTTCTATCCCACTCTCTTTTTCGAATTTCTTTATAAGGCTCTCGTCTATGTAGTCCCCAACATTGTACACATATAGAGTCGTCTTATCCGATTTTTTCGAACAAGCAGTCATAGCTACTGCAGATATCACCAATACAGATGCTAGTAAAAGAGATGTTAGTTTTCTTTTTTTCATTGTCTACCTCCTATTTTTTATGATTAGTTTTTTAATCTTACTCATCTATTAAATTATTTGTTTTTTGCATTGTTTTTACTCGCACCTACTAGAGACTGTCCTCTGTTGGATAGTATTAACAATACCAGTACAACTGTGAACATCAAGGTAGAGAGCGCGTTTATCTCAGGTTTTATTCCCCTCTTTGCCATACCGTAGATTACGATTGAGAGATTTGTAACCCCGTTTCCCGTGTTGAAGAAACTTATTACGAAATCATCTATAGACATTGTAAATGCTATCAAAAATCCAGATACTATACCTGGGGTTATCTGCGGTAAAATTATCTTTCTAAGAGCGTACATAGGTGTCGCTCCTAGGTCGAGTGCTGCATCTTCAATATTTTCAGGTAACTGTTTGAGTTTTGGAAGCACCGACAGTATAACGTATGGAATACAAAATGTTATATGTGCAAGCAACATAGTCAAAAATCCAAACTGTAATTTGAAGAATATAAACAGACTCATAAGTGCAACTGCTGTTACTATCTCTGTATTTAAGATAGGTATATAGTTTATATTTAATATTAGTTTTTTCGGTGTCTTCTTCATCTTGACTATACCTATCGCACTGATAGTTCCTATTACAGTCGAGATAACAGAAGCCAAGACAGCTACTGTCACAGTATAGTATAACGCAGTCATAATATCAGAGTTTTGGAATAACTGTTGATACCATTTCAAAGTGAATCCATTCCAATTCGCCATATACCTTGAATCGTTAAACGAGAACAAGACCAATGCGAGTATTGGTGCGTAAAGGAACATAAACACCAGCGCTAGATATACATTTGATATTATTTTTCTTAATCTTAAAATAGGAATCCACCGCCTTCCTTTTCAGCTCCGTCTTCGTATTTAGACATAAACGCCATCGACAATAGTATGATAACCATTAGACACATAGATACCGCTGAGCCAAAGCTCCAGTCTCCAACAACTGTAAACTGTTGCTCTATCAAATCACCGACCAACATCACCCTTCCTCCACCTAGGAGTCTAGATATGGCGAATGTTGTGACCGCTGGCATAAATACCATTGTGACCCCTGAAAACACTCCAGGTAGACTTAGTGGGAATATTATTTTCCTGAAAACAGTCACGCCGTTAGCACCAAGGTCCTTTGCAGCATTTATCAAGTCATCGTCCATTTTAGATAGCGATGTATATATCGGAAGTACCATAAACGGAAGGAAATTGTACACCATTCCGAGTAGTACTGCGTAATTTGTATATAAAATCGTAACCGCTGGTATTCCTAAAAATCCTAAGAAAGTATTCAAAAGTCCATTTCTTCCTAGTATAGCTACCCAAGCATAAGTCCTAAGCAGGAAGTTCATCCACATAGGAAGTATGAAAAGAAGTATATACGTACCTCTCTTGCTCACTGGCAATTTTGAAATCAAATAAGCCACTGGATAACCTACGACTATACAGAGGATTGTAGCTCCTCCAGCCAAAATAAACGAGCGATATAGCACCTTCCAGTTTAAAGGATTGAATACCAATTTATAATTTTCTAGGGTAAACACATACCCTGAATCACCTTGTTTTGTAAAGCTATAGAATACGACTAGTAATAGGGGGATTACTATAAAAATCGCACTCCATATGCAATACGGATAGGCAAAAATTGACCTTTTCTTTGTTAATCCACCTGACATCTTCATTTATTCACCAACTCTTTCCATCGCGTGCATAATGTGTATGTCTTCAGGGTAGATATCCATTCCTATCTCAGTCCCTATCTCCGCTGACTTAGTATTTTGGATCAACCATACTCTTCCGTTTTCGTCGAGTTCCATCTCGTAATGTACACCCTTAAACACAGAAGATTTAACAGTTCCCTTGAGCATACCCTTATCTGG
The DNA here is from genome assembly GCA_031261505.1 of Clostridioides sp. Classification (GTDB taxonomy): domain Bacteria; phylum Bacillota; class Clostridia; order Peptostreptococcales; family Peptostreptococcaceae; genus Metaclostridioides. The sequence continues at coordinate 123,000 of JAISJN010000015.1, read as the reverse complement.
TTCTACCATCTTGATATCCTCTGGTCTAACTACGACCTGAATATCTTCGTCTTTTTTAAACCCCTTATCGACACATTCAAATTCTCTTCCTGAAAACTCAACTCTAAAGTCATCTAACATAACTCCATCTATAACATTGCTCTCACCTATGAATTTCGCTACAAACGCATTTTTAGGCTCGTTGTATATATCCTCTGGAGTTCCAACCTGTTGAATTCTTCCCTTATTCATTACTACTATAGTATCCGACATCGTAAGCGCCTCTTCTTGGTCGTGAGTTACAAACACAAAGGTAATTCCTAGTTTCTGTTGAATTCTCTTAAGCTCTATCTGCATCTCTTGTCTAAGTTTTAGATCCAGGGCACCTAGAGGTTCGTCTAGAAGAAGCACCTTTGGCTCGTTTACCAATGCCCTAGCTATTGCAACCCTCTGCTGTTGACCGCCGCTTAGAGAATCTACAGTTCTCTTTTCAAAACCACTCAGAGCAACAAGTTTAAGCATTTCTTTAACCTTGATATCTATAACATCCTTAGATGTCTTCTTTATCTTCAATCCAAAGGCTATATTTTCGTACACATCCATATGTGGGAACAAGGCATACTTCTGAAATACTGTATTTACCTGTCTTTCATATGGAGGAATCGCACTTATTTCCTTGCCTTCAAATAAAACATTTCCACCGTCTGCAAACTCAAACCCAGCTATAATCTTCAAGGTCGTAGTCTTTCCGCAACCGCTTGGACCAAGTAATGTCAAAAATTCATTCTTCTTTATATATAAGTTGAAATCATCTAAAACCACATTATCGCCGTATACCTTTGAAATGTGTTTTAAGTCGATTATATTTCCTGTGTCATTTTCTATCTTCTTATTTTTATTTTTCTTATCTCTACTAAGTACCAACTTAAACACCTCTAATCTTAAAATGTAGGAGGAGTACTTACCCACAGAACCTTTGCAACAGTTTTTCCCTCATTGGAAATGTAATGTGTCTCCCTCGGTCTGTAGTAAAAACTCTCACCTTTCTTTACCTTATACTTCAAATTACCCATGTGTATATATACTGATCCAGCTAATACATAGCCAAATTCTTCACCCTCGTGCGGTTTTTCTTCCTTATATCGTCCAGCTGATTCCAAGGTCAAAATAATCGGTTCCATCTCGTTTTTCTGCGCATTTGGCACCAACCAGGTAAGCTTGTAGCTAAGCTCATCGTCTTCGGTCTCAAACATATCTTCTTTTTTAAAAGTTATTCTTTCATCGTGAGTCTCGTTGAAAAACTCCCTCAAGTCCGTTCCGAGAATCTCTAGAATATCTATCAATGTAGCTATGGAAGGTGAAGTCAAATTATTTTCAATCTGTGATATGAATCCCTTTGAGAGTTCACATCTATTGGCCAATTCTTCCTGCGTGAGCTTTTTCTCAATTCTCAACCTTCTTATTTTCTCACCGATATCCATTGTTTCCTCCATTTCTCGCAATATCGAGTTTGTCTCTCCATATTCTCTTATGCTCTATACATTAATTTTCATTAAATATTAATAGTAAACATTATGTTTAATGATTGTAAACAACACAACTCATTATATATAATTTCGATAGATTTTTCAAGTATAAACAGAGAATTTCTTACATAAATTTTCTAAGTTTAAACTTAGTTATTTAAGGCTATTCATCAAAACCTCAAAGAATATGTTTACATTAGTATTCCTAAAGTTTAGTCTACCTAAGTTTCTATATTTAACTCATAAAAAATCATATTTTCATATATTTTTTTTAATTTCTCCATATTTTATTGACATGTTGATTTTTCACATATATTCTTAAAAGAGAAGTTATTTTTTAATGAGGTGAATTATTTGATAGAAATTGGTAATTACAATAAATTGACGGTCAAAAGAAAGACAGATTTCGGATATTTTCTAGATGGGCTTACAGGAAATTCTAAGGACGATATCCTGCTACACAACAGATTACTCGGAGAAAACACAGTTGAAGTTGGAGATGAAATCGAGGTATTCATCTTCAAAGATTCTGAAGACAGGCTAGCTGCAACTATGATAAAGCCACTTGCAAAGGTCGGCGACGTTGCCTACCTCAAGGTTGTAGACAACACAGACATAGGCATTTTCATAGATATGGGATTAACTAAGGACATACTTGTTCCTTTTAAAGAAAAAACCTATCCCCTATTTAGAGATGAAAAATACCTGTTCTATATCTACCTAGACAAGAGCAGTAGGATTGCAGCTACAACCGATATAGACCTACACTTAAACACGGAACATCAATACAATATCGGTGATATAGTGGACGGGATAGTATACGGCTTCCAGACAAACCATTCTGCAATGGTCTGCGTGGACTCAAACCTAGCTGGAGTAATTCTTCACAACGAATATTTCAGAGAGCTAAAAGAAGGAGATGTCTTAAAAGGCTTAAAAGTTATAAAGATATACGAAGACGGAAAACTTGGACTTACACCTAGAGCTTCCCGAGAAGAAGAATTAAACGAACTTGAGTCTAAAATAATAAGCTACCTCGAAGGTTCTGACGGGTATATGAGATTCAACGATAAATCAGATCCAAAAGAAATAGAAATAGTATTTAACTCAAGCAAGAAAAACTTCAAACGTGCACTTGGAGTGCTGATGAAGAAAGAGCTTGTTAAACAAGATACAGACGGCACCTATCTTATTTAAACGTACGACACTTATCTCATTTAATAGGAAACTTGATATTTAAGGTAAATTACAATGTCTAATGTTGAATTTAATCCAGATTAAACCGAAAAAGATGTACTCAGCTAAGCAGCAGAGTACATCTTTTTCAAGTTAAATGGTGATTATTATATTGTTGGTACGAGCGCAATGTAGATGCTAAGGTGTAAAATATCAGCATTCACTCAACTTGATAAATCCAACATATGTATATTGTATACTTGTATAAAAAGCAGTATGTTTCTTTTACTTTATGGTATACTGTAATTATAAGAATCATGCAAAAATTTGTCACATCGTGTAATCACTTTAATTTTTTATCTCAATCGGCATATCTATGAATTCTATTTAATTCAAGTGCCTCGGCAATGCGAGTGTGATAAATCATCAACCACCATTAATTACGCCAAAACCTAAAAACTACACATAAATACAAATAGAGGCCGATGACTTCCTACATCGACCTTTATTTGTATTCAATTTTATCCATTTTTTATTTCTTTATTTACTCTTTTCGATTCCTGAATACCTAGGTGAAACATTCAAACAAGTTTAAATTTCTGAGTTAAATATTTGAATGTTTTAATTCCTAAGTCAAAGACAGAAATAGATAATTTAAGACATATCTAAAATTATCTTGTCTATTAATATCTTTTATGCACGAATACTCCCGTTACACCAGGACCGGCATGTGCCACTATACAAGAGCCAAGTGGTACGAATACTATTTCAGCTGGATTAAATTTTTCACGTATAGCTTCAGCGACTTGATCTCTTTCTTTGATGTCGTCACTGTATCCTATGTACACGTCAGAACCCTCTAATTCCATACCTACGTTTTCATCTAATATCTCGATATACTTAGCTATTACGTGTTTCTTACCCCTCACCTGGCATAGTTGAGCAACTAGTCCATCTCTTACTTCAAGTAGAGGCTTTATATTTAATATATTTCCGATTGCAGCCTTTGTAGAAGAAATTCTACCACCTTTTTGTAAATGGTCTAGCGTATCTACAGAGAATACTATATATATTTTTTCTTGTAATTTTTTTAGCTCTGGAACTATTTCTTCGATGCTCTTTCCCTCTTGCGCTAATTTTCCAGCTAATTGCACTTGCATCCCAGCGCCAAATGAAAGTGAGTCAGTGTCGAATGTAACTACTTTTCCGTCTAAATCTTCTTTTGCCATATTAGCACTTTGATACGTACCTGTAGCAGCGGCTGATCCCGCTATATACAGTACTTCCCTACCCTGATCTATATATTTTTTAAATACCTCAAGGAAGGTTGCATATGTCACCTGAGAAGTTTTTGCATACACGTCTTTTTGCCTCAACTGTCTGTAGAGTTCATCACAAGATATATCGTAACGATCTCTATATTCTACTCCACCTAGTATCAAAGTCAGTGGTACCATTTCGATGTCGTATTTTTCGAGCATATCATCTGGCACATCTGATAAACTGTCGCATATTATTTTTATATCACTCATATTAACACTCCCTCCGTATATCCTGTTAACAATACTATTATTCCGATTTCCACTATCTTAAATTTCCTGGATAGTCAATTTGTCTAAGTGCTTCGTATACCACTATAGCTACCGAATTTGACAAATTCAAAGATCTTGCCTTCTCTACATTCAACATCGGTATTCTAACGCAGGTCTCTCTATTCTCTTTCAACAAAGGTTCTGGTAATCCTTTAGTTTCTTTTCCAAATACAATAAAACAATCATCTACAAACTGCACATCAGAATGTCTCTTATGCGCTTTTGTAGTCGAATAAAAATATTTCGCTGTAGGGAATTTTGCCTGTAGTTCCTCGAAGCTATCATAGTATTCTATATCTGCAATATCCCAATAGTCTAGCCCACAACGCTTGAGATGCTTATCGTCAAGTGAAAATCCAAGTGGTTTAACCAAGTGGAGTTTTGATCCTGTTGCTGCACATGTCCTTATTATATTTCCTGTATTCTGTGGTATTTCTGGTTCAACTAAAACTACATTTAATGCCATTACAACCTCCTAATTTCCTGCATTTATCTCATACTTAGTTTATTATACCATACTTTAAGAAATGATTATTCATTTTTGTCCTTTTAGTTTATTTGTAAAAATAGTCGCAGTATTTGTTTATCATGCAGTTTTGGCATTCTGGCTTTCTTGCCTTACACGTCCTCCTACCGTGAAATATCAACGTGTGATGTGTATGTGACCATCTCTTTTTTGGAATTACTTCCATAAGCGCTAACTCTGTTTTCTCAGGAGTTGACTCTTTTACCATACCTATCCTGTTCGCAACTCTAAACACATGAGTATCGACTGGTATGGCTGGCACTCCAAATGCATTGCTCAAAACTACACCTGCAGTTTTTCTTCCTACACCGGGGAGTTTTACTATATCCTCTAGCTTGTCCGGAACTTCACCGCCGAATTCTTCACATATCTTTATAGATGTTTCCTTTATCTTGCTCGCCTTACTTCTATACAGACCGCATGTCTTGATTTCTTCCTCTATTTCACCTACTCTGAGGACTGCAAATGCCTCTGGTGTATTGTATTTTTTGAACAATTCAGCTGTAACCTTATTCACCCTGACATCGGTACACTGCGCAGACAGTATAGTCGCTATCAAAAGTTCAAATGCTGTAGTATAGTCTAATTCGCATTTTGCATTAGGGTACATCACCTCTAGCAAATCTAAAATCTCATTTATATTTTTTTTATTTTTTTTGAGTGGCTTTGAGCCAACTCTTCCATTAATCTCACTCATCGTCTGTCTCCTCAATTATCTACTCTTTTACGACTAGTTCATAAATTTTAATATAACATATTTAATACCCTAAAAACACTGTTTTTACACAAAGTTTACCTAAGACTAGTTTTATTCAAATTTCAAACCTTAGAGCATGATAATAATTTTCGATTAGCATGCTCTAAGATTACGCCAATTCTTGATACACATAGAGGTGGGGATATTTACCTCAAGTTGTAACTTTAGATAAATATCCCCCTCTCTAAGCTTTTAATTCTCTATTTATCATCTTTACAGATATCGCTGAATTTTTTTAGCTTCTGTCTTACTAAATTTGAAATTTTATCAAATGCTACTCCGGTCAATATTTCAATTCCCTCTTCTATCCTCTCAATTGGATAAATCTTAAATCTTCCAGCCTTTATTTCTTTATTTAACTCATCTGAAAGAACTAGATTCTTGATGTTTTTCTTAGGTACTATTACGCCTTGTTGTGGGTCTATTCCCTTTATTTTACACATGCTGTAGAATCCTTCTACCTTGTCTTTGATACCGCCTACTACTTGGATATCTCCTTTTTGGTTTATAGATCCTGTCACTGCTATATTTTGTCTGATTGGAACTCCACTCAAGGACGACAACAATGCGTATAGCTCAGCTGAGGATGCAGAATCTCCGTCGATACCGCCGTAGTTCTGTTCAAAACATATATATGAATTTAGCGATAACATGAAATCTTGAGCAAAATTTTCAGCTAGGAATCCACCAAGTATCATAACGCCCTTATCGTGTATAGATCCACTCATATCTACTTCTCTTTCGATATTTACTATACCCTTCTTACCTGGACTTGATGTAACTGTTATCCTAGCTGCCCTGCCAAATACATACTCCCCTGTATCTAGTACGGATAAGCCATTTATTACACCAACCCTCTCTCCAGAGTTTTCAAATATAGTGAAGTCATCTCTAATAGATTTGTTCATCCTCTCTTCTATCATTCCACGTCTTTGTTTCCTCATAGCCAAGACTTTTTTAATGTCTTTTTTAGTGATATACTCCTTATCCGACCTCTTAGAACTCGCATTTGCTTCAAGCAGTATATGGTCTATTTCTTCTAGATTGTTTGATAATTTTTCTCTATCTCCCATTATCCTCACACAATTTTTTAGTATTTCTTCTACCGCTCCCTTTTCTAAGTGTTTTAGCTTATCTTCTCTGCATTTAAGAGCTATATACTGTGCTATCTTATAGGCATTTAAGGAATTGTTTTCTACCTCATTATCGAAATCTACCAGTACTTGGAAGAATTTTTTGAACTCATGCTCTGATTTATAAAGTGCATGATAGATTGACCTGCTTCCTATAATTATTATCTTGACGTCTAGGGGTATTGGCTGTGGTTTTATTGCTGTCTGAGTGTCCAATTCTATGTTTTGAGTTCTCAAAGTCCTCTTAAGTAGGTCCCATGATGTCGCATTTCTAAATAACTGGTCAGCGTACAAAATTAGGTAGCCTCCATTTGCCCTTTGCAATGATCCCGGTAGCAGTCTTGTGAAATCTGTTTTTACATTTCCGTTTGAATAGTCGTACTCTGGCTTTCCAAATAAGTTAGTTGAAGTTGGATTTAATTCTGTTATTATCGGTGCCGACTTATCTTTTTTTAAATGTCGATTGTCTATGAATAGATTCACCTTATATTTTTTGAAATAATCTACATCTATATCTAAGCTCGTGATATCCTTGGTTTCTGCCTTTTCTGATATTAATTTTAGATCCTCTAATATTGATTTTTCGTATTCTCTGAAGTATTTTTTGATTTTTTTACATGATTTATATCTCTGTATGATTTCTTCAATCAAGGGTTTCACTGTGTATTTGGCTATTCTTTCGTCTATCTCTGCCATTGCTTCCTCGGCTTGAGATTCCAGTTCTTTGATTTTATATACAACCTTTACGGTTATTTTCTCTAGTTCTTTTTTGTTCTTTTCGAACAATGCCTTTTTTTCTTCTTTATCTAACTCTTTTTTCTTTTTCTCGTCCAGCTCTTCTTTCAAATCCTTCTCTTTTTTCTTTTTCTCATCTAACTCTTTGAAGTCCTTCTCTTTTTCCTTTTCTTCATCTAATTTTTCTTTGTATTTCTCGCTCTCTTTTATCTCTTCTTCTAGGAGCTCTTCTTTTTTAATCAGTTCCTTGACTTCTGGTATCAGGTACTCCTCGAGTTCATCATTTACTTCTTCTTGTATTTTGGATTTTTTCTCTGTGGTTTTTTCATCTTTCTTATTCTCCATCCTGGATTCACTGCTGTTTCTAGTTTTTGATTCCTCTTCTTCCTTTGGTACAAATACAATTCCCGATGAGCTCGTCTTTAGGGTGAATCCTCTACTCTCGCCGAAGATTTCGAGTTTTTTTATCAGTTCGTTTTTTTGTTCTTTATATACATCAATTGTCTCTTTTTTACACAACTCGTAACTTTCACTATCAAAGACATTGCCTATGTCCTTTATAATGTTTTCGAACAGCCTCTCTACATCTTCCTTGAATTTAATTCCCTTTCCGAGTGGAAGACACATCACCATAGGCTCTCTGGTATTTTCAAAATTATATACGTAGCACCAGTCCTTGTATCTTTTGTAATCTGGTTTTTGTTCTCTTAAAATTTTTTCAATGTATCTGCTTTTTCCGAGGCCAGCATCGCCAGCCATATATATGTTATATGATGGATGGTCTATCATTAATCCAATCTCTACCGCTTCTTTTACTCTTTTCTGACATACAATAGCATCAGATGGTTTTATTTTAGATGTATTATCGCATTTTGGCATATTCAATCCTCCCTATCGGCTTCTATATATGTTATGATTTATAGCGTCAAAATGTTAAAGAATTGAAGATAAATTTTTTATTTTTTATTTTAAATACACTTAAAAGATGATTCTAGACTTTTATCTACCACTTTTAATCCTGTTTAAACGAAAAATATGACCAATACCTGAATAGGTTAGGTCATATTTTTCGATTTTATTTTATTTTCGCCTCATTAATTCTATATTTCTGAAGATTACACCCTTTCCCCTCCAACTGAAGGCTCTATCTCCGTAATCTCTTTTGAACTTTCGATTGGACATATTATCTACAATATCCTTATCTAAGCTCGTAATTAAATCATTTGCGAACGATTCTATCTTCGTTTTAGGTATTTCCTTATTATGAGGACACACTTCTTGGCATATATCACAGCCGAATACCTTCTTACCTTTTTTTAGAGAATTTTCTTCCTCCGATGACAGCTCACCTTTTTTTTGGGTCAAATATGATAGACAGGTTCTTGGATTAATCTCATAATTCCCCAAGATACTATTTCCCGGACAATGTTTCACGCATTTCTGACATTTTATACAGGTTTTATCAAGTGGCTTATCCTTTTCAAAGTCAAAATTATTAACTATATAACCTATTAAAATATACGATCCGTACTCATCCGTTATTATATTGTTGTTTATTCCGTAATAACCGATCCCCGCCATATACGCTAAATACCTATCGACCAATGGTCCGTTGTCCGTAAAAATCTCGAATTTGAATCCCGATATTTCACTCGATAAACTATCGCAAACATCAGCCAACATCTTCTTAATCACGAGGTGATAATCCTCGCCATAGCAGTATTTTGCTAAATTCGAACCTTCAAAATCGCCGACGTAATATGGAAATGCACAGACTATTATAGACTGCGCATCCTCCATTATCAATCTTGGATTTACTCTCTTTTCTAAGTCTTGCTCTTCAAGACCTGTCGTATATCCATTGAGGGCTCTAGTCTTCAATATATTTTTAAGCTTTTCTGATTTCTCAACTCCACAAACTCCAACCATCTCAATCCCGAGCTGATTGCATATATCTCTTAAAATTTGATTCTCTAGTTTCATTCTCAACCCTCAATTATCAATCCAATATTTTATTTCTTTTAACTTCAAATATCAGACAATTTAACTTATACAATCCCGACTGATAAATCTAAATTGCACTTAAATCAAATTCCCTAGATAGGTCTTCCAATACCTTCATACCTGCAACACTATTTCCCCTCTCGTCGAGAGATGGTCCAAATACGCCAATTCCAACTGCATCAGATACACAAGTCATTATTCCACCACCAACACCTGATTTTGAAGGCAGTCCAGTTTTTAAAGCGAACTCTCCAGATCCGTCGTACATTCCACATAGGAACATGACAGTCCTTACAATTCTCGCCACATCCTTGCTTATAACACAACCTCTATCGTTTATAAATTCCTGGTCTGCAAGATTTAACCCAATCATAGCCAGATCTTTTACATCGACTTCAATTGAACATTGTTTGAAGTATAGATCTAAGATTTCATCTACATTTCCATCTAAAAATCCATGGCTCTTTAATAAATAAGCCATTGCTCTATTTCTATCACCTGTACTTCTCTCAGACATATAAACGTTGTAGTTTATCTTAAGATCGTTGTTTGCCGTAAATTTCTTGAAATACGCCATCATATTAGCTTCTTTCTCTTCGTATGTATCTCCTTTAATCAAGGATGTTATAGCAATAGCACCTGAATTTATCATTGGATTTGAAGGTTTTTTCACATCGTTGTTGCCTATTGTAACTATTGAATTAAACGGATTGTCGCTCGGTTCAAAACCTACCTTTGTATGTACGTAATCAAATCCATGTTCCATTAGAGCCATAGATAAAAGCACTACCTTTGATATACTCTGTATTGTGAACTTCTTGTCACATACTCCTGAAGTAAATATCCTCTTGTTCTTATCCACGATACATATACCGAGGTCATCTCTATTTGCCTTTCTAAGTCCTGGTATGTAAGTAGCCACAGCTCCATCCTTTGTATAACGTCTGTTTCTTTCTATAATTTCGTCCAGTTTTGCTTGAATATGTAAGTCATTTTCGTCCTGTAATAAATAATCTACTGTATTCAAAAAAGTCTCCCCCTTAATATTTTTCTATATTGCTAAAATGTTTGAATATATTTGTACAATACAACTATAATTATATCACATAAATGTCCTGCAAATATCAAATTAAATTGAAGAATCAAAAAATCAGCAGAAGTTTAAATTTTAAACAGAAAATGCGAATACTCATTTTTATCTAAAATTTAAACCCTACTGCGGATTCTTAATCAACTATTCGGCTTCCACCGATAAATTCCCTTGTTATTGATGTTGGTGGTATATCAGATGTATCCTTCAACTCTTCAAAGTACCTTAGAAAACTAAGTAATCTGTTTGCCTCTATAAATGCTGGACTTTCTTCGTCTATTTCCTCTAGAAGAGGTCTTGCAAATACCTTTAGCACAGATAGTTCATAAGCACAGGCTGAATTAAACATCACGTCCGCCTCTTCTTGGAATGGAAATATATTTTCTTTTTCTCCCCGTCTTACGTACTCCCACTGCAGTATCGTCTTCTCTGCACTGTAAGATCTGAAATTATGATCTCTTACTATCCTTCTTATCAATCTCAAATCCCTTGTCGCCACGCTATTTGTATTGTCTAGATTCAACTGAGTCAATGCGCTGATGTATATCTTAAACTTTTGGCTGTCGTCTATATCTTTTGTAAGTATCGGATTTAGACCGTGAATTCCCTCTAGTATTATCGGGTGATTCTCACCTATTCTTATCTTTTTGCCTGTGATTATCCTCTTTCCAGATGCAAAATCAAATCTTATATCGTCTATCTCTTCCCCGTCGATGAGCTTTTGTAAATCTTCATTAAACTTTGCTATATCTATTGCATATATAGATTCAAAGTCTATGTTTCCATTTTCATCTAAAGGCGTCATCTCCCTATCCAAGAAATAGTTGTCAAGCGATATTGAAATAGGTATCATATTGTTCACCTTTAATTGTATCTCAAGCCTTCTCGCAAAACTTGTCTTTCCCGAAGAGGATGGCGCTGCAATCAATATTATCCTCTTCTTATTCTGACTTATCTCGTCAGCTATTTTGGCTAGTTTTTTATCCTGTAGAGCTTCGACAATCCTTATCAACTCGCCGTATTCATTATTTTCTATAACCTTGTTCAAGGCTATGACCGTATCTATACCCATTAGCTCAGACCATTTTTCAGTTTCATTGTATATATTTGCAAGTTTTGGCTGTGGAATAAATTCAATCGGTACATTTTTATCATTATTATCTGGTCCAAATAGAATAATTCCATGATTATGTCTCTCTATACTGAATATATCTACCCATCCAGTTGATGGAAGCATGTATCCATAGTAGTAGTCGTAGTGATTTCCACATTTATATATACTGATTTTACCCTCATCCCTATACTTCATGAGTTCAACCTTGTCATACATCTGCTCTCTGGTAAAAATTGCAATAGCTTCGTCCCTCGTTATCTGCAATTTTTCAATTTTTATATCCTTGCTTATAATCTCGCACATCTTTGTCTTTAATCTCTTTACTTCTTCGTCAGTCAGCTCTATTCCGTTTTTTATCTGACAGTAGAGTCCATTAGAAAGTGAATGTTCTATTACAATCTTTTTCCCGCAATAGAGTTCCTTGCATGCCATCATGAGTATAAATGAAAGTACCCTGAAATACACCCTCATTCCATCGTCTTCAGTTGTGTCTATAAATTTAATATCTGAATCTCTGTCAACCACATAATCCAAAGCCCTTATCTTATTCCCTACATTTGCTATACATATTTTTCCCTTATGTCTGTCCTCATAATCTCTTACTATATCTTCAAGCCTTATCCCGCCTATATCTTCTCTTGTATCGTAGTCTATTTTTTGTCCATCAATGTTTAAAGTAATCGTCTTCATAAAAACTTATCCTCTCTTACGCATTGTGAAAATAATTTTAAGTATACTGAAATGAGAATTATGCCCGCAACCTGTAGAGGTTGCGGGCATAATTCTCAAGTTATCAGCGAGTGCCATACTCATCTAAAGATCGACCTTACCATACATTTAATTTTCGAGATGCAAATTCACATCTAAATTTTATCCCTAATAGTCTGGTAAAACTCGATTTTTCTTATACTTTCTCTCAAATCCTCTTCTTTTACTTCCAAAACCAAGAAGTCTGGATCTAGATTTAAAGTTTCAAATATATCTTTCGTAGACAGTTTCCCTTTGCCAATACCTTGGTGCAAGTCATCCACACCATCGTTATCGCTCAGATGAACTGTTTTTATTTTATATTTTAGATTCTCTAAATATTCGCCCCTGTCTATGAGATTATGTCCTGTATCATAGCAGAAATAAATATTATCAAACTTCACACCATGGGCTTCTCTAAATATATATTCAAAATCACGAGATAAGTTTCCTATATTTGAAAAATCTCCACCTTTGGAATATGTATTCTCTATTGTAACCGTTGAAACTGCCCTGAGATTAAATAAAAATTCTTTTATATAACAGAGGTACGCGTCCCTGTCGCATTTCAACCTACTAGTCATGACATGACCGAGATGAAAATTGTAATATCCGACTTCTTCAAAGTTCTCCTCAATTATATCGTATAAGGACCAGAAAAAGCACAGCCAATCTCTCCTTATAGATTCTATCTTTTCACAAGGGTTAAACTCCAAAGGTAGATGAATACCTATTGATAAACCAAGGCTCTTTATCCTGCTGGCATATCCCTTTAATGCATTGCAGTCATCGGTATTGTCGACCCCAATCTCAATATGCTCGATTATATCGTACTCCTCACATATATCTAGAGCTGAATCCAAGCCATTTATTAGCGATGATATCCCGATTCTCACTCATGCCACCTACTCTACTGTTCCAATCTTGTCAAACGGATACAGTCTTAAAGAAACCTTACCGATTATATTGCTCTTATCTACAAGGCCAACCTCTGGCGCCCTACTGTCTAAACTTCTCTGTCTATTGTCTCCCATCGCAAATACCTTATCCTTAGGCACTACGATGTCTATATTACCTTCTGTCACATTCTCATGGATATACGGTGTTTCATTTTGAAGTATTCCGTCTACGTACACCTTTGAGTCCTTTATCTGTATATGCTGTCCACCTACCGCTATAATACGTTTTACTAGGTCTTTTTTATTCACTCCATCGTCTTGTAGTAAATTAGACTTAAATACTACAATATCCTTATCCTTAGGCTCTCCAACCCTGTAAGACATTCTATTTACTACTAAGTAATCTTTTTCTACGAGTGTTGGAAACATAGACTCCCCTTGCACTCTCGATGGTATCACAAATCTGGTTATGATAAATGCCAGCACAAGAGCTGTGACTATCACCTTCGCCCACTCGAAAATCTCACTTTTCACTGTCGTTTTTTTGTTTGTTTCATCACTCATACTAGTTCTCCCTACTTAGAATAATATTGTTTTTCTCAACTACATACTATTATACTTCTTTTTCCCCGAATATAAAATAAAGTTTCTTATTCTTATTCTTTTTCTCTATCGATATCTGTCCTATTTATTAGCTCGTCTTTGATAATTTTTTTGTCGTGTTTATTTCTTTGACAGCCCCCGTAATCATATTGTACTTCTTTAGCCTTTATTTGTAAAATTTTTTGCCCTATGATTTTTCTTCTTTTCTTTTTGTGGTTATGGTTGAAAATTTTTCTCGAATTTTCAAAATACCTCTCTATATTCTTCAGGTTGACATTGAGCAGAACTATTAAAAATACTGCAAATAAGACTAGTGAGAATTTGAAATTTATCATGAGTATAAAATCGAATATCCCGTGCAAACCCACTGGCACAAGTAAAAACAGTACTGCATTTTTACGCCTCTGAGCCCTTGTATTAGCAAACCTCCACTTAGAGATAAAATACCCCATCGCTATACCAAACATCATATGCCCTGGAATTGAAATCAGCGCCCTGCTCATAGATATCTGCATAGATATGGACTTCTCCGACGAGAGCACGTACAATAGATTTTCAACACAGGCAAAACCGAGGGCAATGAATACGGAATATGTGATCCCATCCATTCTAGTCACGAAGTTCTTTCCCCTCAAAAAAATAAGGAGTATTACTGCCTTTAACCCCTCTTCTGTGATTCCAGCCACCACAAAGGCAATGTATAAGAAGCCTGCATATCCGCTGAACACATTATAACCTACCAAGAATCTCTCTAAAAATATCGCTGGTACACTCAGCAAGACACCTGAAAAAAACAAGATAAATAATATGTATACAGAGGTATTATCGTATTTGTTCTTTGAATACATCCATATTCCACCGATAGCGATAGGAAGTAAAGATAATAAAATCAACTTGTACATTCTGCTCATTCCTTTTAATCAAATTTGTATATATATTTATTATCTCCAATTTTATTAAAAACTAGCTTATTCTCTTGTATTTATGAATATATTGTATTAAGGAATAATTTTAGAAAGGGTGATTTGATGCAAGATAGTTATTTAACTGTTAGTTTGGTCGACACCAAAACTAATGCACCTATATCCGGTGCAAATGTGAACATCTATCAGGAGGACGAAAACACACAGACGACATCTCTCATATATCAGGGGCTGATAACCGACGAATCCGGTCAGGTCCAAGAAATTGTCCTACCTGCGCCAGATTTAATATTAACAGAAGAACCTTCAGCTATAAAGCCATATAGCCAGTACACAGTAGAAGCAATTGCAAATGGATATGAAAACGTCGTAATACGAGGGGTGCAGATGTTTGCTACAGTAGAATCTCGCCAGTATATAGCGATGTATCCGTCGGATAATAGAAATATACCACTATACAGACAAAATGAAATATTTTCAATAGGAGAGCACACTCTCTGGGGTACTTATCCGCCCCATCAAATAGAAAATAGTCTAAAGCCTCTACAACCTCCTACTGGATTTGTAGTTCTCGACAACCCAGTTATACCAGAGTTTATAATAGTTCACGACGGCGAGCCGTCTAATAAGTCCGCCGCTAACTACTGGGTTCCGTACAAAGAGTATATTAAAAACGTAGCCTCGAGTGAAATCTACTCGACCTGGCCTGAGCAGACTATATACGCAAATGTAGTCGCAATAATTTCCTTCACTCTAAACCGAGTATTCACAGAATGGTATAGAAGCAAGGGATACGATTTTACGATAACATCGTCTACATCAGTAGACCACAAGTATATCCACAACAGAAACCTATTTAACAAGATAAACGTAGTCGTGGACGATATTTTCACCACATTTATCAAAAGACCTACTAGCGCTAGACAGCCACTCCTAGCACAGTACTGCGACGGTCAAAAGGTGAAATGTCCAGGTCAGATGACTCAGTGGGGAAGCAAATTTCTCGGCGATGAGGGCTACACTTGGCAAAATATCTTGAGGTACTACTACGGTGAAGATATCGCCTTTGAGCAAGCTCCTGTAGTAACCGGTGTACCAGCTTCTTACCCTGGTGAACCACTAACTATAGGATCTAGCGGAAAAGACGTCACAACTATTCAAAATCAGCTTAACAGGATAGCTCAGACTTACTCCGCAATTCCTAAGGTGCAGGAAGACGGCAACTACGGTCAGTCTACTGCTGATACGGTTAAGAAGTTCCAAGACATATTTGGCTTACCTGATACTGGTGTGGTCGATTTTAAGACTTGGTACGAGATTTCTCGTATGTACGTAGCTATTACCAAGATTGCTTCTTTAAACCCAGTTGTGTAGAATAAGGGCTGTTGCAATATAGCAACAGCCCTATTTGAGTTTAGTCAATTTATCAATTATCATTTATAACGTATTCGTAAAAGTCATCGATTCCCCTTATATAATTCTTATACTTCGGTACCACATTGTATTTTGCCCTAAGATTATCAGCGTCCAATACTATACTCGAATCTTTTCTACTTATATCTGCCTCATCTATTAGATCAACTACCACCATTGTATATGTAAATCCCACATCGATATTTCTTAGCTCAAGAGTGTGTACCCCTCCTGTTGATATGGTATTTGAAGGTATAATTCCACCTACTACCTTTACGTTCGATTATAGCCATAATTTTATCATAAAAAATATCCAAAAATCGGTCTATTGCTTAAGATATACGTTATTTTTCATGAGCTTGCAATTTATTTTTCTATGATTATTGATTCCGCTGTTGAATACATTTTTATACGCGAAATAGACTGTTGTAGATGCCATCTTGCAGCGTGTACAACAGCCTAACTCAATTTTACGTGAACAACTCGACGTACTTATCCTTTACCATAGGTAGGATCTTGTCGCTGTTTATAGTGAATGTCGGTATTCCAGCAGCGTAAGGTGCAATATCATAGAGATCGAAGTATACCACTAAATTTCCGTTTTCTATATAGAATTTCTGATTTCTACTTATCGATTTGAATTGGAATACTTCTGATCCTCCGTCGTTTTTCCCAATGTAGTCAATCTGTTCCTTAATTTCTTTGTTTATCAGCTCCTTGTAATCTTGATTGTCTTCAAACAAATCACATAGGTTTAATATATCACCGCTGTACATATCTATATTATACGCCTTGTCCTCGTAGTATCCATGCGCACCACCTGTGTACGAATAGTATTCTATGATCATACTCAATACGTACTTAGTATTTTTCTTTACCTCAAAACTTGTCTTAGCCTCGTACTTGCTATCTGACTCCTTTAGATAGAGACTTTCTTTATCTGCACTTTTTTTGTTTTTATCGTAAAATGAATCGACGTCCTTTTTTATTCTATCGTTAACCGCTTGCTCAATCTCTGTGTTTTGATTGTTTATCACTGGATAAGAGAGGTCACAATCCAGACCTTCAACACTTCTGTGGTCAGATTTTGCATAGACTTGACTCTTATACCCACCTGAATTCTTAAATGAGTTGGATTCCCTTAGCTTCTTTGAAGTCTCGACAGAAACATTTTTAGCCTCAATGCTCTCTACAGCTGTCTTGCTTGATAAATCCTTAATATTTACAGAAATTGATGGAATGCAGATTGCAAGCGTGCATAATGTGACGACAAAAGCAGATAATCTCTTCTTCATACTCTATCACCTCCAAAAAATATATTATACTTATAGTTTTAGATTTTCAGAGAATTTTATCCTCGCAATCAGACTTTTTGTATATCCAATTTTTAGAGAATGAATTTTTAAAATGGTTATTTAGCGCTTTCTGCTGTGGGATTTCAACCCACAATGAAATGAGACAAATGCCAGTAATAGACCGAGGACATTTATCTCAAGTTATATGATATAATTATGTTATCAAAATTTTCTTACCTAAATCAAAATGCAATCGCTCTAAATCTTTAATGACGGTCGTGCGATTAAACCATTTTTTGGTAGAACTAAGTTGCAAGCAATAAGTATACTCAGAAATTTTTAAATTAAAATAGAATGTGAGGAGTGATTTTTTTGAACACGTACAAGATAGCTATCTGTCAGATGAAGACAGGTAATGATAAGCGAAAAAATATCGACCACGCAAAAGAAATGATTGAATCTGCCATGAAGGGCGATCCACAAATCGTCGTGTTGCCAGAGATGTTCAACTGCCCTTACCAAAATGAATACTTTCCTAAATTCGCCGAGGAATATCCTGGTGATACTTCTATTGAAATGTCTGTCCTCGCTAAGAAACACGGAATTTATCTGGTTGCTGGAAGTATACCAGAGATCGAGGATGGCAAAGTTTACAATACCTGCTATGTATTTGGCAAAGACGGCACTCTAGTAGGAAGGCATAGAAAAATGCATCTATTTGATATAGACGTCGATGGAGGGGTTTATTTTAAGGAATCCGATACCCTTACAGCAGGCGATGAGGTCACTGTTGTGGACACGGATTTGGGTAAAATAGGCATAGCTGTCTGCTATGATATTAGATTCCCAGAACTATCTAGGATGATGGCACTTGAAGGAGCTGAGGTGATTATCTTGCCAGCCGCCTTTAATATGACCACTGGACCCGCACATTGGGAGCTATCTGTTCGAATGAGGGCTCTTGACAATCAATTGTACTTCATAGGTGCAGCTCCTGCTCGCTGCGATGACGCTTCTTACGTTGCCTATGGCAACTCTAGGGTATCTGATCCTTGGGGTGAAATAATAGCAGAGGCAGACGCGAGCGAATGCATAATATACGCTGAGATAGATAGGGATAAGATTGGTTCTATAAGGGAACAACTCCCCCTCCTAGCTCATAGACGTACTGACATATACTAGTTGTGAAATTAATTTAAGATTGCATGGATTAGAAATTTACCATGTAGAAAACTCTACTCTAAAAAGCCTTACTCTACAGAAAGCTTTACTCAAAATTTAAAGCGTAGTGCCCGTATATTAAATTATACAGTACTACGCTCTTTTTAAAATATTCATTGCGATTACCCACTTATATGAAATAATCAAGGATTGCAAAACGCATCGCGTTTTATTGGGTAGTTTTTTAAGAATTCGCTTGTTCATCCGTTGAGTCTACAATTTTAGTTAATAGTTCAATTAGATATTTAACATTTTCCTTACCAACGATTTCCTTTACCCTATTATTCGCACGTACTGCAGATTTAAACATCTCCTCGCTCAATGTCCAGCCTTCTTCTGTAACAACAATCTTATGTGCTCGTCTATCCTGTTCATCCTGACGTCGCTCTACTAAAGATTTCTTTTCAAGTCGATCCAAAATACCAGTGACCGTCGATGCTTCAAGTCCAAACTGATCTCCTAGTTCTTTTGCTGTTGCTCCATCCGCTTGAGTTAAATACCCCAAGACTCCATATTGAACCGGTGTAATATCTAAGTCCTTCAACTCTTCTCTAAATACTTGTAATACGGTTTTTTGTGCACGCGAAAAAATAAAGTTAAAACATTCATTATAATCTATCATTTTCCACCAGAGCAACAGTGGTATTGTATTTGTTTGTTATATTTACAAATTTTCTTATCCACCTTGCCCACCCTTTCCTGTTGCGTCAAATCTTGCCAATATAAATCTATTAACATTATACATGGAAATTTACAAATATTCAAGAGATTGTTTTTATAAAATTCTGCATATATGCCTTATTTTTATGCATAAATAGCATAAACAGTAGATCGTTTTAATTGTCATCGCACGGTGTAAAATCTTCTTACATATAAGATCCGCCGTTGATATTTATGCACTGTCCTGTGATAAATGATGAAAGGTCAGTACCTAAAAACAATACTGCATTGGCAACATCTAAAGGATATCCAATTCTTTTTAAAGGTATTCTATCTATATTCGCTTGTTTTAATTTTTCTGGAATTACATCTGTCATCGGTGTTTCTATAAATCCTGGAGCAACGGCATTACAGCGTATTTTATCCCTTGCACCCTCTTTTGCAAATGTCTTTGTGAGCCCCAAGAGCCCTGCCTTAGACGCAGAGTAGTTTGCCTGACCTATGTTACCCATATGGCCTACCACAGAAGAAAAATTGATGATACTTCCACATTCGCCGACCTCTCTCATTAGCGCCATCGCTTTTTGAGAACAAATAAAGCTTCCTACTAAGTTTACATTTATGACATCGCTGAATTGCTGAACAGTCATTTTCTTGCTCATTCCGTCCTTTGTGATACCTGCATTGTTCGCTAAAATATCACAACGTCCGAATTTATCCTTTATCTTTGCAAAAATCTCTTCCACACTCTGTTCATTATATACGTCACCAGATAAAGCCAATAATTCCACGCCATGTGCTTTTATTTCTTTACAGACATCTTCGTCTTCGGATAACGATAGGTCCATTACCGCGATATCTGCTCCACATTCTGCAAAACGGTTTGCTATACATCTGCCTATACCTTGTTTTGCACCTGTCACCAACACTACCTTACCCTTTAAATCGAGTTCTTTTACCATATTTACACCCCCATTTTTAAATTTTTTTGCGTGTACGCCGCCTGTATTACTATCAATATAAAATTGAAAGCCTTCTGTAAGACCATATGACTCACGGAAAGCTCTCAATTCTTCCTTATTTTTGACATTCTAACGCTTCACTTACTATACAAGTGCTTCCTCAACTTTTGGAGAGCGATGTACAATTACCTTTTCTGCAGCCATTGTTTCTATCTCTTCTTTTGAATAACCTAGAGATTCAAGTACTGAATCAGTATCTTCTCCAAGTAGAGGAGCTAACCTTGCAGGTGTCTGCTCTATATTCTGGAATTGAACTGGATTAGTAGGTGTTACAATCTTCTTGCCGCTGCGAAGTGTAACTTCTTCCAGATACTTGTTTTCCCATCCTTGAGGATCAGAGTATAATTCTCTTGGATTCGTAAGTTTTGCATGGACTATGTCTATTTCTTGTAGATTCTTAAGAAGTTCTTCTGAACTTAATTTTGAAAAAGCTTCTGTTATTAAGTCGATAACTTCGCCCATGTGTTTTCTAGCATTTGTAAGTGGATAGAATCTTGGATCATCTATATATTCATCCATCTTAAGTGCTGATAATAATGTCTTGTATCCCGAGTCCCATTTTGGCTGAGAAACCAAAAACCAATCCCCGTCTTTTGATTGATAAAGTGGTGTTGTAGGGCTAGGTGATTCATTGCGTTTCTTAGGATATGGATTCTCAAATTGAGGTTGACCCATAAGTACGGTTTCACTGTTGTAGAATAATCCACTGCTGTATAATGAAACTTCAACCTTATCCCCTAATCCTGTCTTTTCTCTGTTTATAAGGGCTGCTAACATCCCTGCTACAAATGAAGATGCAACTGCACTATCACCAAATCCTGGACCTGGTTTTGGAGGACTTATTTCCGCTGGTGTCATTTGAACCAAGGCACCACTCTTTGCCCAGAATGCTGCAAGGTCGAAACCTGGTTTATCTACATCTGGTCCTTTTTCTCCATATGCTGTGAAATATCCATATATCAATCTTGGATATTTTTCTTTCAATGTTTCGTAGTCGATCCCTAGTTTAGACAGTGGGCGAGGACGTGTATTAGTCATAAATATATCCGCTGTAGACAATAGCTCATCAAATATCTTCTTACCTTTTTCTGATTTTAGATTTAGGCAGATACCCTTCTTTCCTGCGTTTGGCGCCTGGAAAAATCCACAGTTATCTTCTTCGCAAGGCATATTGTACGAAAGTCCGACTACTCTCCACGAATCTCCTGATGGGGCTTCTACTTTAATTACTTCTGCCCCCCAGTCTGCCAACATTCTAGCTGCCTTTGGAACTGCTACATAAGTACCCATTTCTACTACTCTGATTCCCTCTAATGGTTTTTTCATTTTCCTTTCTCCCCTCATAATTTTAATGGTCATTGCTTGTGCTGCAAAGTGCTTGTGCTGTAAAGTTATCCCAAGTTATAATATAGTTAAATCTCAACTGCAAGTGTATCCGCTTCTCTAATTGCATCGATGACCTTACCTACATTCCTTGCGTCTCCAATGATATGTACGTTTGGCAGAGTATCTTTTAATGCCTCGTACAACTCGTTATTTGGAATTGATCCAACAGCTAAAATCACTGTATCACAAGGGATCTGTGCGGTTTTCACCGACCCGTCCTTCTTGTCTGTAATCGAGATGTTTGCCCCTTCCTTGCCTACAGATAATAGTTTTGACTTACTCAATAACCCAACCCCCATGCGTTTTAAGTCGTCCATGACAGGCCACCCTGTCCCTGGCTCAAAACCTGCTCCGATTTTTTCTATTTCAACAATCGTAACATTTCTATCTGAGTTAAACATTAATTCATGGATACGCTCCATACTTTCTGCTTGATGTGTCATTAAGAAGAAAGCTTGTTGCTCATCGGCTGCTCCCTGATGCACTATGTATTGTGCTGTTTCGCATCCGACAGAACCACCGCCTACAATCAATACATCTTTTCCTACAGCGTATTTACCGCCTAGTACATCTGCTGCTGTGTATACCGGTATCTCATCCGTTTCTATAGGTAGAGAAATAGTCTTTGGCGTTGTACCTGTAGCTATGATAACTTCATCGAATTTTCCAATCGGTACATCCTGCGGTCTTACAGATTTGTTATATTCAATTTTTACCTTGTTCTTCCTTAACATAACTTCCAAGTATTTTGTGAAATTAGAAAACTCCTGTTTTCCCGGTGGAACCGCAACAATTGGCAATTGTCCTCCAAGCTGTTTTTCTCTCTCCCACAATGTAACGGAATGCCCTAGTTCAGCTGCTTTTATAGCAAACTCACATCCAGCTGGGCCTCCTCCTATCACTAAAATATCTTTCTTAACACTTGTTTCTTCCCTATCTTTGTACAAGTACTCTCTTCCAGCATAGCCATTTACAAGACATTCTACTGGTTTTCCAAAAAACGTCTTTGCCAGACATCCTTGATTGCAGGCTACACATCCTCTTATCTCGTCAGTTCTGCCTTCTTCTGCTTTTTTTACCCAATCAGGATCCGCCACCAATGGACGTGCAATTCCTATGAAATCACATCTTCCCAAGGCTAGGATATTTTCTGCATCCTCTGGTTTTGTAATTCTGTTACTCGCTATAATCGGAATTGATACAGCATCTTTAATCGTCTTTGCCAGATAAGTATAACCTCCTCTTGGCACATTTCCAGGCAACTGTGGAATACGGGTTTCATGCCAGCCTCCCGTGACGTTTAAGGCATCAACACCAGCTTCTTCCATCAATTTACAAAATGAAATAGCTTCGGTGTTTGTATTTCCACCATTTATAAAATCATTTCCTGAAATCCTCATAAGTATTGGGTAATCCTCGCCCACAGCCTCTCTAACTGCAGCTACAACTTCCTTGGGAAAACGTGTTTTGTTTTCCCAAGATCCGCCGTACTCATCCGTGCGTAGGTTTGTTACAGATGATAGGAACTGACCTATCAAGTATCCTGCACTTGTAACAATCTCAACCGCATCAAACCCTGCCTTTTTAGCTCTGAGAGCTCCATCCGCCCAATTTGAGATAATCTCCTTTAATTCATCAATCGTCATTTCCTTCGGCGTTTCATGTGTATAAGAAGCATAGACTGCAGATGGTGCTAGTGCTTCCTTACCTTCTGGTACATTTTTCTTTCTGCTGTATCTTCCAGCGTGGTATAGTTGAACTGCTACCTTTGCTCCACGCTCATGCATGCCATCTGTAAACTCCTTGTATCCAGGAATCATATCATCGCTCTTTAGACTCATCATAGCAGTAGATCCACCATAGTCATCGAAGCGGCATCCACCTACTATCACTAGTCCGACACCGCCTAAGGCGCGTCTGTAGTAATACTCTTTAAATCGCTCTGTACAAGTCCCATCTGGTGTGTACAAATGGTGTAATGCTTCCATAACTACTCTGTTTTTTAATTCCAAACCCTTGATCTTATCTGGAGAGAGTAATCTTTCAAGTTTCATATTTATCATCTCCTTTCTACATCTGTAGCTTTCTCAAGTTATACTGTCACCTCTACTGCTTTATTCTTCTTCTGAATTGCCTGAGTAAGTTCTGGCAGAACCTTAAACAAATCGCCTACGATTCCGTAGTCTGCATATCCAAATATAGATGCATCTGGGTCTTTATTTATTGCTATAATCGTGTCGGATGAACCCATACCAGCCACATGCTGTATCGCTCCTGAAATTCCACAAGCTATGTATACCTTTGGCTGTACTGTCTTTCCAGTCTGACCAACCTGGTGTATCTGTGAAATCCATTCGGAATCAACCGCCGCACGAGAAGCACCTACCACGCCTCCAACTGCATCAGCTAAGTCTTTTATCACTCCAAATCCTTCTGGTCCGCCTACTCCTCGTCCCCCTGATACAATTATTTCAGCATCCTCTAAGCTCATCATTTGATCTGTCAACTCTTCTACCGTCTTGATGACTTTTGTACGTTTCAAAGATTTTGGAGCTATTATTTCTTCCTTAATAACTTTGAAATCCTTGCTTGCTCCAACTGGAACCTTCTTAAATACTCCTGGACGCACAGTTCCAATCTGTGGCCTTGTGTCCGGGCATAAGATAGTAGCCATTAAATTCCCGCCAAAAGCAGGTCTAGTCCACGCTACATTTCCCGATTCCTCGTCTATTCCTAAATCGGTACAATCAGCTGTTAACCCTGTTTTTAAACGACAAGACAGTCTAGGAGCGAAATCCCTTCCCTGATTTGAAGCACCTATTAGCAAAACACTCGGTTTGTATTTTTCTACAAGATGTTCCATTACATAGGTATATGTTTCTGTATCGTATTCTTTATAATTATCGTGACTGACCAAGATCACCTCATCAGCCCCGTACTCTCTTACTACTTTTGATATATCTGTCAACTCATCTCCGATTGCTACCGCAACCAGACGCTCTTCACTTCCCTGCACTAATCCTCTTCCTGGATTCAAAAGCTCAAGACCGGAATTTTTAGGTTTTCCATCCTTACATTCGATGTACACCCAAACATTTTTATAAGTTTGAAGACTCACCTAAACCACCCCTTTTCTACATAATTTTAGCTTCTGACAATGCTTCCAGCAATTTGTTAGCTGCTAATTTCTCATCTGGTTCTTCAATGCGAATGCAAGTTTTACTCCTCTTCGGAGTGAATGTTTTTTTTACCTTTGTAGGTGAACCTTTTAAACCCACTCTTGTAAAATCTAAATTTATATCCTCTGAAGTAATCATAGGAATTACCTTCCTACGAGCTGCAAGTTTACTTTTTATTGTGGCAAACCTTTGCTCAAATGCCGTCTTGCTTACTGATAAGACAACGGGAGTTTGCACTTCAACTATCTTATAACCCGATTCCTGTTCCCTCTTTACCTGTAATCTTCCTTCTGATATTTTAGCATCTAGGGCATATGTAACCTGTGGATATCCTAAATGCTCTGCTATCTCCGGTCCTACCTGCCCAGTATCCCCATCTATCGCTTGCTTGCCACAAAGTATCACATCAAATTCGCCTAATTTCTTGATTGCGTTTGATAATATATAACTTGTTGCGAGGGTGTCTGATCCTCCGAACTTACGGTCACTGACTAGATATCCCTCATCTGCACCGACAGATAGGCATTCTACTATTGCCTCTTTTGCCTGTTCTGGTCCCATAGACAACACTGTTACCGTTCCACCATTTTGCTCTTTTAAGCGCACCGCTATCTCTAATGCGTAGGCGTCAAATGGATTTACAATACTCGGTACACCAGCTCTTATAAGTGTATTTTTTTCCGGATCTATCTTTATTTCCGCAGTATCCGGAACCTGCTTTACACATACTAGTATTTTCATATTTTATAGCCCATCCCTATCTTAAAAGATTTCCAGAAATTACAACTCGCTGAATTTGATTAGTACCTTCAAATATTTGATAAATCTTTGCATCACGCATTAATTTTTCAATAGGATAGTCTCTGCTGTATCCAAATCCACCTAATATTTGAACTGCATCTGTTGTAACTCTCATTGCTGTATCGCCCGCAAATGTCTTTGCTACTGAACTTATATTCGGATCAAAGATGCCGTGGTCCATTAAGTTTGCTGCGTGCATAACCAATTGACGAGCTGCCTGTGTCTGAATTTCCATATCTGCAATCATAAATGCAACAGCCTGGTGTTTTCCTATTGCTCTTCCGAAGACTTCTCTTTCCTTTGCGTACTTCACGCATTCATCAATAGCTCTTTGGCATATTCCGACTGCAGTTGCCGATCCATCTGGTCTTGTTCTGTCAAGTGTCTTCATTGCTATTTTGAATCCTTCGCCCTCTTTACCTATCAGATGATCTGCTGGAACTCTTACATCTGTGAAAATTACTTCTGTCGTGTTAGAAGCTCGTATCCCCATCTTATGTTCTTTCGCTCCAACTGAAACTCCTGGTAAATCTGCCTCTACCATAAATGCAGACATTCCTTTTACGCCCTTGCCTTTTTCTGTCATTGCAAATACTGTGTAGACTTTTGCAATTCCACCATTTGTGATAAACGCCTTTGTACCGTTTAAGATATATTCATCTCCGTCTTTAACTGCTGTTGTCTTACAGTTTCCAGCATCTGATCCACCCTGTGCTTCTGTTAAACAGAATGCAGATAATTCTCCTGGCACTACTATTTCTGAAAATTTCTTGATCTGTTCTTTTGTACCAGCTATTTCAAGAGGTGTATACCCAAGTGTATTTGCACCTATAGATACAGCAAAACCTGCATCTCCTTTTCCCAATTCTTCTCTGAGTATACAAGTAGTTGTATGATCTAGCCCCATTCCCCCGAATTCATCTGGAATGGCTAAGAGGTGTAATCCCATTTCAGCTGCCTTTTTAAAAGTTTCTGCTGGAAATTCATCCTTTACGTCCCATTCTGCAGAATATGGTTTTACCTCTTTTTCGACGAAATCACGCACCATAAGCTGTAAATCCTTTTGTTCCGGTGTCATTAAATAATCATTACTCATAATATCTTCCCTCCTGTTTCTATACTAATCTAGGTTCTACCTTAGAATTTATCCAGTCGTATTTATTTACCAGTGAATACTGGTGGTCTCTTTTCTAAAAATGCATTTACTGCTTCATTGAAATCTTCTGTCTTAGATGAAGCGTGCATATTATCTGCTTCACATGCTATAAATTTCTCTAAATCAGGATAGAAGAACTGATTAATAGTCTGTTTTTGACGTTTTATAGCGAAAAGTGGACGGTTTGCCATTTTCTTTGCAAAGGCATAAGTTTCTTCTACAAAAGACTCATCATCTACTAATTTTGTTGCAAGCCCGTATTCAAATGCTTTTTCTCCTCTTATTGGGTCTCCACTCATCATGATCTCTGCTGTTCGAGCAGTTCCAACTGCTTTTTCTAAGAAATACATTCCGAGAGTATCACCAGTTAATCCTAGGTTTATAAATGCCATTATGAGTTTACTCTTTGGAGTAACGATCCTAAAATCTGCAGCTAAAGCCAAACCGCAGCCTGCACCAGCAGCAGCGCCATTTACCATAGCGATAACCGGTTTTGAGCAACGACGTGCAGCCATCGCCATATGACCTGCACCCCAAACTCCATCTGGGCTGATATATGTTTTAGAATCTATCAATCCTCTAAAACGTTTAATATCTCCTCCAGCTGAGAAGTTTTTACCTACACCTGTGATAACAACTGCACCTACTTCGTCATTTTCACTGCAAGCTTCCAATGCGTTTTTTATTTCACTATAAGTCTCTACAGCGAATGCATTACTTACTTCTGGTCTGTTAATCGTGATAGTTGCAACCCTGTCTTCTACTTCTAATAATATTGTTTCGTACATGTGCTTCTCCTCTCTTAACTGCTCGGCATTGCCAATCAGTTAGACCCTTTATTAATTAAATTGATATCTTTCTCAAGTTATTTTCCCTGGAATATCGCCTTTCTTTTTTCAAGGAAAGAATTTGCCCCTTCTAATTTATCTTCGCTGTCGAGCAATACGCCGAATGCGAAATTCTCAAGAAGTAAACCTGTTTCTATATCTGTATTCATAGAAGCTGTAATCAGCTTTTTAGCAACTGAAAGAGCTAAAGGCCCTTTTGATATCATCGTATTAGCGACAGTCTTGCATTCGTCGATCAATGATTCAAGTGGAACAACCTTCATAGCCATTCCGAAATTAACTATTTCTTGTGCATTTAGAACACGGCCTCCTAGAATCATTTCTTTTGCTATACCTATTCCTGCTATACGTGCAAGCCTTTGTGTTCCACCTGCTCCAGGTATAATTCCTAGACTTGTTTCTGGAAGACCTAGTTTTGCTTTTTCAGCGACAATTCTAATATCACAGGCTAATGCCAACTCACATCCTCCTCCAAAAGCAACCCCGTTGAGTGCTGCGATAACTGGTTTAGTGCAATCCTCAATAGCTTTCATAGTCTTCTTAGAAGTTGAATCAATATTTTTTACACCTGTAAGCGCTTTCACTGCCACAATGTCAGCTCCCGATACAAAGGCTTTCTCACCAGATCCAGTAATTATTATGACTTTTACCGATTCTTCTGCTTCTGCCCAGTCTATCAGCTTATGCAATTCTGCATAACACTCTGTATTCATTGCATTTCTCACTTCTGGTCTATTTATAGTTAGAGTAGCAATACCGTCTTCTACTGCTAACAAAAAATTATTTGAAGTATCCATTTTTATATCTCTCCTTTCTCAATTTTTAAAGTCCTTGTTTTATTTCTCTGTTTGATAATTTTCTTAGTAAGCTCGTGTATATTTTTCAGTATTTTATATGTTTTTATCTATTTTCAGATATTATTATATAGTTCTATTCCTAATGGAATATCCCTGTCATTATAAGGGCTAATGACACGGCAAAGGCGCAAATTCCTGGGATCAACGTCGCCTTCATGTAAACTCCCAAGCACGATTTATAAGGAATTTTTGTTACTGTAGACACATTTGCGATTGCAGAAGAATGTGGTGGCAATGCTGTGAATGTAGATATCAACATCAACCTATGCGAAACTGCTGGTGTAAGTCCCGCTTCCACAAAAGATTCAAACGCCAATGGTCCCATAGCTGGAATCGATGCACTTGAAGAAGATAATGCAAACGACATAACTCCGATCAACGCAATACCATTAAATAATGGAGGTAATGTGCCAAGGCCTGCTGTAATCAAACCGAATCCTGGAACAGCCTTGATAACTGAAGCTATAGCAAATGTAGCCGCAACCCCCATAACTGGTGCAAACGATGTTGTCACTCCAGCTGTCAATGTTTCTTTGATACTCACTATTCGTTTAAAGAACAATACGAAACAAAGAACAATACCTATTCCAAGCGATATCAATATATCTAGATTGAAAACAGCTGCTGAAAGAACCATGGCTAACATCGGTATAATGGCGAGAATTAAGTTTGGTAATTTACTTTCATCCTCATCAGCCAAGGCTACACCTGGCTTTTCTATTTTCAAGAACTCTGCCCCAGTTTCCATAAAACCTTCGCCGTTTTTTTCTGCCTTTTTCAAATCCAATTTAACTAATAATACTAAAACTGCTAGATAGATACCAGTTGCTATCAATGATAACAGCATCGCTGCAGATGTAGATGTTCCACAAATTTTTGCAGCTGCTATATTTGCTATCTGCAATGATCCACCCATGAAGACAACTGCCAAGACAGATGATCCTCCGTAACAGTACATCCTCCAAGGAACATCGCATTCTTGGAAAATCTGTTTTGCAATATTTAAGATGGTGAAAATCAAAACGAATCCACTGATTCCAACATAGCTTAAAATGATATACAACATAGGTACAAACAGAACAGCAAATAGCTTCTGGTTTTTCTTACTCTTACTTATCATGTGGTAAACCGACAATGCGATTCTTTTTGCCGATCCACTGTCGCTAAGCACTCTCCCAAATAGTGAACTCAGTACAAATATTAAGAAATAACTCTTTAAAAATCCTGCAAATCCAGCTGCCCAATCTTCTTGAAGCATTCCCAGAGGGTTTGCCCCAGATGTTAAAATCATTACTAACGCAGCGGAAAGAGCAGATACTACTATTGTCGTGCCTTTCATTGCCAGAAACACGAATACAGCGATCCCGGCTAAAATTCCAATGAAACTTATAACTGAAATTGACATTAACTATTTCCCCCCTAACAGTGTTTTTCATGTGGCTACTTAGCTAGACGTCACAAATAGCCACATTTTTGTATGTATTTTAGTCAACGCTTTCAAAAATACCTGCTGCACCCATTCCGCCACCTATGCACATAGAAATCAATGCGTATTTTCCGCCTGTTCTTTTAAGTTCAGACAGTGCTTTACAAGTCAAAATCGCTCCTGTAGCACCTAGTGGGTGACCTAAGGCTAATGCTCCTCCATTTGGATTTACTTTTTTTGGGTCTAGTCCTAATTCATTTATACATGGAATTGCTTGAGCTGCAAATGCTTCATTAAGCTCTATAACATCCATATCGTCGACTGATAGTCCTGTTAAATTCATAACTTTCGGTATCGCCTTCGTAGGTCCTATGCCCATGACATTAGGGTCAACACCAGCTACTGCATAGCCTATGAATTTTGCAATTGCTTTTAATCCTAATTCTTTCGCCTTGTCCTCTGACATTACGACTACAAAACTAGCTCCATCTGTCACCTGTGATGAGTTTCCTGCTGTAACAGATCCATCTTCTTTAAATGATGCCTTTAATGAAGCGAGCGATTCCATGCTTGTAGTTCTGCGTATTCCATCGTCTTTGCAGAATACAGTCTTATTTCCCTCTGCATCTTCTACTTCTATCGGAATTATTTCTCTATCAAATTTTCCTGCATCCTGCGCTGTTGCAGCCTTCATATGGCTTTCGTATGCCATTTGATCCATTTGTTCTCTTGTTACTCCATATTTTGCAGCAACGTTTTCCGCAGTAATTCCCATTGCTGTGTACACACCTGGATTGTTTTCCAACATCCATTTACTTCTCAAAGAATCGTCTGTAGCCCCCATAGGTATTGCAGTCATACTTTCTACTCCACCGGCAACCACAATTTCTGCCTGAGATGCCATGATCATATTAGCCGCTGTCGCTATAGACTGTAATCCTGATGAACAAAAGCGATTGACTGTTTGACCAGGTACGTCATTTGACAATCCTGCACGAAGAGCAATTATTCTCGCAAAATTTGATCCCTGTACATTTTCTGGTTTCGCACAACCTACGATTACATCTTCTATCTTTGTCTTGTCAAGTGTTGGAACCTTATCCAATACTCCTTTTAATATAGCTGCACCAAAATCCACTGGATTTGTATGTGCTAGCCCACCCTTTCTCGCGCGGCCTGCTGCAGATCTTCCATAAGCTACAATTACCGCTGTTTTAAGAACGTTTTCCATTTCTATATACCATCCTCTCTACTTTTTTAAAATCCATATTTTGAGTAGTCGTACCATAACTGCCGGTTTTAACTCTCTATTTTAAATATTCGTACCAACCCTTGCCAGCTTTAACTCTCATTTTTGAGTAGTCGTACCAGCCTTGCTAGCTTTAACTCTCTATTTTGAGTAGTCGTACCAACCCTTGCCAGTTTTTCTGCCCCATGCATGTTGATTGTATTTTTCTTCTAAAATTTCATAACCTATTTTTTTGACACCAGTTTCTTCTAACTGTCTTTTTGCAGCTAGATACGATAAATCCACACCTGCTAAATCCATCAATTTAAAAGGTCCCATTGGATGGTTAAGTCCATTTTCTGTAGCTATATCTATTTCCTGAGGAGTTGCTATACCTTCTGTAAGCAAGTACATAGCTTCGTTTGTAATTGCACGAAGGATTCTATTAACTACAAATCCATCTATTTCTTTACGTACCCATACTGGATTTTTTCCTGTCTTACTAGAGAAATCCATCAATAGTTTTATAGTTTCTTCTGATGTATGTTCTCCTTGTACAACCTCTGTTAGTTTCATTACTAGAGCTGGATTAAAGTAATGTAAATTCGCTAATCTAGCTGGATTTTTAACCTTGTCTTTAAACAGCGATGAAACCATAAAACTAGAGTTTGTTGCAATTACAGTATCTTCTGCAACTAATCCGCTCAAAGTTTCAAAGAACTCATCCTTGATTGCACGGTCTTCTATAATCGCTTCGATTACTAAATCCGCATCCTTTGCTGCCTCTTCCAATGTATAGACAACATGGTAATGGCTAAATGCTTCTTTTGCTTCATCTTCAGTCATCTTGCCTTTTTTAACTCTTCCGTCTAGATAATCTTTCGCCCAGTCGATTGCATTTGCTACTGCTGCTGGAACAGAGTCTGTAAGATAAACCTCAAATCCAGATTTTGCACTGTTTAGAGCTATCTGTTTACCCATCTGTCCACAACCAACTACACATACCTTCTTTACATCTTCAATTGTTTTCATTTCGTTCCCTTCCTTCATAAATTTAATTTTGATTAGCTAACATATATTTACCTTACCCATATTTAGCCTACATATATTTAGCTTACTAAATACTTCTATAATAAATATATAGCATTATTATGTGTTTTGCAATAGTTTTTTTGTAAATTTTCAAAATTTTTATCCTCTTAAATGGTGATTTCTCGATTTCAGTCCATTTAATAACGCAAAAAAGCCTCAAAAAAACCATACTATCTGGTTTTTCCAGGCATCTCAACTTTTAGTCAAGTCATTTGTTCTATATATTTAACCCAATGATTCATAAAATGGTCCTCGCCATAACCTATAATCATAAGTTGGGTGAGGGCCATTTTATCAATCCTTGTGCAATACAAATTACCACATTAGTCTATATATCTAATTAAACTTTCGATCAGCGATTACTTAAAATACTTCCTGTACTCTATTTTTATTTCACTTTCTGGAAATAGACGCCTGTATACATCTATGAAGTAATCATCTGTCATGCTAGCTATAAAATCGACTACCAAATCATCAGGTGAGACTTTCAATTCGCTAGACTCGTCCAAATAAAAATCTTTCAACTTGTCTAGGTTTACATGATGTCTAAACACATACGAATTCCTTCTATCTTCTTTGATGTCTTCCATAAATTTATCATAAATACTGAACAGCATGGTTTTTACTTTTCCGTCGTAAGCTTCTTCGACCTCTGGACTCCTGTAGATAATATCATTGTTTTCCCTTCTCATCTTCAAGAAGTCTTTATATACTTCATCGTCAATTTTTAGATATGTCTTGCCTATACTGTTTTTTACGATATTAGTTACCATTCTATCTATTATCTCTCTATTGTTATTTCCTAAAATACCTTCATGATAGAAATCCCTGTCCAATTTTACCTTGGCGCTTATTGCATCCTGTCGATCCCTTCCGACATAGGCTATCATATCAGAAATTCTCACTACACATCCTTCGAGTGTGCACGGTCTCATCTTAGTCACGGCCTCACTATCTAAATAGCATGCCTCAACTCTTCTCGAGAGCTCGCTGAAATTGTATATTTGGGAAGGTTCATAATGTGAGAAATCTTTGTCTCCATTATGGCAAAGTATCCCATCCAATGTCTGTAATGTTAGGTTGCAGTTAGTGAGTTCTTGAAGTACCCTAACGCTATGTACATTATGGCTGAAATGCCTACCAGTGTTCTCAAAGTACTTCTCATCTAAAAATTCCTCACCCTTATGCCCAAATGGAGTATGTCCTATATCATGTCCTAGAGAAATCGCCTCTATTAAATCGACATTTAAATTAAGTGCCCTTCCGATTGTCCTAGCTATTCTAGAAACTAGCTGAACATGCAGACTCCTCCTGGTGATATCGTCGTTTAATATAAATGAAAAAACCTGGGTTTTGTCGGCGTACCTATTGTAGAACTTATTGTACAATATCTTATCTGTATCAATCATGAAACTCGACCTGATTAAATCTGGTTTACTTCTGCCTTGATCTAGCCTAAAAGCTTGATAATCCTTAGTAGCATATAGGCTTATGTTTTTGTTTCTTGCCCCTGTTTCCTGCTTTAAAATTGCTTCTTGAGATATATCTAATCTGAAATAATCCCCCATTAAATCACCCCCTGTCGTTACTTATAGTAAATAATTTGTCTTATATATTTATATTACATTGGCTGAAATTATTCGGAATGTTATCTTTATTATAACACATCGGAATTATTAAAACTTAATAATGAGGCTATAAAGTTGTCTAAAAACAAAATATATAATGTATACATTGTATATTGATTCTATAATTTCTGTGGTGGATGCAAGACTTTTGAAATTAGAATGTCCCCAACCGCTTAGGTAGGGGACATCTTTCTCTAGTTAAATTGCTAGACCTGAAATTTCAAACTACAAACTACAAACTACCTCTGAATTATAACCGGTTGAATCTGTTTCTTCTCGAAAGCTAACTCTACAGTAGCAACCAATTGACTTAGATCTGCTGTCATACTTGTAGGTTTTAAAAATGGGTTATCTTGCCCAAATGGAACGAAGAATATATTTTTCGTATTCATTAGTTTCATTATGTTCATTCCGCTCATTCCAAGTGCGTCGTTTGTGCATGGTGCTACAACGGTTGGAGTTCCAGCTCTTAAAGTCGCCTTCGTAGCCATCAACACAGCAGTATCAGTTATCGCATTCGCTAGTTTTGCCATAGAGTTTCCTGTCAATGGAGCTATTATCATCATGTCGAGCGGCATTATCGGACCGAATCTCTCTGCCTCATCTATTGTGTAGATTACATCGTGACCTGTTATTTCTTTTAATTCTGCTAAATATTCGTCCTTGTCGTGAAATCTCGAACTGCTGTTGTAGACTATATCTGTCACTATTGGATATACAATGGCACCTGCATCTACCAAGTCTTTGAGCGGTTCTATAATATCTTTGACTGTACAAAATGAACCTGTTATACCAAATCCTATTTTTTTACCATCTAACATGCGCTCACCTTCTTGTAAATATTTTTCCCAAGTATTTCACCAGCAAATTTCACTGCACACTTGCTAGGTATACCTGGCAGTATTACAAATTTATCGTTGACTCCTTCGATGTACTCTATATCAAAACCATGTGGTTTTGAAGATATATCTATGGTCAACACGTCTTTATACCTCTGTACATCTTCTTTTGATAGTATTTTATTTGGCACTGTATTTACTATCACATCGAACGAATGTCCTTTTAATTCATCTATATACACTGGTGTTACTCCGCTCCTTATCGCCATCGCCTCTTTGACGTCATTTCTTACAAGTGCATACACATCGGCGTTCAGCGCTGCCAACCTCATACCGAGATCTCTCCCACATATTCCATATCCTATTACCAGTATCTTGCTTCCGAACACTGGCATGATTGTATTTTCAATAATATATGAGATTACTCCCTCTGATGTTGGAATTGCATTCATTATCGATACGTCCTTGTCTTCCATCAACACTGTGTATTTTAGATTGTTGAATTTACATTTTTCCTCTAGATAGCTTTTTCTAAGTCCTGATATGATTAGGGTGTTTGAGTTTAGAGATGAAAAGAAAGCTCCGTTGTAAATTTCTTGATCTACCTCCGCCTTAAATGGGAATAAGACGAAATCTAGTTCCT
This sequence comes from Clostridioides sp., assembly GCA_031261505.1. Classification (GTDB taxonomy): domain Bacteria; phylum Bacillota; class Clostridia; order Peptostreptococcales; family Peptostreptococcaceae; genus Metaclostridioides. Next base: position 87,502 of record JAISJN010000015.1, on the reverse strand, counting down.
TGGTTATATCTAGACTATCGTTTATGGTTACACCCTGGTTCTTTAGGTATGCTTCTACATAATTGTATCTTGGGTCATCTTTAATTATTAAGCCTTGCAAATTTATACCTCCCCTCTTCTAAGTTTACGGCTACTTTATAATATGCAATACAATAGAATACGTGAAGGAAATCATATAAGTTATTTATATTTTTCATTCAATTTGCGGCGCATAATTTTATTCATAGAAAAAGATGCCCTCAACCATTACAGTCTCGGACATCCCTAATTCTATCTATATCTATATGTTTATGTTTATCTTTTCTATATTTCTATATGTTTCTATATGTTTCTATATGTTTATTTGTTTCTATCTTTCTACACAGTCTACAGCCTATCTTTATTTTTATAAAAACTCTCCGTATCTTCTGATGTAAATCTTCTTAACAATAGTTACAAGTACCATATATCCTAAGATTATCCCAGCCAACCATGCAAAGTAAAACGCTGGTAATGCGTACATGCTCAATCCCTCACCCAATGAAGTATAAGGAAGTACTGTTCCTAAAACTATTCCAAGTGTAGTAAACATCGTAACCTGCATAGATGCCCTACTATGAATAAATGGTAGCCTTGGTGTCCTTATCATATGGATGACAAGAGTCTGACTCCAAATAGATTCAACAAACCAACCTGTTGTAAACAACATTGCAAATAGCTCTTTATCAACTCCAGCCGCTCCGTAATGACCTCCTAGTACAGCTGGACAAATTACGAAATACATGACTGCATAAGTCACTATATCAAACACCGAGCTAGTTGGTCCTATCCATACCATAAACTTACTCATAGATGATGTATCCCAATTTCTTGGTTTCAATATATATTCTTCATCCACATTGTCCCATGGCATTGATATACACGAGATATCATAAATCAAATTCAGTACCAATATCTGAATTGGTATCATAGGTAAGAATGGCAAGAAGGCACTCGCAACCAATATCGAGAACATATTACCAAAGTTAGAACTTGTGGTCATCTTGATGTATTTCACTATATTTGCAAAAGTCCTTCTACCCTCGATTACACCTTGCTCTAGGACTGTCAGATCCTTTTCTAATAGGATTATATCCGCCGATTCCTTAGCTATATCCACCGCTGTATCCACTGATATTCCTACGTCGGATTCCTTCATTGCAGCTGCATCGTTGATACCGTCTCCCATGAATCCTACCGTATGCCCATTTTCCCTTAACACCTTCACTATCTTAACCTTTTGCATTGGTGAAAGTTTTGCAAACACTGTAGTCTTTTCAACTACCTCTGATAATTCTGCCTCAGTCATCTCTTCTATATCTGAACCCAATAGTAAATTATCCACTTCCAGTCCGACTTGTTTGCATATTGCCCTTGTAACTGCATCATTATCGCCAGTCAACACCTTTACATCGACTCCGTGGTTATTTAGGGCTATGATTGCCGCTTCTGTAGTTTCCTTTGGTGGGTCTAAAAACGCTAAGTATCCCATAAGAACCATATCAGATTCGTCATCTATTCCAAATAAACCCTCTGTAGATGGATTTGTCTTTTGAGCAACTCCTATGACCCTCATTCCATCTCGGTTTAAACGATCTACAGTAGATAGTATTTCCGATTTTATATCTTTTGTAAGTTCTACTACCTGACCTCTGTACTCCGCCCAAGTGCTTATACTTAGCATTTCTTCAACAGCACCCTTCGTTATCATCTGAGATTTTGCGTTCTTATCCCTGATAACTACACTCATTCTTCTTCTATTGAAGTCAAATGGTATTTCGTCCACCTTTGTGTACTTGCTTGTCAACTCGTCAAATCCAAAGTCCTCTGAATGCTCTAGTATGGCTATATCCATAAGATTTTTTAGACCTGTCTGGTAGTGGCTATTTAAGAATGCGTGTCTGAGTATCCTGTCGTCCGTATTTCCATGGATATCTAGGTGGTATTCGAGTACCACCTTATCCTGAGTGAGTGTACCTGTCTTATCTGTACAAAGGATGTCCATAGCTCCGAAGTTCTGTATTGAATTTAAATTCTTTATTACCGTCTTTTGCTTAGACATCTTGACTGCGCCCTTTGCAAGGTTTGTAGTCACAATCATAGGCAACATCTCAGGAGTTAGACCTACTGCAACCGAAAGTGCAAATAGGAACGCCTGCATCCAATCTCCCTTAGTAAATCCATTTACAAAAAATACTACTGGAACCATGCAAGACATGAATCTAATCAATAGCCAGGATACCGAGTTCACCCCTTTTTCAAAACTAGTCTCTGGTTTTGCTTCGCTCACTGATTTAGCTACTTTTCCAAATACCGTATCGTCTCCTACTGAGATAACAACACCCGAGGCTGAACCGCTTATCACATTACTTCCCATAAATGCGAGGTTTGAGCATTCAAGGTGATTCTTACAGTCTTCATCTTCTAGGTATGGAAGTTTTTCAACTGGCTCGCTTTCCCCAGTTAAGGCTGATTGTCCTACGAATAAGTCCTTTGATTGAATAATTCGGAGATCTGCTGGTATCATGTCCCCTGCTGAAAGGTGGATTATATCTCCAACTACAACCTCTTCTAATGGGATTTCTTTTTTGCCCATGTATTGGCGCTCTATATTTACAGTTACCTTTACCATCGCCTTAAGTTTTTCAGCTTCATTTCCGGATCTGGCTTCTTGCACGAATCTCAATAGTCCGCTCACCGTAACCATTATTAGCACTATGGCTACAGCTGTGTAATCTCTTTCTCCAGGTGCTGCCATAACTACATCTGTTATATATGAAATGATTGAGAGTATCAATAGTACGACTGTGAATGGATTTATAAACGCATCAAATAATTTTTTTAATATCGATTCTTTTTCTCCACTTGAAATTATATTTTCACCGTAGTTTTCTCTGTTTTCCTCTACAACTTCCTCGTCAGCTACACCTCTTTTCGATGTGTTAAACTCTAATAGAACATCATCGACATGTTTTCTGGCTATTTCTAATAATTTATTTGTTGGTATAGATTTTTCAATTTTTTCGATTTTTTTCATTTCTCTCTTAGTCATTGTGTACCTCCTCGCTTTTAATTACATGATTAAATGATGATTAAACTCTTCAGTGTTGGATTGTTGCCACACCGAAATGAGATTTATCACGCCACCCATTCAGGTAGTGGATATTTATCTCAAGTTATTATCTGTAATGACATAAAAACGATTCAGAAGTATTTTGTCGACTATTTACCGTGTATGATTAGCTTTTGTACGTTCTCATTTCAGTGTAGGTACAACCACCAGCACTAAAGAATTGAATTGCCTTTTAACTTGATATATAATCGGCGAGAACACCGACCGAGGAATAGCTTCGGTTTCGATCTTCACTCTACTTCTTCTCTGTAATTTTATGCCTCTACGACTTCCAGGGTCCATTGTATTCTCACCTCCATATTTTTGTATTTTTCCTCAACCTATCCTAGCTTGAAGTTGCTTTTGTATTTTTTAAATGCAATCTTTTTTTGAATCAAATCTTTCTTAAAATGCATTCTCTTTTAAAATTGAATAATCCGCCTGCAATTAAAAAATCCTCGCCAAAGCACAAGCAGTGACGAGGATATAGTTCCTCTATAAAAAACGACTCTGTCGCCTTCACCGTTCAAGCTTTAGCTTCACAGGGCAATGTAATTGCATTAGATTATGCCTTCTATTCGACATGACCTGTTGACCTTCTCATAGTGTCTCCACTATTTCGCGGCAGCAACCCGTATCCCTGTGGTAGCCTCACCTACCGAATTATTCATTTCATATACTCTTTAGTATATTATTCTTCGCAAATTTTGTCAACGCATTCTAAAGTATTAAATTATATTTAACACAATCTAAATTTATTGCTTTCCAAAATCATATTTATTTTTTGCTTTATCACTTAGGTGCTTTCGCCTTATCTGCACTCTCCCTTTTTTCTAAATCTAGAAGCAATTGTTTTACTTCTAGACCCCCAGCGTATCCAACCAACTTTCCATCGCTTCCTATAACTCTATGGCATGGTATTACAATCGGTATTGGATTTTTATTGTTCGCCATACCAACTGCCCTGCACGCTTTTTTATTTCCAAGCGTCTGTGCAATTTCACTATAGCTCATGGTCTCTCCATATGGGATTGACCTCAAGGCATTCCAAACTCTACACTGAAACTCTGTTCCACTTGGATCTATTGGAAAGTCTAACTCTTTTCTGTGGCCAGCTAGGTACTCGCAAAGCTGTATATAAGCATTTTTAATCAACTCGCTCTCAAAAACCTTTATCTCCTCACTCTCCTCACTCTTTGACGATTGAGTGATTTTCTGAGTTTGTATATCTCTTAATCCATCTTTACCAATTTCTGTTTTCGCATTTACAGACATTTGTTCTTCGAGCTTAAATCTCTGCAAATCCAATGACTTTTCAAATTTTATGGATGTTATTGCCGAGCCATTATCTGTAATTCCAATCCATCCAATTTCGGTTTTGTACATAAAAACATTTCCCACGGTAACACCTCTCAATAACAAATTAAATACTGATTTATCCATTTCAGCCTGGTATGCCACAACTGAAATGAAAGTTCCACCTCACTATTTATGTGATAACTTTATGTGATAACTTTTTTATCACGTTAATTATAACATCAAAACGAGGTACAACCACCTTAAACTATGATATAATTATGTTAAATTTAAACTTCGAATAGAGGTGATATCTTGGATAGAATAATACTACATTCAGACATGAACAATTTCTACGCTACAGTCGAATCCCTGTACTATCCAGAGATTGTAGACAAACCATTTGTGGTTGGGAGCAGCACAGAAAAAAATCTTGGAATAGTTCTTTCAAAAAACTACCCAGCTAGGGAATTCAACATAAAGACCGGCGAACCTATACTGTCGGCTAAGAAAAAATGTCCACATTTAATAATCGTGCCTTCACATTTTGACAGATATATAGCTTACTCAAAGAAAGCCATCAAAATCTACAGCGACTATACGGACCGTATCGAAAGGTTTGGTATGGATGAATGCTGGCTAGACGTCACTGAGAGCACTGCTCTATTTGGCGATGGCGAGACAATTGCCAACGAGATAAGGTCTAGAATTAGAAATGAACTAGGACTGACGGTATCCATAGGCGTAAGTTTCAATAAGATATTTGCAAAACTCGGAAGTGACCTAAAAAAACCAGATGCTACTACCGTCCTGTCTAGAGAAAATTTCAAGGAAAAGATCTGGCATTTAAATGCCAACGAGCTGTTAAACGTTGGTAGGGCAACTACAAAGACCTTACAAAAACACAATATACTCACCATTGGAGATATAGCCAATACACCTGAGTCTTTTATGAAGAAGATATTTGGCAAGAGGGGAGTCGACCTTTGGCAATTCGCTAATGGATACGATAGCTCTCCAGTAAATGTCGAAGATTACAAGTCTCCAGTTAAAAGTATAGGCAACTCGACTACTCCTACTAAATCACTCGATACCTACGACGATATAAAGATTGTCCTGTACCAATTGGTGGAAAGCGTAACCGAAAGACTCAGAAAGCAAAATTTAAATGGTAAAGTAGTGCAGATAACCGTGAAGGATACAAACTTCGAATCCTACGATAGACAGGGTGACCTCGGAACTCCTTGTTGTTGTACAAATGAAATATTTGAAAAGGCATTTGAATTGTTTAAACTACATCATAAACCGTTTAGACCAGTCAGGATGATTGGCGTCAGAGTTACTAACTTAATGCCTATGGACTGCACCCAGCTTTCCTTTGACTCGCATTTTGAGGATATACAAAAGCAGGAAAAACTCGACAAGACGATAGATTCTATAAGGGCTAAGTACGGGAATGAATATATCAAGAGGGCTGTAGCTATGACCGATCCTACACTCGTCTACGATGAACACGAGGAAGATATGATTCATATGACATCCTTCAAAAAGTAAATCCACACTGAAATAAAATAATGCTGCATTGCTTGTGATGATGATTCAGTGGTGGTCGATTTGAACATAACTTGAGATGTGATTTAATAAATTTAAAGAAACAGGCTGTTGCAAATGCAACAGCCTGTTTCATATCTACGAATACTATTTACTTTTCCGAATTACTCATCATCTGAAGTCAATTCAGTCTCAGCTTCTGGTTTATCGCCTTCCACCTTGCCATCGTCAACTATATAGATGTATTCCGCATTGACGTCTATATGATTTAGAAATACCAATATTCTCTCATATAATGGATTTGCGTCTTCACCAAACTCTTCATACATAAGTTCTCCGAGTTCCTTCACTGTTCGCTTACCATCTATTCTATTGAATAAGAAACTTCCGTACTCATCCATAGATATACGAGTTATCTCAGGTATTCTGAAATGGAACTTCCTGAATAGATTCTGAACCCAGTGGTCCTGTCTCTTCATTACGGTTACTATTCCATCTTCTGCTACATCGTATTCTAAATCGTCTACAATCTTATATACAATACTTAGAATATCTTCATTCGTAGTCGTATTAGTATTATTTTTCTTAGTTTTCATTGCTGTGTTTAACTTCCTTAGAAGACATTACAACAATAGTTGTAACTATTACTAGGAAGGCTAGTAATATAAGAGCTACTCCATTACCAGCTGCAAATCCTGCTAGTTCTTTAAGTTTTATAACACCAGTTACCTGTAGTATTATACCTATAAGACCTATTATTGATCCACCTGCAACTAGACCAGAAGATAAACTGATACCGTTAGATACTCTAGCTTCTTTAAGTCCTTCTGTCTTAGCAGTTTTTTCAACCAATACTCTTATTAAAGCACCTACTAGTATTATACTTGTAGTAGATATTGGTAGGTAGAATCCTATAGCGAATGTCATTATTGGTAGGTTTACGAATTGAAGAACTATCGCCATAAATACACCTACGAATATCATTACCCATGGAAGACTTCCTGTCATTATACCTGAAGTAAGTGTTGCCATTAAGTTTGCCTGTGGAAGACCGAATTGTGCATCAGCTCCAGTTACGGCAAGTTTGTCTGAAAGTATTACTATAACACCTACAACTACTATAACACCTAGTACTGTAGCTATTGAGAAGAATTTTTGCATTTCTTTTTTGCTACCACCAATTATGAAAGTAACTTTTTGAGATTGCATATATCCACCAGCTACTGCTATTGCTATAACTATAAGTGTACCAAACATCAATAATGATTTATTAGATGCTGCATCTTCCCATCCCATTGCTTTGAATATGATAGTTACAACAACTATTGATGCTATTGTCATACCTGAAACTGGAAGGTTTGAAGTACCTATTGTACCTGTTAAACGACCAGCAACTATAACGAATAGTAACATTAGTATAAGTGATGCTATTGCACCTACTATTGCCATTACAACGTTACCACCTGATATCATAAATGCACCTATTAATGCTAGTACGACACCAACTGCTAATATTATCATCTGTTGAGAACCGCTTGATTCGCCTTCTCCACCAGAAGCTTTTAAAGTTTCTTTTATTGATGCTACTATTACTGGTATAAGTTTTATAGCTCCGATAAGTCCACCGTAAAGCATCATACCTGCACCTATATATTTAACATATGAACCAACTATTGTATTAGCATCCATTGCATTTATTGGACTTCCAGCTGCATTCCAAACTTCAGAAGAACCTTTAGCCATGTCTGCAAAGTATCCTATAAGTGGTGCTATACCAAAGTTTGCTAGTATTGCACCTGCAAACATTGTAAGTGATATATCTAGACCAACTATAAATCCTATTCCTAATAGTAGAGGGTTAACTTCTACTTGGAATCTAAATTTATAATAGCTTTCTCCTAGGTAACTTACAACATTGTTAACAAGACCTAAAACTGATCCAGTTATTAAAGTTATTATTCCACCTATACCGAATCCATAACCCATGTATTTAAGTGAATCCCCACCTGTATCAGATGCAACTAATGTTTCTGATATAGCCATTGATTCTGGGTACATAAGATTACCGTGTTCTTCAACTATTAAGTAGTTGTGTACTAATGAGGCTACACCTATACCGAATAAGCATCCGCCTACTCCTACTACTAAACCTTCTACGAAAGATATCTTAGCACCAATAAGTAGTACTGACGGTAAAACGAAGATTGCTCCACTGGCTACAGATTCACCAGCACTCGCCATACCTTGTATTAAGTTTTGTCCTAATATTCCTTTGTCTTTTGCAAATGCACCTATCATACCTGCACCTAATATTGCTCCTGGTATCCCAGCTGCAACTGTTAAACCAGCCTTCATTCCTGAGTAAGCTGTAGATGCGCCGAATACTGCTGCTAATATAAGACCCATTATAAGTACTGCGATGTTTCCACCAACTCTTGACTTGTCAGTTACATAAGGCACATAATCTTTTCCAGCTATTCCACCGAATGCCTCTTTTGGTAACTTCTTATCCATTTTGTTCACTCCTTCTTTGTAAATTTAATCATTACCTACTTATGATATCATAGTTCTCATATGTGAGGAATACATTTTTTCAAAAAACGGCATATTTTTTTAGCCATTTTTATGAAAAATCTGTAATATCTATAGTTTAGATTTATTAAATAATATTTATTTATATGTTATAAAATACATTATTTATTTATTTGTAACCATTGTTAATCTATAAATTCTTTTTAATATAAGGCTAAACTATAATTTTAATTTAATATATAAACATAACATTAAACATTAATTAGTTAAGTTGCAATATTTCAAATATTATTGCTTATTATCTATATTGTTTAATTTATTACTATTCAAATATCAATGTATTTTCTCAATAAATCATTTTTTTACCTTAATTCTTCATCTTTCAGTATCACCCAAACTCCTTGGTTTAATGCATATACCAGGTAAAAATCTATATGGTCGGTTTGCAATTTTTTTTTATCATTAAACAATTCAATTGCGCCCTCCATGACATGTTTCTGAGACACCGATGTACAAAATGGATTCACAAAATAGTATCCATCTTCACGGATAGTACCATAGTACTTACCAAATAGAGAAAGTACAAGAGCCTCATTTGGCTTAATAACCTTCAAGCCAGAGCATATAATCGGCACACCTACTATCAAATATATGAAAATAAGCACTATTAAAGCTATCTTAAATCCATTCAAACCCGTAATTGCAAAATATACGAATCCTAAAATACCAATAATAACAACTGCTAACATAGCGATGAGTACGCCCATTCCACCAACGGTCTTAGCCTTCTTTTCTTCGTTTACGATATTGCTTTTCACTAAATCCACTATACTCTTACCTCCTAGTAAAATTTTTTCAAGTTGTAAATATATATCAATGAATTATGATATTATTTTGATATCATAATTCGTACTAAAATGCAATATAATTGTCAAGAAACCCAAAAGACACATTGTTTGAAAAATTAGACATTGAATAAATTCTGTCTGTTTTCTTGTGTATATTATATATACTTTATTCCCTTGCATATATTTTCAGATATCGTATCATTTCTACTGAGTATGTCGACAGTGGTCTATTATCGCTGTCATAACTATGAGCAGCAACTAATATATCATCCTTAGTTTTTCCCTCTTTTATCTCGACAACCAAAAGTGTATGCGTGTAAATTTCTCCATTGCTAGATAATTGAATTACATCACCTGGAGCCAAGTCTTCGATTTTTATTACCTCAGCATAAGGTCCAACCCCCTTATTTTCCATTAAAAAACTGTATAAAAATTCTACTCCCGTCCAGGCTGGCGCTCTATTGTCAGATGTAGTGTAGTACCAACCAGTATTTTTGGTATAATTCATTTTACAGCCACCTGCATTTAGGCATTGAGATACGAAATTAGTGCAGTCCCCACCTATTCCAGCGAAATTTAGATATCTTGGATTTCGATCGTAAGCCCATCTATGTGCGTATGTCACTGCCGCTTCTCTATCATATGGCATTTTTATAAAACCTCCTCGTGTATTTTTAGCCAAGAGACTAAGGTGTTCCCCTATTATTAAGATATGATAAAAAAACTAAAACGCTACTGAAATAGAAAATAAAAAATGAACTCCAGAGTACGCTCATCATTCAATTAAAAAAGATGCCCCTAACTCTTAGATTTGGGACATCTCTCTTATTTAGATGTTGTTAAACCTGCATATCCACGCAACTATAGTCCAACTTGCATATGCGAAGACGTTTAATCGCCATTTAAGCGACGATCGGGTTTCCTCTTGTTTTAAATACTATCTATTACATTTTTCTTTATTTCCTGATGTTCTTCATAGTCGACTAATTCCCTCATATCGTAGGTCTTCTTTACCCTGACAGGTTTGTCTCCAAATACGTATATATATCCATCGAAGTAGACAGCCTCTTCTATATCATGGGTGACAAACAGCACAGTTCTCTTTTCATCTGTAATTATCTTCTCGAAGTATTCCATTATTTCAAGTTTATTCTTTATATCTATAGACTTGAACGGCTCGTCCATTATTATGAGCTTTGATGGTTTTGCCAATGCCCTAGCTATATTTACCCTCTGTCTGATCCCTCCACTCAATGTCTGAGGGAATGAATCACGGTATTCATATATTCCAACCAATTCAAGGTATTTATCTACTACTCCATTTCTTTCTTCTTTAGAGTAGTCCTTTGAAATTACAAACTCTATATTTTGTCTTATAGTCAACCAATCTATCAACCTATCTTCCTGAAATATGTAACTTATGGAATTTGGATCCACGCCAAGAATTTCGCCGTAGTCTATACTTCTCATTCCGACTATCATCTTGAGCAAGGTCGTCTTCCCACATCCTGATTTTCCAACTATAGTATTGACTTCATTTTCCTTAAATACGATGTTGAAATCATCAAATAGTTCTTTTCCTTCAAAACTCTTGTATAGATTATTTACAATAATATCCACGCCATCCACCTATTCCTTCTAGTCATCGCTAGTAGCCCTCCATTTGAATAGTTTCATCCTAAAAAGATTTTGTATTCCCTCAAATGAGAATAAAATTACTGCGATAATTACAATCCAACCAAAAATGGCATCGGTATTGAAATTCATCTTTTCGTACTGTATCACAGTTCCTATTCCGTATTTAGGTTGTCCAAATACTTCACCTGCTATCACGACCTTGAAACCTAGTGAATAAGATGACATGAAAACACCTAAAATTTGAAACTTAATAGACGGGATGTAGATTTTCTTGATAATCTCTCCTCTATCTACCTTGTATATCTTAGACATTTCGATGATATCCTTATCTACCCCGCTCATTGCACTGGTGACAGAATCATATAAAAGCGGAAATACGATAAATATGCCAACTATATACGGAGCATTGTTCTTGTCAAACCATATTATTGCTAGTACTACTAGTATCATAGTTGGTATGGACGTTGCAAGTGCATTTATGGGTGCTAGCATATTTTTGATAAGCGGCTTTAGCGAGGCTAGTATCCCAAAAATAAGCGCAAAGAACAGTGCTATCATATAGCTTACTGTCGTCCTGTACATCGAATAGTAGATATTTATGAAAAAATCTTTTCCTGTAACCGTTACCCATAAATTTTTTAAAACCGACTCAATGGTCGGAAGGTAGATGCTATTGTCTATAATTCTTGCAACTACCTCCCATAAGACCACGAGCAGGATTGTAGAAATAAATACCTGGGATCTATTTTTCCATGAAGATTCCTTCATCTGGCATACTTCCTCCTAATGATTTTGGATTGAAGTCAAATAGACATTGGAAATATTTAATGTATTCGTCCTTATTTGTTTTTATCGGTTCAAAATCTAGATTAGATCTTTCCATTGATTTTTCGATTATCGCTGGTTCAGATTGAATACCTACTTCTTTTGAGTATGCACCTAAATCTTTAGGGTTTTCTTTCGCCCATTTTATACTATCTGACACATGAGTCAAAAATGCATCTACAAATTCTTTATTCTCTTTTAAGAAACTTGATTTTACAATGACTGTAGATTGAGGATACCCGAATTCTGACTTATTTGCTTTTTTATATTCGTCATTTAGGTTTCCTATTATTTTTACATCTGGTTTTTTAGTCATAAGTCCTGATAGAGCTGGCTCAGGAACTACAGCTGTAGTAGCCTTACCAGATACTAACATTGGAACTAATTCGCTGACTGCATTTACATAATCCAAGGTAACATCGCTCTCTGGATTTAATCCTTTTTCCTTCAATATTGCTTGGAAAGTGATGTCTGGAGTAAGACCTTTTCCAGTGTTCACTATTGTTTTTCCTTTTAGTCCATCAAATCCGCCTAAATCTTCTGTTGAAACTAGGTAGAAAGATCCAAATCCTGCAGTACCCGCTATAACGTAGTCAGAACTTTTACTTTCTTTGTTCTTATTATAAGCTATCGCAGCCATATTAGACGGTACTATAGCTATATCAGCAGAACCCTTCATCACTTGTGTAGAAAGGTCGTCCGGTGTAGCTGAAATACTGTATTTTACATTATAGTCCTTTTTAATCTCCGGTTTTTCCTTGATTAATTTTGCTATTGCCATCGAAGGAAGCCCATCTGGAGTAATAACAGAAACTTCAGTAGCTTTCTTTGTTTCTTTGCTAGCCCCTTCGCCGTTTTCCGTAACCTTTTCTTTGGCGCAACCAGTAAGCACGCCTATACCTAAGAATAAACTTAAGCATAAAACCATCAATTTCTTCATGCAAAAAACCTCCCAAAAATTTAATTAAATTTAATACATTCCTAGTATGTACAATGAAATACAAATTTAAACAAATCCTATAAATTTCATATTTGTTTCATAATGTCAAAATTTGCAAGCACTACGATAATTATACACCATTATTGCTTATTTAGGACAAGTTTTACTTATTTTTACATATTTCGAATACAATGTGCAATCATTGTTGAAAAAATAGGTCCTAGCCCTCAAAGAACACCTCGAGAGGCTCGACCTATTTTATGTTCATCAATCTCTAAATAGTATAAATGAACATTTTTGTACTGTGATTTGAAAACCACAATACGGAAGGATTGTGTGTAGTTGAACTTCTTATCTAGTTATATACCCTTCTAGTACATGAGTATAACTAATTTTTATCGTCCATTATCTGGAAGAATTCAGTTAAAACATCATTATCTACATCCTTGTGATGATTTCTAATTACATTGAGAAGTTCTTCATCAAAGACCATATCTTTCAATAAATTATAGCTGTATTCCCCGTGTTTGTAATAGCAGTCTAGTTTTTTTAATCCTTTAAACTCCCCTAGTTTCCCCGATGTGAGTTTATTTAGAATAACTATTATCGACTTATCGATTAGATTTAATTTCTTCTCAGTCTTTCCAAGATCGTGAAGCAAGGCTATTTTTATCAATTTTTCTCGGTTCTTTCCTAGAATTTCTACTACACGCTCTTTAGAATTATTAGAAATTAATTTATCAAATGAAGTATCTTCTAGAAGCCCCTCGTAGAAATTTTCACTATTAAATATCTCTTCTATCTCCCTTGCTATTCTTACAGAATGTTTTTGCTCAGATTTTTGCAGTTTAAAAAATAAGCCTGCCTCTTCCTCGCTGAGTAAATTCCTTGCATATTCTGAATCTATCTCAGTCATCCTATCTATTAGATTTATATAAAATTGCCTAACTCTCTTAGGTATCATTGCCCACCTCATAATTACTTTAAATATATACAGTTTACATATTATTTAATGATGATTCACGATTTTGATGTTGAATTCACTCACATTAAAACTCGCTATGCTATTTGTCCTCTACCTACATATTTCATCGCTGCACTTAGAAATATTTTTAGACAAAATAATATATCAATCCGGCCATGAGCGCTACAAACGCGATAAGTCCAATCCTCATCTTCATATTCTCTACCTTATTTAAAATTGCACCTAATATCATAAGAACTATTACATACAATACAATTTGAATATCCAAAATACCTCACCACCAATCACTCGCTCTGCTCATCTGTAGAGTAGAGCCTACTAATTTCAGTTTTTCCAACGAATTTTTCTACAAGATAACCCATTATTATTACCCCTGGTAAATCTATTACAAACCTAGCTATGGTAAAGGCGTATCCCAAGGCAGAAAACTCAAATAGCAGTGTCGAAACCTTTGTTACGCACCATGCATTCATAAAAATTATCACATTGCTAAACCTAACTCCCTTTTTCATTAGAACCGCAGTAAAAGGAAATGCTGCATACATCGGACCAGCTGCCAGCGATCCCACTAAAATCGCAATCAATACCCCTGTGAATCCAGAATCGTCTCCCATGTACTTCATCAATACCTTACTTGGCACCCAAATATCTACCAATCCTAGAATAAGCATGATTGGAGGCAGAACCATAAGCATCTGAACAACGTTGTCCCTAAAACTAACTGCACTCTTTATTCCTAAATCCATATTATATAAGAACAAGATAAATAGCGCAGCCAGACTCATTATAAAAAACGAGTATCTCTTGAAAGCCTTTAGAATACTTTTCAAAACAACCTCTGAGAAACTATTCAAAATAATCTCACCACACTCTCAATAAATACGGCTACTACAAATGAAAATAAAAACGCAATTAAGTTTCTAAAAAAAGCCGCCTTCTTACCTATGTAGCTGGACTCCAGTCCAAATGTAAGCAGACCTACCATAGTCAACGTCGAAATTAAAGCTCCAACCTGAGGATAACCAGCTCCACTGCCCAGCAATGAATTACCCATTGCAAATGCGACGAAATTTGGCATCATTGTAATAGAGCCTATTAGTGATGCACAGATCACTCCAATCGCACCAGAACTCTCACCCAAGAACCTCGATATAGTAGCCTCACTCACGAGAGCTAATACTATACCTATGGTTACCGTTATTGCTAGGAACTGAGGCATAATATTTTCAAATGATTTAAAAAATGTTCTAACTGCCTCTCCCGTTTTTTTCCTATCCTTTATAAACGATATTACTAAAAGAATTATTGCCAATGAATATAATACAATACCTGTACTGCTCATAAGACCGCCTCCAAGATTAAATGGTTATTGCATGTGCTGTAAAGTACTTGTGCTGGCGAGTACGTGGTGGTAACTCCCACTAAAATGAGATTTATGCCCGCCACCTGTATTGGTAGGGTACATTTATCTCAAGGTATAAATTCTAATATGATTATCAATTATATAAATATCAGATTAAATTTTATTTACCTTCCTTCTGGATACTTCAAATCCTCAACAGTGATGTCCTTTATCTCTTCGTAATATCTCTTCACGTCTTCCTTAGCTAAATCGACATCTAGGTTGATGTAGTTCCCGCATTCTATTTCGCTTTTGCCAGGCATCTCACCCTCGTAGTTTGCAATAGCGATAAGAGTTTTCTTTATCTCCTCTACTACCTGAGCGTCATCTGCCCCTCTTACAAGTAGATAGTACCCGGTTTGACATCCCATAGGTCCGAAGTAGATAACCTGATCTTTTATCTTTGAATTCCTTATAAGTGTTGCAAACAGATGCTCTGTAGAATGCATTGCCTCATTTGTCATAAGGTCACCTGTGTTCGGTTTTCTAGTCCTCAAATCGTATGTCGTAATATCTCCATCTATCCTTGATATATACACCCCTGGGTTTATATATCTGTGGTCTACCTCAAAACTAGCTATTTTCTGCATTTTTTCCTCCTTTGAATTTAATTTATTGTATCTTTCTCAAGTATATTATACAGATAAACTTTGAATTTGCCAAAATTAATAATGAATTCATTTATTTTTAAGCCCAATCTATTATCATCCCATGTTTCTCATATTAAATTGTAATTTAATAGTTGGTGGATTTTACCCAAACTGAAATGAGATTTATGCCCGCCACATATAGATGTGGATGATATTTATCTCAAGTTATACAATTTTTAGAGCTATCGACCTCTCTCTTCCCTAGAGGATAAATTTTTCTCAATATTAAAACTTTATTTTTTTCCTAAAAACTGTTGTATTATCAATTTGATAATTGTATAATTAAGTAGTTATTATCAATTTGATAACAGCGTGATAGATAAGGGGTGAGAGGATGAACTTTGAAATTGTACAGAAATATATTCCACTTTATATAAAGGCAGGCAAACTTACGCTTACTTTAGGAACTCTAGGAATTCTATTAGCTGTATTAATAGGACTTCTCTGCAGTATGATTCGCTACTACAAAATCCCTATACTAGATAAAATTGTAGCAGTGTACATCGAAGTGTCTAGGAATACCCCAATACTTATACAGCTGTTCTTCATGTACTACGGACTTCCAAAGATAGGACTAATGGTGAGCTCCGAAACCTGTGGAATAATAGGGCTCGCATTTCTAGGTGGAAGCTATATGTCTGAGTCGTTTAGATCAGGGCTTGAGGCAGTAGATAAAAGTCAGGTAGAATCAGGTATGAGTGTTGGTCTAACTAGGATACAGCTTATGAGATACGTAATATTTCCTCAGGCATTGGCTATATCCATACCATCAATAGGTGCAAATGTAATATTTCTGCTCAAGGAGACTTCTCTCTTCAGCGCAGTCGCACTCGCAGATTTGATGTATATAGCAAAGGATTTGATTGGGCTATACTACGATACAAACGAGGCTCTATTCCTCCTAGTTATATCGTATTTAGTTATTTTACTACCACTGTCGATTATAGTGACGATAGTAGAAAGGAAGTTGAGATATGCTGGGTACGGGGTATGAAGTGCTATTTAGGGGAAACAACATGGAAAGAATATTTAGCGGTCTGCTTGTAACCGTTGAAATAGCTATTATATCTGTAATTATCTCCATGATTGCAGGAATAATATTAGGAATTATAATGACTAGTAAAAACAAACTCATTAGAGCCGTATGTAGAATCTATCTAGAGGCTATTAGAATCATCCCCATACTTGTATGGTTGTTCATATTCTACTTTGGAGTGACAAAGCTAATAGGAATACACATAGACTCATTTATTATATCTATAGTGGTCTTCTCAATGTGGGGAACTGCTGAAATGGGCGATATTGTAAGGGGTGCAATTACATCGATTCCAAAACACCAACTTGAAAGCGGTATGGCGATTGGGCTTACGAGGAATCAAATTTACTACCATATAGTAATACCTCAGGCAGTGAGACGAATGCTGCCAGCAGCAATAAACCTATCGACTAGAATGATAAAGACGACTTCGCTAGTTGTATTGATAGGTGTTGTGGAAGTACTTAAGGTAGGACAGCAAATAATCGAGTCATCTATTCTATCGAATCCGCAAGCTCCTCTGTGGGTATACGGCTGGATAGCTCTACTTTATTTCACTATATGTTTTCCAGTTTCACTTGTATCAAAGAGATTGGAAATGAAATGGGCTGATTAGAATAGGAGGGGTAACATGGGAGTTTTAGAAATCAATGGACTAAAGAAAAGTTTTGGAGACAACGAGGTTCTAAAGGGAATCTCACTTGAAATACAAAGGGGAGAGGTCGTGGTTATACTCGGTCCCTCGGGCTGTGGAAAAAGCACCCTACTTCGCTGTATCAACGGGCTAGAAGAATTTCAAGCTGGAACTATAAGGCTAAACGGTCAGACAGTAAACACCAGCGAAACACCTTGGCATATAATCAGACAAAAGGTAGGAATGGTTTTTCAAAGCTACGAACTATTCCCACATATGTCCGTGATAGACAATGTCATGCTTGGACCTACTAAATCACAAAAGAGAAACCGAGAGGAAGTTCGTGAACAGGCTGAAACCTTGTTAAAGAGGGTCGGCCTAGGCGACAAGATCGACTCCTATCCCAGACAGCTATCCGGTGGCCAAAAACAAAGGGTTGCAATTGTAAGGGCTCTTTGCATGAATCCAGAGATAATACTGTTTGACGAGGTCACTGCCGCCCTAGATCCAGAGATGGTGAGGGAGGTGCTAGATGTAATCCTAGAGCTAGCTAACTCGGGTATGACAATGGCTATTGTAACCCACGAGATGAAGTTTGCACAATCGGTTGCCGATAGGATAATCTTCATCGACGACGGACATATCGTTGAGGAAAACACGCCAGATGAATTTTTCGAGAATCCAAAGACTGAAAGAGCTAGTAAATTTTTAAATATCTTTAAGTATTAAAATACCTTAGAACTATCAAATGCACTAGCGTGATTGAAATACATCTAAACTAGATAAACATTAGCTATATCAAAACACAGTGGATATACAGAGGAATTAAAGATTGCTAAATCCGATTTAAAAATATTCAAAACCAAAATTTCGAATGGGGGTAATATATATGAAAAAGGGAACTGTAAAGGGGAAATTTTTAATTGTAATGATGCTTGCGATGGTTTTAGTCGCTGGAGTTTTGGGCGGTTGCTCAAGCTCAAATAAAGAAGATAAGAGCGCTGACAAGAAATCAGCAATAGAGACTATAAAGAAAAATGGCAAGATTAAAATAGGCGTTTTTAGCGACAAAGCTCCATTCGGATACATCGACGAAAACGGAAAATACGCTGGCTACGATGTATACCTTGGAAAGAGGATAGCAAAAGATCTACTAGGTGATGAAAATGCAGTTGAGTTCGTAACCGTTGAAGCTGCCAGCCGCGTTGAATTCCTAGAAACAAATAAAGTCGATATCATACTAGCCAACTTCACTGTTACTGATGAAAGAAAAGAAAAAGTAGACTTCGCACTACCTTACATGAAGGTTGCTCTCGGCGTAGTATCACCTGATGGAGCACCTATAACAGATATAGGACAGTTAAAGGGTAAAAAACTCATAGTAAATAAGGGTACAACTGCTGAAACATACTTCACAGAAAAATACCCTGACTTAGAACTTTTAAAATACGATGAGAACACCGAAGCTTTCAACGCACTTCTCGACAAAAGGGGAGCTGCTCTAGCTCATGACAACACCCTATTATTTGCATGGGCAACTCAAAACAAAGGATTCACAACTGCTATAGCTTCTCTTGGAAGTCTCGATACGATAGCACCAGCCGTTCACAAGGGAAACACTGAGTTACTAGACTGGTTAAACAGTGAAATCAAAACTCTAGGCAATGAAAAATTCTTCCACGCTGATTACGAAGCTACTCTTCGTCCTGTGTACGGCAATACCGTTGATCCCGAAAGCGTAGTAGTCGAAGGTGGAGAAGTTAAGTAATTTAAACTAGTTTCACAAGATAATCACGTATGTAAATTGCTAATTTAGTTACTATAGTTATATGAGTAAGCAATTAACTTAATTAGGTAATAATATATCGAGATGCCCCTACCCTGTATACAATATATCAGCCTAGGGGCATCTTTTATGTTAATTATCGTTTACGACATATTCGTAAAAATCGTCAATCCCTCTTATATAATTATTGTATTTCTGTTTTAGATACAACCTTGTTTTTAAAGTATTTCCAGATAGTATAATACTGGATTTTTTATTTTGGACATCTCCTAATTCAGCTTGATCGTACAACCTGGTACAATATCGAATTAGGCAATCCAATTCACTCAATTTCGCTGCCTTTACCTCTCCCGATGATACAGGAGACGCTGTAATATCCCCTCCTATTACCTTAGCCTTCAAATCCTTATTTGCCAAAAATGCTAAATCTATTGAGCTTGAATACGTTCCTCCATTTATTAATACATAGTATTTTATATTTTTATCTCCTGTACCAACCTTTAAGGTGTCTACAATACGATTAGCAAAACTGTACTTCCCTCCATGACTATCTCTAAGATCGAGTACAACCTTATCTATTTCACCATTCTTGTACTTCAAGAGTTCATTTAAACTTTCATCAAATTTCAAATAACCATCGTCGAGTAAACTTTTTATCTTAATATATAGAATTTTATTTTTAACATATGTGTACTCGTAATCATCAAAAACCTTCTCACCCCTCTTAAATGGAATAGATTTGTTTTT
Organism: Clostridioides sp.; assembly: GCA_031261505.1. Lineage (GTDB taxonomy): Bacteria > Bacillota > Clostridia > Peptostreptococcales > Peptostreptococcaceae > Metaclostridioides. The sequence goes on along the minus strand of JAISJN010000015.1, from coordinate 67,502 downwards.
TGAATTTGGAATAGTCATTTTATAGAGTTTGTTTTTATCCTCTAAATCTATAAAGCTATATGCCCTTATCGGATTTATCCGTCTAGTTCTTACTTCTCCATACCTATCCTTGATTTTTATCTCAATTTCATCTATGTCTATCACCTGATAATATCTTAAATACTCGTATACAGTCATATACTCTAACGCCCTATACCTCAAACCAGCCTTATTTTCATAGGATACCAATTTGCTTATCTTAGATATAACATCTTCGATTTTCATATTATTTATTTCTGTCAATCGGCTTCCAACGATATCTTTGTATTCATAAGCCGCGGATTCAATCAGCAGGTCATCTCCTATCCACTTAAGAGATATCGGATATACATGCATATCTTGTGAGTATCTTTTTTCGCTATTGTCATCTTCATTTACACTGTATCTAAGTTCTGTATTATATTGTCCAAGACTTGCCAATAATTCTTGAATCCTAATCTGCAATTCTACATTGTCCAAAAAAATAGCGTCTTGCTTTAGTTTTTTTATGTCTGAATTCCAAGTTTTGCTATTCGTATTTAGAAATGAAACGTTTGATTTTTCCTTTATTTTTTCATCTACTATCTCTATGTCTTTTTCTATATAATATTTCTGCACTGCCACATACCCCAATGACACTAAGACAATTATTATAAATAAAATAATTGTGTGACGTTGTTGTTTTTCCATTCAATCCTCCCCTTCACAATAATTGGTTGATTTCCTACATACTTTAATAATACTCGCACACAAATCATTTTTCAATAATTCCCAGAAATAATTTTATTGTGAATTTATCCCCCTTATCCTCTTCTTCCCTAGCCCCTACCTTCTGAGATAAATGACGCCCTACTTCATGTATTTAATTACAAAACGACTCCCAACTCCAAGTTCTAATTCAACTTCGATATAACCATTTTGCTTTGTGATAATCGCATTTGACAGGGCAAGACCAATTCCGAAACTATTGTCGCTTGAATTTTTACCCTTGTAAAATCTCTCAAATATATGCCTTGCGTCCTCCTTGTCCAATCCTTCACCCTCATCTCTTATCCTTAGTGTAAAATTTATTTTTCTCATATGATAAGTATACAACACCTCCATCGAATGAATGCTCTACACAGTTCTTCACGATATTTGTAATCGCTTCGTTCTGCCACTTCCTATCCCTGATAGAATTTTCAGCATCCTCCCTAAGCATTACGGTTATCTTATAAATTTCATTTCTTAGAATCGACAATTCTTCCTCTCCATTGTCCTCAATATACAACGAGTAATTTCCTCTGTTTAAATCCTTTATGTAACTCGTTATCTCTGCAAGTTTCTTCTCCTTTTTTGAGTCAAAATAAATATACACCCCCTCTATTCTACCATGTATCCAATTCCCTTTACTGTTTTTATCACACAGTCGTCTCCAAGCTTTCCTCTTATCCTCTTTATGTAAACTGTCAAGGTATTATCATTTGCCTTATCCCTCTCCAGCACCACATTTTTGCATTTGATAATGTTTTCATCTTCTCTCTTGTTGAATATCCTATTTATCCTTGCATAATTCTTCAATTTATGGTTTAATAGTTAATAGTGTTAGGTAATTTAATGGAGGTATCAGATGAAAAAATTTGACAAGATCGCTCAAGATTTCTTAAAAACAATTGTACCTGAATTCCGAAAACCAAAGGCGACAATGAATTTTCTCTATCAATTTTCAAAGGGCGAGACCTTTGTGCTTAGAACTTTGATAGAAAATGACGGATGCGCTACACCTACTTTTTTAGCGTCAAAGCTAGGCGCGAGCACTGCGAGAATCGCTGCTCTGTTGAAGACTTTGATGGAAAAGGGGCTAGTCACTCACTCCATTGATAAAATAGATAAGAGAAAAAAAATTATAACGATTACACCTCTTGGAGAAATGATCGCTAAGGAGCGACTATCTTCTATCACAGTCAATATTGCAGAGAGTTTCGAAAAAATGGGCGAAGAAGATTCCATGAACTTTATCGAATTACTAAAAAAATACATACAAATTTCAGAAGGAGAACTAAATGACAAAAAAAAATAAAGTAACTATCACCGTACTAATACTAGGTGCCTTCTTAGCAGTTCTAAATCAGACGACTATGAATCCAGCTCTACCAAGCGTGATGAAGGATTTACACGTATCTGCATCTACAGCACAATGGTTATCATCAGGATTTACCTTAGTCAACGCAATCATCGTGGCATTATCTGCCTTTTTAATGGATAAGTATTCTACAAGAAAATTATTTATCGGAAGTTTTATCATATTTTTCCTAGGCTCCTTACTTGGGGCATGGAGTCCTAATTTTTCTATACTACTGACAGGTCGTTTCTTACAAGCAATTACTTCTGGTTTGATGCTCCCTATGTCAATGACCATTCTACTACTTGTCTTTCCAAAAGATAAACGTGGATACGCCATGGGCCTACACGGATTGATAATCATGTTTGCACCTGCTATTGGACCTACTATATCTGGCTTTATGACAGACGGTATAGGTTGGCGTGCGATGTTTTTGGTAATGGCTGCCTTGAGTGCAATTATCATGTTATTTGCTGCATTTACACTCGATAATTTCGGCGAAATAAAGGACGTGAAATTAGATATCCCATCTGTTCTACTATCATCTTTTGGGTTGTTCTCGCTATTATACGGATTTTCAGAAATCGGAAATACAGATGTATTAGTACTCGCAATAACACTTATAGTGGTTGGCGTAGTTGTCCTTGGGGTATTTTCACACCGCCAATTACATATGGACAAGCCATTCCTTGAAATAGGAGTCTTAAAAGACAAGCAATTTGCAACTGGTACTATCATATCTATGCTAGTGCAGTCTTCACTCGCTGCTGCTGCAATCATGATTCCACTTTATCTACAAAATGTCCGCGGTATGTCAGCTACAATTTCTGGTTTCACAATGATGCCTGGTGCAATTCTAGGAGCCTTTGCCTGTCTTTGTGCTGGTAAATTATTCGATAAATTCGGTGCTAGATTCATTTCAATCATTGGACTTGTATTCATCACCTTTAGTACTATCGGAATGGCATTTTACAGTTTGAAAACACTTGTCATCACAGTTGTCGCCTTGTACTCATTGCGCTCAGTTGGATTGACCTTAGCAAGTACGCCAATCAACTCATGGTCGATATCCAACTTGCCAAATGATAAGTTGAATCACGGTAATGCACTCGGAAATACCTTGAGACAGGTTGCCTCGACAATGTGTGTAGCCATATTGATTTCAGTTATGACATATGTAACAAAGGATTCGATTTCACACAGCGTAGATCCGTCTAATAGGGTTATGCAGTTAAACGCTGCTCTTGACGGTATTCACTGGACATTCTATATAAGTATAGCTATTGCAGTCGTAGCCCTTGTCATGGTAGTCGCAAAAATCAAAGACGTCAAGTCAAACAAGGACGCCAATACGATTGATGAACCTACTTCTAAAAAAATTAAGTTAGATGTAAACATAGAAATAAATTCAAATTCTTCTCTTTTAAATCAAGAGATTTGATAGAATTAAACATAATTTAAAGTGATTTAAATTTAGAAAGATGTCCCCCATATATTTTATTGAGGGACATCTTCTTATTTAATTGAGGCTTACCCTCTATTAAAGATCTAATAATATTCTTGTAACTACTGGTATGTAGTTTCTACTATCCCTAAATCTCCTATCGTTTTTCTTAATACATAGATAAGCAATCGCTGTCAGAAGCAATCCTACAAATGCACTTATAAGCTCGCTATTATCAGCTATACCCATGACCTTAAGCAAGTAAGAAGTCCCAATAGTACCTACTAAAAGCGTAATGAGAGGAATCGTATAGACTATGGCAGTAGCCTTGATAACGTTGACATTTGACATGCTTATCTCAACTCGGTCACCGACCTTCGCACCGTAGCTATTGTCCACCTCAACTACTATATCCTTGCTCTCAGAAGAGACCTTCTGACATTTACCACAGTTAGCACAGGCAGAATGCTGTTGCATCTGCACCTTTGCAGTTTTTTCATCTATTATTTCAATAATTACTCCACTCTCGTTCAAACAACCACCTCCAATGGAATTTTACTTGGAAAACTTATTTATTATATCCATCAATTCCTCAATAGTCTCGTCAGCCTCAGAACAGTCTCCATTTCGTATACTATTAGTCACGCACCCTTTGATATGGTTTTCAAGGATGATAGTTCCAACCTTATTGATAGCAGACCTTACAGCCGATATCTGAGTTAGTAAATCCACACAATACCTGTCTTCATCTACCATCTTCTGAATTCCCTTGACCTGTCCTTCAATACGGTTGAGTCTTTTAATCAACATATCCTTATCATTTCTCTTAGATAACTTCTTCTCTTCCATTCAATCAACTCCCAACAGAACGCTCATCAAATTTTGGCTAGTATGGATAAATCAGCTTAATGGAAATTCAAAATACATATTTCCACTAAGCTAAATTTCATCCAATCATCTACTTAAGATTTAAAGCCAATCCTAGTTCATCTAATTGCTCTTGCTCTGCTATATTTGGCGCATTTGTCAATGGACAGATGGCATTTTGATTTTTAGGGAAGGCTATTACCTCTCTTATACTGTCTACTTTTGCAAGTATCATGACAAGTCTATCAAGACCAAATGCAAGACCTGCGTGTGGTGGTACTCCGTATTTAAATGCTTCCATCAAATATCCAAACCTCTGGTCAACAGTTGCGTCGTCTAATCCTAATACATCAAACATCTTCTTCTGAACTACTGGATCCGATATTCTAACGCTACCTCCGCCGATTTCATAGCCATTTAAGACTATATCGTAAGCCTTTGCTCTTAATGAAGACTTGTCCTCTATGTGAAGTCTATCTATATCTTCATCGAGAGGTGATGTGAATGGGTGGTGAGCTGCTGAGTAATGTCCTGTTTCTTCGTCTTGCTCAAAGAGTGGAAACTCAGTTATCCATACCAATTCAAATTTATCTTTGTCTAGAAGTCCTAATCTATTTGCTACCTCTAGTCTAACCTGACCTAGGGCGTCGTACACTACTGAGTTTTTATCAGCTACAAATAGAAGTAAGTCCCCTGATTTTGCGTTCATTTTTTCAAGTATTGCATTTAACTCTTCATCATTGAAGAATTTAGCTATCGGTGATGTTACACCCTCATCTGTCACCTTCATCCAAGCAAGTCCTTTTGCCCTGTAAGTCTTTGCGTGCTCTTCTAGTTGAGTTATTTGCTTTCTTGTAAATCCATCTGCTTGTCCATTTATATTTATTCCTCTTACGCTTTTCCCTGGTTGAGTTGCATCCGCAAACACCTTGAATCCCGAGTCTTTCACTAGTTCAGATACGTCTACAAATTCAAATCCAAATCTCAGGTCTGGTTTATCTGATCCGTATTTATTCATGGCTTCGTCGTATTTCATCTGTTTTATAGGAAGGCTTATCTCTATTCCCATTACCTCTTGGAATATCTCTTTGATCAACCCTTCTATCATAGTTATTACGTCTTCTGCTTCCACGAAAGACATTTCACAGTCTATCTGCGTGAATTCCGGCTGTCTATCAGCTCTTAAATCTTCATCTCTGAAACATTTCACTATCTGGAAGTATTTATCCATTCCAGCTACCATAAGTATTTGTTTGAATAGCTGTGGTGACTGTGGTAATGCGTAGAATTTACCCTGGTTTACTCTGCTTGGTACTAAATAGTCCCTAGCTCCTTCTGGAGTTGGGTTTATTAGGAAAGGAGTTTCTATCTCGCAGAAATCTTTACCTGTTAGATATTTTCTTACTGTATTTGTTACCTTATGTCTAAGGAAGAAATTCTTCTGCATAGATGGTTTTCTAAGGTCTAGGTATCTATATTTTAATCTCAAGGCTTCTGAGGCGTCATCTCCGTCTTTTACGTATATCGGTGGAGTTTGAGATTCGTTTAATATTCTAAGCTCGTGTGCGAATATTTCTACATCCCCTGTTTCCATATTAGGATTTTTTGATTGTCTTTCAGATACTTTACCACGTACTGCTATCACGTATTCTGAACCAAGTTTTTCTGCTTTTTCAAAAGCCTCCTTGTCGACGTCTGTATCGAATACAATCTGACATATCCCTCCCTTATCCCTAAGGTCTACAAATACTAGTCCTCCTAGATTTCTCTTCTTTTGTACCCATCCCATGAGCACTACTTCTTCATTTATGTTAGATGATCTTAGGTCACCACAGTAATGAGTTCTCTTCATTCCTTTTATGTTATCCATTTATATATCTCCCTTTTTAGTATCTTCTTGTATTTAGAATCAAAAGCAGTATTGAGTGAGAATACTGCCTCTGATTCTACTCCAAGTGTATATTAACTCAAGAAATTCAAGTTATTTTCCAAGTATATTTTTAATCTCAGAGACCAAGTTGCTGAGCTTAACGTTGGTTTGAGCTGAAGTCGCCATATTTTTAAGCGTTACCGAGTCATTTTCCAACTCTTCATCGCCTATTACAACAGTGTACTTTGATTTTATCTTATCTGAGTACTTAAACTGAGCCTTTACACTTCTGTCTATATGGTCCTTGTCAGAGCTTATATGACTGTCTCTAAGTTCTTTGAGTAAGCCGAATGATTTTATCTTCGCCCTTTCTCCTATTGTAACTATGAACACATCGGTTGCATATGGATTTTCGATTTCTACTCCCTTATTTTCTAAGGTCAAAAGAAGTCTCTCTATTCCCAGTCCAAATCCTATTCCACTAGTTCCCTTAGGTCCTCCTATTTCTTCAACCAGTCCGTCGTATCTACCTCCACCGCAGACTGTGCTTTGAGCTCCTATATCATTTGATATTATCTCAAAAGCCGTCTTAGTGTAGTAGTCTAGACCCCTTACTATTTTTTTGTCTATAACGAATGGTATATCCATCTCTTTTAGGTATACCTGAAGTTCCTTAAAATGATCATTGCAGTCGTCACATAGATTGTCAACTATATATGGCACATCTTTTAAGTTTTCTTGACAGGTAGGATTTTTACAATCCAAGACCCTCATAGGGTTCTTTTCCATTCTCTCATTGCATGTTTCGCATAAAACATCTTTTCTTTCTTCTAAGTACTCTCTCAATTTTTTGTCATAATCAGCTCTACATACTGGGCATCCTACTGAGTTTAGATTTACTGTCAAATCTCCTAAGCCTACTTCTTTTAAAAACTGCATCGCAAGCCCTATCACCTCTGCATCTAAGGACGGAGTCGCACTGCCTATAGCCTCAACTCCGAACTGATGGAACTGCCTCTGTCTACCCGCCTGAGGCCTTTCGTATCTGAAGCAAGGAGTCACGTAGTAGAGTTTTGTAGGTTGAGTCTCGCTGTACAGTTTGTTTTCTATAAATGCACGGATTGTTCCAGCTGTCCCCTCGGGTTTTAGTGTAAGTTCCCTGTCGCCCTTGTCCGTGAATGAGTACATTTCCTTTTGAACTATATCGGTAGTGTCTCCCACGCTTCTTTGGAAGAGTTCAGTATGTTCAAATACTGGAGTTCTCATCTCCTCGTATCCATACACTCCACATAGATTTCTTATTTTATCTTCAATAAATTTCCATTTATAAACTTCTTTAGGTGTAATGTCCTTCGTACCCCTAGGAGCTTTAGTTAGCATTCTTCTCTACCTCCTTATTTTTTCTTTCTACCATTTCTTCTACTCTATCTAGATATTGCTCTAGATTTTTCACATTTGCAACCCTCTCAATTCTATTCTCATCTGGGTAGACGAATTTTGAAATCGAGCCTGCACCTAATGCGTAGTTACTCTGTTTTTCTTCCATCACCTGAATGTTGTATATACATTCGAGGCCATCTTTAGCGTAGCCTATATTCTCAAGATTGCCGACCATATGCTTTTGTCTGTACATATAGTACGGTTTCATTCCCATCTCTCTGGCGTATTTATGAGATAAATCTATCATCTTTACTATTTCTGTATCCTTTGTCATCTGAGACCTGTATTTTTCCATGTTTAAGTTTAATTCAGATGCCCTCTTGACCGCCATAGTGTGTACTGTCAAGCTTTCCGGCTTTAATTTTTTCACTTCTTCCAGTGTATTTCTAACCATTTCGAGGTCTTCATCTATTAAGCCTAAAATTAGGTCCATATTTATATTATCAAATCCTAGCTCTCTTGCCAAATAAAAACACGATATTATATCAGAAACCTTATGTCTTCTCCCTATTTTTTCTAGGGTTATATCGTTCATAGTCTGAGGATTTATACTTATTCTAGTCGCTCCGTGTTTTTTTAAGACCTCGAGTTTTTCTCTGGTAATCGTATCCGGTCTCCCAGCCTCAACTGTGAATTCTATTATCTTAGATAAGTCTAAGGTCTCAAATAAGTTCGTTATAACGAGGTCTAGTTCTTCAGCTGATAGTGCTGTAGGTGTTCCCCCTCCTATGTACAGGGTCTCTATCTCCTTGCCAGTCCTCTGTAATAGTTCAGCTGTTCCATGAATTTCTTCAGCTAATTTTTCTACATACGCTCCTGTCAACTGTCCAAAATCAGCAAGTGAGTTCGATGGGAATGAGCAGTAAAGACACCTGGTAGGGCAAAATGGTATACTCACATAGAGTGATATCTTATTTTTATCGACTGGATAAATGAAGACCCTCTCTTTTTTTGCTACTTCCAAGCATAGGTCTATTTTCTCTTCATCTATGAAATAATGATTTTTTAGTCTATCTCTTATTTCCTCTTCACTAAGTCCTGAGTCTAAATAATTGTGTACGACCTTCACAGGTCTAATCCCTGTAAGTATGCCCCATGGAGTATAGGAATGCGTTAATTTCTCTAAAACCTGGTAGAAATTTCTCTTTATAGTGTCCTTGCAAATTTTCTTTGCCTTTCTCTCTAATTCTATCGGTAGTTCTGAAAATACCTCTTTTATAAGTCCACTTCCGTCAAATATTAATTTGCATCCAATTGGATCCAGACATCCTCTGTCCTCCTGTGCAATCACTAGGTCGTCTCCCTCGAAGTACTCTATTCTAGATACTAGATAATTTCCATCTATTTTTACGGAGTTTATCAACCTTCCCGTTAAAGCCTGCTCTTCTTTATTTATTTCCGCCTTTGTTTTTTCTGAAAAACTGAAATCTCTGGTAAACATCTTTATCAGTTCAGCTATTTCGTAATTGTAATCATGCCCTCTGAGAGAAACATTCATCATATGCCTTCCCTCCTCTATATTATATATTATATCAGTTATCTCCAAATATTCGCTGTATTAATCAAATATCTCAAAATACACAGTCCGAGCTCGAACTGTGTATTTTAAATACTATTCATAAAGTTAATTTATTTCCTTAAATATGGATTACTGTTCTTCTCTTGTTTTAAAGTGCTAGATGGACCGTGTCCCGGGTAGATATTTAAATCTTCCTCTATGTCACAGAGTCTTTTTAAGGATTTTTCTATTGCCTTGTAATCTCCTCCGTACAGGTCGGATCTACCTATACTTCCAGCAAATAAGGTGTCTCCTGTTATCAAGTCGGAACCTATTTTTATACACATTCCACCAGGTGTATGCCCTGGAGTATGTATAAATTCCACCCTTTTTCCTCCGATTTCGATGTAGTCACCGTCTTCCACATATATATCTGCTTCAAACTCCTGAGCACCACATCTCATATTGGCACTTATATTTTTCTTAGCGTCTATTAGAAGCTCTCTTTCCTTGCTGTGAGCTACTACCTTTGCTCCTATTTTTTCTTTTAAATTTTTGACATATCCTATATGGTCCCCATGACCGTGGGTAAGGACTATATACGATACATTCAAATCTCTATCTTCTATATATTTTTTAACTTCTTCTAAACTTCCTCCTGGATCCACGACAAATGCTTGTTTACTCTTGCCATCGCTGATTACATAGGTGTTTACTCCTAAGTATTCGTCAATAAATTTTTTAATTTTCATTGTCTTCCCCTCCAAGTTCAATAATAATTTACTTTAGAAATTCTTGTTAGAATCCAAAAGAATTGTCACAGGTCCATCGTTTGTAAGTTCTACAAACATGTGTGCTCCAAATTTCCCTGTACCTACAACTATATTCTGAGCTTTGGCTTTCGATACAAATTCTTCGTATAATGCCTCTGCTAATTCTGGTTTAGCTGCGTTGGAAAAACTAGGCCTTCTTCCTTTTCTACAATCTCCATAGAGGGTGAACTGTGAAACAACTAGCAGTTGAGCACCTATATCTTTTAGAGATAGATTCATTTTGTCGTTTTCATCTTCAAAAATCCTTAAGTTCAATATCTTGTCTATCATATAGTCTACATCCTTGGATGTATCTTCATGTGTCACTCCAAGCAATACCATAAGTCCGTGAGAAACTTCTCCTATGTTATCCTTGTCTACTGTAACCTTAGACGACGATACCCTCTGCACTACTGCTCTCATCCATTCATCCTCCCTACATTTTTATATCAAATCCTAGTTCTTCATCCTATACGCATCCTCAACTCCCGGCACTGCCTTGAGTTTTTTGATTAATAGCTTCAATTGAGGTGTGTCTTCAACTTCTACTAAAAGATTGATATTTATCACTGTGTCCTTGCTCTTTCTAGCGTTTATTCCGTTCAGGCTTATCTTTTCTATCGATAGTACATGTGTTACATCGTTTACTACGCCCTTCCTGTCTACAGCTTTTAGCTGAAGTTCGGCTTCGAACCTTCCATGCTCTACTTCGGTCCACTCTACTTCAACAAGTCTATTCGTAATAAATTCTCCATTATCCTCTGTCAATGCAACATTTGGACAATCCGTCCTGTGAACCGCAACACCTCTACCCTTGGTGATGTAGCCTACTATATCGTCTCCAGGAAGTGGATTGCAACATTTTGCAAATCTTATCAAGATGTTGTCTACTCCCTTTACGGTAACTCCCTGGCTTGAGCCCTTCTTCCTCTTTTGAGAGAATTCTTGGTCTGTCAACTGGTGTTTCTTAAATTGATCTACCTCTGGTTCTTGGACGGCCTTGTCTTTTTTTACGTCCTTTAAGTACATTTCTTTGACCTTGGTAATCACCTGTGAACCCAGTATTCCTCCGTATCCAACCGTTGCAACTAGGTCATCGACACTAGGTTGATTGTGTTTTTTTGCAACTGCTGCTAGGTATTTATCCATTTGAGCGTTTCTTGTAGGTAGTCCATTTCTCTTTAGATGGGCTTCCAATATTTCATTTCCACGCTCTACATTTTCTTCTCTTCTTTCCTTCTTGAAGTACTGTCTTATCCTGTTTCTAGCTGTCGGCGTCTTGACTATAGCCAACCAGTCCCTACTTGGTCCGTTCGAGTTAGGGCTAGTGAGTATTTCTACTATGTTTCCATTCTTTAGTTTGTAGTCAAGTGGCACTATCTTTCCATCTATCTTAGCCCCAACGCAGTGGTTACCTACCTTTGTATGGACTCTATAGGCAAAGTCTATTGGAGTTGAATCATTTGGAAGTTCTACTACATCTCCCTGTGGTGTAAATACGTACACCTGATAATTAAAGACATCTTCCTTGAGTGCATCCATAAATTCTTCAGGGTCTTTTACATCCTTTTCCCACTCCATCATCTGTTTTAACCACTGCAATTTTTCTTGTGAGCGAAGTTGTTTTGTATCGGTTATTCCTTCTTTGTATTTCCAGTGAGCTGCTATACCATTTTCTGCGATATTATGCATATCGAATGTCCTAATCTGAATTTCAAGAGGTTCTCCATCTGGTCCAACCACTGTCGTATGAAGAGATTGGTACATATTTGGTTTTGGCATGGCTATATAATCCTTGAATCTTCCAGGCATAGGCTTCCATAATGTGTGTACCACTCCAAGAACTGCATAGCAGTCCTTTACGCTGTTTACCAATACCCTCACGGCTGTCAAATCGAAGATTTCGTCAAACGACTTATGTTTTTTCTCCATTTTTTTGTAGATACTATAAAAATGCTTTGGTCTTCCATACACATCGCATTCTATATCCATTTCCTTAAATGTCACTCTTAGCTCTTGTACTATTTTTTCGATATATGCTTCTCTCTGATCTCTTTTCATAGACACTTTGTCCACTAGGTCGTAGTAACCTTCTGGATCTATATATCTAAGTGCCAAGTCTTCCAATTCCCATTTAATCTTTGAAATACCAAGTCTATGCGCGATTCCTCCGTATATCTCAACCGTTTCTTGTGCTTTATACTTAGCTTTTTCAGGTGGCATGTATTTGAGTGTTCTCATGTTGTGAAGTCTATCCGCAAGTTTTATAAGTATAACGCGAATATCCTTGGCCATAGCCAAAAACATTTTTCTGAGATTCTCCGATTGAGTAGCTTCCTTAGACTGGTATTTTATCTGTCCGAGTTTAGTTACCCCATCTACTAGTTCTGCAACGTCCTCACCAAATTCTTCTTTGATATCATCATAAGTGTATTCAGTATCCTCAACCACATCGTGTAGGAGTCCCGACACTATAGTCTCGATATCCAACTGCATATCCGCAAGTATATTTGCTACAGCGATTGGGTGTATGATATATGGTTCGCCAGATCTTCTTTCCTGACCTTCATGTGCGTTTTTAGCTAGGACAAATGCAGTTTCCACCATTTGAAAATCTGCATTTGGAGCATAGATTTTAATTTTATCAATTAAGTTTTCTAATTCTTTGTCACGCATACAACCACCCATTTTTATTAGATTTTTTTGTTTGCTAGTATTGAACTAAAGATTCTACCTCGTATCCAGAAAGTATTTCCCTTCCCTTCATATCCTCGAGTTCAATTAAAACTTGAATAGACACTATTTCCCCGCCAAGTTTTTCTATTAGCTTTGCAGCAGCCTCCAGAGTTCCCCCCGTAGCTAGGAGATCGTCGACTATTGCAACCCTCATACCCTTTTGCACTGCATCTCTGTGTATTTCAAGCACATCTGTACCGTATTCTAGACCATAGCTAAATGATTCTATCTCTGCTGGCAATTTACCAGGCTTTCTTATAGGTATAAAACCTAGTCCTAGTTCGTAAGCAACAGGTGTCCCAAGGATAAACCCTCTGGCTTCAGGTCCTACAATCATGTCTATATTTTTGTCCTTTAAATTTTCAGCTAATTTCTTAACTGTGTAGTTCAAAGCAGCTGGATCTTTTAATAGAGTCGTGATATCTTTAAAATCTATCCCCTCTTTTGGAAAATCCATTATACTTCTTATGTTATTTCTTAAATCCATAGTTAATCCTCCCGATTGCTCAGAACCGTATTGTATATCCAAGTTCAAATTCATCTTTTATTTTGTTTAATTTATTCAATATTTTACTGCTGTTCAAATCCAGCTTTTGATTTGGCTTTGGCATCAGTTTTATAAATACTTTTTTGTCGTTATACCTGTACTCGAGAAGTTCAAGTTCTTCAAATACATTCATTATAGAAAAGAACTTTAGCGGATGGAGTCCAAATACATTGTGTACCTCCACAGCGTCCACTTCTATCTCTCTTTTGACCATCGCCATCTTGTATACGATTAGGAAATCGTCTCGATTCGGCACTAGGTTGTGTATAGTATTTTTCATATATAATAAGCTCGTTTCATCGTAGTAGTTGACTACTTGAGCCTTATCCTTGTTCTCGTAAATATAACCGTAATCGTCTATGTTAAATAAATAATCATAGAGGATAATATTATTATAGCTTTTTAAATCGATTTTATCAATATAAGGAATAAATATTAGTTGCAAGTTACTGTCTTTTATGCTTTTATTTATCTTTTTATATGAAATTTCGTACTCTTCCTCAAGTAGAGAAATGTCCGAAACTGCCCTTTCATATCCTTCTACGGTGTTTGCTATCACCAATGTTTTTTCGCCTATGCAATCAAAGACATCTATTCCTATATTACCGCTTATGTCTATAATGTCTGTATTTACCCCTGCATCTAACTCTCCAGTTTTTGCCGTAAATTTTACTGGTTGTCTCTCAAGCTTATCAGATCTTGACTGTGACTTTTCATCTTCTTTGGCGTCGACCGAGTTTTTTGATAATACTTTTATCTCATCTATATCTTTTAGCATAAATTTACTCATGAGTTCGATTGAGCTCTCATCCGAATAAATATCTCTAGCTCTATACATCCTTATATCTTTTAAGAGGAACTGTAGCTTTGTATTTCCCATGAAGGTATTTTTATCTACTTGGAACAATATATCTACTCTATCCCCCCTGTTTAGTCTAGTACCCAAATGCGAGAGGTTGAAGCCTATGCATTCGTATTTATATGAGTCCACCTTGATTTCCTCGCTCTTTTTCTCCACGAGTAATTTTAGATGTTGTCTGTTCTTTCCTATAAATCGAATCTCCTTTATCTCACAGTTTCTCATGATAAACTTAGGAGTTGGATTGCTTACACCAAATGGCTCTAGCTCGTGTAAGTCATCGACCAAGTTCAGATCAGCAGAAGACTCGCTCAGTTCAAACTCTACTTTTACATTTTCGACCATATCCTCTTCACTTAGGGAATAGTCTGCAAACTCATTCACCCTGGCTCTAAGTTTGTCTATATTCGCTCCATCTAGGGTAAGTCCCGCCGCCTGCTCGTGACCTCCAAACCTAAGCATTAGATCTGAGCATCTATTTAAGGCTTCAAATATACTAAATCCTTTTATCGACCTAGCAGAACCAGTAGCTTCGTCGCCGTCTATGCAGAGCATAACTGTCGGCTTATAGTATTTTTCGGTCAACTTAGATGCAACTATTCCTATTATTCCATGTTGCCAACCTTCGCTCGCCACAACTAAAACCTTATCGTCTTTATAGCCTTCGTCTGATTCTATAATCTTTTCTGCCTCGCTAAATATTTTTAGTTCTATATCCTGCCTTTCGTTATTCTTCTCCTCGAGAAGACCAGCTATCTCCTTTGCCTCTATCCTAGACTCTGTAGTGAACAGTTCAACCCCAAGGTATGAATACCCAAGTCTACCGGCTGCATTTATCCTAGGCCCTACTGAGTATCCTATATGTGATGATCCTATCTTATCAGTCTGTATACCACAGACCTTTATGAGTTCTGATAGTCCTATATTTATACCCTTGTTCATAATAGAGAGTCCATTTTTTACTATTATTCTGTTTTCGTCCTTTAGTGAAACCACGTCACATATTGTAGCGAGCGCCACTATCTCTATATAATAGTAGAGTTTTGTCTTAAATTCGTCCTTAGGTGTAAGAGCTTGAATTAATTTAAAAGCTATCCCACATCCACAGAGTTGATCAAATGGATAATGGCAGTCCTCCTGCTTCGGGTCTACTACAGCTACTGCAGGTGGCAACTCATCCTGGCATTCATGGTGGTCTGTGACTATGAAATCAATCCCGAGTTCCTTAGCTATTCCAACCTCCCTAGCCGAGGTTATCCCGCAGTCTACGCTTATTATCAAATCTGCGCCCCTGTCAGCTATTGTCCTGATCGCCGATTCGTTTATACCGTATCCTTCTTCCAATCTGTTTGGTATGTAGTAGTTTACATCGTATCCTATATCTCTAAAATAAAGGCAGAGTATAGATGTGGAAGATACTCCGTCCACATCGTAGTCTCCGTATACCCAGATTTTTTCGCCGTTTTTAATTGCTCTTTGGATCCTTTCAACCGCCTTATCCATATCCTTCATGAGGAATGGGTCTCTTAGTCTATCAAATGTAGGATGTAGGAATATTTCAGATTCTTCTTCTGTGGATATTCCCCTATTTCTCAATATCTGACCTATTTCCTGGGAAATCCCTAATTTTTCATTTAATTCATCAGCTTCTAGCCTTCCCGCATGCTTTAATGTCCATTTTTTCATCAAACTACCCCCTTTCCTCGATTTTTGTCTGTACTTATTAATTTCTATCTTAATTATTAATTTCTATCTTATTATCATTTTTATCTTAATCCTTTTTGTACTTTGCCCTCAGGCTTTTTATAATCAATAGGAGACCTACTATAAACGAAGTAAAGAATCCTATAAAAGCAATTAACCTAACCCAGTAATTGCTCGCTATATTAGGAGATGATATAATAGTCGCCGAACCTATGATAAGTGCAGCTAATACTAGGGATAAAGATATCTGCTGAGTGAACTCGACCAATACCTTCTCGAGTTTCGTCATTTTTACATCTTGTATCTCGAGCTTAATATCATTTTTCTCTATGTTTTTAAGTATTGACTTCAGCTGTTTTGGTATCGACTTTAAGTCTAGTAAAACCTCGTCTACCTCCTCTATAGAATCTCCAATCCTGTCCTTGAATTTAAGTCTATCTTTGTAGTAATGCTTCAAAAACTCCTTGCCCAAGCTGTCTATTGAGAAAGTAGGGTCTATAAGTCTAGCCGTTCCCTCTAGGATAATAATTGTCTTAGCCAGCATTATAAGCTGATTTGGCACCACTACTCCATATTTTCTAAAGAATCTAAATACCTCGTTTAATATCTCTGTCATGCTTAGCCTTTCAAGAGGCACATCGTAGTAAAAATGCATGAGATAGAGCATATCCTGTTTAAATCCCGTCAAATTTGTATCGTTTGGTATCGCCTCTATTTCAGTTAGATAGTATATTATCTTGTCCACATTTCTATGGACTACTGCAAGAGATATGTTGTTGAGCAGTTTTAGCGTCTTCTTGTCTATTATTCCAATCATACCGAAGTCTATATACGATATTTTACCTTTGTCTATTACAAATATATTTCCTGGATGTGGGTCGGCGTGGAAAAAACCAGCTCCTAATACCTGCACGAAAAATGATCTTATACCAATATTGGCTATCTTATTCGCATCCCAGCCACGTCTGTTTATCTCGTCGACGTCGCTTAATTTAATACCATTTATCTTTTCAAGCACCAATATCTTACTTGTGGACAAATCCATGTACACCTCTGGGATATACACCTCTTCACTGTTTTTAAATATATTCTTAAACTTGATAGCGCTTATGGCCTCAAAGTTGTAGTCCAGTTCCCTTAAAATCTGAGTTTCAAACTCCTCTACCATGCTCGGCATATCCAGCTTAAAGTCCTTTAGCACGTCCTTTAGGGTGTTTGCTACCATCCTGAGTATATGTAGGTCAGATTTTATTATCTTTTCTATATTAGGTCTTTGAACCTTTACTATTACCTCTTCTCCGCTCTTTAGCCTCGCCTCATAGACCTGGCCTATTGATGCAGCTGCTATAGGCTCTCTATTAAACTCCAGAAATGCCTCGTCGACTCCACTTCCTAGTTCAGATTCAAAGATCTTTTCCGCCTCTTCTGTAGGGAATTTATTTGTATCATCCCTAAGCTTTGACAACTCATCTATTATATCTTGGTCGAAAAGGTCCTTCCTCGTGCTCATAATCTGACCGAGTTTGATAAATGTAGGTCCTAGGTCCTCTAGAGCGTGTCTGAGCCTCTTGCCCGTAGACATGTTCTTTATATCTTCCGAAGTGTCGAATATAGGTATTTTATAGGCGATACCCTCGATATTGAGTTTTTCTACCACAAATGTAAACCCATACTTCATCAAAACATGAGCTATTTCTCTGTATCTTTTTAAATATCTGTAACTGATTCTCAAAACGGGTACCTCCTAAAAATAATATATCCTCTTAGACTATGTATAACTTGAGAAATACGACTCACATGCTGTCGACATTTAACACAGGATCAGCTCCGATTAAGCGCTCAATCAATTAAAATTGCCTATATTAAAACTGCCTGTATCTAAAGGAAGGGATACTCATTTAGATGTATCCCTCCTAGTATATTTCCCATTAATTAGCTTCTGTATTCCTCAGCCATATCTTTGTATAGCTGTGCTGCCTCTTCATTTGACCTTATCTCATCGTCGCTCAGCTGTCTTACTGCCTTAGCTGGCATCCCCATAATCAAGACACCCGCTGGAAATTCTTTATGTCCAGTAACAACACTTCCAGCTGCAACTATAGAATTTTCGCCTATTACACATTCATCTAATAGTATCGAACCCATACCTATCAAGGTATTATCTCCAATAGTAGCGCCGTGAATAGTAGCCTGATGTCCTATTGTGACGTTTTTACCTATAACTGTAGGTCCGTCTCCGTGAATTACTACATTGTCTTGCACGTTCGTCCCTTCGCCAATAGATATCTTTCCTACATCACCGCGGATAACGGCGTTAAACAAGACAGTACAGTCTTTTCCTATCAAGACATCACCTATTATCATTGCAGACTCATCTATATACAATGCTTCCTCATCTATCTCTGGTGAGAATTTCTTGAAATTTCTTATCATCACGTTCTCCTTCGCCTTATTGTCGGCATATTGTTTTCAAACTCTAATTGTCGGAGTCTCGTTGCCGCCAGGTTATTTTGCGACTTCTGCTGATATCTCTTCCTCACTCATCAGTTTTGCCTGAATCATTATAGAACATTCAGTACGTTTCTTCTGCATCTCACATCCTAGTTTATACGGTTTTCTAACGTCACCATTGAAGTTTATCGCATTTGCATGACATCCCCCAGAGCAGTAGAATTTATTCCAACATTTTCTACAATCTTCCTTAGAGTAAACATGAGCTTCTCTAAATGTCTTTCTAAGTTCTTCTGGAAGTTTGATTTCTTCTTCCATTATATTTCCCATTTTAAATTCTTCGTTTCCGACAAATTGATGACATGGGTATATATCTCCTGTAGGAGTTATAGCGAGGTATTCATTACCTGCTCCACATCCTGTTATCCTCTTTATTACGCAAGGTCCTTGATTTAAATCTATCATATAGTGGAAGAATTTAAATCCTTCTCCCCTTTGCTGTCTCTGTGCGTATTCCTCTGCAAAAGTTTCATACTCGCTGAATATTGTAGGTAGATCCTCTTCTCTAAGTGCGTAAGGGTTGCTAGCCTCTCCTACAACTGGCTCTACAGATGTAGATATGAATCCCTCATCTGCAAAATGAAGTACGTCTTTTGAGAAGTTTAGGTTATCCCTAGTAAATGTTCCTCTTATATAATAGTATTTATCCTTTGGTCTTTTTTCAGCTAGTTTCTTAAACTTAGGCATAACTATATCGTAGCTTCCCTTGTCGTTTAATGTAGGTCGCATCCTATCGTTTACTTCTCTTCTTCCGTCTAGACTTAGTACGACGTTGTGCATATTTTCATTTATATAGTCGATTTTTTCGTCATCTAGTAGAACACCGTTGGTAGTTATTGTAAATCTTATGTTTTTTCCGTGTTCCTTCTCTACGCTTCTTCCGTATTCGACAAGTTGTTTAACCACGTCGAAGTTCATAAGAGGCTCTCCTCCGAAG
Source organism: Clostridioides sp. (assembly GCA_031261505.1). Classification (GTDB taxonomy): domain Bacteria; phylum Bacillota; class Clostridia; order Peptostreptococcales; family Peptostreptococcaceae; genus Metaclostridioides. The sequence continues at coordinate 48,158 of JAISJN010000015.1, read as the reverse complement.
AAATCCACTTCTAGATTTTTTCTGTTTCCTGAATTTGCTATAAGGTAGTCGAGTGCTTGTTTCCCGACTTCGTAGCTCATTATTTCCTTTTCGCCACCGAAGTCGCCTTGTGCTGCAAAACAGTATTTGCATTTTAAGTTGCAATCGTGGGCAACGTGTAGACAGAGTGCCTTTACAACTGGTTTTCTATTTACAAAACTTGGATGGTTTTCGTATGTATCCTCAGAGTATAGAAGACCAGCATCCTTTAGAGCTTCTATTTCCTCGTAAGCTCCACTTATAGACTCTTCATCGTATTCTGCTTTCATCAGATTAACTATCTCATCCTTACTCTTATCTTCATAATGATCGAGTATCTTATATGATAAATCATCTACGACATGAACCGAACCTCCATTGACGTCCAGCACTATGTTGTATCCATTCATTGAAAACTTATGTATCATTTCTTTCCCTCCAATAATTACATTAAACTGCTTTTAAACATTCTAAAACAATCTTATCTCTAATTATATCATAATGTAGGATAAATGTTAATTTTATGTATCCTGAGCTCGAAACTCGCCTCTTTAGCAGTTTAACGCAACAAAAAGAGCCTCTAAGAAATATTTCCCCATCCCCAAAGGCCCTCATCTTAACTATGCTATTTGTCTATCCCCCGTGTCGGAATTTCACATGCATCCCAAATAATTCTAATAAAATAAATTAAGCTATATGACTATACCTTTTCTCCTATTTTGGGTTGGTACATAGTCCAAGAAGAAGTGGTGTTAGTTGACAATAATGCTAATGTCAACGCAAGAGTACCCAATACTCCTAGCATTCTACATCTAATACAATTTGCCATCTAATATCCCCCTTTCTAATTTTCAATTCGTTCTCTTTCCTGTTAAAATAGCTAGTATCTGCATTATATAAACTAATATAAGTCCTGCGGCGCTAAAAATAATATAGTCCGGAATAATATTTAAATTAATCAATAGAATATTTAACAACATGTATACACCAGATATCGCAATAGCTACTCTCTTATGATGTTTTCTCTCTAACGCTGTAAGCGGGTTGTTTCTACTCTCTACTGGAGATAGATATGAAATTCCTAGGAAACTCACTATCAACAGCCCTGAAATCAAAAGATGAGATGTTTGAATATCTATATTGTTTATGATTAATATAGTCGCTATAAATAGCGTTGTGAAGGTCAATGTACATTTAGTGTAGTTGCCCGCATGATATCCCCCAGCATACTGTCTAAGTGGACAATACGTAAGAAGAAATACGAATGTCTGTATTAGCTTCCCAAAAAATATACCTACAATAGATACTGCTATAATATTTACAACAAATGCAATCAGTAATTCAATTCCGTAAGAATATACGTTGAATTCGTTTTCCTCAATTACATTATTGTTCAGCATGACCATCGTTATCCTTTCGGCTCCAGATTTAAACATTTAATCATACCACCCTTTCGTATTCTCTTAAATGAAGGATAACTCTTCAAATAAATTATTTCAAGAGCTTACGCTAAACTGGGCATTATATACGCAAAACTGGTCAAAGATTGTTATTTTTTATATTTAAGGAATGCTTTTCGTTGAAATTTCAAGTTCAAAGGTCGTTTTTTCGGTTTTCGTCGTTTTTGCGAGAAATTATTAGAAAAAGAGTAGTTTTTGAATTCTTTTTAGCATTTTTTGCGTTTCGTTAAATTCATGACGTTTTCAGAAGATGTTGATAAAATTTTTTAAATTTTTATCATTCATTTTTCTTAAAATTTGAAACACTTTCTGTGGATAACTCGAATATCCTGTGGATTCTGTTGATTATTTTTTAAGAATTACCGATTTTCAACGATAATTTTGCCTTTTTCCTGTGGATAACATATTTTTCGACTCTAAGGATAAAATTTGGCGATTAAATTATTAAATTTATTATTTTATTGTTTTTTTGCAACATTTTTGTCAAGATTCTAGTATTTAATGCAAAAGAAAGAGGAGCATCAACTTCACTCCTCTTTCATTTATAATAAACAGATATTTCAAACGCCGATTGAATCATTTTAAATTTCTTAAAATGTTCGTCTTTCATTTTTCTCTAAAACTTAAGATTTACATAAACGTCTTTAAAAGTAAAACCTTACAATTAAAATCTAATACTCAACCTTAATGCTATATATAAAAATTCATACCGACGCCTGATTATACCCGTTACTAATATCTTGATTTTCAAATATCTTAATACTAGTATTTCCAAAAGAATTCATATTATTCACGTTTTGACTATTGTTCTCCAAAGTCTGCTTCTACAAGCGAAACCATAGCTTCTATGGCCTTGTCTTCATCTATTCCATCTGTAGTTATAGTCACTTCTTCTCCTTGAGACAATCCTAAGCTCATTACCCCCATGATAGATTTCGCATTAACTATCTTTCCCTTGTAATTCAACATTACATCTGAGCGAAATTTTGAAGCCTCTTTGACAAACCTTCCAGCAGGTCTAGCGTGAAGCCCACTCTTATTCTTTATCGTTACAACTTTTTCCATTATAGGTCTTCCCCCTTTTCCTTTTATTTATTTATACCCAAAACCTAGTCCCTATATTCAGTCCAGCCTATTATTATGCAATTGACTAGGATTTTTATACCCTTGTTTTTATTCAAACTCAAAAGAGAAATATTCTTCTGAATTATCGGTATACCGAAATCAGCGACGATCCCGTCGTCTGAATCCACATTTTTTCCTACAATTTGTACAACCTTGTTGAAATCGTATAGGTTAACCCTGCTTATCGAATTATATTCTAGCTTTTTCTCGTAAATACTATAATATAATTCCCTGTACGAAAATTTTTTTTCCAAGCCTAGATGTTCCCCTAGTTTAGGAATAACGTTTTCCAATAATGTCCTGAGATTCGGTTCTTTTCTTATCATCAGGATATCGCAAAGTTTTTCAACAACCTCAGTCTTCAAATTTCTAAACATATCAAAGCAATAATCTTCGTCATACCTGTCTTCCTTCTCAAAAAAGTAGTTTACACCGTCTATTCTGTCATATGCCTTCATAGCATCCAAATATCCGAGTTTCATAATTCTAGCGACATTTTCATGGTCCTTGTTCAAGCCGCCGCCCAAATCCTCAGAAGGTATTATCACCTTGATTGCTATATCATTATGCTTAGATAAATTTATCTTCCCTACTATGTCATCTGTTAACCTAATTACTACAATATCATCGTAGCCATTATTTTTCAAGAGGGAAACTGGAATATTATCAGATAATCCTCCATCTAAAAACAATTTATCATCTATTTTGTTAAATTGAAATATCGGAAGGCTACAACTAGCGATCAAGTACTCAACTAGTCTACCCTCTGGTATATCATCGAGCAAGAGTCTACAAGGGTGGAGTTTCCTGTCCCAATACACCGTTATAAGTCCAAAATCTTTTTTTGAATTTCTTATAACAGACTCATCTAGAGTTTTTTCTAATAAAACTCTAAACGGCTCTATATCGATCCCCTCGTTATTTTTTGCCCTGTACATTAAATCTATTATATTATTAAAATTCTTCGTTGAAAACCATATATCCTTAACTTTTTCATAAAGTTGCTCGTCTATATTCATAAAATGAGTGTAATCGTAGTCTAGCCAGACCTTCTTCATAATTTCTATATCACCCTGTACTATATACGCCGCGTTAACAGCTCCGATTGAAGTGCCTGCCACTCCATCAAATTCGATTCCAATTTCCTTAAGAGCCGCGTACGCACCTACTTGATAGGCACCTCTTGCTCCTCCACCTTCTAGAACTAGCCCCTTCATGGATCTCACCCCTATATGCTCAATGATTTTTCTATTAACTTTTCAAGCTGAGTCTGTAAAAAATACAATTCCATCTCATCTTTACAGTTATCCTCACAGTGGTCTAGAGAAAATATCTTCTCTATCACCCTCTTAGATAGATTCTCTATCTTATGGTAGTTCTCATCTTTAAATATTTTCATCTGCAATACCTTATTGGGATAATAATCGTATATTCCCTTGCTCATCTTCTTAGCATTTATCTTGTAGTACCTATCGTATACATTTGAATTTAGAAGTCCAACCAGGTACTCGTAAGAAAAGACATCGTTGTACTCCTCTTTGATGTAAAACGAGTACACATCTGCACTGGAAAAACACGAGCAGTAATCTATCGCAAACCTGTTTTCTTTGGACTTGTAGGGGTACATAATCTTGATTCGCTCAAACTGTCCCGGAGTTCTCCCCCATTGTAGTTCGTACCACTGCCTGCTGTTGTTCCTGCACTCCCTCCTATTCATAAGCTTATCCTTATACTTGTAGATTTGACTCTTAAAATAATTTTTGGTCTCCTCCTCTGCGATAAGATCCGAATATACTAGAAAATGTCTGCTCTCGCCAATTAAATATTTTTTGATGTTCTTGCTTTTAATCCATCTCTTCGTATACTTATCCCCAACTCGGTCTAGTATTTCATCTCCGCTTTTGTAGACAAAGGCTCTATCACACCCTGTTATTATTCCCTGAAAACTTTCAACTATGTCATCAAGGGTAAATTCACATTTTTTATTTATCTTTGATAGAATACTCTCTTCTGGTGCCCCAGCTATGAGCCAACTTCCATCATCATTCATCTTTAAGTTCATATGTTCAAAAGTTCCAAACTTTATTTCCTCAGATATGTCAAAGTCATCCGAAATATCAATTTCTTCATCCACTATCCTAAAGACCTTAGCCTCTTTTTCGTCTAAATCTTCTGAATTCATCTTATAGTTGTGCATATCATAGTATTTGAGTGTATAGTCGTGAATCCAATTTTCGCCCTTAGGAGAATTCGATTTCCCAAAAGTGTAAATACAACTCGATATACCTATGTTTTTAAATACTTTTGCACCCAAAAAATCTACGCATTCGAATGTAGATAAGTTTCTCGATATATATTTCCTTAAATTTTTAGCTGATGGGCTCTCTAGAAAATATCTAGGTATTATTATTGAACTAACTCCTTGAGTTGTCAACAGTTCATCTATTCTCTTAAAAAAACAATAATATAAATCTGATTTATCCACATATACATCTCTGTATGACTCACTCAAAAATTTTTTATAAGAAAAGTCTATGTTTTTATGACCAATGTATGGAGGGTTGCCGATTATATAGTCAAACTTCATTTTAGGCTCGTATTTCAAACTGTCTACCACCTTGATATTAGATGATTTCTGTATTAATTCACGAACATCTAACTTTGAAGATTCAACATCTCTATCGCCATCTCCACACATTATGCCCTCTATCTCGTCCATAAGGCAGTCTTTGAATATATTAGTCGCCGATCTGTCTATGTCGAAACCGTAAATGCAATTTTTAACAATATGATTGTGTATATTTTTCTTGTTCCAGTAATCACTGCCGTACTTCTCAGCCAGAACATCTAAATTCTGACTTATCAGCTTGTACAAAACCTCGTAGGCTACTAGCAGAAAATTTCCACAGCCACACGCTGGATCTAACACCTTGGGATACGGATTGTCCACTATATCATGTCCACTCAAGGTCTTTTCCATTATATAATCTATAATGTACCTCGGAGTGTAGTATGTCCCTGTGTTCTTTTTCAGAGAAGTACTTAAGCTCTTTTCATAGTTCTTTGATTCCGTAAAATCGCCACTCTTGATCATGCTACCTCCATTCTCAACACTCGTCCCGCATCCCTGATACGAGACCATGTCAAACTTTTTGTAACACTTATTCGGCTAAAGTATTCACACCCTTTAAAGTCCACACGCTATTTATTGTCTATATACGACAGCACTCCCTGTGCTATCCCATCTGAAAGTTGACTGACATACTTTGAGTCGAATAAATTCTTCTCATCTTCTTTATTTGTGATGAATCCACATTCGACGAGAATAGATGGCACATTCGACTCTCTCAACACCTGAAAGTTATTTTCAAATATTCCTCTATCCCTATCGTCTACATAAGTCAGTAATGTATCCTGCACTACTCTGGCAAATTTATCTGATCCATCTGTACTGCCTGTCCTGTACCAAGTCTCAATACCTCTTGCATCATTAGCACCTACCTGTGCGTTGATATGAATTGAAACAAGTGCATCCACATTGTACTGTTTTGCCATAGCCGCCCTCTCACTCAAACTCACATACTCATCATCAGTTCTAGTCATTATAATTTCTATGTCATCTTGTTTTGATAGTTTTTCTGCAATCTGCTTACCTATTTTTATTGTCACATCTTTTTCGTATATTCCTTCATGATCAGTACTTAAAGTACCCTTGTCGTTTCCACCATGTCCTGGGTCGATAAGTATAGTGTATTGCTTTGATTTCTTCTTGGCCTGACTCTTACTATCTTCTCCAACCTTCTTGCTATCAATAACAGTTTTTTTGGATTTTTCTCCAGTATTTTTGCTGGACGATACCTCAACCTTGTCTGCCACCTTAGTCTGCTCTGTCTTTATCTGTTTTGTATCTACATTTTTATGTGCATTCATGCTCTTAATCGCAAATACGGTCAAAGAACTAATAGATAAAATTAATAACAGTGCAACAAAAATAACAAATGATAGCTTCTTCTTATTCAATTTCCTTTTTCTATTGTTTTTCTTTTTCGTCATAGCCCCAGATGTCTTTGTTGAAATTTTTTTGTTGGAAGTCCTCTTTCTTGCCATCTCATACACCTTTCTAGATTATTTTAAAATCCAGTAATACAAATATATTTATTATTTCTATTTTGTGTACACAATACAACCCAGGGTTAGACCTATTGAATCAAACGGTTAATCGTTTTCATCTTTTAAAATTACATTTACCTTATTTTACTCAAATTAACTACACTCTGATACTTAATTTTAACATTTAATACGTTTTTTTTCAATGCGATTGATGCTTTTATTCTAATGTTTCCAATATTTCTAGCCTAGTTATGTCAAAATGAACCAAAAATAATATTTTGACAAATTATTGAATTAATCTCCATATTTTTATATAATGAAGAGTACGGTCTTTTAATTAACGGCTTACAATATTTTTACCAAGAGAAAGACGGGAGGATTAGTTTGAATGTCTAAACTAAAAAAATTCGTTATTTTTCTTGCTTTACTTGTAGTAATATTCCCAGCTAGTGTATTTGGGTACTTCTTTCATAAGTTTACCTTCGTACACGACCCAAGTATCGATAATTCATCGCTTAATAGTCTAGACTATAAAAACGTCGATGGAATCACAAACGTACTTCTCATGGGTGTAGACGCAAGACCAGGCGAAACGGTATCAAGATCTGATGCAATGATGATTCTGACAATAGATGGAGTGCATAAGGATGTAAAACTTACATCTCTAGCTCGTGACTCTTATGTTGAAATTCCAGGTCACGGTCCTCAGAAATTGACACATGCCAACGCTTTTGGTCAGGCTGACTTGCTAATTCAGACAATCGAAAAGAACTTCGAATTAGACATCAACTACTATGCAACGGTTGACTTCGAGTCATTCATGTACATCATCGACACATTAGGTGGAGTTGATGTAAATATTGACAAGGGATACATCGGGGAAATGAATAAGTTTATTCCAGAAACATACAGCTGGAATACGAGCAAGAAAAAGGGCAGAATGAAATTAATCGAAAGATCAGGGGAGCAAGTACTAAACGGATACCAAGCTCTAGCCTTCAGTCGTATCAGACATAACGATACAGCCTTTGAAAGGGACAGGAGACAAAGAGAGGTTATGCAGAGCATGATGAAATCATTCAAAGACCTGCCAATGACAAAATATCCTGAACTTGTAAACACGGTTCTTCCATTTATCAAAACAAATATGAAGCCGACGGAAATAATGGCTTTGGGTGCTGAAATCCTTAAAATTGGAAACTTCGACATTAAACAATACGAGTTCCCTATCGATGATGATATCCACAGTAAAGGTGGAATATACGAAAACTCCGGATGGGTACTTAGATTTGAGAAAGATACATTAGTGTACTTACACGACTTCATCTTCAACGATGTTGATCGTCTAAAAGAAGAACAAGGTAAAAACTAAAATTTCTAAATAAAATTAGAGGCGTTAACCTAATCTAATGGACCCTGTGAAGAGGACATTGCAAATGGAAAGCGCCCTTTTTTTAATTCACAAACGCATACTTCACGCCAGACACACCTCACCCTACAAAAAATTCATCTAGCAACTCTCAATAGGTATTCACAAACACCTAGCCAAACAATATTTTCCAAACTCGAGAATCTAAATCTTTCTTAAGTTTAATTGAATAAATACACATACTTATATATAATGGGATATGGTAATAAATCGAAATATATGGGAGGATAAAATAGATTATGTCGAAATTAAAGAAGTTTGTAATATGTTTAGTATTAATTGTAGTCCTGTTCCCAGTAGGAGTATTCGGTTACTTCTTCCATAAATTTGGTACAATTCACGACTCAAGTATGGAAAACGCTACTCTTAACAGTCTAGACCACAAAAACGTAGATGGAATTACGAATGTACTGCTCATGGGTGTAGATGCCAGACCTGGTGAAGGAGCCTCGAGATCTGATGCGATGATGATACTGACAATAGACACTGTTCACAAGAGCATAAAGCTTACATCTCTAGCTAGAGACTCGTACGTCAACATTCCAGGTCATGGATACGAAAAACTTACTCATGCAAATGCGTATGGTAAGGCAGAACTATTGATAAAGACGATTGAAGATAACTTCGAACTAGATATCAACTACTATGCAACTGTAGATTTCGACTCGTTCATGGCTATAATAGACACAATGGATGGGGTTACGGTGGATGTCAAAAAAAGCTATATAAACGAAATGAACAAATTTATACCAGAAACTTATAAATGGGATACAAATAAAGACAAGGGGCAGATCAAGTATATTCAAACATCTGGAGAACAGCTTCTGAACGGATATCAAGCTCTAGCCTTCGCCCGTATCAGACACAATGATACAACAGCCAATAGAGATGAAAGACAAAGAGAAGTTATGAAAAGTATAATGACATCATTCAAGGATCAGCCTGTTACAAGCTATCCAAAGCTGGTTAAGAGCATACTTCCCTACGTCAAAACAAATATGAAACCTGCTGAAATAATGGGATTAGGTGCTGATATTGTAAAAATCGGTAACTTCGACGTTAAACAATACGAGTTCCCTATAACAGATGATATACACAGCAAGGGCGGCATATACGGCAACGCAGGTTGGGTACTTAGATACGATAAAGATACCTTGGTTTACCTACACGACTTCATATTCAACGATGTCGATCGACTAAAACAGGAGCAAGGACAAAACTAAAATAAATATAGTAATAATGAAAAAGTAAAATAACCGATAATGCGTTAACGTACAAAGGCTGTCTTTTTAATAGAATCGGAGCTTCGTCTAGAAATACTTCTGACGAGCGGCGAGCGTCTATTAAAAAGACAGCCTTAATTTATTTATCCATTATTTTTATTTAGACACCAAGTTCACCAGTCTCACAAATGCTCTCTGTGGTATATCTCCACCGACTCTGTATACCGTACCTGTCTTTTTAAGTCCCATAACGGTGTTTTGAGAGTCGCTAAGGGCTGTCCCAACTAGAAACACAGGAGAGTTGCTCTTTGCTGCTAGCGGTCCTGCTGTGAGCGCATCCACTAACTTGTCACTCTTGCTTGCAAATACAGAGTTTAATTCTGTGTTTGGGTAGAATTTTTCTACTACCTTCGCATTTGTTTCCTGTCTATTAGATCCAGATATTCTATTTTTGCTTACATCCGAGCTCACAAGTTGGTTGACCTTTGCTACGACAGCCTCTGAAATCACACTAGTTCCACCTATGAAGTAGGCATTGGATACTGATTTATCCTTTATGAACTCGCATATACCTTCTGAGATATCCGTCTTTGAAGCTAGTAGTATAGGTTGTTTGACTACTCCTGCCATTGAGGCTATAGACAAGGAGTCAGCTTCTCCACTTCCTCCAGTGATATACACTTCTTTTATTTCATTTTTTTCTGCTACCTTCTCCGCTATCTTTAGAGATGTTTCGTATCTATCGATTCCACCTACTCTGTCTATTTTAATTTCTTTTTTGATTCCAGTGAGAGCTTCTTCTACCTTCTCAGATATAGAGCTTTCACCACCGATTATCACTATATTTTCAGCTCCTAGCCTACTTATTTCAGCCTTTGTCGAATCTGGTATCTTGTCTTTTTCTACTAGAAGTAGAGGTGCTCCCTCTGTAGTAGCTAGTGGAGTCGATGTTATTCCATCTACTATGGAGTATCCGTTTACGAGTACCACTGTCTTAGATCCACTTCCCCAGCCCTTCTTGCTTATCTCTACAGCTGTTTCGTATCTCGTCTTGCCGTTTAACTCCTCAACCTTAACATTTGCAGGTAATTGCTCTTCTGGCTCAATTTGCTGCTCTTTATTTATTTCCTTTAGGTCTTTTTGTAAGGTCTTATTTCTAGCTATATCCCCAGATGAGAAATACATACTTCCCTTTATCTCTGGATATTTTCTGTTTAATGCTATCTGCTGTTTTATCTCTTTTGCTATATTCTGTCCATTCGCTTCTTCCGTATCACCTTGTTTGTAAACTCCCTGTCCTATATATAAATCTACGTTTGTCCCTTTCACCTCGTTAGCCCACCATGGAACTAGCTTTGAGTAATCTGCTCCCTTAAGTCCTATTGGCCAGTACAGCTGAGGAGTTACGTAATCCACTAATCCCTGTCTTATCCACGCTCTAGTGTCTGCATACGTGCCTACATAGGTTTCGTTACCCGATGTGTCCGAGCCAGTTGGATCAGAGCTTTTATTTCTCCATATTCCGGCTGGGCTTACACCGAATCTGACATTTGGCTTAGACGACTTTATAGCTGCCTTTGTCATCCTTAGAAGGTCGTTGACATTTTCTCTCCTCCAGTCGTCTCTATTTTTTCCATTTCCGTACTGCTTGTAAGCGGCATCATCCGCAAAACTTGTCCCAGGATAGAAGTAGTCGTCGAAGTGAACTCCATCTATATTATATTTATCCACAACTTCCTTGACTGTATCCACAATATAGTTCTTTACCTCAGGCATACCTGGATTGTAATAGTATTTGTTTCCACTTTTGACAACCCAATCCTTATGGACTCTAGCTGGGTTATTAGATGCTAGCTTGTCTAAGCTCTCGTTTGCATTTGTAGCTCTATACGGATTAAACCATGCATGAAACTCCATACCCCTCTTGTGAGCCTCGTCTATCAGGAATGGTAATGGGTCGTACCCTGGATCTGTCCCCTGCGTTCCTGTTAGGTATTCTGACCAAGGATTTATATTTGACTTATAGATCGCATCTGACTTAGGTCTTATTTGAACCACAACCGCATTCATCCCCGAAGCCTTAAGTGTATCTAATAGATTTGTATATTCAGTTTTTTGTTTGGCCTGGTTATTTTTAGTCTTTGGCCAGTCGATGTTGTAGACAGTCGATATCCACGCTGCCCTCATCTCTTTTTTCGCTGGTTGCTCAGCGCGTACTCCGCTTATGTAACTTGTCGATACCATTAGTAGCGATAACATCATTGATATTAATTTTTTCATTTTGTCCCCCTTATTCTAATTTTACACCTACCCAATTCTACCTTTTTACAAGTTAATTTGTCAAATTGACAGATTTCGCTGTATTAAATTTAAAATGCCGACCAAAACGAATTCTTATTATCTTCATTTTGGTCGGCATGTATATTCACTGTTCGATTGTCGCATCTACTACTGTCTATCTTACTGCATTGCATTGCTAAAAACTGTCTTTGTCTATTCTATTACTGAACTATACGTCTAGCTGTTATAAATCTATTGTTGTAGTTTGTTCCTGAAGCCATGCTTGTTACCTTTACTACGTCACCTGTCTGTGGTGCATGTATGAACTTAGAATCTCCAACGTACATTCCAACGTGAGATATGCTTCCTCCTGAACCGAAGAATACTAAATCTCCAACCTTCATGCTTGATTTATCAACTTTTACTCCAGCTGTAGCCTGGTCTCTAGATACCCTTGGTATAGTTACCCCAATTGCATTTTTGTAAACGTAAGATGTAAGTCCTGAGCAGTCGAATGAACTTGGTCCAGTTGCCCCCCATTTGTACGGTTTACCTTTTTGTGCATTTGCAAGTGATACTAATTTGTTTATCTTTTCTTGAGTCGCACCTTGTTGTGATTGTTTTTCTTTATAGCTTTTTAAACTGTTTTGTAGTTGTTTGGCACTTTCTGAAACATTTGCCGATCCCTTTGGATTGATTGTAGCTGCTTCCGATACTACTGCTGCTCCCTCTCCAACTATTGTTCCTGCTATCAATACTACCGCTACTAACTTTTTCAAATTCTTCTTAATTCTTATATTCATTATTTTATTTCCCCCGTTTTTTGTAACTGAAAGATTATCAATCTAGTTACTATTTTTGTTATATTTAATCTCGCTCAATGTTGTCTTATTTATAATTGTTACATATATGTAACTTTTTTTACTATGCTTATGATTTTATACTACTTTGAAATTAATTGCAACCCCTTTTGTTACATTTTTGTAACTTTTAATGTTTTTTTTGTAATTTGTTTGTTTCTTTTTGTTATTCATTTCTCTTCTCTCCATTGTCCTAGAGCTACACTGCCGTTTGCGTGGGCGTATGAATATTAGATAGCGCAACTAGTTAACTGTATTTAGGGGTAGCAGCTTAAGACTATATCTCTAGACGAAAAAGGCCGAACCCTGGGAATCGGGTTCAGCCTACTATATATTTATGTGTTGAATTTTTTTTAAGTATGTTTATATTTTATTATGTGATTAAGCTTAACTAATGTATATTAGTTTTGTATTATACGTCTTGCAGTTATAAATCTTCTTGAATAACTTCCAGTATCCATTCTAGTTACTTTTACAACATCACCTGTCTGTGGTGAATGTATGAATTTAGAATCTCCTACATACATACCAACGTGAGTTATATTTGATCCTGAACCAAAGAATACAAGATCTCCTGGTCTTAAGCTAGCTCTTGATACAGCTACTCCAGCCTTAGCTTGGTCTCTAGATACCCTTGGTATACTCATATTAGCAGCATTTTTGTAAACGTAAGATGTAAGTCCTGAGCAGTCGAACGAACTTGGTCCAGTTGCTCCCCATCTATATGGTTTACCTTGTTGTTTGTAAGCAAGTTGTAACACGCTTTCTATCTTGCTTTTTGAATCAGGGCTTACAACTGTTGTATTTGAATTGTTGCTGTTTCCATTAGACTGTGTGCTTATAGTTATGTATTTTCCATTTACCCAACCTACTATGTCGTTTGTGTTTCTTACTCTTACCCAACCGTTTGAACTAGTATCTACAACTGATAGCTTGTCCCCAGTATTTACTCTTCCTACAATCTTTGCTGATGCCTTTGCAGCGTTTCTCATGTTTAAGAAGTCACATTCTCTTACAACTGCTGTTTTTGAGTTATCTTCAGCTGCACTCGCTTGTATAGTCAATCCTTCTACACAACCTATTCCTGCTATCAATACTACTGCTATCGTCTTGGTTAATATTTTCTTTGCTCTCTTTATCATAATTAAAATTCTCCCCCACATTTTCTTTTGTAATTATTACGTTTTGTTACTTTTTATTTGTTACAAAATCTATTGTACATCAATTCCTCTTCCTTTTCAACCATTTTTGTAATAATTTTGTAATTTTTATCTATTATCCTCGTATTATAAATTACAATTTGATATATTTCTTGAAAACGATTATGTCGGGATTGTATTTTTATACAATAAATTATGCCTTGTGATTGCCGACTTACAATAAAAATCGAGCAAACTGATTAAATCAGATATATTCAAAAAAAGAGAGGATATTATCCCCTCTTCGCATTCGCAACATCTACACTTATATATGTTGTAACTAGTTGTTTCATAAGTCCTTCAATTTTTGAGATTTCCTCTTCCTCTACTACTGCCTTTAGATCGTCTAAGAGCTCAACCGTCCTGTCAATATCTATTTCTATAGGTTTTCCGATAAATATCTTTTTATGTTCAGTGCTTATCAATCCTTCTTCAGCCATAAGCAACTCCTCATATAGCTTTTCCCCTGGTCTCAAGCCTGTAAACTCTATCTTGATATCTACATCAGGCTCTAAACCGCTAAATTTAATGAGATTGGTAGCTAGGTCTAGTATCTTAACCGGTTCTCCCATATCCAAGACAAATATCTCTCCGCCCTTTGCCATGGCACCCGCCTGAATTACCAAGCCAACTGCTTCTGGAATAGTCATAAAATACCTTATTATCATCGGATGTGTAACTGTCACCGGCCCTCCCTCTTCTATCTGTTTCTTAAGCAGAGGAATCACACTTCCGTTACTTCCCAGTACGTTCCCAAATCTTACTGCGACGAACTCGGTATCGCTCTGTTCATTCATAGTCTGAATTATCATCTCAGCTGCCCTCTTTGTTGCTCCCATTATATTTGTAGGGTTTACAGCCTTGTCCGTAGATATTAGCACAAATCGCTCAGCTCCGTACTTAGACGCCGTCCTAGCTGTGTTTAGAGTACCGAAGATATTGTTTTTTATAGCCTCACCTGGGTTAAACTCCATAAGCGGCACGTGTTTATGAGCTGCTGCGTGAAATACTATCTGAGGCCTGTACTCGTTAAAAATTTCATCAAGTCTCTTTATTTCCCTCACCGAGGCTATTACAACCTTTAGATTTAAACTATCTCCGTGCTTTCTGATCAACTTCTGTTGTATATCGTAGGCATTGTTTTCGTAGTTGTCTAGGATTATCAATGCAGACGGATTGAAATTTGCTATCTGACTGCAGAGTTCTGAGCCAATTGAGCCCCCTCCACCCGTCACTATTACATTTTTTCCTTCTATATAATTAGCAAACTTCTCAAAGTCCACGTCGACCTCTTCACGTCCGAGTAAATCCTCTATCCTCACGTCCCTTATCTGATTTATATGGACCTTTCCATCTATTATTTCGTATATTCCAGGTATAGTCTGTATCTTGCAATTTGTGTTTTTGCAGATATCAAGAATATTTCTCTTTCTCTGATGCTCGATATTAGCTATTGAGAAAATTATCTCGTCTATCTCGTATTTTTCTACTACATCCAAGATTCGAGCTGTGGTGTCGACTATTTTGACACCGTGTATTATCCTACCCACCTTATTTAAATCGTCGTCGACTATTGCTACTGTTGTCTTACCAAGAGCAGGATTCCTCTTGAGTTCGTGAATTACCATCTCGCCAGCGTCACCTGCACCTATTATAAGCACCTTAGAAATATCGCCATTAGCTGATTTTCTGTTTATCTTGGCAAGTACAGCACTGTATATAATCCTGTAGCTAAGCGTAGATGCCATGATAAATACAGTGTTCAATACGTAAAAGAGTATGTCAAAATTATAACCACAAATCCTGTGAACCGCAAATACCGGCACTAGGTATAAAACAATGGCTAAGAATATTGAAACTATCCCCTCTTCTCCAGCGTACCTCCAGAGAGTGCTGTAGCATTTTAGCGACGAAAACGCCATTAAATTCAGAACTAGATATATAATCAACGGGAAAATCATGCTCTTTAATTCGTACGAGTCAACTGTTCTCCCTAAATCTGTCACCAGAATATATGATAATGCAAATGATACAGCCACGCAGATTATATCCACACCTATAAGCATTCCTTTTCTAAATCGGCTGTCTTGTAGCAGAGATATAAGTCCACCTTTATTTCTATCTTTTAAATTTTCATCCTGCTTTTCATCCATCCGAGCGTCATCTCCCCTACAATAAAATTAAATCTTGTTTTATTTTAATACTCAAGTTATATTGATTTACTCCCTAAGTATTTCGTCGTATATCTTTTCGATTTCGCTAAATTTATCCATAATCTCAAAATTCTCTAATACAAATTCTCGCCCTTTCTTCCCCATAGAGTTTCTAAGTTTATCATCCTCTATTAGTTTTATCAAAGCCTTCTCAATTGCCTCCGGATTCATCGGCTCTACAACAAATCCAGTCTCAGCGTATATAAGCGATTCCTGATGCCCCCCTACGTTTGTTACGATTACGGGTACCTCGCATGCTTGAGACTCGATAGATGCAACTCCAAAGCCTTCTCTCAGTGAAGGAAATACTGATACGTCAAATGAGTTAAATGTCTTTGCAATATTTTCGGGGGCGATTCTTCCTAAAAATTCCACATCTGACTCAAGTCCGAGTTCTAAGGCCAATGCCTTTAAACTCTCAAACTCAGATCCAGATCCTCCAATTTTTAATTTAAACCTCTTTGTGGATTTCTTAGCGTCAACAAGTTTGTCATTTCTGCATCTCTCGTTATTGAGTTTCTCGTCAACTAACTTATAATTTTTGTATTTATCGTCACCCAGATTATCGTCGCTGTATTTATCCTTGAGAAGTTTAAAAGCACGGATTAGATATTCTATTCCGTACTTCTTTTCCAAACTCTTAATCGTTCCGATCGTGAACACCTCGTCGCTCTCTATATCCGTGGATATAAAATCGATAGACCCTTTATACATAGATTCACTATATGTAGACTTATTGTGAATATCCTTGATGTCTGTGCTGTTAAATCGTTTAAATCTCTCTAAATCAACGCCAAAATAGGTTACATCCACCTGTTTATCTGTATATTTATTAGCTTCACATGCCATATTTCTGCTGTTTGCAAAAATGCGATCGGCTTTTCTAAAATTATGTTCTATTATCTTTCTATGAATAATCCCTCTCCTTGGAAAATCGTATATGTCTGTCCCCCAGACAGAAATTACGTATGGATGAAATCCAAGAGTGCTTCCTATAAGTCCGTAACTACTTGCGTACTGCGCATGTAATATATCTGGCTTTATTTTTGATACCAATCTTTTAACCTCACTGATATGTCCTAGGTAACCTATCTTTTTGAATTCATTTCGATTCTTAGCATCTACCAAATTTGAATGTAGGTCGTATATCTCAACTCCCTCCAGTTTTCCTCCATTTAAAGAAATAACGGATACCTCATATCCCCTGTCCTTAAAATACGAACAGAATTTCAAAGTGTGAGTACTTGAGCCGTCAGCCAAATAGCATATTCGCTTTTTCTGCATATAAATATTCCTCCCTAGTTAAAAGTATTCAACTCGTGCATTTCTAATGCCATCAAGTGAATGGAAATTTATTCTGCAGTTGCGTGGTTATATTGACTGTCTACCTAAATAAATATATAGTATTCTATACCTGTATCTTCATATCGACTGTCTACCCAATAAATATATAGTATTCTATACCTGTATTTTCATCAACTATCTACCTATAGAATAGTATTCTATTCCCGCATTTTTCATCTCGTCCAATGAGTAGCAGTTTCTGCCATCTAACACTAGAGGTTTCTTCATCAATTTCATGTATTTATCTATCTCGTATTCAACTACGTCCTTCCACTCGGTCATGATCAGACATACCTCTGCCCCTAATATCACCTCGTCGATAGAAGTCGAGTAATTTATCTCATTGCCAAATATCTTCTTTGCATTTTCTATACCTACCATGTCAAATGCCCAGACATCTGCCCCTCTTTCTAGTAAATACTGTATATTCACTATTGAAGGCGCTTCCCTCATATCATCAGTTCCAGGTTTAAAAGTCAGCCCTAGAACTGCTACCTTCTTGCCCTTGAAACTTTCAACTATCTTTAAAGCCTTCTTGGCAAGTTTTAATTTCTGATTTTCATTGACTTCAATTGCTGCTTTTACAGTCTTTAATTCATATCCGTTATGCTCTGATAGCCAGTGAAGCGCCTTTGTATCCTTTGGAAAACAAGAGCCTCCGTAGCCTATCCCAGCTTTCAAGAACTTACTTCCTATCCTATCGTCAAAACTCATCCCGTATGCGACGTCGTCGACATTTGCCCCTACTATCTCACATAGGTTTGCTATATCGTTCATAAAAGATATTTTGAGCGCTAAAAAATCGTTTGAAGCGTATTTAATCATCTCAGCACTATGTCTATTAGTCACTACTATTGGTTGCTCAAATGGACTGTATATCTCATTTAAAATATTTCTCGCCCATTCGCTCTCAACACCTATCACTATTCTAGATGCGTCTAAGGTGTCCTTTACAGCCGTTCCCTGTGCGAGGAACTCTGGATTTGAAGCGACCTCTAATTTAAGACCTTTGTTTTTTAAATGCTTCTGCATATATTCTTCGATAGCATCGTTAGTACCTATTGGCACTGTAGACTTGATGACTACAAGCACGTCCTTTCTAACAGACTCGGCTACTTGTAGTGCAACTTCCTTTATATAATCGAGGTTCGCTGAACCATCGCTTCTCTCTGGAGTACCGACCGCTATAAATATAATATCCGCGTCGCAGTAAGCGCTCACGTAGTCAGTAGTATAGTCTATTCTTCCTAAATCGTAATTTTTCACCATGAGTTCTTCAAGACCTAGCTCGTATATCGGCGATATACCTCTTTTTAAACTCTCTACCTTAGCCTCGTCCACGTCGACACAGATTACATTTTCATTTCCTACCTCAGCCAGGCACACCCCTGTCACAAGTCCCACATATCCAGTCCCAGCTATAGCAATTTTCATCTTAAATCCACCGCCCCATATTATTTTAATTTTCAATCCACGCACTCATCTGAATATAATCCGGAATCATTACGTTAATTTCAATCCACGCACTCATTTTGAGTATAATTATTGCGTTAATTTTCAATCCACGCACCCGTTTTGAACATAATCCAGAATTATTACGCTATAATCTTTTCTTTATAGCATTAAAGGCATAAAAACAAAATACGTACATACTCTTTGGTAAACTCAGTTTCTCAATATTTCTATAGGTATTCCAAGTCCTCTTTATAGCCTTTATCTTATTGCTCGATATAGAATTTCCAACTAGCCTATAATCGACTAGGTCTTCCTTGAGCCCGTATGCGTAGTCTACTTCTTTTAGAAGTTTGAGCCAGGTAGCAGTGTCCTGCCCTCTTCTCACCAATGGCATATCGAAATCTCCGAACACCTCTTTGTCAACTACGACCGTAGAGCATCCTATTATAGTGTTTTTTAGCAATCCCTCGTAATCGATCTTACCTGGCGCGATTGCTACTTTATTAGTTCTTTTCCCGTTTTCCTTCATATATCTATATGACGTGAATGTAAATCCCACGCTCTTGTCAAGCATATATCCAACCTGTTTTTCAAGCTTAGTATTTTTCCACAAGTCGTCGCTGTCCACAAAGGCGATAAACCTGCCCTCTGCATTTTTCAATCCGACATTTCTGGAAACAGCAGCTCCCGAATTTTTCTCTAGCTTAATATATCTTATCCTCGAATCTCTATTTGCATATCCATCGATTATTTCTTTCGAGTTATCGGTAGAACAGTCGTCAACCAATAATAGCTGCCAATTTTTATATGTTTGATTTTGTATAGACTCAATTGTTTCAGATAAAAACCTACCCGAATTGTATACGGGGGTGATTATTGATACTAAAGGTTCCTTCATATTTTTCTCTCCTTAACATAGCAATTGGCTTAACTTTCTGCTAATGAACTTCTTTCTTCTGTTTCGCGTACTTCACATATCCAAGTGGATACATCAATACGTACATCAATTTATTTTTAATTCCTTTTAACTCGCCAAAGTATTTACTACCCGATAAAAGAGAATATCTAGAAAGGTTCATATAATTTAGCAACCATCTCTTCGGGTACTTAGCAAATGGATAGGTATTTTGATCGATTAATAAAAAATACTCAAACGCTATCCCTTTTATGGAGTTTTCACTCATTATATTCTTTGTCAAACCATCGTCTAAGTACTCACGGACAATCATAGGTTCATTTACCGTCTTAACGCTGTAGTACTTGCTCATCTCATGCCAAACTACGCTCTCTGGCAGAAATCTAATCCCATCTCTCTCTGGAAATGGAAATTTCTTGAGAACCTCAGTCGTAAACGCTATTGTCTTGTCGCCACGTACCCCTAGCTTAAAGTACAGGTCCACAAAGTTGAATCCTACGCCTAGAGCTCCAGCATCAGTATCCTCTGGAAGTGTAGTACCGATAACCTCTCCGTTTGGATATGTACAAAGCCCTACTATTCCAAAGAATTTTTCTTTATCCTTTATCTTTTTCCATTCATCTTCCACAACAGTTAGAGAATTTGGTGCTAGAGCGTCGTCGCTGTCTAAAATAAAGAACAGCTCTCCATCCGACTCAACTACGCCTTTATTTATAGCTGTATGCTTTCCACCATTTTTTTTATACACATACCTGATATTGAGCGACTCTCCATCCAGCCTGTCCTTCTCTTCGCCTACGAACTCTTTAACTAGTGATTCCGTCTCGTCATCACTTCCGTCATCTACTATCAGCCATTCAAAGTCACTCTTTGAAAATGTCTGATTCTTTAAGGATTCATATGCGTTTTTTAAGGTATGAGCCCTGTTGTAGGTAGGTGTAAATACAGTAATCTTATATTTATACATATTTGTCTCCTACATGTTAACTCTTTTTTATCCCATTTATACCGTAGTTGATAAAATAATATACCGCCTTGTACAATGGTATCTTTTCTATTTTTCTATATATGTTCCAGGTCCATCTTGCTGCCTTTAATTTATTCCCACTAAGTGAGGTACTCGATTTTCTGTATACCGCCAGTACTTCATCTATTCCGTAAGCCATATATCCTTTTTTGAGAACTGATAGCCACAGAACGTAATCCTCATGAGGTACGCCACTCATCTCGATTTCAAAATCCAATTTGGACTTGTCGATGACTACGGTCAAGCATCCCATTACATTCCCCTTTAGAAGTTTACTGTACCATACCTTATCGGGAATTCTTATTTCTTTTCCCAATTTTTTGCTGTTCTCGTCCATGAGTTCATATGCAGTAAATGTTATGGCAGCGTCCTTATCAAGCATGAATTTTACCTGCTTGGCTAGTTTTTCTGCCTCCCACCTGTCATCGCTGTCGAGAAAAGCAATGTATCTTCCAGTTGCATTTTTTAGCGCAATATTCCTCGCATTTGATACTCCCTTATTGGATTCTGTCCTGATATACCTGATCCTATCGTCTCTTTGCATATAGGATTTTACAATTGTCGATGAATTATCTGTTGAGCAGTCGTCTACTATCAACATTTCCCAGTCTTGATAAGTTTGGTTTAATACAGAATCGATAGTCGCCTCTATATACCTCTCAGCGTTGTACATTGGAGTGATTATAGATACTAAATCGTTATTCATATTGCATTCCTCATTATCCTTTAATATTTTTATCCTAGAGATTGTTCCTCTCTTCGATTTTATTCTCGATACAATTAAAAATTCTTTCTCTATTTTTTCCATCGTTGAATTTAATGTATCTTTCCTTCTGCCTTACTTGATTTTCACTGACTTTGAAGCCTCCTTTGATAATATCTATCAACACCTCTGTGGCTTCCTTACTATTATACGACAAATAGCCAAACATTTCACTTTTTAAATCTATATACGAGCCGACTTTTTCTTCGTACTCCTCGAGGTCAAACTGATAAAATAAAATCGGCTTGTCCATCAAAAGGAAGTCAATTGCAGTCGACGAGTAGTCTGTAATATTAACATCAGCGGATTTGATCTCGCTTGCCAGGTCTGTATCCCTATCCAGAAAAATTATCCTACTTCCATTTATATTCTCTTTTATATCATCTAAAAACTCGTGCATCAAATGGTGCATAAAGATTTTTATGTAAACATTGTTCTCCTCGAGCACCTCGTTTAGCCCCTCGTCATTCAAGAGCAACATTATATTTTTAAAATAATCAGTTTCGGTAAACTTCGTGCCGTCAAATTTTATCCAGTCCCTCCAAGTAGGGGTGTAGAGCACTGTCCTCGGTTTCTCTTCGTCTATATTTGGTTTTACCTCGACTAAATTATCATACCTAGCTATTCCAGTGACTTCAACAACCTCTTCGCTCATCTGCCACTCATCTACCATTATTCCCTTTTCAAATTCCGAGCCTGCTGTGACTAGGTTATAGCTCTTGAGTAAATCGTCGATAGCCTTGCTAAACATTGCATTCATAGGCTTTCTCTTCTTAAAGCTAATAGTTCCGTGATTTAGGAATACCTTAAACACCTTTTTGTGGAACCTGTTTAGAACCGGCACTATGAAATTGTACGGAGCTATGTCTGCAGAAGGCGAATGTGAGAAAATAACGACCTCTGCATTGTAGTAGTAGAGGTAATTCTCCACGCTTCCCCTGAGCAGTTTTTTTCCAGGAATCTGCGAGAACACTGGATTATCTGCATTGGCAACCCAGTATATTTCTACCTCAGGATGATTCTCCAGCATATACTCGTATACGAATTTAGCGTTGTCGTTGTATATATCACCAGAATGTCCACCTATAAGCCATATCTTTCTATTTTTAAATCTGCCTTTGTCAAATGGATATTTCAAAAATGCCAAACCCATATTCACAAGACAAGTTATCTTCCCCATAATAGTCCACCTCGAATCACTTATCTCTTAATTATTTATTTATAGCTTATTTCTTCTTCAATTCCTTATATCCAAAGAATCCTTGAATTCTCCCCTTCATAGACGCCGTGTGGTAATCCCTGTTCTTATTTAAAACTATTCCACCTATGTTCCTGATTACCCTGTAGCTTATATGAGTGATGAATTTATAATGTCTTCTGTAGATGACTTCCTTCTTGCACATTGCGCCAAAACCTCTTCCGTAGTTGAAATCTCGAACTGCCTTCGCCTTTGACTTCACGTGCTTTTTCTCTGGATGGTATATTATGTCCCCTCCAAAATATCTGCCCTTATAACCTCTGCTCAAGAGTTCGAGTACGTAGTCGACGTCCTCTCCAGATCCAAATTCTGCACCAGCTCCCAATCTCTCATCAAACCTGTGGTAGCTTTTATCCTCAAATCTAAAGAACATAGTTATGGAAATAGCTGTAAACAATACGTTATCCCTGGTTATCTCCCTCTCGTCGTCGTACATCTTGAGGAATGAGTCGACCATATTTCTATCCATAGACCTACAGCTGTATATTTTGCAGTCCTCATTCTCTTTGAAGAAATTCACTACCTTTTCCACAGTGTCTGCATTGTACTCACAGTCATCATCTGGAAATCCTATGATTTCTCCAACTGCATTGTCTAACCCGAGGTTTCTATTATAGCTAAGTCCCTTTTTATCTGATTTTATATATTTAATATTCAACCTATCCTTGTATTTCTCAATTATAGGAAGAAGTCTGTCGTCATCGTTTTGATCGAGTACTATTAGCTCAAAATCCGCATATGTCTGTACTACTAGACCGCTCATCAGTATATCGACATCCTCTGCTCTACCTATAGTAGGCATTATCAGTGAAACAAACATTATTTCCTCCTTATTTTTACCATCGTATTGTAACCGAATATCTTAATGTATTTCCATAATTTTCGAATTCCACTCAAGCTCTTGCTGTGAAGGAAGTAATCCCTCTTCTTGAGCCAGCTCTTCGCCCACCAGTGAATACCATATGTGTTTTCAGTGAGCATTTTAAATTCAAACTCTTCATTGTACCCAAATGGATAGAAGTACTCCTTGTCCAATATTCGAATTCCTTCGCTATAGTGGTTTTTATCTATTTCCTCGTAATTTTTATCTAAAATCTCAGTCATTATCTGAGGAAGTGTGTAGGCAGTTGTCTTCATTATACCTTCGCTATAAAAATCAAGTACGTCTTTTACAAACGGATGACCCGGCTCTACGCAGATTATACCTGCACTTTTGAAATGACCCTCGTCCTCGTATCCGCAGACAAACCTATCTTCATCTAGAAGCGGTGTTATATCCTTTAATATCTGCATATCCGTGTCTATATATACCCCACCGTGTTCATATATGACCTTGTACCTTATATAATCAGAAATAAATGCCCATAGTTTTTTATCGTAGCATTTTTCCAAGAATTTTTTTCCCTTAATTTCCTTTTCTATATCGAAATTATTTTCATTCCACTCGATTATCTCGTAATCTGGTAACTTCTCACGCCATGAATTTATACAGATATTCACTATATTACTCTTAGGTCCACCTATCCAGACGTAGTGTATTTTCTTCGGTATCAAACTCTCTCCTCCAGACTTCGCAATTGCTATTTTCTCACATATTTAAGTGTATCTACTATCCTCTAACCTTATCATCGTCCAAGCTGTAAAATGCCAATCACTCAGCATTTAATATGTAAATTATCTCCACACACAAACAAAGTTGAACCATGACATATATTATTATATCATGATTCAACACAATTATCTTTAAAACTCTTCAATTACTTAAGCCTAGAGTCACTAAAACATCTAGCTCAATCTAAACCTCAATCAGCTTGAGTCTATAATCTAGAAATCATCTATATCAATTACTCGACCGCTGAATCGATCATCTCCTCAAACGAAGCTACTAGCGAATCCAGCTTAGCACTGGCTTTTTCTTCTGAATCAGAGTTTGCGCTAAAGTAGAACTTGATCTTAGGCTCAGTTCCTGAAGGTCTGACAGCCACCCAAGATCCTCCCTCTAGAATGTACTTAAGTACATTTGAACTTGGAATATCTCCTATTCCTCGCTCAAAGTCTAGAGATTCTACAACCTTGTATCCTGCAACAGAATCTATATCGTTGTTTCTAAAGTACTCCATTATGCATTCCATAGTCTTGGCGCCTTCTGAGCCCTTAAATGTATAAGACTTGGTCAACTCTCTATAGTATCCAAATTTTTCATAAGTGTCCTTCAAAGCGTCGAATAAATTCATACCCAGTGATTTAAAGTAGGCGCTCATCTCAGAAACCATAAGCGAAGCTACTACCCCGTCCTTATCTCTGCCGTGAGTACCTATCAGGTAGCCAAACGACTCCTCGTATCCCATTATAAATCGTCTACCTTCAGCCTCAAAATCATTAACCTTTTCTCCGATGTATTTGAATCCTGTAAGTGTCTTCACGCATTCTACACCGTAGTGTCTAGCTATTTCAGTTCCGAGTTCTGAGGTCACTATAGTATTTATTATAGTAGGTCTGTATTTTTCGATTATCTCATCTGTTAGAGTTCCTCTTTCAAACATTCCTTCTATTATATATCTAACTAGAAGCGCTCCTGTTTGATTTCCACTGAGTACCACGTACTCTCCCTTATCGTCCTTCACTACAACTCCTAGTCTATCGGCATCTGGGTCGGTCGCTATGATTACATCTGCATTACCTTCCTTAGCCATTTCTATAGCTATATCGAATACCTTTTTTTCCTCGGGGTTGGGGTATTCTACTGTAGTGAACTCTGGGTCTGGAAGTTCCTGCTCAGAAACTACCTGTACGTGTTTAAATCCTACTTCTCTAAGCACCCGTCTCACAGGTTTATTTCCCGTACCGTGTAGAGGTGTGTAGATTATCTTGAGAGAATCCGCATACTCATCTATTATATCCTGTCTTATTATCTGTTTTTTGACCTCTCCTAGGTAGATAGAATCTACTTCTTCGCCTATCCACTCGATTGTTTCGTCAGCTACAAGTGAGTCGAAATCAGAATCGCATTCAACTGCCTTTACTATAGATTCTATAGACTGTAGTTTTTCTGCTTCTTCTAGGACTACACTCGCCACCTCTGGACTTATCTGGCATCCAGTTTCATTGTACGCCTTGTATCCGTTGTACTCCTTAGGATTGTGGCTTGCGGTTATAACTATTCCCATCACACAGTTTAGATGTCTTACTGAGAATGAGAGTTCTGGAGTAGATGTTAGTTCCTCAAAAATATACGCCTTTACCCCGCCTTGAGCTAGGGTATGTGCTGCAACCTTTGCGAATTCATCAGAGAAATACCTCGAGTCATGCGCTATGACGACACCCCGTTTTTTACCTACTTCTCCGTACTCCCTCTCGATATACCTTAGAATACCTATAGTAGCACGTTTAACCATGTAGACGTTCATCCTGTTTGTACCAGCGCCTAGGATTCCCCTTAGACCAGCTGTTCCGAATTCCAACGCCCTGTAAAATCTATCTTCTACTTCCTTGTCATCATCTTGTATAGCGCTTAACTCTTCCTTTGATTTTTCATCTAAAAAAGGTGAATTCAACCATTCATTGTATTTGTCTCTGTACATAATATCATCCTCCTCAAACCTAATGCCTAAGTAATTTTTTCTTTGCTCCCTTTACCATATCAAATAGCATGTCCACTTCTCTGACTTTTAGAAGCGTGATTATTCCAAGATATATAACAGCCCCGACGACCGTTGCTACACTCACGCTCAGTATTTCTTTGATAAGTCCACTTCCAAGCGCTGTGTGAATCCAGTTGTACAAGAAATACGCTACAAATCCCATCACCGCTGAACCCACAGCACTCTTGA
The DNA here is from genome assembly GCA_031261505.1 of Clostridioides sp. Taxonomy (GTDB): domain Bacteria; phylum Bacillota; class Clostridia; order Peptostreptococcales; family Peptostreptococcaceae; genus Metaclostridioides. Next base: position 21,648 of record JAISJN010000015.1, on the reverse strand, counting down.
TACCAGTCTTGATGATCTTACTTCCACCGAAGCTTCCAATTTTTTTCTTGAGTGAGAAAAATAGAAGTACGACTGTCACCACTGTAGCTAAACTAGTCGAAAATGCCAAACCTGCATGTCCAAATGGTTTGATCAAGATCAGATTCAGCACGATGTTGAAGATGAGCGCTATCGAACTATTTATCATAGGTATCTTGGTGTCAGACAGGGTGTAAAATGCCCTGTAGAGTATATCCCTGACTCCTGTAGCCACCAATCCCAATGCAAATAATCTAAGTGCTATCACCGTTATCTGTGTTGAATACGCATCGAATTTTCCCCTCTGGAATAGAATCCTAACTATCGGCTCTGCCAATATTATAAATCCAACAGCTATAGGAAGTACCACGAGTATTACGAAATTAGCTGAAGTGACTACTGTATCTAAGAATCCCGCATTGTCATTTCTGTTTTTTAGTTTAGACATCTTAGGGTATATCACAGTAACTATGGATGTGACGAATAGGGCTATTACAAAATCATTTAACCTACTTGCACAGTCGAGTGCCGATAATTTTCCCTCGCTTAAACCACTGGCAAGAGCCCTATCGACGAATATATTTATCTGTCCTATAGATACACCTAGTAACATAGGTGCCATCATCTTGAACATCGTGACAATAGACTCGTCTTTTATATGTAAATATGGCTTGTATTTAAATTTATGTTTTGCGGCAAATGGTAGCTGAAATACCAGCTGACTCGCCATCGCTATAAGTGCACCAATAGGCAATATATAAAGCTTATCTGTGACACCACTTATAACTATACTAGTTATTATTATTATATTGTACGGAAGGCCTATAAGACTAGGTATTGCAAAGCTGTTATTGACCTGAAGGTACGAACTGAACACCTTGCTTCCACTTATAAACAATACCCCCGATATCAATATTCTCGTGAAATTGACTGCAAGCTTAAACTTATCCGGTTGATCTACGAATCCAGGTGAAAATAAGGTCACAAACTGTCTAGTGAACACAAGTCCAAATATAGCTATAACTATCGCTATTACATAACATATGTTTAAGACGTTGTTAGTAAACTTTAGCGCTGCCTCATCTCCGCCCGCTTCTTTTTCTTTGAAATACAAAGGCACAAACGTAGTCGCAATTGCAGATCCTATTATAGCTATAATAAGTCCAGGGATATTTATCGTAGCGATAAATACATCCGAAACCTTCCCTGTACCATAAAAATAAGTCAATACCAACTGCCTACCAAATCCCAATACTTTTGAGAGCATCGTAGCAGCCATTATCCACATTGCAGCTTTTGCAGTCTTTGACATCATAATATCTCCTTCAATTTATTTTCTAATTAAACCCCTAACCTCAAAATCATGCCTATCGGAATCGATGACATACTTGACCAGTATTATCAAGGTAAAATTATACGCAACTTCTAAAAGCACATTTTCCGAAAATGCAAACAGTAAATAAAGCAGCACTATCGCAATGTACTTTGTCTTTCCTTGCTCTACAAGTATATGTAATCCCCTGATTATCAAGTATAACACAAATATCAACGAAACTATCCCAAGCATTGCATATATAAATATATACGAACTGTCAAGCGGGTTTTCAAGCTTGATTGCATCTGAAAACTTGTGACCAAATAGATTGAATAAACTATAGTGCTCTGAAAGATAGACGCTCCAGTATCTAGGTCTAGAAGATAGAAGATCGTTCATCGCCGTGTTCTTTGCAAAGAATACCCCAAGTCCCATCGAAACCACAAGCAGTATCACTGGCATCGATTCAACGAGGATTCTAGCCGCCTTGTTTCTCCTAAGGTCTATTCTCTTAAGCACCTCGACCACTATTAGCCCCGCCACTATAGACACTAAACCTGTCCTACTCTTAGTCGTAAGGTATATGAATACAGTCAAGGCTAGAAGTATTATCCTATCGATCCTATTGTAGTTTTCATATCTTAAAAATATGTATCCAGCGAATATAGCCAATGTGAATATGAACATCATATTTGGATTGAAGAATCCAAAAGTTTCCCTTAATATATACGCACTCTCAGTTATCCTGTAGTGAGACTCCGCATCCTTTGTCAAAAACGGGAATATATTTGCGACAAACATCCCTAAGATAATCAGAACCAAGGTCATTAAGACATAATTTCTGACTATGTACTCGTCGTCGATATCCCTAGCCATAGATGCCAGTAATATCATAATCATTATTACTCCCTCTCTATTTGCCACGTACAAAATGCAGGATAGTATCAATAGGCATATTTCAGTTTTATTATGCCTCTTTTGTATGATAAACCTGACGAGCAACAATAAGACAGGCACGTAGAACAACAGTGGTGCAACCACCATTATCTTTGAACTATCTGGAAAAATTATCTTTATATATCTCCTGAGCATAAGCATAAAAACTATAGCAGAGAAAAACAACATATTTAATTTATCGTATTTTTGCATACTTCTTCTTGGTTTTATTGTATTTGAAAACATATTTCCCTCCTCGACAGCTATTGCTTATCTATATTCCATATCTCATACATCTGTACACTACACCTATCAGTATAAACGTCAAGATAATCGAGCTCATGACAGTCCTACTAGTAAGTAAATTGAGCGTACTGTAAGGTTGTATCTTTCCGCCAACCTGCACGACCGTATTTACGTGTTCTGTCTGAAGAAATTTCTTCTGTTCGTACGACATGTCCTCATCGCTTATAAGTATAGGCATATTGTTGTACGCCGCTACAACTCCAAGCGAAATAAATTCCTGCGCAGTATTAGCACTTCCGTAGTTCACCTTGGTCATGTAGATCTTATTGAAATCCTCTGGCTTGTAGAACTTGCGAAGTGTGGCTATATTGCTTCTAGCCTTATTTATCTTATCTATAACCTCTACATTCTTATTGTTTTTTTCGACGTTGTCCGGAAAATCATTTCTCTCGCCAACTAAATATACATTGCTGAGGTCCTTGCCCTTCAAGTATTCAAGTACATCATCTGTGTTCTCTTTTTTGCACCAGATGAGTGGTATATTGTTCTTAGCTGCATAGGCGTACACCGACATAGCGTTTTCAATGCCAACAGAAGAACTCACGAGGAATGCTTTATCGAATCCATAGTCTCTATAAAATGTTCTAGCAATATTCAAAGACGTATCATACCTAGTCTGCCCCATCATCCTGTCAACTTCTATCCCCATCCTTATGAGGTTGTTCTCTGTTTCCTTAGATATAACATCCGATCCACCTATTATTGTTACCTTTTTAGCACCTAGACTTTCTATGTAACTTCTGGTAGCTCTTCCGAGATTTCTTTTGCTAGACAGCAAAATAGGTGCTTTTCTTGCATAAGCTAGAGAAGTTGCCGATATACTGTCCACTGTAGCATTCTCATTTACAAGTATAACCTCATCTGCCTTTTTAAAAACACTTTTGTTGAGTTCGAGCGAAATATCTTGTCTATCCCCGTCTACAACATCGGTCTTGGTTTCTGCAAAAGAACTGACAGAGGTCATCGCGACTATAACTGTCGCAGTTGCTATAGAGAGCATCTTATAAAAATTATTCTTCATATTTTCATTCCTTTCATGATGATTCTGTTAACCACGACTGCACTTACTATTTAATTTCCACTGTGTGATCGACATTATTTAAATTTGAGAAAGAAAAATCGCCCCCTCAGGGCGATTCATATTATCTAGCTCCATCACCAGTTAAAATCACTTTAACGGTTCTAAATATTATCCTAAGGTCCAGAAGCACACTTCTATTTCTTATATAATATAAATCTTCTATGAGTTTTTCCTCTGGAGTGATTTCGTATCCACCATTCACCTGAGCCCAACCAGTAAGCCCCGGCTTGACGGCTAACCTATTTATAAATCCTGGTATATCGTCGTTAAATTGAAGTGTAAACCCCGGTCTTTCTGGTCTTGGTCCTATAAGTCCCATCTCGCCTTTGAAAATATTGAAAAGCTGTGGTATCTCATCGATTCTAGTCTTTCTTATAAATTTTCCAACCTTTGTAATTCTAGGATCATCTTTCTCTGCCCACTGTGCTCCGTTCTTCTCAGCGTGCATACGCATGGATCTTAGCTTGTATATATTAAAACTTTTTCCGCCTTTACCGAGTCTCTCCTGTTTATACATTATAGGTCCGCGGTCCTCAAGTTTAATGAGCAATCCGAAGATAATTATAAACGGAATTCCTATTACAAGTCCAACCACTGAACCCACTATATCTAATATTCTCTGATATATATCAAATAAAATCGATCCACTTACTTGACCGTAATCAATTTCATCGTAAATTTCTCTGGCATTGTCTGGATAGCACTTCAACTCGACTATTTTACACCCCTCATTAGTATATACAGACATTACTTACCCTCCATCTGTTTAAATAATTTTTTGTCGTAACTTATTTGGATTGTTGAATTTCATCTGTCTTCACCCTGTCATAAATTAAACGACCCATTAATATATTATACTCAATATTTCGTACATAATCAACAATATATACAGCATTGTAATCAAATTATTTACAAACAAATATCTCGTCATCAACTGGATTTCAGCAATGAAGTATATAACTTTTCTAATTACATCTTTTTAAATATTATACGGCAGCAAATACTCCGACAAAATATACATCTATTTTTTAATTCTAGCCTTCACTATGTCCTTTAAAAAGTTCAACTCTTCTATCTTCAATAAGTAGACAGTTATCAAGTAAATCAAGCCACCTATTCCTATAGCACCGAATAGCGAAATAGCAGATCCTACAAATCCTTCCCCCAGGAGCTCGCTCAGGAATCCATTTGAAAAATAGGCTACAACTCCCATAATTATCGATGCCACCAAGGTTTTGACCATAACTGTCAGAATATCCCGCTGTCCGAAATCTCCAATTCTCTTTTTCAAGCTCATAAAGAGTAGCCCTATACATATAAGAGCAGATAGACTCGTTCCAAGCGCCAGTCCCGCATGACCCATGTACCTTATTAGAACCAGGTTGAACGCCACGTTTAAAGCCATAGATATCACACCGTTGATCATAGGCGTCTTAGTATCTTGCAGGGAGTAGAATACCTTTGTCAAAATCTCCCTAAGTCCAAAACCTATCATGCCGACTGCGTAAAATACTAGGGCAATTGCAGTCATCTGAGTTGCCTGGCTATCGAATTTTCCCCTTTCAAACAGGAATTTAACTATCGGAGTTGACAGGAACATGGCTCCAATTGAAAGAGGCATCACCATCAAGACTATGATGTTTGAGCTCTTGACTATCGACTCAGAGAATTTCGCCTTATTGCTGTCGAGAGAAAATTTCGATAACATCGGATAAATTACCGCCGCTACCGATGCTATAAATAGCCCCATTACAAATCCATTTAATCTATTCGCGTAACTAAGCGCCGCCACACTACCATTGCCCAAGGTAGATGCTAGGGTTTTATCCACAGTCGTATTGACCTGACTTACGGCAACACCTATGAACACAGGCGATACCAGATAAACCATCTTTTTTATATATTCATCCTTTATATCGAATACGGCCTTGTACCTATATCCCTTTTTGTATGCAAACGGCAGTTGAAATAAAAACTGACTCGCCATCGCAAGAAGGGTTCCCGCTGGTAAAATATATATATTGTCTAACTTCACACTTAAAACTATAGAAGATATTATTATTATATTAAATGGAATTCCAGTTAGACCAGGTACTTTAAAACTTCCGTTGATTTGTAAAAAGGAGGTCATGACATTGCTAAGACCAGTAAACAAACCACCGAAAATCATTATCCTCGTAAACATTACCGTCTCAGCTAGCTTTTGACCCTTGTACCCAAGGGCGAACACCTTCACTATCGGCTCTGCAAATATAAATGCCAACACCGAAATCACTACACCGAGCACTAGAGTTATATTGAGGATATTATTTGAAAATTTTATGGCTTTTTCACTGCCACCTTCTCTTTGACTCTCGTAATATAATGGAATAAAAGTCGTCGCAATAGCTGTAGCGAGCAAGGCAAATAAGACTTTTGGAATATTCATCGCCATTATATACATATCGCTTTCCAAACCGTATGAAGCCCCTAATACCATATCTCGAGCAAATCCCAAACATTTTGATAGCATTGTCACTACCATAAGACCTAAGGTTGCTTTAGCTACTTTACTCATGACCTACTCCTTCGTATATGTTTATTTCGTGCTGAGCTATCTTGCTCCACGTAAACTCCTTCGTTACATCTTCCATAAGTTCATTTCGATCGTACTCTTGACTTAAAACTTCGACAGCCCTTGCCGCCATCCTCATTTCAAAATCTTCGCCCTCTGATACAATCAACTCATCATTTCTAACAGCCTCGCAGATTCCTCCGACGTCGCTTCCTACAACCCTCACTCCACAGGCATTTGCTTCTAGTACAACGCAGCCAAATCCTTCGTTCCTACTAGGAAGAAGCATTAGATCCATGGCGTTCATATACTTTCTCACATCGTCTACCAGCACATTTCCACTGAAAAATATATTTAAATTCTTCTCTTTTGCTTCAGACTCCATAGATTCTCTAAGCGGCCCGTCGCCAACTACTAGGAAGGAGACCTCCTCTTTTGATAGGTTATTTATGCCGTCAAAGATCTCAATCAATTTATCCGCTCTCTTAACTGTATTTAAATTTCCTGTAAATCCTACGATTTTACCCTTGAGATTCGTCCTTTTTAAGATTTCATCTATCTCTTCATCGCCTATACGGTGAAATTTATCCGGGTTAACTCCGTTATTTATCACCATATAGTTATCTTTATTATACCCTAATTCCCTTGCGTTTTCATATAGTCCCTTACTTACAAACATATTGAAATACGCATTGTCCATGACTTCGTTTATTTTCTTTTTTATGTGCTTCTTTTGATACGGCATTGTATGTATATCACTTCCGTAGTAGGTTACGATATACGGCTTCGTGTATAGTTTATTTATCCAGTACCCTATTCTACCGTGTGGATATCCCCAGGGAACGCTTACTACGTCGCAGTTTTTGATTACTTCCTCGTATTTCTTAAAAAATGGCTTATATCTGAGGTAGTCAAAATTGGTCTTTTCAATCAACTTACTAAAAATCCCCGTCTTTAGGTATACCTTCTCGTATTCCACTCCGTCGTATTCAAATTTATCTGCACCCTTCGATACCGTAGTCTTTCCAAATGATTTTTTCAAAAATCTCCTTATACCCACATCCCAGAATTGAATCGAGTAAATATTATGTTCTTCCACAACATCACTTCTTATCATTTCCTTTATCCTCTCATGAGCAACAGTAAAAAGACCTTTTCTATTATTTTCATTCATATTTACTAAATATAAAACTTTCATAATTTCACCTTTCTAAAGGACTACGTCAGAATTAGTTCGCCGAATAGATATCCATATACCTAGTAGCTATCTTCTTCCAATCAAAAGATTCTTTTAATCCCTCTTCTATGTCTTTAAACTCCCAAGTTTTCCTATCAACCATTTCGATGATAGTTTTAGAAATTTCTTCTGTATCCTTGTAATTCACTCCATATCCGACAACACCCTCGTCGAAGTAGCCGTCAAATCCCTGATTTTTAGTGTATACGACAGGAAGTCCCTGCGTTATAGCCTCGATATACACCAGTCCAAATGTCTCGTATTTTGAAGGCATTACAAATATATCTTCTTTTCTATATAAATTTATTATATCTTCTTTTTCCATATATCCATAGAACTTTATCCTATCCCTGGATTTCGACGACTCTGCTTGCTTTTTGAGATTAGAATGTTCTGGACCGTCGCCTACTACATCTAGGCTAGCTCCGTAGCCTTTGTCTCTCAATATATCAACAGCCTTTATAATAGTTGAGGTGTTCTTATTCTTGTCCAGTTTTCCTACGTATATAAGCTTGATATCGTCTTTTTTCATAGCCCTAGGCTCTAAATACAGGTTTTCAAACCAAAACTCATCTATACCATTTGGAAGTACTGTTGATTTTTTCCTTATATCCTCCTTGAGATCAGCCGGTATATATGTATCTATCACGAACTCTTGATACCTAGGCGATATAAATATTATCTTCTTCGCATTTTTAAGTATATCCACACCTATTTTTCTAAGGTGGATCATCTTCTTGAAAAACGTGTTCACATCTGTATTTCTGACTGCCACTACGTAGTCGATGTTTTTTTCCATCTTGAGCTTATACGCAAGGTATCCGTTCACGAATAGTGAATGTGCGTGCACTACGTCTACCTTGTCCAAGTCCACCTTTTTAAGCAAATCAGAATAAATTTTCTTGTTCTTCAACTTGAAATTGACCCTATCGATTTTATTAAAACATTTTGAATATATATATTCCGTCTTTTCGCTTTCTCTTCCTCTGTACTTATCTACTAAGTTATCCGAGTGAACTGGCACGTATACTTCGTTGTACAGACCTAGATCTTCTAGATTTTCCACAAGATTTCTATACAGTTTTGAAGTTATATAGTACGAACAAACATGTAGTATTTTCATCTCTTCCCCCTTGTAAATAACTTTTTTCCTAAGTTTTTTGTCTACTGCCTTCTAAATAATAATTACGAGCTATAGTCTCCAGTATACAAATTCTTCGCCTAGGACCTCTTCTTTATCGAACAATCCCTTTATATCTATCAGAACTTTTGTCCCCTGTTTAAACATCGAACCTATCTTTTTCAAATCAAATTTATCGAACTCGTCATGTGCGACTGCGAATACAACCGCATCCACATCTTGTATATCTTCAATCGAACTCAAATCTATACCGTAGAAATCACTAGCTTCCTCAGCATCGGCAATCGGATCATGTACTAGTATATCTACCTCGTATTCCCTAAGTTCCTTAATTATATCTACTACCTTTGTATTTCTTGTATCCGGGCAGTTTTCCTTGAATGTGAGTCCAAATACGGCAACCTTAGATCCCTTTACCTTCTTATCTGCTTTTATCAAACTTTTGACTACATTGTCTGAAACGAATTTTGCCATTCCGTCGTTGATCTTTCTACCTGCAGAAATCACCTGAGAATGATATCCCAATTCCTCAGCCTTGTATATAAAGTAATACGGGTCGACTCCTATGCAGTGACCTCCGACTAGACCTGGAGTGAAGTTTAAGAAATTCCATTTAGTAGATGCAGCCCTTAGCACTGCGTGAGTGTCTATGTCCATCTTATCAAATACCATGGCTAGCTCGTTCATAAATGCTATATTTATATCCCTTTGAGAATTTTCGATAACCTTTGCAGCCTCAGCCACCTTTATACTCTCTGCCTTATACACTCCTGCTTCTATAATCATCTGATAAGTATCTGCTATTATCTCTAAAGTTTCAGCATCGCAACCCGATACCACCTTCACTATACTAGTAAGCCTATTTATCTTATCACCTGGGTTTATTCTCTCGGGAGAATATCCAACCTTGAAGTCTTCCATATATTTAAGTCCAGAAGTCTCCTCTAATATAGGGATACATACTTCCTCGGTAGTACCTGGGTATACTGTAGATTCATATACGACTATAGAGCCCTTTGTAAGATTTCTTCCAACTGTCTCAGTCGCACTTATCACCGGCTGTAGATTGGGTGTCTTATCTGTATTGATTGGAGTAGGAACTGCGACGATATGGAACTTCGCTTCCTTTAACTTTGACTCATCTGAGGTGAAATTCACATCTGTGTTTTTCACTTCGAAATCTCCTACCTCTTGAGTTACATCTATTCCGCTCTTATAAGCCTCTACTTTTTTTTCATTTATATCAAATCCTATTACATCTGTACATTTAGCAAATTCCACGGCTAGAGGCAGTCCTACATATCCCAAACCTACAACTGAAATTTTTATATTATTATCCTTTATTTTATCATTGAAATTCAAAATAATCCTCCTAATCGCTAGTATCTTATTTATATGTGGACATCTATCTCGACTTATATTAATTAATCGGGTTTATTCACCTTAAAACAATCATGATTATAACACATCTATCATGTTTTTACAAGATTCTACACCCTCGAGCCAGATAGCGAAATGCACGGAGATACTTCATGTAGAATCTCCGTGCATTGTATGATTTCTATTTAAGGGTATTCACTATTCCCTCACCGATTTTTTGTCCTAATTTATTTATCTTATCATTAGTGTTTAGCTTTTTCATGTCTTCCCTATTGTCGACAAATGCACATTCAACCAAGATTGCTGGTGCATTTGTGTTTCTAAGCACTGATAGGTAGTCCTTTCCTGGAGACGTACCGCTCTCCTTAGTCTTAATTCCCCTGTTTACAAATCCAAACTCAGAAATTATTTGGTTTATAACGTTGTTGGCAGCTGTTTTGCTAAACCCACCGTTTTTATCCCTTAGATTGTAGAATACCTCTGTCCCTGAAGCACCGCTGTAGTTGTTCTTAGATCCCTCAAAACTGTTGTAGTGAATGCTTGTAAATAGGTTCGGCCCTATTTTATTTGATATCTCAGCCCTAGGTACAAGGTCTAACCATACATTGCTTGTCCTTGTCATCACTACGTTTACACCGTGTTGTCTCAAATACTCTGTAGTGGCAAGCGATGTTTTTAGAGTCAAGGCTTCTTCTCTATACGATACTCCGTCTATAGTTGCACATGCACCACTGTCTTTTCCACCATGACCTGGGTCGATAACTACAGTCTTGGCTTGTGCACCTGGTTCTGAAGGTGTGGTATTATGTTCTGACATTCGCTCTGCTATTGTGTTCATAACATTACTTGTCAATCCTTCACCTATTTGGTAGACCTTATTAGCCTTCTTGCTGTTTAAGTTGTCGTTGTGGTAAGCTGATACAGAATTCTTAGGTGTAATCATTATAGGCGATTTCTGCTTAGCTGCTAGAGTTCCAGCTGCAAGGGCATCTACTATTACATCCGACTTGCAAACCAATACTGAATTGTAATCAGCCTGTGGGTAGAAGTAGCTCATAACCTTAGCATTTGTTTCATGTCTATCCACACCGTATATCCTGTGTTTGTATATACTGTTTTCAGGATCTGACTCGTGTTTAGGTGTAATATCAGCCATTCTATGTATAACATCGACTGAGATTGAATTCTCCCCACCTATGAAATATCCCGTAGTTAGGTTTTCACCCTTCAACCACTCATAAGTGCCACTCGGTATGCTTTCCTTGTCCACCAAGATAATCGGTTGTTTTTCTTCCCCTGCCTTTGCTGCTATATTTAAGGCATCGAACTCGCCCTTATATCCATTTGCAATGTAGACCTTGGTCACATCGTGGTCTTTATCTAATTCTTTTGCAATCAATAGAGATGTTTCAAGTCTATCTTTTCCTCCGATACGGCTTGAAGTCAATCCGCTGACTGCTGATTTTGCAGCATTTACTACCTTTTCACTTACAGATGTGGCATCACCTATCACTACTATTCTACTAGGTTTCAACCTCTGTAACTCAGCCTTAGTGCTTGCTGGAAGTTTGTCCTTTTCACTTAATAATATCGGTGCGTCATACGTCGATGCTAGAGGTGTAGCTCCAACTCCGTCAGAACTCTTTGCTCCATTTACAAGTATAACTGTCTTAGTTCCATTTGGATAAGCTTCCTTACTTATAGCAACAGCTGTTTCATATCTATTGGCTCCAGCTAGAGTAGCCTTTGGAGCTGCAGTCTTAGCTGTATATGCCTTGAGTGTTTCTGGAGTGATTGTGTCCATAATTACCTCTTGGGTAACATCTAAGGATTTTAAATCTACTCCCTTGCTTTCAAGGTCCTCTTTAGTCAACACTTCTCCAGCATCGTTGTTTATTTTGATATCTTCCAATTTCCATACGTTCAACTCTTGAGGGTCTTTGTGGTAGAATATCTCTCCCTCATAAGCATCCGTAGTTGGATTGTATTTAAGTGTAGCATCTTGCTCTACATCTACACAAAGGAAGTCCAATGTAATACTATCTGCATCTGGTTTTTCTTTGAATTTTACACTAGCTCCCGATTTCATTCCAAGAACTATACTAGTTCTATCAAACTTTATGTCAATTTCCGAATTTGCGTTTTCTTTAACGTTTTCAATTCTTCCTGTTGTTGTATTTTCATCTGCCTTACTAGCATCTGTTGTTTGTGCCTCTGCAACTACTGCTATATTCGGCATTAAAGTCGCCACAGAAAGTGCAGTTGCCGTTATGGCTCTATATTTTTTAATCATAAACTCCCCCCGAATCTGTAGGTGGTGTACATTTCACACCCCTTTTAATTTTTTAACCTTAATTTTCCAGCGTGTAATATTACGGTTAAATGCATTATAACATAATTAGTTACAATTTGTAATATTTTTGTAACGTTTTTGTAATAACTTTGAAAATATAGCTTTGCCCTTTAGCTATAGACTCATTTGTCAATTTTTGTCATTTAGAGCAGGATTCCACCAACTGTATACTGTGTTCTCAATATACATCTAAAACCTAAGCTAAGGCGTTGGAAAACTTGTACTTTTTATATGTATTTATACGCAATATCGAAAATTCTATATCCTATAAATAACCTTTTATCAGACATTATCTATCAAAAAAATTTAAATTTTAAAAAATTTTCTAACTACCTTTGAAAACGTCTTTATTTCAACGTAAAAGTAACAACTTTGTAATAAATTACTTGAATAAAACAATTATTTATTGGACATTTAAAATTCTTTATAGTATAATGCTGATAGGAAGAAAGTAATTTCTAACATCTCTTTTTTCCGTATTTCTCACACATAAAAGAAAGAGACCTCACCGGGTCTCTTTCTTTTCTTTTGTCTAAAATCAAAATCACCATAGTTTTAAATGGTGATTTATAAATACTACCAGCTGAAATTAGAGAAATGCCCCCGCCTGCAGAGGTGTGGGCATTTCTCTAATTTTATATTATCAGTATCGATTATGCTTCGTCTTCTTCGTTGAACTTAAACAAGTATCTAACTGTGTTGTCCCTTATAGTCCTATTTAAGGCTTCAAACATCTGGAACCCTTCTATTTCGTACTCTTTAACCGGGTCTTTTTGTCCGATAGCCCTAAGTCCTATATACTGTCTAAGTTGGTCCATAGCGTCTATATGGTCTACCCAGAAATTATCTACTACTTGGAGTAGAACTCTTTTTCCCTGTTCCTTAACATAATCCCTGCCGTCGTACATCTTCTTGAGGTCGTACACCCTCTTGACTATATCGAATGTGTATTCCACGATTTCATCTGCGCTCATCTTTTCCACATCTGGTATAATAACAGTATTTAGAGGCATAAATGCATTGTACAGATATTTTAGATATCTTATATAATCCCTGCTCTTGCCTAGGTATTTCTCAGAAGCCTCTTTTACAATGCTTCTAGCCATCTTCAATATCTCGTCCTCTAGGTCCATATCATCCAGAACCCTATCTCTCTCTGCATAAATAGTCTTTCTCTGTTCATTTATAACATCATCGTATTTGAGGACATTTTTTCTAATTTCAAAGTTTTTGCCCTCTATACCCCTCTGTGCTCTCTCTATAGCCTTCGAAAGATTCTTACTCTCAAGTGCCACCTCTTCATCTGTATTTCCTAGTTTTTTCATAATCTTCTCAATGCTCTTACCGCCGTAGAGTTTAATTACCTCGTCCTCAACGCTCACGAAGAACCTAGATGTACCAGGATCTCCCTGACGCCCAGATCTACCCCTTAGCTGATTGTCTATTCTTCTAGTCTCATGTCTCTCCGTACCTATCACGTAAAGTCCACCCAAGGCCCTTACCTTTTCTTCCTCTTCCTTATCTCCAGCTCCAAGCGAGATATCCGTACCACGACCAGCCATATTTGTAGCTATAGTCACAGCCCCTAGAGTACCGGCTCTTTCAACTATCTTAGCCTCTCTCTCATGTTGCTTAGCGTTTAAGACCTCGTGCTTCACACCTCTTGCAATAAGTTTATTTGAAAGCATCTCTGATTTATCTATTGAAACAGTACCGACAAGTATCGGTTGACCTGTCTCGTGTATCCTAATTATTTCATCGACTACAGCCCTGTACTTAGCTTCCTCTGTCTTAAATACCTTATCGTTTAAATCAGCCCTGAGTATCGGTCTATTTGTAGGTATTTGAATAACGTTCATATTGTATGTAGCTTCAAACTCTGTCTCTTCCGTCTTAGCAGTGCCAGTCATACCGGATAGCTTTTTGTATAGTCTAAAGAAATTCTGGAAGGTAACAGTAGCCATGGTTTTCGACTCGTTCTTTATCTCAACGCCTTCCTTAGCCTCAACCGCCTGGTGAAGACCTTCAGAATACCTACGTCCATCCATTATTCTACCTGTAAACTCATCTACTATAAATACCTCGCCGTCTTTCACGACATAATCCACATCTAGCTCCATCAATTTATTTGCCCTGAGCGCCTGGTTGATATGGTGGTAGATCTCTATATTCTCAATGTTAGTGATATTTTTTACACCGAAGAACCACTCTGCCTTTCTAAATCCTTTTTCAGTCAAGGTAGCGTAATCGTCCTTTTCATCTGTTTCAAATTCATCCTCGTTTAGCGTAAGCACGAAGGAATTTGCTTTTTTGTACATGTCTGTACTCTCATCTCCAGGCCCAGAAATAATAAGCGGTGTCCTAGCCTCGTCTATAAGTATTGAATCGACCTCATCGACTATGGCAAATGAAAGCTCTCTCTGAACTTTATCCGTTTTTCTAGTCACCATATTGTCCTTTAAATAATCGAAGCCAAATTCGTTATTTGTTCCGTATACTATATCGCATAAGTACTGTTGTTTACGAAGGGCTGGATCCTGGTCCTGTAGTATAACCCCTACGCTCATACCTAGGAAATTGTACACTGGCTCTAGCTGCTCCTTATCACGATTTGCAAGGTAGTCATTGACTGTGATTACGTGTGAACCCTCGCCTGTAAGCGCATTTAGATATACTGGAGCTATTGCGACTAGGGTTTTCCCCTCACCTGTTCTCATCTCAGCTATCTTGCCTTGGTGCAGTACTATCCCACCTATAAGCTGCACTCTGTACTGTCTCATACCAAGCACCCTATAGGTAGCCTCTCTAACCACTGCAAACGCCTCTGGCAATAGCTCGTCTAATGTAGTGCCGCCTTCTAATCTTTCCTTGAATTCAGCTGTACAAGCTTTCAACTCTTCATCTGTCAGAGCCTTGATCTGTGGTTCTAATGCATCTATTTTGTCCACTATTTGGTTTAGGGATTTTATCTCTATTTTATCTGATTTGTCTACCATTCTATCTAATAATGACATTAATTTACCTCCGTTTTTTGAATTTACATATTCTATTATACCTTATATTTGAGGATAAATCATTTATTTGTTGAATTTAGGTGGGATTGGGTAAAATAACACGGACTGCCGCAGTTGCTAGAAACCAGCAGCTGCGACAGCCCGTGTTATTTGAAACTTATGTTAGTATTTATTATTTTCCTAATATTATGTTTTCAAGAGTTGACCATACGTTTACGTTAACGTTGTATCCAACTTGTGTTTGGTATCCTTGGAAACCAAATTTATTATGTGATTTCATAACTCCTACTTGATCAGCCTGTAAGCTTTCAGAAGCTAATACTAAAGGTGCTTTTTCTTTACCAGCTAATACTCCAGCTGAAAGTGCATCTACTAGACCCTTGTCATCTGATTTTGCAACAAATATCTTGTTTATTTCTGTATTTTTCATTTCTTTATTATTATAGAATGCATGTAGAACTGCTGCATTTGTAGCCTGTCTATTAGCACCAGCTAATCTAGTTACATCGTTAGCATTTCCTTCTAATGAAGTCAATACTGCATCTGATAGATGAGTAGCTCCACCAACTGCATATATGTTATTTAATTTAGTTGTCTCAGTTTGTTTATTTAACCAAGCGCTCTGTTCTTCAGTTAAACCATTGTCGTTTGTTAATAATATTGGAGTAAAATTAGCTCCCTTAGCTCCGTCAAATGTATCTTCGTTAGCAGCTATTGCAGCAGAAGACATTGCATCAGCTTCAGCTTTTCCGTTAGCTACGAATAAGTCTGTAGGATTAGCAGATATTTCTTTAGCTAGTTTTAAAGAAGTTGCTGCTCTATCAGTACCAGCTATTCTTACTACATTATTACTATCCATACCAGCTACTTCTAATTGCTCTGCTATTTTTGCTGATAAAGAATTTACTCCACCAACTAGATATACCTTAGCCTTTACGTTTG
The DNA here is from genome assembly GCA_031261505.1 of Clostridioides sp. Lineage (GTDB taxonomy): Bacteria > Bacillota > Clostridia > Peptostreptococcales > Peptostreptococcaceae > Metaclostridioides. Next base: position 5,371 of record JAISJN010000015.1, on the reverse strand, counting down.
CAGTTTTTATTGCCTTTATTTCTTTCATAACATCTGCTGGTATACTATCTTTGTCAGATAATAATATTGATGCATCGTTAGCAGCTGCGAATGGTGTAGCAGCTAATCCATCTGCATTATTGTATCCAGATACTAGAACTACATTTTTAGCACTAAGTTCTTTACTTATTTCAACAGCTGTTTGCATTCTATTCATACCAGCTAAAGTATGTCTCTTAAGACCCATTTTTCCATCTACTAGTTTTACATCTGCAGTTAAGTAGTTAGGAATATTTGTGTATTCAGCGTATTTACCATTTAATGCTGTAGCTAAAGTTTTTAATTCATTTGCAGTACCAGTTATTGTTAAAGTAGTAAATGGGTTAACTATATCGTCTTTAACTTCAGGTACTGTTAATTTAAGTTCATCAGCTTCTGTCATTGTTGCAACTACGTGATCCACCTCAGCATAGTCTTTTATAAATTTGAATACTTCATTACCTTTTGCTGAGAATCTATCTATGCTGTAATCGTATAGATCAGAAGCTTTAGCAGTTTCATTTACTACATCTGAGTTGGATATAGTGAAAGCAATTTCTGATTTGAAATCTTTTTCTGATTCTTTTAAGTCAAATTTGTAAGCACTTATGCTTTTTACAGCAGCTTCTGCTTCAGTATTAACTTTTTTATTATTTTCATCTATCCAATTTCCATAGCTATCTTTTGCATAAACTACTTGATCTTTACTAAAATCATTATTAGTAGGATCTACTATTGTTGTTGCACCTTCTTTTAAAACTATTGGTGATGCAAGACCTCTTGCTTTAAGTATTATTTCTCCAGCGTTGCTATCAGCTGTAACTAATCCAGCAACTTTTCCATTTATCTTTTCGGCTACCTTATCAGCTTTAAAGCCTTCAATTTTCATATCATCTGCAGTAAGTTTTTTTTCTTTATTGTCTAATACTTCTCCATTTGATACAACATAACCAGCAGTATTTGTAAAAGCTTTTACGTATAATTTCTTATTTACGTCTTTTGATTCTTCTAATTGAGCTATTAAAACATTTAATTTTGATGCTGAATCTATTAATGTTCCAGTTGCTGATTCTGTTGCTGTCGCTTTTTTTGGTTCAACACCAATAGCTGCTCTAATTTCGAATACTGAGCTTTTAGCTGCAACAGTTTTTAGAAGATCTTTTTTTGAACTGTATTTTGTATCAAGTAGTTCTTTAACTTCTTTCTTTAATTGTTCGATTTTTGCAGTGTCTTTTACTCCTACAGTTTGTCCGTCTAATGACGCAACAGTAGTGTCCGCAAATACTGGTGCTACTGAAGTTGCAACTGTTGCTGCAGTCATTACTACTGCTAAGTTTTTCTTATTCATTTTGTATCCTCCCAAAATTATAATTATTACATCTCTATTTTTCACATTCCGGTGTTACATATTTCTCACACTGTAATAATAATACATAAATGGCACAGTTTCAAGGTTTTCCACGAAATTAGAAAATGTATGTTGTAATTATGTAATACAATATACATTATGCAATATTATGCAATCGTTTTTGTTTATATTTCCTGTAGCCTAAATGCTGATTTAACTATTTCTATGAGAGTATGCTCTACACTGAAATTGAAATTATGCTTGGCACATGTATAAATTGGGATATATTTTTGAAGTTAAACTTCATAAAAAATACCACACACCTGTTCCCCAAGTGTGTGGTATTTCGGATAAACTGTATTTTAAATATATTATTTTAGTAAATTTTCTAGAGCAGACCAAACTGCTTTATTAACATTGTAACCAATTTGTGTTTGGCTTCCACCTATAGTAGTAAATTTAGCTTTATTAGCTTTTATAACTGCTGTTTGATCAGCATTTAAGTTTTCTGAAGCTAAAACTAATGGTGCATGTGTTTTAGCTGCTAGTACTCCAGCTGCTAGAGCATCTACTAGACCATTGTCTGCAGATTTAGCAACATATACTGAGTTTATTGAATTTTCATTACTAAAGAACTCATGTAAAACTGCTGCATTAGTTCCTTGTCTATTGTCGCCAGCTAATCTCTTAACATTGTCGCTATTAGTTTCTAATGAATTCAATACATCATTTGATAGACTAGATGTTCCACCAACTGCATATATTTTACCTATTGTTTTATTTTTCAACCAAGATTTCTGAGCTGATGTTAATCCATCATCTTTTGTCAATAATATAGGAGTATACCCTGCTGTCTTTGCTGTTCCGAAGTCGTATTGTGCTGCTGCTATAGATGCAGAAGACATAGCATCGGCTTCAGCTTTACCATTAGCTACAAATAAATCGCTAGGTGTTGCGCCTAATTCTTTAGCTAGTTCAAGAGATGTATCCGCTCTATCTACTCCTGATATTCTTTCGTAATTTATAAACTGAGAGTCTAGTTGAGATTCAACTTTATCTGATATAGAATTATTTCCACCAACTATATATACAGTTCCGTTTATTCTCTTTATTTCTTTCATAACATCTGCTGGTATACTATCTTTGTCAGATAAAAGTATTGAAGCATTTTTTCTTGCTGCGAATGGTGTAGCTGCTAGTCCATCTGCATTATTTGCTCCAGATACTAAAACTACTCCTGCAGTAGTATCAAGTTCTTTACTTATTTCAACAGCTGTTTGCATTCTATTCATTCCAGCTAAAGTGTATCTATAAAGACCAGCTGTTTTATCAGCTAAGCTATCATCATCTTTAGTTAAGTTTAAATATTGAGTAGCAACAGCACCTGAATACTTACCATTTAAAGCATCATATATAGTACTTATTTCGTTCTTAGTTCCTGTTATAGTTAAATTTGTAAACTGATTAGTTAAACCTTTTTTAGTTTCATTAGCAGTTAATCTAAGTTCTCCGTCAACCAATTTAGCTTCTATTGGAGCTCCAGCAAGAGCTTTATAATCTTTTATAAATTTAAATACTTCATTACCTTTTATTGAGAATCTATTGATATCAAAATCGTATAAATCACTGGCTTTAACAGTTCCAGATATAACATCAGTGTTAGCTATTGTGTAATTTAATTCTGCTTTGAAATCGCTAGGTTCTAAATCGTATTTATAAGGATTTACACCTAGGATAACAGCCTTTTCTCTATCAGTAGTCACTTCTCCATCTTTATCTAGCATTTGTCCAAGTGAATCTTTTTTGAAAAGCACTTGTGAATCATCTATTAATGGTAAAACTGGATTTACTACTATTTTTTCTCCGGCTTTTAATACTATAGGGTTAGCCAATCCTCTAACTGTAAGATAGATTTCTTTGTTAGTGCTATCGACATTTGTAACCAATCCTTGTTCTAAAGTATTTATTTGTGTCTTCAAGTCCATACCTAATAAATTTGTTATATCTTCATCTGTATAAACCTTAACCTTGTTGTCAACTACATTTCCGTCTACTTCTTTGTAACCAACACCTAATTTAACTTCAGCTGAAATATTCACCTTATCATCTGATTCTTCTAATTTAAGAAGCATAGCGTTAAGCTCACTTATGTTTGATATAGGTGTCTCTGCATCATTATTTAATTGAATCTTAACATTAAATACTTTTGTACCAGCTAAAGTATCATCACTCAATAAATCTTTATTTGCTGTGTACTTCTTACTAAGTAAAGCCTGTACCTCTTTCTTTAATTGTTCTAATTTCGCACTGTCTTTTACACCTACAGTTTGTCCGTCTAACGATTCAACCTCTGCTGCAAAAACTGGTGCAACTGAAGTCACAACCGTTGCAGCTGCCATTACCATTGCTAAATTTCTTTTCGTATTCATTATATGAATTCCTCCCAACAATATGATTATTACATCTCTTTCTTTTTAAATCACCGATATTAACGTATTTCTTCACGTTCTTATAATACCGTATACTGTATCCAATTGCAATATTTTTGAACCCTTTTTCTGGAATAACTTTTATTATAATCTAATTTTTGATTATATTATAATATTTATGTAGGATAGATTAGTCGATTTTTTTGTTTTTTTCTTATTCCTCTTCGATATTGTCTTCTGAATTCATTTCGCTCTTTTCTTTGGCAAGTTTACATTCTACTTCTAATTTCTCAGCTCTTTTAATTGCTTTTCTACATGTTGTGTCCGTGATGCCAAATTGCTTACATATCACTCGAATATCTTCGCCACTGAGATACATCTTACGTATCTCCATGTCTCTTTCGGCTTTCAATAAATTTTTCTTTGTTGGTATCTTTATAGCAAAACCAGGACAGTAGTCCACCGCATCCATAAATGCGTAATATCCGATAATATATAATAAATTTTCTTGTTCAACCGTCACTTCCAAATATCTATCGTTTACATATGTAATATGTTTTTTACACATGCCCTTCCCTCCTTAAATATAATTATTTTTAAAGTCATTCCAGAGTAAGTGTTAGTCAATTGAATTGTATACAGTATACATATATATTAATACATAATATCTTAAAAATAAAGTCTATTCTTACATTTTTTTTATAAACTGACAAATTGCCTTCATTTTTCCACACAAGTTTTCGACCTAATTTATTTTTGCAACTTTTCGAGTTTTATAGAGTGATTTTTCGATGTAAACTGTAGTTACAAAGTTAAATGTGCACACGATAATTTTGTAAAATACTTTTTTTCAGGGGGTAATATTATGGTCGAAATAATCAAGAACGGATCTACTCTAAAACTTACTATGGACTGTGGAGTAGATGACAACGGGGAACTCATCAAGAAGACTAGAACCTTTAGTATACTGAAATCCGATGCAATCAACGATGATATCTTAGAGGTCGTGAAATCTCTTATAGACCTTCAGGAAAATGAACTTTTAGAGATAGCTAGGGTTGATAATTCAATTCTAACAGAAAAATAATTATTTTAAACTTAGGGAGGTAATATTATGGAAGTTGAAAGAAAATTAGTAATGCGTTTTAAGACTGATGCTGATGTTACTACTTCAGTAAATGTGTACAACCCGAGAACTGATATAGAAGAATCTGAAATAAAGGCGTTTATGGATTTGGCTGTAGCTAAGGGAATATTCGCCTACCGTGGTTCTGATTTTGCAAGTGCTATTGGAGCTAAGATCGTCAAAACCGATTCTTCTGAATACGATTTGATACTTGAGTAAATTAGATTATCTTGTGTAATTAACTAATTCGGCTTTACGAGTTCAACCTAAACTAGATGTATGGTTCAAACTCGCAAAGCCGTTTTTTACTTATATAACTTTGATATAAATGTCCCCCACTTGTATAATAGAGTTATAAAATTCAATAGGAAATCGTCTTGAAAAACACGAACCTTATAACCCTATCTAGATTTTCTTTTTTCATTTCATTCTAGCTTTGCTACTCATCGA